>JBBRLX010000032.1:0-51378 GCA_038231135.1 Candidatus Eiseniibacteriota bacterium | reverse complement strand
TTCGAGTTGTCGAAGACCATCGAGAAGAAACTCGATCGCATTGCAGCCCTGGCATCGCGCCAGGACAGCTCGACTCGGGTTACATCTCAAATGGCTTGACGATGAGGCCTCAAGTTACATTATCAAATGGCTTGACAGGCCCCAGCCTGCGGCGCGAGCCCGGACCTCAGTGCCGGAGCAGCGCCAGCACGAGCTCGGCGACGATCAACAGCACGACCACGACTTCGAGCGCCTCGCTCCTCGCGGCCTGGGATTCGTCGTTCAGCATCGCGTAGGTCTCACGGATGATCGCGAGCTTGCGGTCGATGCCCTTGCGCCATTCGCGGCCGCGGAAGATCTCGATCGCCGCCGCGTAGATGCGCGCGAGGTAAACGTCGTCGGTGACCTTGAGCGAGTTCTCGACGCGCTCCACCAGTTCGGTGGAATCGGCGACGATCGACTGAAGATCCGCGAGCACCGGCGCGTAGCGGCGCCGCAGCAGCGCTGCCGGCCCCTTGCGCGCCGCCTCGATACGGTCGTACATGCGCGGCAGCTCGTCGTCGAGCAGCTGGTCGTAGACGCGCAGTTCGAGCAACTGGGCGTTCGCGAATTCCAGCACGTACTGGGCGTCGGTGTCCTCGCGCGCGGGCTCGACCACCAGCGCGTTGTTCCAGGTCAGCACCGCCAGATCGTCCTCGTAGTACGAGAACCGGTGCGGCAGCAGCTCGCGGCGCGCCGCCGTCGACACGATGCGGGCCTCGTTGAGCAGCAGTCCGACGAGGTTCTCCTCGGTGAGCGCGTCCGCCGACACCTGCACGCCGGACCGGTCCATCAGCCGGTCCACGCGGAACACCACGTAGTCCTCGGTCACCGTGGCGATTGCCGGACGCTCGATTGCGGGGGCCACGCGCTCGACGAGCAGCCGCAGATGGTGATCGAGCGTGGCGGCCAGCTCCGGCGCGCCGTGCACGCTGGCGCCGAACGCCGAGAACGCGCTCCACGTGCAGTCGGGCGGCGTGACGATCCGCAGCCGCAGCGACACCACGCCGAAATCGAAGATCCGCGCCGACACCTCGGCGTCGAAGTCGGCGCCGCCGAGCCGCACGCGTTCCCCGCCGAGGATCACGGTGATCGGCGGGTTCTTGATCTGGATCGCCTGGGCCTCGCCGCGCACGGGCCGCACGCGCTCGGGCGCACTCGACGCCAGCTTGTCGAGCGCGCGGTCGAGATGGATCTCGTAGCCCACGTCGTACAGGCGGTAGACAACCGCGGCGCCCGAGACGCACAGCTCCGCGGAGTTCAGGCCTTGACCAGATTTCGCAGCACCGTTTGCAGGATGCCGCCGTTGCGGTAGTAATCGACCTCGACCGGCGTGTCGAGCCGGGCGATCGCCGGGAACGAGATCGTCGAGCCGTCGTCGCGCCGTGCCTGCACGGTCACCGTCATCCGCGGCGACAGCCCGCCCTCGAGACCCGTGATGTCGAACGTTTCGCGCCCGGTGAGCCCCAGCGAATCCGCCGTGCTGCCCGCGGGATACTGGAGCGGGAGCACGCCCATGCCGACCAGGTTCGAGCGGTGGATGCGCTCGTAGCTCTCGGCGATCGCGGCGCGCACCCCGAGCAGCAGCACGCCCTTGGCCGCCCAGTCGCGCGAGCTGCCGGCGCCATACTCCTTGCCCGCCAGCACCACCAGCGGCACGCCCTCGGCGCGGTAACGCTCCGCCGCGTCGAAGATCGACATCTGCTCCTGATCGGGCAGGTGCACCGTGATGTTGCCCTCGCTGCCCGGCACCAGCGCGTTCTTGAGACGGATGTTCGCGAACGTGCCGCGCACCATCACCAGATCGTTGCCGCGCCGCGATCCGTAGGAGTTGAAATCGGCCTTCTCGAGCCCGCGGTCCTCGAGCCAGCGGCCGGCCGGGCTGCCCTTCGCGATGTCGCCCGCGGGCGAAATATGATCGGTGGTGACGGAATCGCCGACGCGCACGAGGCAGCGCGCGCCCGTGATGTCGCGCACCGGCTTCGGCTCCGGCGTCAGATGCTGGAAGAACGGCGGCTCGTGGATGTACGTGGACTTGGGATCCCACGCGTAGAGCTGGCCCTCCGGCACCGGGATCGCGTTCCAGCGCGGATTGCCGTCGAACACGTTCGCATACTGGAGTGCGAACTGCTCGGGCTTGAGCGATTCGCGGATCGCCGACAGCACCTCGTGATGCGTGGGCCACACGTCCTTGAGGAACACCGGCCGGCCGTTGGACCCGGTGCCGAGCGGCTCGGTGGCGAAGTCGATGTCGACGCGGCCCGCGAGCGCGAACGCCACCACCATCGGCGGCGACGCCAGGTAGTTCGCCCGCGTGTGCGGGTTCACGCGGCCTTCGAAGTTGCGGTTGCCGGACAGCACCGCGGCCGCGACGAGATCCTCGGCGGTGATCGCGTCGGCGATGTGCGCGGGGAGCGGACCGGAGTTACCGATGCAGTTGTGCACGCAGACGGTGCCCGCCACGAACGCGTGCAGGCCCTGAACGGTGAGGTCGAACACCTCGCGCAGACCGGCAGGGCGCCGGTCGACGACTTGAAGCGTGAACGTGGGCAGCGACGTCGCGTCCGGAGACAATCGATCGAGTTCCTCGAACAGCGAGCCGATCTCGAACACCGGCGTCTCGCGCTCCATCAACTCCGTCGCCACCGCCTGGCGCGTCTTCTGGAACGAGAGATCGCGTTCCTGCTTTGCCCGCTCCGTGAGACGCTCGGACAGCCACAGTCGCTGTTCCCCGATCTTCGCGACGGTGCGCCAGTAGACGGCCGCGGCGCTGGCGCGCATCGACTTGTCGACGCAGTAGCGGAACCCCACGTGTTCCACGAACGACAGGCCGTCCGGGAGCTCGAGTCGAACCTCCACGCGCTCGGCGCCGTCCTGAGCCGCGGGGTAGGAAGATGCCGAACGGCGCGTGGGATAGTCGTAGATCTTGGCTCCCTCGGCGCGGACTCCGCACCGGCCGAGCAACAGCACGAGTTTGCCCATGACGGCTCGCAGATCGCCGACGTGGTCCGGCACGGTGCTGCGCGAGAACGCCGGCGCTTCGAGCATCGCATCCCCTTCGCGGGAACCCTGGCGCTTCAACACGGGCCCATGCCCGTCCGCTCCGAACATTCCACCGAGGAACTCACGCACCACGGCGACCGGGCAACGGTCGCTCAGCACGAACTCGGGGAGCGTGGGCTCCGGATGAATCCGGCGCCCGGACAGGACGCCCGGCAGACGGAGGATCGCCGCGGTCAGATCCATGGGCAGCACGACCGACCACGTACGCTCGTCGTAGCTCGCGGCCGCGGGCCGCTTACCCGTCAGCAGTTCGATGTCGGCGAGCATCGCGTCGCGATCGATGGCCTGACCGGCATTCATGCGGCCCTGACCGTGGGTGCTGATCGAGCCGTCACTCAGAACGTGACCGAGCAGCCGCGCGAACGCGAGCGTTCGGCGCCGCGCCGCCGGCGTCTCCATCGACAGCCGGAGCTCGCCCATTACGAGCTCGTAGCCAGTCTCGTCCGTCCCCACCTGGTCGAGCGGCGCCTCGAGGCCCATCACCACGCGGTCGCTTCCCAGCTCGAGTTGATCGGCGCGCACCCAGCGGCCGCTCGCCAGCAACAGCTCGTGGTCGGGCGTGCAGACCAGCGTGCGTCCGTCCTGCAGCACGATCGAAACACACTCACGCATGCCCTGGTCGATGCGCCTGACTTGCGACGCCACCTTCAGCTCGCGGCCGGAGGTCGGGCCGAACACCTGCGTACCACCCTCCCGCGGCAGATTTTCGATCGCCCACGCTGTGCCATCCGACAGCAGCACGCCGGTGCCCGCAGCGATGCACGTCGTGCATCCGTATCCCACGGTATGGAATCCGAGCGCCTCCAGCGGCTTCGTCAGCCCCGCTTCGTCGAGGTAGGACGTCACCACCTTGGACCCGGGCGCCATGCTGGTCTTCACGTGCTTCGGCACCTGGAGCCCCAGCGCCGCGGCCTTCTGCGCGACGAGCCCGGCGGCGAGCATCACGGCGGGGTTCGAGGTGTTCGTGCACGACGTGATCGCGGCGATCACCACCGAGCCGTGCGTGAGCGTGTCGATGCGGCCGTCGATCGGCACCTCGGCGTGCCGGCCAAGCTCCGAGTCCTTGAGGCCGTAGCCGCGTTCCTTCACGGGCGCCGTCAGCGCGCGGCGGAACGAGCCCTTCACGTCGCGGATCGGGACGCGGTCCTGCGGCCGCTTGGGACCCGCGAGGCTCGGCTCGACGTCGCCGAGGTCGAGCTCCAGCATGTCGGTGTATTCCGGGTCGGGCGAGTCGTCGGTGCGGAACAGGCCCTGCAGCTTCGTATAGGCTTCCAGTTGCCGCGCGGACTCCGCGCGGTTCGTGCGCTCGTAATACGCCAGCGACTCGGCATCGACCGGGAAGAATCCGATCGTGGCGCCGTACTCGGGAGCCATGTTGCCGATGGTGGCGCGGTCCGCGACCGACATGCGCGACACGCCCGGCCCGAAGAACTCGACGAACTGGTCGACGACGCCCTTCTTGCGCAGGATCTGCGTGACCGTGAGCACGAGGTCGGTAGCGGTGACGCCCTCGCGCAGCGCGCCGGTGAGCTTGTATCCGACGACCTGCGGCATCACCAGGTAGAGCGGCTGACCGAGCATCACGGCCTCGGCTTCGATGCCGCCTACGCCCCACGCCACCACGCCGAGCCCGTTGATCATCGTGGTGTGCGAGTCGGTGCCGACCAGCGAATCCGGCAGCGCCACGCGGACGCCGTCCTGTTCCACGAACATCACGCCGCGCGACAGGTATTCGAGATTCACCTGGTGGACGATGCCGGTGGCCGGCGGCACCACGCGGAAGTTGCGGAACGACTTCTGGCCCCAGCGCAGGAACTCGTAGCGCTCGCGGTTGCGCGCGAACTCGATCTCGGCGTTGCGCTCGAGCGCGAGCACATTGCCGAACACGTCGACCTGCACCGAGTGGTCGATCACGAGGTCGACCGGCACCAGCGGATTGATGCTCGCCGGGTCGGCGCCCATGCGCTTCACGGCGTCACGCATCGCGGCGAGGTCGACGACGCACGGCACGCCGGTGAAGTCCTGGAGGATCACGCGGCCGGGCTTGAACGGAATCTCGACGGGCTCGGGCTGGCGCGGCGTCCAGCGCGCGAGCCGCAGCACGTCGGCCTCGGTGACCTGGAATCCGTCGCAATTGCGCAGCGCGGATTCGAGCAGCACGCGGATCGAGTAGGGCAGCCGTTCGAGCGCGATGCCCGCCTGCTTCGCGAACCGGTCGAGGCTGTAGAGATGTACGGGGGTGGTGGCGCCGGGCAGGGAGAACGGAATACGGGCGCCGAACGAATCGGTGGTGCGGTTCATGGTGCGTCCTTTCAGGATCGAGGGCGCACAGGGCCCTCGGGTGAACGCGGGGACACACAGGGTCCCCAGTGAACGACGGACTTATTATAACGCAAAACGTCCCCGAGGTGATCGGCACAACCCCGCAGCCGTTTCACGGGTTTCGGCGGGTTTCGAGCCGGGCACAGCCCGGACCCGATAACCGCGTGTACCGCCTGAGCTTCATCCGCCGCCCCGATCGCCGTCGCCATATCCCGCCGGGTTGCCGACCCCGCGCATACCCCGGCGGCCCCTGGAGCATCACGCGCCCTGCCGGGACGGGCCCATCCTTCCTTTGGACCATGGGTCGTGGTCCGAGGCGTCCGCGTGGTGGAGTCCGAGCGTACCGTAGCCGTGGAGCGCCCCGGGGCGGATCCTATCCATAGCAGTGGAGGGATGCTTCGAGGTTGCCCCCGGATCAGAGCTGGAGGTGCCGGATGAGCCTCAATATCAGATTGCAACGACTGCTGGATCAGAGCGGCGCCGATTATGCTCTGCTTACCCACCGCGAGGCGTGCACGGCCCGCGGCGCCGCGCACAACGCGCACATCGCCACCGGCGAACTGGCCAAGGTCGTCGTGGTGCGGAACGCTCCGCACGGGGATCTCATGCTGGTCCTGCCGGCCAGCCGCCGGATGAACGACCAGGTCGTGCGCTGCGTCACCGGCGCGCTGTTCGTGCGGCTCGAGGACGAGGTGGAGTTGCGGGAGCTGTTTCCGGATTGCGAGCTCGGCGCGATGCCGCCGTTCGGGCACCTGTATGGACTCCCGATGTTCCTGGACCCTTGCCTCGCGGACCACGAGTTCATCTGGTTCGAGGGTGGGAATCATCATCAACTGGTGAGGATGAGCTACTACGAATTCGAGCGGCTGGCGCGGCCGTATTGCGACGTGTTCTGCCTTCACGCCGCAGGCGCGCTGGACGCGCGCGAATCGAAGCGAGCCGTATTGACGTGAGCGGCGACGTGGAATAGGGCCGGCGCCGGGGCGCCATGACGGCGCTCCGGGGAGCATGGTCCGGATCGGAGCAGGTCATGCTGGCACTCTATGATTTCATGCCCTACGGGGCACCGGAGCTGATCGAAGGCGCACCCCGGCGGATGTTCCGGGCGACCGCTTCGAGCATGGGGTTCTGGATCGTCGCGTTCCTCACGGTGCTGGGCTGGCTGCTGATCCATCCGCCCGCGGTCCTGGTCCCCCCCACCGTGATCGTGAACTACCGCGAGCTGGCGGCGCCGCCGCCGCTGTCGAGCGTCACTGCGCCGCCGCAGGTGGTGGTCGGGCGAGCCGCCGTCACGCCCGCGATGGGCCTGCCGGTGCCGGTGCCGGACATGGCAGCGCCGCCGGAGCAGACGATCGCGTCCCAGGAGGAGATCGCGGCCGCAAGTGGCGCCGGCGAGGCGACCGGCCAGCAGGGGATCGTGGTCGTCCAGCCTCCGGCGGCCGAGGACATGCCCAAGCTCGGCGATTACGTATATGCGGACGAGCTGCCGGTGCTGATCAAAGAGGTGCTGCCGAAGTATCCCGACATCGCCCGCGAGGCCCAGTCCGAGGGCGAAGTCCTGGTGCGGGTGCTGATCGGCAAGGACGGACATGTCGTCGAGGTGCACGTCGACAAGTCGGTGCCGATGTTCGACGACGCCGCGGTCGAGGCTGCGAAGCAGTGGGTGTTCAAGCCCGCGTTCGCCGGCAACCATCCCGTCGCGGTGTGGATCGCCCGCAAGGTGCGGTTCGCGCTCACGACCCCGTGATGACCCTGCGCGGCTGTGGGGACGGGCCGGACCGCGCCGGCCCGGTCCGGCCGCGCGGGCTCAACTCCGATCGAGCGGTCCCCGGGGAATCGGCGGCACCGGCTCGCCCGGCGTGCCGTAGCGCTTCTTCCATAACAGGACGCCCGAGCCCACGACGAGGATGACCGCGAACAGGAACCACTGGATCGCGTAGTTCACGTGCATGCTCTCGTCCCGCGGAGCGGGCACGGTGCGCAGCGGCGTGCCGGATACGCCATCGCCCGGCAGTTGACGCACGTAGAACCCCGCAAGCGCATACGGCACCCGGGCGCCGATCGAATCGGCGTCGATCCAGCGCATCGACCACAGGCTCGCCGAATCGGCGGGGATGCGCGCCGGCGCCGGTCCGCGGCGGCCGCGCAGCGCCGGCTCGGCGATGCCGGACACCGTGCGGCGGCCGGGCTCGGGGGTGCGCTCGGGATGCGCGGTCGAGGCGTCGCCGGCCGGGAGCCAGCCGCGTTCCACCAGCACGGCACGGCCGTCGTCGAGCACCAGCGGCGTCACCACGCTGACGCCGGGTGCACCATCGTGCAGGTGACTCGCGAGCAGGAACTGGCGGCGCTCGTCGTACGTGCCGTCGATCGCGATGCGGCGGCCGCGCACGGAGTCGATCGGAACGCCGGCATCGGTCACGCGCACCGGCGGCAACGTGAGCGCCCGCGCGAGCGCGGCGTTCATCGCCTGCTTCTCGTGCAGGCGCGAGATCTGCCAGAACCCAAGCCGCACGCACACGCCGGCCATCACGACGACGGCGACCGCGGCGATCAGGTCGCGAGCCCGGAGTTTCATGAGAGCGGTCCGCGCGCGGCGGGGCGCTGACGATCGCTCGGGCGCACCTGTGAATCGGACGCCGCGCGGCCTGCCGGCGTCACGGGGCCTTCGGCTCCGGGCCCGGCACCTTCGGTTCCGGCAGATCGAACGCGACCAGCACCGAATCGAACCCGCAGGTCTTGTGGGTGGAATCGCAGAACGGCTTGTTGGACGACTGGCCGCAGCGGCACAGCGTCACCTTCTGGCGACCCTTGAGACCGAACGGCGTGCCGCTCTGGTCCACGATCTCGAATTCGTCACCTTCCACCCGCAGCGAACCGTTGTTCATCACCGTGATGCGTGTCACCGCCATGCTGCCTCCCGTCGGATCGACGTCGTTTCGTTGCGGCACAGGGAATTCCGTTCTTAAGTACGCCGGCTGCTGCGTGGCACCTGGAGCGCGAAGCACGCGCGGCCGGCGCCGTGATTCCAGAATCGCGATCCCATGGGGAACGGCCGCGCGACCACCGCCGTGTCCGCACGATCGAACGTGGCGCACAATTCGTAACGCAGCGAATCCAGCGCCCGGTATTCATAGGGAGCGTTGGTCGCGGGGTCCCGGTCGGCGCTCACGTTCGCCATCCTGAAGTGCATGACCTCGAGGATCGAGCCCGGCAGCCGGCGATTCTCGCCGTACGACATGTCGATCGCGGTCGCGATCGCGCTCAGGTCCTCGACGCGCCGGTCGTCGAGCTGCCGCTGGCGCTCCTCGCGCGGCGAGCCCGCGAACACCAGCCCGGTCACGATCACGACCAGCGTCAGCACCGCCCCCGCGCGCGCCAGCACGCGCTCGCCACGCGGCCCCGCGTGGTCGCTCTCGTCATGCCGCAGGTCGCTCAGGTAGTGGCCGAACACAATGCCGGCGATCGCGAACACCACCGCGACCTCGAGCACGAACCGCACGCCCAGCTCGCCCGACAGCAGGTGCGCGACCAGCGCGATCGCGTCGCCGATCAGCACCAGCGCTGCGAGGAACAGCGTGATGTAGGTCAGCCACTTGCGGATCGGCGAGCCGCGCTTCTCGGGGTCGAGGGCCACGCTGCGGCCGATCACGCGCGACACGTAGAGGTAGATCGGGAACGCGATCACCAGCGCCGCGGTCGCGAACCGCACCTGCGCCGCCGCCTGCAGCCAGCCGCTGCCGTAGCTCGACGCGTCCGGCCAGCGCCAGCGGATCAGCGCGAACAGGATCGAGCCGGCGTCGAACGCAACCACGTACAGGGTGGCGAACAACACCAGGTAGAGGAACGCGTCGCGTGCCGACAGGTACGGCCGCCGGCGCGGCACCGGGACCGGGAGGTCGGTGTCCGCCCACGACCCGAGCGCCGAGGCGATCTCCTCGGGCCGCCAGCCGGCCGCGGCCAGCTCCATCCGGATGCGGTCGCGCGAGACGCCGCGCGCGAGTGCATCTCGAACAAATACATGGAGTTCGGAGTTCAGCAACGCCTCCCGGGTGGGTACTCGAAGCCCCCACACTGACGCAGCGGAGACTCAGGCGCAATGCCGCCGCAACTTCGATCGCGGCGGAATCGTAATGGAGGGTGGACGCCGCAAGGGCGGCCGCGCCGGCGACAGTGCCGGCGACCGGTGAAACGGGAGACCACGATGCTGGGGCTGCTCGGATTGTTCGCGGTGGCGGCGACGGGAATCGCAGTCGCCGGCTTGCTGTGGGCGGTGGCGGCGCTGGTGTGCTGGGTGGTCGTGCTGCCGTTCCGGCTGCTGGGGTTCGCGTTCAAGGCCGTGGCGCTGCTGTTCGCGCTGCCGTTCCTGGTGATCGTCGCGGTGCTGGGTGCGCTGGTGTTCGGCCTCGGAGCGCTGGCATTCGCGATTCCGGCGCTGCCGATACTGGCGCTCGCCGCGTTCGCGTGGTGGCTCGTGTCGCGGAACCGGCGGCCCGCCCGCACCGCCTGACACCCCGGTCGGCGGCGCCAGGCCCCGACGGAACGTCGCGCGGAACCGCTGCCAGCATGATCGCGCCCCCGGGCGCTGCGAGCCTTCCGGGCTGGCTGGCGGCGCCTTGCGCGGCCCCCCTCCCGTCCCGCATGCTCGCAGCATATTCCGAGCCCCATCTGACGGACTCCCCCGCCCTGGCCCGATCGCGGCCGGCGCTCCGGCCCGAATCTCAAGGATGTTTGAATGCCCGATTTCATCTACACCATGAAGGACCTCCGCAAGGTGGTCCCTCCCAAGCGTGAGATCCTCAAGGGGATCTGGCTGTCGTTCTTCGATGGCGCCAAGATCGGCGTGCTGGGCCTGAACGGCGCCGGCAAGAGCTCGCTGCTGCGCATCATGGCCGGCCAGGACCAGGACTTCATCGGCGAGGCGTTCCTCGGCAAGGGCTACACCGTGGGGTTCCTGCAGCAGGAACCGCAGCTCGACCCGACGAAGACCGTGCTCGGCAACGTGCAGGACGGCGTCGCCGACAAGATGCGCGTGGTGAACCGATTCAACGATATCAGTGCGAAGTTCGCCGAGCCGATGAGCGACGACGACATGACGAAGCTGCTGGACGAGCAGGCGAAGGTCCAGGATCAGATGGACGCCGCCAACCTGTGGGAGCTCGACCGCCAGCTCGAGATCGCGATGGATGCGCTGCGCTGTCCCCCGCCCGACGCCGAGGTCACGAAGCTGTCGGGCGGCGAGAAGCGGCGCGTGGCGCTGTGCCGGCTGCTGCTGCAGCGACCGGATCTCTTGCTGCTCGACGAGCCCACGAACCATCTCGACGCCGAATCCGTGGCGTGGCTCGAGCGGTTCCTCAAGGAGTATACGGGCACGGTGGTGGCGGTGACGCACGACCGCTACTTCCTCGACAACGTCGCCGGCTGGATCCTCGAGCTCGACCGCGGCGCCGGGATTCCCTGGGAAGGCAACTACTCGTCGTGGCTCGAGCAGAAGCGCACGCGGCTGGCGCAGGAGGAGAAGACCGAGTCCGCGCGCCAGAAGTCGCTCGAGCGCGAGTTCGAGTGGGTGCGGCTGTCGCCGCGCGCGCGGCAGGCCAAGAGCAAGGCGCGCCTTGCGGCCTACGAGAAGATGCTGACCGAGGACTCGGGCGAGAAGCTCGAAAACATCGAGATCTACATTCCGCCGGGACCGCGGCTCGGCAACGTGGTGATCGAGGCGCAGGGTCTGCGCAAGGGCTACGGCGACAACCTGCTGATCGAGGACCTCACGTTCAAGCTGCCGCCGGCCGGCATCGTCGGCGTCATCGGCCCGAACGGCGCGGGCAAGACCACGCTGTTCCGGATGATCACGGGCCAGGAGCAGCCCGACGCGGGCGCGCTCCGGGTGGGCGAGACCGTGAAGCTGGCGTACGTCGACCAGAGCCGCGACGCGCTGCCCGGCGACGCCAACGTGTGGGAGGCGATCTCCGACGGCAAGGACCTGCTCGAGCTGGGCAAGCGCACGATGAACTCGCGCAGCTACGTCGCGGGCTTCAACTTCAAGGGCGCCGACCAGCAGAAGCGCGTGAAGGACCTGTCGGGCGGCGAGCGCAACCGCGTGCACCTCGCGCGCATGCTCAAGAGCGGCGCGAACGTGCTGCTGCTCGACGAGCCGACGAACGACCTCGACGTCGACACGCTGCGGGCGCTCGAAGAGGCGCTGCTCGACTTCGCGGGCTGCGCGGTGGTGATCTCGCACGATCGCTGGTTCCTCGACCGCGTCGCCACGCACATGCTGGCGTTCGAGGGCGATTCGCAGGTGACGTGGTTCGAGGGTAATTACCAGGACTACGAGAAGGTGCGCCACGAGCGGCTCGGCACCGATGCCGACACGCCGCACCGCATCAAGTACAAGAAGCTGGTGCACAGCTAGAGGGGCCGCCTGCCGCGGGCACCGGTTCGCGGCCGGGATCACGAAAGGACCGCTCGTGTTCCGCCGGGAGCATCTCGAACAGATCGTGCTCGACGTCGAGTTCGTGCTGCTCGCCGTCGTGCAGGGCGTGGCGCTCACGACGCTCGGCGTCGAGGCGATCCCGGTGCTGCGCGACCCGCACCCGGTGTCGTGCGTGTTCCTCGCGTCCGGGCTGCTGTTCGTGCTGGCGTTCTGGGCGGGCGCGCTGATGCACGCGCTGTCGATCGTGCGCTGGCCGATGGACCTGCCGCACTACTTCTTCTACTTCGCCGTCGGCCTGCTCGAGATGATCACGTTCGCCCAGACCGGGTATCCACGCGCGTGGTTCGGCTGGTCGTGCGTGTTCTACGTGCTCGGCGCCGGCCTCTACGCCTACGACCTGGTGCTGATCCGCAACCGCCGCGCGCACTTCGACGACTGTCACGAATCCCGGCGGCTCTATGCCCACATATTGGGCCGGCAGCAGTTCGAGATGCGCGCGGTGATGCCGGCCGGATTCGTGTTCTGCTTCGCCGCGTGGTGGGCGCTGGGCAGGAACCCGGGACTCGCGATGGGGTTCGCGGTCGCGCAGTTCCTGTTCACCACCGGATTCCTCGTCACGCTGGTGCTGAGCTTCTCGGAACGCGTGCGGTTGATCTCGGACTGCACCGATCCGGAGGACTGAGCCGCGCTCCACCCGCGCCGTCCGCCGTCGGTTCGCACGCCCGGCGTCGGCCTCGACCTCACCCCGCCGCGAACCGCTCCATCAACCGCACGACGTGCTTCGCGTGTTTCACGTACAGCTCGACGCTGAGATTCTCGTCGGGGGCGTGCGCGCGGGTGTCGGGGTAGCCGAGGCCGGCGGTCGCCACCGGCACGCCCAGATCGTGCAGGAACGTGTAATTGGGGCCCGAGCCGCCGGTCATGGGGACGATCTGCATCGGCATCCCGTAGACGGGTTGGGCGGTCTCGGCGACCAGGCGTAGGAACGGATGGTCGGGGTCGGTGCGCCCGGCGGGATTGCCGCCGAGGAACGTGATCGTCACGTCGGGGAAGCCCTGCGCATCCAGGTGGCGCCGCAGGTTCAGCCGCACCTCGTCGGGCGTCTGGTCGGGCACCAGCCGGAAGTCCACCTTGGCGGACGCCCGCGCCGGCAGCACGGTCTTGGACCCGGGCCCCTGGTAGCCCGCGGTGAGCCCGCAGATCGTGCAGGTGGGCTCGAACACCTCGGCGATCCGCAGCCCGACGCCGCCCGTCAGGCCGCGCACGAAGTTCTTCACCCCGTAGCGCGCGCGGTATTCGTCCGCGACGTCGGGGAGCGCCGCCATCAGCTCGCGATCGCGCGCCGTCGGCAGCCGCACGGAGTCGTAGTGGCCGGGAATGCGAATGCGCTCGTCTTCGCCCTTGAGTGTGGCGAGGGCCCAGGTGAGCCGCCACGCAGCGTTCGGGAAGATCGAGCCGCCGACGCCGGAGTGCACGTCGAGCTTCTCGGTCTCGACCGCCAGCTCGACGTAGCAGATGCCGCGCAGCCCCGCGTACTGCATCGGCACGCCGCGATGGTCGACCGAGCCGAACTCCCACAGGCAGGCGTCCGCCGTCAGCCGTTCGCGCTCGGCGCGGACGAACGCCGGCAGATGGACACTGCCGACCTCCTCCTCGCCTTCGATCACGAACTTGACGCAGCACGGCAGCTCGCCGTTCACCGCGAGCCAGGCGTCGAGCGCGAGCAGGCGCGAGGTGATGTGGCCCTTGTCGTCGCTCACGCCGCGGCCGTAGAGCCTGCCGTCGCGCAGCGTCGCCTCGAATGGCGGGGAGGTCCACAACTCGAGCGGCTCGGGCGGCTGCACGTCGTAGTGGTTGTAGATCAGCAGCGTCTTCGCCGCCGCGCCGCCGCGCTGCGCGAACACCACCGGCGCGCCGCCGCCGCCGGGCAGGATCTCGACCGCGAACCCGCGGCGCTCGAGCATGCGGCCGACCAGGGCCGCGCACGCGTCCATGCCTGAGTGCTGCGCGGCGATGCTCGGCTGCGCCACCAGCGCCGACAGTTCGGCGAGACTGTCGTCGAGCCCGGCTTCGATGTGCCGGTCGAGCGCCACGAAATCGGTCATTCGGTCCTCGCCTGCTGAGGGGTGATCGGTCGAAGCGCCATGCCTCGCGCTTCGACGATCCGTGCTAGCGGCCCGAAAGTCCGAACATGAGCTGACCGCGCAGGGTCAGCATGCTGCTCGCGCTACCCGAAGTAGCAATATAGTGATACAGGATATCCACGCCGTAGCGCAATGTCGATGTGCTGTGAAAATCCGCGCCAGCTCCGAACTGCAGTCCCAATCGAGTCGTGCTGTTTTTCCGAATTATCGTGCCGGCTTCCAGCTTCTGGCTCAAGTGATAGAGCCCGGCTCCGGCCTTCACGAACGGCGCCATCTGCACACTTGCGGGCAGGAAGTACTTGGCGTGCACCGTGAGCGGCACCACGTGGTTCGTGATCTTCGCCGGGGCCCCGAGCTGGGCGCTGCGCAGATTCTCCAGATCGTGGTTGCCGCCAAATGTGAACGTGCCGACCTCGCCGCCGATTGCAACATCGGGCTGGAGCATGTAGTCGCCCGTCAGACCGAAGCCGAACCCGGCGCTCGCCTGGTTCGAGTAATCGCCGAATGGCAGTCCGATCCCGGCGTTCACCCCCAGCCGGATCGCGCCGCGCCGTGTGGAGGCGCTGGACTGGGTCGGGACGGGAGCGGAATTCGCTGGCGTGGGGGGCGTGTCCTGGGCCCAGGCGGGGGCGGCGAACACCGCGACCAGCGCCAGGGCGAGCAATCGCGCGTGGCTCATGACTCTCCTCGTGGTTCGAAATGGGGCCATGCAATATGCATAGCAGGCATAGAGTTACACCAGCCCGCCGGTTCTCACAACCGGAGCCGGGCGAGCGCGGGGGCGGCTGAGACGTCGAGCGCGCGCCCTCGACCGTCCGTAGCCGGCACCCCCGGACCTGCCCGCCGCGGTGGCGGCGCGCTGCCGGGAACTCCATAATGCCGCCCCATGACCACGGTTCGAACTACACGGCCCGCCAGCTGGAACACCCGGGTCCGCAAAATCTGGACGCGCGGCGGCACCGGCTGGGAGCACTGGGAGCCGCTGCTCATGCACTCGCTGGGGGCGGTGGACCCGGTGCTGCTGCGGTCGCTCGGCCTCGAGCCCGGCATGCGCGTGCTCGACGTGGCGAGCGGCATCGGCGACCCGGCGCTCGCGATCGCGCAGTGGGTGGGGCCGCGCGGGTCCGTGCTGGGGGTCGACATCTCAGGGCCCATGATCGAGGCGGCGCGGCGGCGGGCCCGGGCGCTCGGCATCGCGAACGTGCGGTTCCGGGTCGCCAACATCGAGCGTTTTCGCCATGCCGGGCACGCGTTCGACGCGATCGTGTCGCGGTTCGGCATCATGTTCGTCGAGGACGTGCCGGAGACGCTGGCGCGGCTGCATGCCGCGCTCCGCCCGGACGGGCGGCTGGCGTTCGCGATCTGGGCGGAGGGCCATCGCAACACGGCGTTCAGCATCGCGTCGCGCGTCATGTCGCGCTGGCTCGAGACTCCCCTGCCCCCGCCCGCCGAGGCGCCGCACCCGATGCGATTCGCCATCCCTGGCTCGCTGCCGCGGCTGCTGCGTGCGGCCGGATTCCGGAGCGTGAGCGAAGTCGAAGTGGCGGCGCCGTTCGTCTACCCCGACCCCGAAACGTTCGTCACGGTACAACTCGAGACGTCGAGCAGCGCCCGCGCCCTCTACGATCGCGTACCGGTCCGGGCGCGCGCCCGGGTCCGCGCCGCCATGGCGCGCGAGGCCGCGCGGCACCGCGACGGCGGGGTGGTCCGGCTGCCCGGCGTGGCGCGCGTGGTGCGCGGGGTGAAGTAGAAGTTGGCGCCGGCCGCCGGCGACCGCGCCATACCCTCACATCGCGGTCCTGGTAGTCGCCGCGCGCTCAGCGCCGCAGAGTCAGCGCCGCACGCCCTCCGCCCAGCAGCGCGCGAACCACAGCGCCGCGTCCGGGCGCGACTTCCATTCCCGGACCGACGCGACGGTCTCGTCGATCGCTGCGGCCCCGGCGTCGCCGTTCGCGACGATCGCATCGCGAGCCCCGGCGAGGACGTCGGCGAGGTTGTCCACGTAGACCGGAAAATCGGGATCGCCCGAGGCGGCGCCGAAGAACAGCCAGCGATTCCTGCGTGGCGCGGCGCCGGCGGCGTGCAGCAGCGCCACCAGCTTGCGGCCGACGCGGGGATCGTTGCCGGCGCGGTCGTAGGTGCGTTGATAGGCGTTCCATACGCTCGCGAGCCCGTCCGGCTCGGGCCACAGTCGCAGCACGTCGTGGTCGTCGTCCTCGAGCACGATGCGGCCGCCCGGCCGTGCGGCGCGCACCATCGCGCGCGTGACGGCGAGTGGATCGGACACGTGTTCGAGGATGAACCGGCCGTGCACCACGTCGAACGAGCCCCATTCGTGACCGGTCAGCGGCAGATCGAGCGCGTCGCCGCGGCGGAACTCGACGCGGCCGGAGTCGCCCGCGTCGCGCGCCTGGCGTTCGGCCTCGGCGAGCTGCTCCGGGCTGCGCTCGATGCCGAGCACGTGGCCTCCGGCGCCCGCCTCCCGCGCCATGAGTCGCGCGAGCTGGCCCAGCCCGCTGCCCACGTCGAGCACGCGTTCGCCGCCCGCGAGCGCCAGCTCCGCGAGCGACGAGCGGTTCAGCAGCTCGTTCAGCCGCGTCAGCCGGCGCTGCTCGTCCGGCGACGTGCCGTGGACGTAGCTCGAAGGTGCGTCCGTCACGGCTCCTCCAGGTTTGCGCGGTCCCTGACCCGTGACTATCCTCGGTCGATGCCCATCGTTCAAATCGAGCCGTCGGTCCAGGGTCCGCGCCGCCCCTCTGTCACCTGCCGCGTGGGCGCGGTGCCGGTCGGCGCCAGCCACCCGGTGGTGGTGCAGTCGATGACCAACACCGACACCCAGGACCCGGCGTCGACCGCGGAGCAGATCTGCCAGCTCGCCGAGGCCGGCAGCGAGCTGGTGCGCATCACGGTGAACACGCGCGAGGCGGCAGCGGCCGTGCCCGAGATCGTGCGCCGCGTCCGCGACACCGGCGTCACGGCCCCGATCATCGGAGATTTTCACTATAACGGCCACACACTGCTCGGCGAATACCCGGCGTGCGCCGCGGCGCTCGACAAGTACCGGATCAATCCCGGCAACGTCGGCGTGGGCGAGAAGCACGACGACAACTTCCGGCGCATGATCGAAGTGGCCGTCGCCCACGGCAAGCCGGTGCGGATCGGCGTCAACTGGGGCTCGCTCGACCGTTCGCTGCTGACGACACTGATGGACGAGAACGCGCGCCGGCCCGCGCCGCGCGCCGACCGCCTGGTCGTGCTCGAGGCGATGCGCGAGAGCGCGTTGCGCTCGGCGGAGCTGGCGGAGCGCTTCGGCCAGCCCCACGACCGCATCATCCTGTCGGCCAAGGTGAGCGACGTGCGCGACCTGGTCGACGTGTATCGCGACCTCGCCGGCCGCTGCGACTATCCGCTGCACCTCGGGCTCACCGAGGCCGGGATCGGCACCAAGGGCATCGTCGCATCGACGGCGGGCCTGTCGATCCTCCTCTACGAAGGCATCGGCGACACGATCCGCGTGAGCCTCACCCCGTCGCCGGGCGGCGATCGCGCCGACGAAGTGCGCGCCTGCCAGCAGGTACTGCAGTCGCTCGGGCTGCGCCACTTCACGCCGCAGGTCACGTCGTGCCCGGGCTGCGGACGCACCACCAGCACGTTCTTCCAGGACCTGGCGGGCCAGGTGACGGCGCACATCCAGTCGCGCATCGCGGCGTGGCGCCCGATCTATCCCGGCGTCGAGGAGCTGCGCGTCGCTGTGATGGGCTGCGTCGTGAACGGACCCGGCGAGAGCAAGCACGCCCACATCGGCATCTCGCTGCCCGGCACCGGCGAGGATCCGCGCGCGCCGGTGTACGTCGACGGCGCGCTGCGCACCACGCTGCGCGGCGACACGATCGCCCAGGACTTCGCGAAGCTGCTCGACGACTACGTGGAGCAGCGCTACGGGGCGGCGGAGAGCAGCGGAGCGGGCAACCGGCCGTAGCGGGGCGTCCGCTTACTTCTCGCGCGTCTCCGCCGTGGCCTTTGCCTTGACCGCCGCCAGCACGTCGCGGGCGAACGTCGTGAGCGATGGGTCGCGCGCGCCCATCACCAGCACCAGGTCGCCGTGCTTCGCCTCGGCCGCGAGCCGGCGCAGCAGCCAGTCGCGCGACGGCGCGAACTCGGCGAGCGTGCCCCGCGCCGTGATGTCGGCGACGATGTCGGCCGACGACAGGTCACGCCTCGCCGTGCCCCCGGCGTAGTAGATCTCGAGCAGCCACAGCCGGTCGCCGGGCCCGAGCGTCGTGGCGAACGTGTCCACGAAATCCTGGCGCAGGAACCGCGTGGGACCGTAACCGTGCGGCTGGTAGACCGCGAGCACCCGCTGCGCGCGGCGGCGGGCCGTCGCGATGGCGGCCGCGAGCTTCGCGGGGTTGTGCGCGAAATCGTCCACCACCTCGATGCCGCGCACGACACCCAGGCTCTGGAACCGCCGGCCCACGCCATGGTAGCCCGCGAGCGGCGCCACCATGTCGGCGAGCGCCACGCCCAAGGCGCGGCAGGCGGTGATCGCGGCCAGCGCGTTCTCGATGTTGTGCGCCCCGGGCACGGGCAGCGTGAACACCACGCCGTCGATGTCGAACCGGCTCGCGTCGGGCTCGAGCACGATGTCCTCGGCCCGCACATCCGCGTCCGGGGTGGAGCCGAACGTCCAGGTGGCCTCCGGACCGCCGGCTGTGGCGCGCCCAAGGAACTCGAGCTCGGCCGAGTCGCCGACCACCAGCGCCTCGCGGATGCGGCTGCGGAACGTGGCGAACATGTCCGCGACCAGCGCCATCTCCTTGTGGTCGCGCTGCAGGTTCAGCACCACGCCGATCGCGGGCTGGTAGCGCACCACCGAGCCGTCGCTCTCGTCCGCCTCGACCACCAGCAGCTCCGACCCGCCGAACCACGCGTTGCCCCACAGGTCCTGGCGCTGCAGGCTCACCAGGTCGCCGCCGGTGATCACCGACGGGTTGCGGCCCACGGCGCGCAGCGTCTCGAAGATCATCGCGACCACGCTCGACTTGCCGCTGGTCCCCGTCACCGCGATCGACCGCAGCGTGTCGACGAAGTAGGCGAGCAGCTCGGAGCGATGGACGATCGTCACCCCGAGCCGCCGCGCGGCGACCACGTCGGGCACCGTGTCCTCGACGGCGGTCGATAGCACGAGCGCCGCGCAATCGGCGCCGAGGCCGCTGCCGTCCTGCGGATGGATCGTGATGCCGAGGCTCTCGAGCTGATGCCGCGCCTCGGCGCGCTGGCCCAGATCGAACGCGCGGTCGCTGCCGCTCGCGACGCCGCCGCGCATGGCCTGGAACTGGGCGAGCGCGCTCATCCCGCTGCCGCCGAGCCCCGCGTAGTGAAACCGGCCCGGCCCCATGGGGTCGGGAATCGCCGCCGGCCGCTCGACGACCAGCACCGGGTCGCCCTCGGCGACGTGGTCGAACAGCTCGATGATGTCGTCGTTCGTCAGCCGGATGCAGCCGTGCGACGCCGGCCGGCCGACCCGGTACTCGTGATTCGTGCCGTGGAGATAGATGTAGCGTTCGATCGAGTCGAACCCCGGGCCCGCGTTCACGCCCGGCTGCATCCCGTCGAGCGTCAGCACCCGCGACAGGATCAGGTCCTCATCGTAGGCCTCGCCGCGCCAGACTCGCCCGGTGGGCCGCCGGCTCTCGAACACCATTCCCGCCGGCTGGCCCTCGCCGATCCGGCGATGAATCCGGAGCCAGCCGGGCGGCGTGCGGAACGAGCTCTCGGCGCCCCCGATGCCCGCCTCGGCGGTCGACACCGGGTACTCGGCGATCACCTGGCCGCCTTCCACCCGCATCAGGCGCTGGCGCTCGACGTCGACCACGAGCAGGCGGCCCGGGCCGTCGGCCGGCGCTCCGGGCCGCGTACCGGCGTCGCGTAGGAGCGACGCCAGTCGTGCGCCGAGGATCGGGGCGCGTTCGGGAGGAACATTCATGCACTCCAATGTGCCACAGCCGAACGCTGCCGCCCACAACGATCGCGGCCCGGCGCCGGCACCTGCCGACAGCGCTCGGCGTACCGCGTGCTCCGCTACGCCCGGCCGTGGGTGAGCCGTGCCTCCCGGTGGCGGTTCAGGAATGTTCACGCTAGTCTCGCCACCGTGCCCCCCTCCGCGGAACCCACCACGGCTTCCAGCCCATCCGGCAACCGCTGGCCGTTCATCGCGATCGCGGTGGTCGCGGTGCTGTGGGCCGTCGCACAGTCCCTGCGGCTGGCATGGGCGTCCGACGACGCGTTCATATCATTCCGCTACGCGGACAACCTCGTACGCGGCCACGGCCTGATTTTCAACGTCGGCGAGCGGGTCGAGGGCTACTCGAACTTCCTGTGGACGCTGTGGTGCGCGGCCGGGATCGCGCTCGGGTTCGATCCGGTGCGCTGGACCATGGGCTGGGGCATCGCGTGCTACGCGGCCACGCTCGGCCTGCTCGCCTGGTTCACGGCGCACCGGCATCGCGGGGAGACGGTGGGGGCGCTTTCGCTGCTGCCGCTCGCGGCGATGGTCGAGGCCGTCCACCGTGATCGCGCGATCTTCGCCACCAGCGGGCTCGAAACCTCGATGTTCACGCTGCTGGCCCTGGTGGGCTACCTGCTGACGCTCGAGGCGCCGGGCCGGCCGCGGCGCGCGGCGGTCGCGGGCACGGTGCTGGCGCTGGTCGCGCTGTCGCGCCCGGACGGGGTGCTGTTCGCGGGGGTCGCGTTCGTGTGGCTGGCGCTGATGTCCCCGCGCCGCAGCCGCGATCTGCTGGCGTTCGCGGCTCCGCTGGCGGTCGTCCTCGCCGGCTACGCGGCATGGAAGCTGACCTACTACGGCGACCTGCTGCCGAACACGTACTACGCCAAGTCCGCGAACCGGCCGTGGTTCGAGCAGGGCGCGTTCTACGCCGGCCTGTACTTCCGCAAGTACTGGGTGCTCGGGATCGGCGGCGTCGCCTGCGCGATCGCGGCGTTCCGGTCGCCCGCGGAGCAGGGTCCGGAGGCCGCGACACGCTGGCGGCGCGCCGCCGGCCTCGCGGCGGGGTTCGCGATCGTCTACACGCTGTACGTGATGCGCGTGGGCGGCGACTTCATGTTCGCCCGGTTGCTGATTCCGGTGACGCCGTTCCTTGGCATCCTGCTGGAGCTCGCGGTGGAGCGGCTGGTCCCGCCGCGCGTGGCGCTGCGGCTCGTGGTCGCCGTTCTGCTCGTCGCCGGCGTCGCATTCAGCAAGTATCCGTTCAAGGGCCAGGGCTGGGTGCGCGGCATCGTCAACGAGTGGGAGTTCTACAACCCGCGCATGCAGGCGCGCGGGCGCGCGTTCGGCGAGCGGCTGAACCACTATTTCGCGGGCTTGCCGGTGCACATCGGGATCTGTGGCGGCCAGGCGGTGCTCGCCTATTACTCGCGCGTGCCGGTCGCGATCGAGACCGCGACCGGGCTGACCGATTCCACGATCGCGCACCAGCCGCTCGCGCACCGTGGCCGCATCGGCCACGAGAAGAAGACCCCGATTCCATACCTGATCGCGCGCGGCACCCACCTGTGGATGTATTCCGGCCCGGCACTCAGCGACACGCTGTTCCACTACATCCCGATCGTGCCGATCCAGCTCGACTCGCTGGCGGTGATGGTGATCACCTGGGACCCGCCGGTGATGGCGGCGCTTGAGGCGCGCGGCGCCAAGGTGCCGGATTTCCTGGGCGCGCTCGACCAGTTCATCGCCCGCATGCCCGCCGCGAAGGACGCGGAGGTGCGGCACGTGTACGAACGCCTCCGGCCTTTCTACTTCGCCCGCGTCCACGATCCCGCCCGCGAGACGCCGTTCCGGCGGCGGCTGGGGCTGCCGCCGGTGTGACCGGCGGTGGCGGCGCGATTCATGCGCCGCGTGTGGCAGGCCGTTCCGGCTTTGCAGCCATCCGCGCCCACCCTGTAGCCTGCCCCTCATGCCCCTCCCCCCGTTCACGATCGACCCCGACATCCGCAGCGCGCGCACGCTGCCCGCGTGGGTGTACTCGGATCCGGCCGCGCTGGCGGTGATGCGGGAGCGGGTGTTCGCGCGCAGCTGGCAGTTCGCCGCGGACCTCGAGCGGGTCAAGGTTCCGGGGCAGGTGCATCCGTTCACGCTGCTGGCCGGGCTGCTCGACGAACCTCTGGTGTTCACGCGCGATCGCGAGGACCGGCTGCACTGCCTGTCGAACGTGTGCACGCACCGCGGCACCTGCGTGGTCGAGGGCCCCGGCGTCGAGGCGGTGCTGCGCTGCCGCTATCATGGCCGGCGGTTCGCGCTCGACGGCCGGTTCCAGTCGATGCCGGAGTTCGACGGCGTCCAGGGCTTCCCGTCGCCCGCCGACGACCTGCCGCGGGTGCCGTTCGACACGTTCGACCCGTTCCTGTTCGTGTCGCTGGACCCCGAGACCGCGCTGGCGAACCTGACGGCCCCGGTGACCCGGCGCTGCGGCGCGCTGCCGCTCGCGAACGCGCGGTTCGACGCCTCCCGTTCACGCGAGTACCACGTGCGCGCGCACTGGGCGCTCTATGTCGACAACTACCTCGAGGGCTTTCATATTCCGTACGTTCACGCGGGCCTGAGCAGCGCGCTCGACTACGGCGAATACCGCACCGAGTTGTTCGAGTGGGGCAACCTGCAGGTGGGCGCGGCGCAGGACGACGGCGACGCGTTCGACCTGCCGCCTGGGCACCCGGACCACGGCCGCCGCATCGCCGCCTACTACTTCTGGCTGTTCCCCAACACCATGCTCAACGTCTACCCATGGGGGGTGTCGGTGAACGTCGTGCGGCCGCATGGCGTGGCGGCGACGAAGGTATCGTTCCTGAGCTACGTGTGGGATGCGGCGCGACTCGACCGGGGCGCGGGGGCGGCGCTCGACCGCGTGGAGCGCGAGGACGAGGTCATCGTGGAGAGCGTCCAGCGGGGCACGGCGTCGCGGCTCTACTCGCGGGGCCGCTATTCGCCGGCGCGCGAGACCGGCGTGCACCAGTTCCACCGGCTGCTGCAGGAGCGCCTGAATGCGCCGGCTTGACCGCGCGTCGCGCCGCCGATTAGCGTCGCCGCGGCTCCGATGCACGCTGGTTCCCAGACCCCTTCGAGTGCCGCCATGGCTTCGTCCGACCCTCCGCCCGAACGCGCGCTGATGACCGAGCTCGCCGCCGGCAACGTCGCCGCGCTGGGCACGCTGTTCGACCGGCTCGGCGACGCGCTGTACGCGCTGGCGGCGCGGATCACCGGGGACCAGGAGCGTGCGTCGAAGGTCGTGGAACAGGTGTTCGCCGAGGTGTGGGAGCGCCGGGGAGGCCGGATCGCGGAGGACGTGGCGGTACCGCGGCTGCTGGCACGGTGCCGGTCGCTGGCGCTGGCGGCGCGCGACTCGCGGCCGGGGATGGCTGCCGGTAGGGCAGCCACGGGCGCGGACCCGCGTGGCGCGGCCGACGGCGCAGCCGGCGACAGTGTCGCCGCGGCCCTCGCCAGGCTGCCGGAGCGGGCGCGGACCACGCTGGAGCTGGCGTATTTCGAAGGACTGTCGGTGGTGCAGATCGCGGAACGCACGCGGCTCGACCGCGAGCACGTGCTGGACGGGCTGCGGCAGGCGCTGGACGAGCTGAAACGCCTGCCCCGGCCGCGCGAATGGGGGATGCCGTCGTGATGGACGACGCGACACGCGACGACTGCGCGCTCTACGCGCTCGGGCTGCTCGAGGGCGAGGCGCTCGAGCGGTTCCTCGCGCGGCTGGCTCAGGGCGACGACGCCATTACGGCCGAACTGAGCACGCTCGAGGGCCTCGTGCCGTGGATCGGCCTCACCGCGCCCCGCCTGGCGCCGTCACCGGACCTCAAGCGCCGGCTGTTCTCGCGAATCGGCGCCGACGACTTCTATTTCCTGATGGCGGACGAGGACGGCTGGATCGACGACGGCACGCCTGGCGTGTCGCGCCGCGTGCTGTTCGTGGACCCGGCGGATCGTTCGAGCACCCTCCTGCTGCGCATCACGGCGGGGACCCGCCATGCCGCTCCGGCCGGGGCCATGGGCGAGAGCGTCTACGTCGTCGAGGGCGGGGTCACGATCGACGGCGAGCCGCTGTCGGCCGGCGACTGGCGCCCGCTGCCGGGGACGGCGCACGCGATCGACAGCGCTGCGGGCGCCGTGCTGTTCACCGTGATCCCCGGCGAGGCGGCCAGGGCTCCGGCCGCACCCCCCGGAGCCGGCGCCACGGTGCACTCCCACGCGATCGACTGGCACGAGCTGGGCGGCGGCGCCTCGGTACGCCCGCTGGGCCGCGACCGGGGCCGGCGCTGCGACCTCGTGCTCGTGCGGGTGTCGGGCGGCGGCACGTTCCCCGAGCACACGCACGGCGGCGTCGAGGAGTTGTACGTGCTCGAGGGCTCGTGCGAGTGCCAGGGGCGGCACCTCGAGCGGGGCGACTACCACCGCGCCCCGGCCGCCAGCCATCACGACGTGACGCCCACGGCGACCGGCTGCATCGCGCTGGTGCTGTCCAGGGACGCCGCCTAGCCCGGACGCTCGGCTGCCGTCGCCACGGCGGCCGGCGGCAATCACACCGGCAACGGGGTCTCGTGTGATCTCGCGACTTCGAGGTAGCGGCAGAACGCGTTCGCCAGCCGCATGTGGCGCGGGGTGCGGCACTCGGGGTCGAACAGCCGCGGGCTCGCCACCAGGATGCAGGCGCATTGCGCGCGCGACGTCGCCACGTTGAGGCGGTTGAGGCTGTAGAGGAACTCCATGCCCCGCGGCGCCTCCTCGGGCGTGGACGTCGCGAGCGACACGATCACGACGGGCGCCTGCTGACCCTGGAAGCGATCCACGGTGCCGGCCCGGACCCCGAGCGACTTCAGGCGCTCCGCGATGCGTCCGACGTGCGCGTTGTAGGGCGCGACGACCATGATGTCCTCGGGACCCAGCGGATGGCGGTCGCCGTGGCGGTCGGTCCAGTGGGTACCCGCGAGCAGCGACCGCACCAGGCCCTCGACGGCATCGACCTCCTCGGGCGCGGTGTTCGTGTTGCCGTCGTGCTCGACGGGCATGTACCACAGTCCCGAGCCGGCATACGGCGTGTCACCGTCGAGCACCTGACGCTCGAGGTCGGGCCGCGGGAACAGGCGATTCTCGTAGAACGTCTCCGACGTGTAGGCGCAGATCGCAGGTGGCAGCCGCCAGGTCTCGGCGAGGAACAGCCCGCGGTCCGGCGGGACCGTCGCATGGCCCTGTAGCAGGTGCTCGAGCGCCGAGACCGCGACGCCGTCGGGATGACTGCCCTGCACCGGCTGGTCGAGCTGGCGCGGGTCCCCGAGCAGCACCAGGCTGTCGGCGGCCTGCGAGATCGCGAGCACGTTCGCGAGCGACATCTGCCCGGCCTCGTCGACGAACAGCACGTCGACGGCGCGCGCGAACTCGGGGCGCGACCATAGCCACGGGGTGCCGGCGGCGATCTGGGCTTCGCCGTTCTCCAGCATCGAGCGCACGCGCCCGTTGTCGGTCGTGTGGAGAATCGCACCGGTGTCCGCCGCCGGATCCTCCGAGACCTTGCGGGCGATCCGCACCGGATCGTTCTTGCGCGCGGCTTCGCGCACGATCTCCTGGAGCAGGTTGTCGATCACCTTGTGGCTGGTGCCGCACACCCCGACGGTCCGCCCCACCCGCACCAACTCGAGGATCATGCGGGCTCCGGTGTACGTCTTGCCGGATCCGGGCGGCCCCTGGATCGGCAGCACGGTGCCGTCGAGCACCAGCCCGAGCCGGATCGCGGTGCGGGTCGAATTCTCTCCGGGCAGGGGCTCGAGCGCAGCCCCGTCGTGAAACCGCGGCGGCGCGGCGGTCAGCAGCACCCGCGCCGCCCGGTTCGCGCCGTCCGCCGCCATCCCGTGGTCGCGAACGTCCTCGGCCAGCCGCACCAGCGCCTGTTCGATCGGCGCGTTGTTCACGGAATCGTGGACGAATATCGACGCCGGATGCAGGTCGCGCGCGGCCATGCGCTTGGTGATGTCGACGGTGCGCGCCACGAGGTCGATTCCGAAGATCTCCCCGACTTCGACACTCCCGCGCGTGTACACGACGCCTTTGCGGATCTCGCATTTCTGCGCCGGGTAGCGGTAACGGTGTACCGGGCACTTCGGCGTGCCGCCCGCAGCCGCGACGAACTCGAGTCCCACGATCGCACCCTGCTCGTCGGCGAGATCCTCGTCGTCGAGCGCCTCCAGCCGGTAGTACTCCCACCACACCGCCTTCTGTTCGCGGCGGTGGAACTCGAGCATCTGGGCGAGCCGCCAGCGCGAGTGCTGCTCGGCGGTGCGCTCGGCGGGCTCGGGCGGCAGGCCGGCGGTGAGCTGGGCGGCCAGCTCCCGTACCTTCAGCAGTCGTTCGTTGAGCTGCTCTGTCGCGTCGCCCGACTTGGGCTCCGGACGCGGCACCTCGACGCCACCCGCCACCAGTTCCGCGCGCAACGACTCCAGCCAGCGGCGCAACTCCAGCGCGGACACGCAGTCGTCGCGGTTGTATGCTTCAACGGCGGCCTGCGCGTCGCCGGTGATTGCCTCGTGCTCCTCCAGCTCCAGCGCGCGCTCGAGCATGCGCTTGAACGGGGCCACGTCGCGCAGCGGGATCGCCCGCTCGAGGCCGAAGAACGGCTCGAGATCCTTGATCGAGTAACGCTCGACGCTCGCGCGCAGGCCGTGGCGCACCACCGCGAGCAGGTCGACGAACCGCTCGGCCCGCAGCAGCCGGTCGATCTCGTCCTCACGCGTCCCGTAGCGGCCCATCAGGCGCTTGAACGCGGCGGGCTCGTACGGCGCGTAATGGTAGACGTGCATGTCGGGATGCCGCTCCCACGCCGTCATGATGCGGTCCACCAGCGTCTCGAATGCCGTCCGTTCGTCGCGCTCCGTGAGTCCCCACACGGATTCGTACCGGATGTCGCCGCCCGCATCGACCGCCGCGGTGCCGAACAGGTATTCGCGCCCGCCGGTGCCGATGAACGGGTCGCCTTCCAGGTCGAGGAACAGGTCGCCCAGGCTCGGCTCCGGCAGCCGGGTGAGGCCGCGGCCGGCCTCGACCGGCAGCAGCAGTTCGTGCACGGGACGGCCGCTCGCGCGGCCGTGGAGCTGGATGCGAGCCTGGCGCTGGCTGCGCTCCATGCCCTCGCGCGACCCGCGCGCCGGCCGCCACCCGAGCGGGTCCGGCTGCACCGCCAGGCCGGCGAGCGTGACGATCTGCCGCGATTCCAGCTCACGCCGCTGCAGACGGGTGATGCCCGCGACGAGCGACAGGTGATCGGTGTCCCGCCAGCTCCGGTCGCACCGGAGCCACCAGCGGCACACTTCGCAATGCGGCACCGGCTCGGGCTCCGTGGCGCCGCTGCCGGACGCCGCCGCACCGAGCAGTGAACCGCGCACGAACCGGTAGTAGGCCAGGTAGTCCGCCAGCCGGTATTCCCGTTCGTCGAACGCGCCACCGAGCGTCGCGGCTCCCGGCGTGACCACGAAGAACCGCTCCGGCATGACGCCCTGTATATCGGACAGCAGGTCGGAATACAGACACAGCTGGAGCATGGTGCCGGCGCGAGTCTCGCGGGCGAGCTTGGTGTCGTGGACCTCGTAGCGGTGGCCGCCGTCCGGCCCCGGCTCCGGCAGCCGGCGCAGGATGTCGGGGCGCCCGAGCCAGCCGTCGCGCACCAGCGTCCCCTGCACCACCACGTCGAACCCGTCGCGCAGCGCGGCCCGGGTGGCCGCGACGGCCGCCTCGTCCTGCTCGGTGATCGACCGCACGCGGAGTCCCTGCGCGGCCAGATGCTCGACGTAGCGCTGCTCGTGGCGCCGGCCGAGCTCCTGCAACACCTCGAGCGTGGGGTCGTTATAGCGCGGCGGCTCGAGCTCGCGGCGCGCGGCGGCGAGGTCGAGCCGCGTTAGGTAGCCACATCCGAGATGGTTCGCGAGGTCGCTTGCGGACAGCGTCAGCCGGCCCTGGCTCAGGCGCACGAGAGGTCTCCGGAGGGTGGTTGAAGGCGCCGCGGCCGCGCCCTCATGCGGGTAGTGTCCCGTACTGGAAACCGGGGTTCAAGTCCGCGGCGGGCCGTCATGGGCCAGGTGAGGCGCGGCGTGGCCCTGGAACAACTGGCTCCTCGGGTAGGATTCGAACCTACAACCCTCCGGTTAACAGCCGGATGCTCTGCCGTTGAGCTACCGAGGAGCGTAATCGGCGGCGCGGGCGGTACACGCGCTGGGTTACCCGGACGGAGACTCGGGTAACAGGCCGAGGAGACTACAAACCGCCGGTCCTAACGGTCAAGCGACGGCAGCGGCCGCGGGACATCGCGTCAGGCGGCACGGCGGGCCAGCTCCGCGCGCAGTGCGGCCACTTCCGCCTTGCTGTCCCGCAGCTCCCGCGCCAGCGCCACCAGCCGCGCCCCCGCGCGCACGCGCGCCAGCACCTCACCGTGCTCGCACGGCTTGACGAGGTAGTCGTCGGCGCCGGTTTCGAGGCCGAGCAACCGGTCGCTCACCTCGCCGCGGGCGGTGAGCAGGATGAAGTACGGCGCCTGATCGCGCAGGCCGGTCTTCACCGCCTGGCACAGCTCGAGTCCGTCGACATGGGGCATCATCCAGTCGGACAGCACGAGGTCGGGCTCGAAGCTCACGATCAGCTTCATGCCGTCGCGGCCATCGGATGCCACCGACACCTCGTAGCCCTCGTTCTCGAGGCGCTTCCTCAGCACCTGCTGGAACGCCGGGTCGTCCTCGACCACCAGCACGCGGGTGCCGCTCATGCGGCATCCCGCAGATGACCGCGGACCTGGTCGATGAACGCGACGTGGTCGACGATCGGCTTCGCGACGTAGTCGTCGGCGCAACTGTCCCGCATCAACGCCTCGGAGTCGCCGCGCATCGCGTGCGCCGTGGCCAGCAGGACGGGAGTCCCCGCCGTTGCGGGATCGCCCTTGAGCATCTTGCACACGTCGACGCCGCTCACCGGCCGGCCTGCGTGGCGCGATCGCGACAGCGAGATGTCCATAATCACGAGGTCCACGCCGCCGCCGCGCACGGCGGCGATGATTTCCTCGGGCGCTTCGCTCACGGTCACCCGGTAGCCGCCGCGCTTTTCCAAAATCATACGGAACAGCAGGGCGTTCACCGAATCGTCCTCGACCACCAGGATGTGTTTCAAGCAGCCTCCTCGCCGAGCTCGTCGCCATCCGTGGGTATGGTTCCGGGCTCCGAGCCTTCGTCCTGCACCTGCATGTGCCAGTCGATGATGTGCGGCAGCAGCATGGGATTGTCGTGCACCGACGACTTCGGGAGCACGTCGAGCACCAGCCCCTGCTCGATCAGGCGGCGCTCCTCCTCGTTGCGGGCGTCGGGGAAGTTCGTGAGCACGAGCACCGGCAGCTCGTTGTGCGCGCCACTCAGCGTGAGCTCGCGCAACACGTCGTAGCCACTAACGCCCGGCATCATCAGGTCCAGCAGCAGCAGATCGAATCCGCGCGGCTGCATGCGGAGCACGTGCAGGCATTCCTCGCCGTTGTTCGCAACCTCGATGTGGAACCGCTCCTCGGGCAGCGCCTTGCGTATGTAGGCGACCACCGACGGATCGTCGTCCGCCATCAGGATGCGAACCACCCGGTCGTGCGTGGCGCCGAGCATGACGTCGATCTTGGCGAGCAGCGCATGACCGTCGACCGGCTTGACCAGGTGCTCGGGACGCCGGGCGAACGCGTTCGCGCGCAGTTTGCCCTTCACCTCGTCGTCGAACCCGGTGACGAAGATCAGCGGGATGTGGCGGGTCTTGGTATCGGCGGTCATGCGCTCCGCGAGATCCCAGCCGGTGCGGAGCGTCGCGCCCTCCGGGCAGGACAGCGCGTAATCGAGCACCACCACCGCCGGACGCAGCCGGCGTGCAAGCACCCAGCCACCCTCGGCGTGATGCGCCTCAATCGTGCGATAGCCCTGGTGGTGGAGCAGCGACGTCAGGTAGCGCCGGAACGCGGAGTCGTCCTCGACGACCAGCACGAGCGGGCCGCCCGCCGGACCCTCGATGCGGTCGGACGCGTGGTCCTGGGGCTCGAGGTCCGCCGCCTCGCGCCACGCGGGCAGCGAGAAGTACATCCGGGTGCCGGTGCCCTCGCCCGCGCTGTGGACGCCGATGATGCCACCCATGAGCTCGATGAGGCTGCGCGAAATCGCGAGCCCGAGCCCGGTGCCGCCGTACTTGCGGGTGGTGCTGCCGTCGCCCTGGATGAACTTGTCGAAGATCCGGCCCTGGCGGTCGGCCGGAATGCCGATTCCGGTGTCCTCGACCTCGAACATCCAGTAGCCGAGATCGTCGTGCTCGCGGACCCGGACCGTCACGGCGCCGGACGGGGTGAACTTGATCGCGTTGCCCACCAGGTTGATCAGCACCTGCTTGACCTTGCGGAAGTCGCCGCGCGCGTCGCCGGTCGTGGCGGCGGGCGGCTCGAACACCAGCGCGATGCCCTTCTGGGCGGCCTGCACGTGCGTCACCGTGTAGACCTCGTCGAACAGCGCGCGAATGTCGATCTCCTGGATCTCGAGCGTCAGCTTGCCCGATTCGATCTTGGCGATGTCGAGCACGTCGTTGATCAGGCCGAGCAGATGGCGCGAGCACTTGAGCGCCTGGCGCAGGAAGTCGCGCTCCTCGTCGGGGGACTCGCACATGCCGTCGAGCACCAGCTGCAGGAACCCGATCATGCCGTTGAGCGGCGTGCGCAGCTCGTGGGAGGTGTTCGCGAGGAATTCACTCTTGAGCCGCGACGCCTCCTCCAGCTGGGCGTTGACCTCGGCGAGCCGGCGGTTCGAGGTCTCGAGCCCGCCCGCGAACGACCGGATCTGGTTCTCGGCCTCGACCTGCGTGCTGATGTCGCGGACGATCGCGGTGTAGGTCAGCTCGTCGCCGTCGCCCGCCGCGGCGGTGGACAGCTCGATCGGTGACTCGCCGTGGTCGGGATGCAGCGATTCGGTCCGGATCACGTGCCCCGGAGCCGGCAGCCGGAACGCGCCGCGATCGTCCTCGCTGCGCAGGATGGACCCCACCGGACGCCCGTACAGCTCGCCGCACGGGCGGCGGAAGATTTTCTCGGCCGCGGGATTCGCGGTGCGGATCACGCCGCGGCGGTCGAACGTCAGGATCGCGTCGAACGCATTGTCGAACACCGCCTGGATCTGGTTCGCATGCCGGCGCGTGACCTCGATCTCGCGGTGCGCGAGGCCCGACTCGTACTGCCGGCGCCAGAACACCAGCGCCGCGGCAACCAGCATCACCATCGCGAAGTCGAGCGCGATCAGACCGCCCATCACGTTGCCGGCGGAGGCCCCGAGCTCGCTGCGACGGACCTGGCCCACCAGTCCGCAACCCAGCTCCGGGATCGTGCGCGTCACCGCCCACAGCGGGTCGCGGCCGCCGTAGTGCACCTCGATGCGCGACTCGGCCCCGGTCGCGGCGATCGACGCCGCGCGGAACGCGCCGCCGCTCGAACCGTTGCGGGCGCCCTGGGTCAGGCCGAATCCCGGCGGCGGCGAGCTGAGCACCACGGTCTGGTCGTGCTCCCGCCCGGCGAGGAACGCGCCGGCACTGGGACCGAAGCCGGGCCAGCTCGCAAGCAGCGGCCGCAGCATGTCGTCCACGTTCGCGTAGGCGACGAGCAGCGCGGACGCGTCACGCTGCTGGACGACCGCGACGAGCAGCGCCGGGCGGTCGGCGTCGCCAGGCAGGACGCCGAGCGCGGTGCGTCCGGAGCGCAGCGCGCGGTTGATCAGCTCGCGGGGCGGGGCCGGCTGCGGCGGTTCCGGACGTGCGTGCGCGCCCAGCCGGCCGGCGCGGTCGAACATCTGAATTTCGCGCCAGTGCAGCATGTTGGCCGCGAGTTGAAGCCGCGCATCGACGCCGCCGGGCGTGGGGGCCGCGGCCCCGGGGACCGACACCTGATGGGCGATCAGCTCCGCCTGTTCCGCGAACTGCTGCACGGCGGACCGCACCTCGTTCACCTTGTCCGTGGTATTGGACTCGAGCGCGACCCAGCGCTCCCGGGTCTCGCGGGTCCGTTCGCTCTGGTAGATCCCGATGTTGAGCATGATCGCGCTGACGGCGGCGAGCGCGATGAACCCGATCGTGATGCGCAGGGACTCGTGGCGGGGATCGACGTCACGGGTCAGCAGGAATCGGGCGGCACCGGGCACCGGCGCCGGGAGTTCGGGGCCGCTGTCCGCGGGCGCGCCGGGGCGCGGATCGGGATCGGGATCGGATGCGTGCATGGTTGGGGACGCGGGAGGTGCTCCCGGTCCCCTTCGTTATCGGGCCGTCGCGCCCCGAACTTGACGCCGGCGAAACCTGGGCTACTGACCCACCTTCTGCCAGTACCGTGGCCGTACGTTGGCCTGCAGCACGCGCTTGCGCAGGCGGAGGCTCTGGGGGGTGACCTCGAGCAGCTCGTCCTCGCGGATCCACTCGAGCGCCTGCTCGAGCGACATGCGGTGCACCGGCACCAACCGGTAGCTCTCCTCGGAGTTCGAGGACCGCATGTTGGTGAGCTTCTTCTCCTTGACGATGTTGACGTCCATGTCCTGCTCGCGGGCGTTCTCGCCGATGATCATGCCCTCGTACACCCGCTCGGTCGGCTCGACGAAGATCTCGCCGCGCTCCTGGGTGTGCTCGATCGCGTACGGCGTCACCTTGCCGGCGCGGTCGGAGATCAGGGCGCCCGTCATGCGATGCGGGATCTCGCCGGTCCACGGCTCCCAGCCGTCGAACAGGTGGTTCAGGAGTCCGGTGCCGCGCGTGTCCGACAGGAACGGGCCACGGAACCCGATCAGCCCGCGGGACGGAATGCGGAACTCGAGCCGCACGCGTCCGGTGCCGTGATTCACCATGTTCACCATCCGGCCCTTGCGGGTGCCGATCTTCTGCGTGACGATCCCGACGAACTCCTCGGGACAGTCGATCACCAGGTGCTCCATCGGCTCGTGCTTCGCGCCGTCGACCATCCGGGTGAGCACCTCCGGCTTGCTGACCGCGAGCTCGAACCCTTCGCGGCGCATCATCTCGATCAGGATCGCCATCTGCAGCTCGCCGCGCCCCGACACCACGAACGCGTCGGGCGTGTCGCCGGTCTCGACCCGGATGCTCACGTTGGTGAGCAGCTCGCGATCGAGCCGCTCCTTGATGTTGCGCGACGTCACGTACTTGCCCTCGGTGCCGGCGAACGGCGAATCGTTGACCCGGAACACCATGCTCACGGTCGGCTCGTCGACCAGCGGGCGCGGCAGCACCCGCGGGCGGTCGGGATCGGTGATCGTGTCGCCGATCGTCACGTCGCCGAATCCGGCCAGCGCCACGATGTCGCCCGGACCGGCCTCCTCGACCTCCACGCGCTCGAGCCCTTCGAAGATGTAGAGGTTCGTGATGCGCGTCGGTGCCAGCGTGCCGTCGATCCGGGAATGCACGATGTCCTGCTTGGTGCGCAACCGGCCGTTCACGACCCGGCCGATCGCGAGCCGTCCGACGTAGTCGGAGTAGCCCAGGTTCAGCACCAGCATCTGCAGCGGCGAATCGGGGTCGAACCGCGGCGCGGGGATGGTGCGCACGATCTCCTCGAACAGCGGCAGCAGCCGGTGGTTCTCGCCGTCGGGCGAGGTGCGGCACACGCCCTCGCGCGCGATCGTCCACAGCACCGGGAACTCGAGCTGGTCCTCGTGCGCGTCGAGATCGATGAACAGGTCGTAGATCTCGTTCAGCACCTCCTGCGGGCGCGCGTCCTTGCGGTCGATCTTGTTGATCACCACGATCGGCGGCAGCCCGAGCTCGAGCGCCTTCTTGAGCACGAAGCGCGTCTGGGGCAGCGGCCCCTCGCTGGCGTCGACCAGCAGCAGCACGCCGTCGACCATCTTGAGCGTGCGCTCGACTTCGCCGCCGAAATCCGCGTGGCCGGGCGTGTCGACGATGTTGATCTTGATGGCGCCGAACCGCACGCCGGTGTTCTTCGCCAGGATCGTGATGCCCTTCTCGCGCTCGAGGTCGTTCGAGTCCATGACCCGCTCCGCGACCTCCTGGTTCTCGCGGAACACGCCGCTCTGCCACAGCATGGCGTCCACGAGGGTGGTCTTGCCGTGGTCGACGTGCGCGATGATGGCGATGTTGCGGATGTCCTCGCGCACCGACATGGCGGCTCCGGGAACCTCGGCTGCGTTCGTTTCGGTCGGATTCATCGATTCCCCTGCGCGGCGGGTGTGAGCTGCAACTGCAGCGCGTTCCAGTAAGTTCGCCCCTCGAAGAGCGAGTCGTACGAATACAGCGCGATCCTTGGATACCCCAGCTCGCGCGCACCTTTGATCTTGAGCGCGGCCGTGACCGCGTCGCTGTTGTACATCGCGATGCCCGGGACGATCCGGTCCAGCCCGCCGAACTCCGCCGCGAACCGCGCGAGCTGTGACATCACGGTCTGCACCGGCACGCCGTAGCACATGAGGAACGCGCGATCGAGCAGACTGTCACGGATCCACGCCCGCCACGTCTGCGCGTTCCAGCGCTCCGCGCGGGTCGTGTCGGCGATCACCGCCGCCGACAGCAGCACGCCGTCGCGGACCGCGTGCACGGAGTCCCGCACCGCGCGCACGATGTCCGTGACCTGTTCGCACTGGAACCGCTCCCATGCCGCCGTGACCTTCACCCGCTCCTCCGCCCCGAGTCGCTCCATGTGCTCCGGATCCACGCCCTGCTCGAGCGCGAACCGCGCCCGCGTCGTCCAGTCCCACCCCACGGCCACGTTGGGGTCGCGGATGTAGTCGAGGTGGATGCCGTCCACCGGATACCGCTGTACGATCTCCTTCGCCACCGACGCCACCCAGGCCTTGACGCCCGGATGAGCCGCCGACAGGAACACGCCCTCGACTCCCGCGCGTTCCCGCTCCCGCATGCCGAGCGCGGTCATCGCGCGCCCGTCCCGCATGCGCGCGATCCATTCCGGATGCGCGTTCACCACGTGCCGCGGGTCGCGGGGGCGCTCGGGCGCCGACCACACCAGCAGGCAGTTCATCCACGCGTGCACCTCGAGCCCGTCCGCGTGCGCGCGATCGATCAACTCCCCGAACGGATCGAAATCGGGCCCCTCACGCGGATCGAGGAACGCCGCGCGCGGCAGCAGGTCCGAGCGGTAGCACGCGTCGCCGCGCCCCACCACCTGCACCAGCAGTCCCCGCACCCGCATCCGGTTCGCCCGGGCGAGCACGCTGTCCACCGAAGCCCGCGTCGCCAGCGAACCCCTTAGGACCCACAGATAATCGACCGCGGCCGAATCCCTGGGCCCCGGCACCGCGACCGACGACTGCGTCACGATCGCGACCATGCCGAGCCACGGAACCAGCGCGAACGGCATGCGGGACCGACCTCCTTCCCAGAATCGAAAGCGCGGGCGGAAGGACCTCCGCCCGCGCTCGATACCCGGGTTATCGGATCCTCGTCAGCCGGTCTTCACTCCGGTGCGGCCCCGGCGCCGGGCCGGCGCAGCCGGTTCCGGCTCCTGGCCGCCCCCGCGGCCACCCCGCGACGGCTTCTCGGGCTCGCTCTCCGCGGCAGCGCCGGCCTTCGCCTTCTTCTCGGCCTTCTTGCCCGCCTGCGCAGTCTTGAGCTCCTCCGCGGCGAGGCGTTCCTGGCGCTCCTTGTCCTTCTGGTCCGACGACTTGACCAGTTCCAGATATGCGGTCTCGCCCGCGTCGCCCAGCCGGTGGCCGAGCCGCAGGATGCGGGTATAGCCGCCGTGGCGCTCCGCGTACCACGGGGCGATCGTCTCGAACAGCTTGGCCGTGATGTCGGGCGTCATGACGAACCGCGCCACGTGACGCCGCGCCGCGAGGTCCCCGCGCTTGCCGAACGTGATGAGCCGCTCGGCCAGCCGGCGGGCCTCCTTGGCCTTGGCGACCGTGGTCTCGATGCGCTCGTACTTGAACAGCGCCGTGACCAGGTTGCGCAACACCGCGCGCCGATGCGACGCCGTCCGGCTGAGTTTTCGATGATCCTTGCGATGTCTCATGTCACGACCCCTTCAGCGGGCTCGGCCCGTGGTGCAAAGGCGATTCGCAGCGACGGGGCCCGGGCGGCGTCGCATGCTGCCGGCGACGCGGCCTCTAAGGACTCCCGTCGAGCCGCCCTAGTGATCCGAGGTTACCAGCGACTTCGGTTCGTTGACGAACCGGCTCACGTCCATGCCGAAATGCAGGCCCATCTCGCCCAGGATGTCCTGGATCTCCTTGAGCGACTTGCGGCCGAAGTTGCGGTACTTGAGCATCTCGGGCTCGCTCTTCTGCACCAGGTCGCCGATCGACTTGATCTCGGCGGCGCGCAGGCAGTTGCTCGATCGCACCGACAGCTCCAGCTCGTCCACGCTCTTGTCGAGCAGTTTGCGGACGCGCATGATCTCCTCGTCGACCTCCTCCTCCTCCTCCTCGATCGGCTCTTCCTCGAAGTGGATGAACATCTGGAAGTGATCGCGCAGGATCTTCGCGGCGACCGCGACGGCGTCCTGCGGGAGGATGCTGCGATCCGTCCACAGCTCGACCGTCAGCTTGTCGTAGTCGATGCGCTGGCCGAGTCGCGTGGCCTCGACGTTGTAGTTGACCTTCGTCACCGGCGAGAACAGCGAGTCGATCGGCACGACGCCGATCGGACGGTCCGTCGCCGAGTGCAGGTCGGCCGACACGTAACCGCGGCCGCCGTTGATCTCGACCTCCATGCGCAGGTCGCCGTCACGGTTGAGCGTCGCGACGTGCATGTCGGGATTCAGGATCTCGATCTCGGGATCCGCGACCATGTTGCCGGCGCGCACCTCGCCCTTGCCCTTCATCTCGAACATGCCCTTCTTGGGGCCGTCGCCGTGGAGCTTGAGCCGCACCTGCTTCAGGTTGAGGATGATCTCGGTCACGTCCTCGATGACGCCCGGGAGCGTCGAGAACTCGTGCAGCACGCCGTCGATCCGCACCGCCGTGATCGCCGCACCCTGCAGCGACGACAGCAGCACGCGGCGCAGCGCGTTGCCCAGCGTGAGTCCGAACCCCCGCTCGAGGGGCTCGATCACGAACTTGCCGTATCCGTCGTTGTTCTCGGGATCGGCGACGACCTGCTTCGGCATGGTCAGATTCTTCCACTTCATCGGCAAGGCTCCCTTTGGGGGTCCTGAATTACTTCGAGTAAAGCTCGACGATGAGCTGCTCGTTGATCGGTACCGGAATCGAATCCCGCGTCGGGATGTTGAGCACGCGACCGGTGAGCTGGTCGGCGTTCAGATCGAGCCATTCGGGCGACGACTGACCCTTGCGGGACTCGAGAGAGTTCTGGATCACCGTGAGCTTGCGGCTGCGCTCGCGAATGGCGATCTCGTCGCCGGTCTTCACCAGGAACGACGGGATGTCCACCTTGCGGCCGTTCACCGTGACATGGCCATGGCGCACCAGCTGGCGGGCCGTCGCGCGGTTGCCGGCGAATCCCAGCCGGAACACGACGTTGTCGATGCGTCGCTCCAGCATCTGGAGCAGCACCTCGCCCGTCACACCCTTGCCCTCGGACGCCTTCATGAAATAGTTGCGGAACTGCCGCTCGAGCAGACCATAGATCCGCCGCGCCTTCTGCTTCTCCCGCAGCTGCAGACCGTAGTTGGTCTCCTTCACGCGGCGGCTCTTGCCGTGCTCGCCGGGGGCATAACCGCGGCGTTCGATCGCGCATTTGTCCGAGAAGCAGCGCGTCGCCTTGAGGAACAGCTTCATGCCCTCGCGCCGGCACAGCCGGCACTTTGCATCGTGGTACACCGCCATGTCGTGGCTCTCCTAGACGCGGCGCCGCTTGGGCGGGCGGCAACCGTTGTGGGGAATGGGTGTCACGTCCTTGATCGCGGAGATCTCGAGACCGGCCGCCTGCAGGGAACGTATCGCGGCTTCACGGCCGGCGCCCGGGCCCTTCACCCAGACCTCGACTCGCTTCATGCCGTAGTTCAGCGCCTCCCGCGCGGTCGCCTCGGCCGCCACCTGGGCGGCGAACGGTGTGCTCTTGCGCGAGCCTTTGAAGCCCACCTTGCCCGCGCTCGCCCACGAGACGACGTTGCCATCCATGTCGGTGATCGTGACGATGGTGTTGTTGAAGCTCGCCTGAACGTGTGCGACCCCGTTGGTCGACACCTTGCGATCGCGTTTCTTGCCAGCCTTCTTCGTTGTTTCGGTCACTCGAATCCTCCGTGCGGAAGTCCTCCCGGACGTCCGCCTGCCGAACTACTTCTTGGCCGCCGGTGCCTTGGCCGGCGCCGGCTTGCGCGAAGCACTCGCCGTCTTCTTCGGGCCCTTGCGGGTCCGTGCGTTGGTCTTGGTTCTCTGCCCGCGCACCGGCAGGCCGCGGCGGTGACGCAGGCCGCGATAGGCGCCGATGTCCATCAACCGCTTGATGTTCATCGCGATCTCGCTGCGCAGCGCGCCTTCCACCTTGTACTCGCGCTCGATGATGCTGCGCAGTCTGCCCGTGTCCTCGTCGCTGAGATTCTTCACCCGGATCTCGGGACGCACGCCCGCGGACGACAGGATCCGCATGGCCGTATTGCGGCCGATTCCATAAATGTAGGTCAGCGCGATTTCGATCCGCTTTTCGGCCGGCAAATCGACGCCCGCAATACGTGCCACGACTCCTCCTTACGCTACTTCTGACGTTGCTTGTGCCGCGGATTGCGCTTGCAGATCACGCGGATCACGCCCTTGCGGCGCACCACCTTGCAGTGCTCGCAGATCTTCTTCACCGATGTCCGGACCTTCATGACGCCCTCCGCCGCTCTACTTGTAGCGGTACACGATCCGCCCGCGGCTCAGGTCGTACGGCGACAGCTCCACCGTGACCTTGTCCCCCGGCAGGATCTTGATGAAATGCATCCGCATCTTGCCCGAGATGTGGGCGAGCACGATGTGCTTGTTCTCCAGCTCCACCCTGAACATCGCGTTCGGGAGCGGTTCGACCACCGTGCCTTCGACCTGGATGCCTTCTTCCTTCGCCATTCAGCCTTCCTGCCCCGGATCCGACAGGATCTCGGGACCTTCGACCCCGACCGCCACGGTGTGCTCGAAATGCGCGCTGAGCGAACCGTCCTTCGTGACCACCGTCCAGCCGTCCGGCTGCACCACGACTTCGTGGCCGCCCACGTTCACCATCGGCTCGATCGCGAGCACCTGGCCCGTCATCAGACGCGGCCCGCGCGACGGCGGCCCGTAGTTCGGCACCTGGGGCTCCTCGTGCATCTCGCGTCCGATGCCGTGTCCGACCAGCGTGCGCACCACCGAGAACCCGTTCGCCTCCGCGTGCGCCTGCACGGCGTGCGAAATGTCGCCGACGCGATTGCCGGCGCGCGCCTGGGCGATGCCCAGGTGCAGCGCCTCGCGCGTCACCTGCAGCAGCCGGCGCGTCGCGTCCGGCACCTCGCCCACCGCGACCGTCACGGCCGCGTCCCCGAAGAATCCGTCCTTCTCGACCCCCACGTCGATCCCGACGATGTCGCCCGGCTCGAGCGTGGTGCCGCCCGGAATCGCGTGCACGACCTCGGCGTTGACCGACGGGCAGATGCTCGCCGGGAACCCGCGGTAGCCCTTGAACGCCGGCCGGCCGCCGTGGTCGCGGATGAACGTCTCGGCGATCAGGTCGAGATCGGCCGTGGTGATCCCGGGGCGCACCGCGTTCTCGAGCACGCGCAGCGTTCTCCCCACCAGCCTCGCGGCGGCGCGGATCGCTTCGATCTCATCGCGTGTTCTCAGGTAGACCACGTGCTCACCTCGTTCCCACCTCGTCGCGCGGGCCGTCGATCGCTCGTTTGAGCGACGCATAGACCGCGTCCAACTCGCCCATCCCGGGCACTTCCGTAAGCCGCCCCAGCTTCCGGTAGTGCTCGACCAGCGGCGCCGTCTGCGCCGTGTACACCTCGAGCCGTTTCCGGATCGTCTCCTCGGCATCGTCCGCGCGCTGAATCAGCGCCGCGTCCGCATGATCGTCACAGTGCACGCGGTCCCGCGACGGCGCGGTCACCACGTTGTACGCCCGCTTGCACACCGGGCACTCCCGGCGTGCCGACAGCCTGCGCACCAGTTCGTCCATCGGCGCCGCCAGGCTCACGACCGCGCACAGCGTCACATTGCGTTCCGTCAGCATCGTGTCGAGCGCGTTCGCCTGCGGCACCGTCCGCGGAAACCCGTCCAGCACGAAACCCTTTGTCGCATCCGGCTCGAGCGTGCGTTCCCGCACGAGCCCGATCATCACGTCGTCCGGGACCAGCAGCCCCCGGTCCATCTGCCGCTGGGCTTCGACCCCCATCGGCGTCCGCCGGGCCACCGCGCCGCGGAGGATTTCACCCGTCGAGATCAGCGCGCCGCCGAATTCGGCGGCGAGTCGCCGTCCCTGGGTACCCTTCCCGACACCCGGCGGGCCCAGCAGGACGATTCGCACGCACTACATCCGCTGACGACCACGAATACGGCCGCGCTTCACGAACCCTTCGTAATGCCGCATCAGCAGATGCGATTCGACCTGCTGCAGCGTGTCGAGCGCGACGCCGACCACGATCAGCACGCTGGTGCCGCCGAACCCCAGGAACGGCAGCCCGGAAGACGCGATCAGCACGTCCGGGATCACCGCGATCAGCGCCAGGAAGATCGCCCCCGGCAGCGTGATGCGCGTCAGCACCTTGTCGATGTACTCCGCCGTCTTGCGGCCCGGACGGATGCCCGGGATGAATCCGCCGTACTTCCGCATGTTCTCCGCGAGGTCGTTCGGATTGAGCACGACCGCGGTGTAGAAGTACGTGAAGAAGATGATGATCAACCCGTAGATCACGTTGTAGACCACGTTCGTGCGGCTGAACCACTGCCCCAGCACCGCGAGCGGGTGGGTCGGCGGAACGAAGCCCGCGATCGTGGCCGGCAGGATCATGACCGACGACGCGAAGATGATCGGGATCACGCCCGCCGTGTTGACCCGCAGCGGGATGTGGGTGTTGGAGCCGCCGTACATGCGCCGGCCCACGATGCGCTTGGCGTACTGCACCGGGATCTTGCGCACCGCCTGCGTCATGAGCACCACCGCAGCGACCACGCCGACCATCAGCGCAATGACCGCGAGCGCGAGCAGCGGCGACAGCGTGCCGGCCCGGATGCTCTCGAATGCCGCGAGCACCGCGTTCGGCGCACCGCCCAGGATGTTCACGAAGATGATCAGCGAGATGCCGTTGCCGATGCCGTGATCGGTGATCTTCTCGCCGAGCCACATGACGAAGATCGTGCCCGTGGTCTGCGTGATGATCGTGGACAGCGTGAACAGCACGCCCGGATGCGGCACGACCGACAGGCCCTGCGACGCGCCCATGTTCACGAGGAACACGCTGTACGCCAGCGACTGCACGATCGAGATCATCACCGTGCCGTAGCGGGTGATCTGCGTGAGCTTCTTCTGGCCCTCGTCGCCCTCCTTGCGCAGCTTCTCGAAGTACGGAACCACCGCTCCGAGCAGCTGCAGGATGATCGAGGACGAGATGTACGGCATGATGCCGAGCGCGAAGATCGTGGCGCGGGAGAACGCCCCGCCCACGAACAGGTCGTATAGTCCGAACAGCGTTCCACGCTGGCTCTCGAACGCGGCGTGCAGGGCACGCGCATTCACGCCGGGAGTCGGAACGTGCTCTCCCAACCGGTAGACCACGAACATCGCGAGCGTGAAGAAGATGCGCCGCTTCAGCTCGGGAACCTGGAAGATGTTACGGAACTTGTCGAGCATGAACGATTAGGCCTTCACCTTGGGTTCGGGAATTTCGATCCTGCCGCCCGCCGTCTCGATCGCCTTGCGGGCCGACGCACTCGCCGCATCCACCGCCACCGTCAACGCCACGCTGATCTCGCCCGCGCCCAGCAGCTTGATCGGTCCGCGGCGGCGCACCAGCCCCTGCGCCTGCAGCCACGCCCGATCCACGCGCACGGACGCACCGGCGCCCGCGAGCTGCTTCAGGTTCACGACCTGATACTCGACGCGGTCCGGATTCTTGAAGCCGCGCTTGGGCAGCCGGCGCTGGATCGGCATCTGTCCGCCTTCGAACCACGACGGGATGCTGCCGCCCGACCGGGCCTTGTGACCCTTGTGGCCCTTGCCGGCGGTGCCGCCCAGCCCCGACGCGGCACCCTTGCCCCGCCGCTTCGACACGCGGGTCGAGCCCGCCGCCGGATGAATCTGTCCGATACGCATGGTCCCAGTCCTCGTCACGCTTCGGTCACCTCGACGAGGTGACGCACCTTGAACACCATGCCCCGAATCTGGGGCGTGTCGTCGTGCTCGACCGTGTGCTGGAGCTTGCGCAGCCCCAGCGCGACCACGGTCGCATGCTGATCCTGTTTGTGCCCGCTCGAGCTCTTGACCCAGCGGATGCGAAGCTTACGCGACATCGGGCACCCTCCTCGAACCGAACATCTCCTCGACCGTGCGGCCGCGCGACGCGGCGATCTCGGCGGGCGTGCGCAGCCGGCGCAGGCCCTCGACGGTCGCCTTGACCAGGTTGTGCGGGTTGCGGCTGCCGAGGCACTTGGTGAGCACGTTCTGAATGCCCGCGACCTCGAGGACCGCGCGCACGCCGGCGCCGGCGATCACGCCGGTTCCCGGCGACGCCGGCTTGAGCAGCACCTCGCCCGCGCCGAAATGGCCGAGCACCTGGTGCGGGATCGAGCCGCCCCGCGTGACCGGCACGCGGAACAGCGTCTTCTTCGCCACTTCGCCGGCCTTGCGGATCGCGTCGGCCACTTCGTTGGCCTTGCCGAGCCCGACTCCGACCCGGCCAGCCTGATCGCCGACCGCGACGATGGCGTTGAACGAGAACCGGCGCCCGCCCTTCACGACCTTCGCGCAACGGTTGACGGCGATCACGCGCTCGATGAACTCGGACTTCTGCTGTGATCCATGTGAATCAGACGGACGCGCCACCCTGACCTCCTAGAATTCCAGACCCGCAGCGCGGGCACCGTCGGCGAGTGCCTTGACCCGCCCGTGGTACAGGTATCCGCCGCGATCGAACGCGACCTTTGCGATGCCCTTGTCCTTCGCGCGCTGGGCGATGAGCTTGCCGACCTCGATGCTGATTCCCACCTTGCCCTTCGCCTCCGACTTCGGCAGGCCGGGCTCGCGGCTCGAAGCCGCCACCAGCGTGGCGCCGTTGTCGTCGTCGATGATCTGCGCGTAGATGAACCGGGAGCTGCGGAATACCGACAGCCGGGGGCGCTGGTCCGAGCCGCGCACGCGCTTGCGAATCCGGTAGCGGCGGATGCGCCGCCGCTCGTTCTTGTTGTGCTGTCCGCTCATGACGAAGCTCCTGCCGCCTTGCCGGCCTTGCGACGCACGTACTCGCCTTCGTAACGAATGCCCTTGCCCTTGTACGGCTCCGGCGGGCGGTACGCGCGAATGTTCGCGGCGACCTGGCCCACCAGCGCCTTGTCCGCGCCCGAGACCGTCATGCGCGTCGGGCTGTCGACTTTGACGTCGATCCCCTCGGGCGGCACGAACGCAATCGGGTGCGAATAGCCGAGCTGCAGCACGATCTTCTTGCCGTCCATCGCAGCGCGGTAGCCGGTGCCCTGGATCTCGAGCACCTTCTTGAACCCGGTCGTGACGCCCGACACCATGTTCTGGATCAGCGCCCGCATGGTGCCGAACGCCGGATTACGCGTGATGGGCTGGGCGGTGACCGTCGCATTGCCGTTCTCGACCGTCACCGTGGTGCCGACCAGCACGTGCATGCGCAGCGCGCCCTTCGGGCCCTTCACGTTCACGAAGTTGTCCGCGACCTGGACCGTGACCCCGCTCGGGATCGCGACGGGCAGCTTGCCGATTCTCGACATGGCGGCCCCCTACCAGACCTGCGCCATGAGCTCGCCGCCGAGTCCCGCTTCGCGGGCCTCGCGGTCGGTCATGACGCCGCGGGATGTGGAAACGATCGAGGTGCCCATGCCGCCCATCACGCGCGGGATCTCGTCCTTGCCGACGTATACGCGCCGCCCGGGAGTGCTCACCTTGCGGATGCCGCTGATCACGTTCTGGTCGGCCGAGTACTTGAGATACACGCGCAGCACGCCCTGCTTGGTGTCCTCGATGAGCTTGAAATTGTTGATGAACCGCTCGCGCAGCAGCACCTTCGCCAGCTCGGTCTTGAGCTTGGACGCGGGCATGTCGAGCTTGCGGTGTTTCGCGCGCACGGCGTTGCGAATCGCGGTCAGGAAATCCGCGATCGGATCGGAGACTGCCATGTGTTCCCCCTGGGTACCAGCGTCCAGACTCCGCCGAAGCGGGCCTGCTGCCTGGTCCCCGAATGCCCCTCGCGGGGCTGGTTCACCAGCTCGATTTGACGACGCCCGGGATCTGCCCGGACAGCGCGAGCTCGCGGAAGCAGATGCGGCACATGCCGAAGTCCCGCAGGAACGCGCGCGGTCGCCCGCAACGATGGCAGCGGGTGTACGCGCGGACCTTGAACTTCGGAGTGCGTTTCCACTTCTCGATCATCGACTTTTTGGCCAAGGTGATTCTCCCCGTTACTTCTGCCGGAACGGCATGTTCATCAGCTTCAGCAGCTCGCGTCCTTCTTCATCCGTCTTCGCGGACGTGACGATGGTGACGTCCATGCCGCGGATCTTCCCGACCTTGTCGTAGTTGATCTCCGGAAAGATGATCTGCTCGGTGAGGCCCATGCTGTAGTTGCCACTGCCGTCGAACGACCGCTGCGACAGCCCACGGAAGTCGCGGATGCGCGGCACCGCCACGTTGATCAGCCGGTCGAAGAACTCGTACATCCGGCCGCCGCGCAACGTCACGCAGCAACCCACTCCAATGCCCTCGCGCAGCTTGAAATTCGAGATCGCCTTGCGCGCCCGGCGCAGCGACGGGCGCTGGCCGGTGATCTGGCCCAGCTCGTTCATCGCCGCCTCGAGCAGCTTTTGATCCTGCGTGGCGTCGCCGACGCCCATGTTGAGCACGATCTTCTCGAGCCGCGGCGCCTGCATCACGCTCTTGTACTTGAACTTGTCCATCAGCGCGGGCCGCACCTTGTCCTGGTAGAACGTCGCGAGTCGCGGCTTCACTTCCGCGCTGTGCGGCCGTTCCATCGTGACGGCGCCGGGTCCGGATTCGGCGCGCGAGGACTTGCCGGAGGACTTGCTGCCGGAGTCCTTCCGTGCCGGCTTGTCCGCGGCCTTCTTCGGCGCCTTCGGTGCGTCCCCGCCCTTCGCCTTCTTGTCCTGAGCCATTCACGTTCCTCGAATTCCAGGGTGGTTCCGCGTGTCCCGCCGCACCCTGGTGCCTGAGCGGAATTCACGCCCGGCGATCGCGCCGGCCGTCCTGCGCCCCGTCACGGGGCCGATTGCCTACGGCAGCTTCGAAATCGTCTCGCCGCTCGCCCGCGACACGCGTTCCCGCGTGCCGTCCGGCAGCGTGCGCATGCCGACGCGCGTGCCGCGCTGGGCCTTGGCGTCGTACAGCATCACGTTCGAGATGTGGATCGGCGCCTCGCGCTCGAGGATGCCGCTCTGCACTCCGGCCTTGCGGGCCTTGGTATGGCGCTTGATGAAGTTCACCTTCTCGACGATCACGCGCATCTTCACTTCGTCCACGGCGAGCACGCGTCCCACCTTGCCGCGATCGTCGCCCGCCATCACCTGCACAGAGTCACCCTTGCGGATCTTGAGGCCCATCAGATGACCTCCGGCGCGAGCGAAATGATCTTCATGAACGCCTTCTCGCGCAGCTCGCGCGCGACCGGCCCGAAGATACGGGTGCCACGCGGCTCCTTGTCGTCGTTGACGAGGACCACGGCGTTCTCGTCGAAACGGATGTAGGACCCGTCCTTCCGGCGTCCCTCCTTCACCGTCCGCACGACCACCGCCTTTGCCACGTCGCCCTTCTTGACCGCGGCACCCGGGATCGCGTCCTTCACCGACACGACCACGATGTCCCCGAGGCGCCCGTAGCGCTTGTGATGCCCGCCCAACACCTTGATGCACTGGGCCCGCTTGGCGCCCGAGTTGTCCGCAACCGTCACCATCGTACGCAGCTGAATCATTTGGCACGCTCGACGAATTCGATGAACCGCCAGTGCTTGTCCTTGGAGATCGGCCGCGTCTCCATGAAGCGGACCGTGTCGCCGATCTTGCAGGCGTTCTGCTCATCGTGAACCTTGAACTTCGCCCGGCGGCGCACGTAGCGGCCGTAGACGGGGTGCTTCACCAGGCGCTCGATCGAAACCACGATCGTCTTGTTCATGCGATCGCTGACGACGACCCCGACCCGGATCTTGCGGCGCTTGCGCGCGTCGGTTGCGTCGGTCGCGTCCGTCGCCACGGCGCCGGTCTCCTGCTCCAATGGGTCGGTCATGACGGCTTCGGCTCCTTGTCGGCCAGCACGGTCAGGAGTCGCGCCATCTCACGACGGCTCTCGCGGATCCTGAGCGGATTGTCGAGCTGTTTCATGGAATTGCGGAATCGCAGATTGAACACTTCCTCGCGCAGCTCGCCCAGGCGCGCATGGATCTCGTCCACCGACAGGTCCCGCATGGTGCTCGCCTTCACGTGCGACATGCTCACTCTCCTCCCAGCTCGTGACGCTCGACGAACCGCGTGCGGATCGGGAGCTTCGACGCGCCGAGCTTCATGGCCTGCTGCGCCACCGTCTTCGTGATGCCTTCGAGCTCGAACATCACGCGCCCGGGCTTCACCACCGCGACCCAGAACTCCGGGGCGCCCTTGCCCTTGCCCATCCGGGTCTCGGCGGGCTTCTTCGTGACCGGCTTGTCGGGGAACACGCGGATCCACATCTTGCCACCGCGCTTGATCGAACGCGTGATCGCGACGCGGGCCGCCTCGATCTGGCGGTTCGTCACCCACGCCGGCTCGAGCGCCTGGAGCCCGAACTCCCCGAACGTCACGGAGGAGCCGCGATAGGCCTTGCCCCGCATGCGCCCGCGCTGCTGCTTGCGGTACTTGACGCGCTTCGGCATCAGCATCGTTCGGTCCCTTTCACTTGGCCGCGACGGCGGCGGCTACCGCCGCCGGCTTGTCGAGCACTTCGCCGTGGAACATCCAAACCTTCACGCCGCAGGTGCCGTACGCGGTGTTCGCCGTCGCGCGCGCGAAATCGATGTCGGCGCGCAGCGTGTGCAGCGGCACGCGGCCTTCGCGGTAGGTCTCGTACCGCGCCATCTCGGCGCCGCCCAGCCGTCCCGAGCACGCGATGCGGACGCCCTGGGCGCCGGCGCGCATCGACGACGCGATCGCCTTCTTCATCGCCCGGCGGAACGACACGCGCTGCTCGAGCTGCTTCGCGATGTGCTCCGCGACGAGCTGCGCGTCGAGGTCCGCACGCTTGATCTCCTCGATGTTCAGCTGCACCTGCTTCTTCGTGAGCTGCTTCATCTCTTCCGACAGCTTGTCGACCTGCTCGCCCTTGCGGCCGATCACGAGGCCCGGACGCGCGGTCCGGATGCCGATCGTGACCTTCTCGCCCTTGCGCTCGATCGTGATCTTGGAGATGCCCGCCTGGTACAGGCGCTTCTTGAGGTAGCGCTTGATCAGCAGGTCTTCCTTGAGCAGTTCCGCGTAGCCCTTCTTCGCGAACCACTTGGAATCCCAGGTCTTGACGATGCCGAGCCGGAGACCGATCGGGTTGGTTTTCTGTCCCATCAGAGCGACTCCTTCGTGGCGACGGTCACCGACACGTGGCTCGTCCGTTTGAGCAGCGGCGTCGCCCGGCCCTGCGCGCGCGGCAGCCAGCGCTTGAGCGTGGGGCCGGCGCCGACCACCGCCTCCTTCACGAACAGCTCCTCGAGGCGGACCTTGCCTTCGTGGAGCGCGTTCGCGACCGCGGACTTGAGCACCTTCTGCACGATGCGGGCGCCGTTCTTGGGCGTGAACTGCAGCGTGGTCTGCGCCTGCTCCACGCGCATGCCGCGGATGAGGTCGAGGACCTGATTGCATTTGCGCGGCGTGATCCGCACGTATCGCTGAATGGCTTTCGCTTGCATGACGCTACTTTCCGGGCGTGGGGGCCTTGTCGGCCGTCTGACCGTGCCCGCGGAAGATGCGGGTCGGAACGAATTCACCGAGCTTGTGTCCCACCATGTTTTCCGTGATGTAGATCGGGATGAACTTGTTGCCGTTGTGCACCGCGAGCGTGTGGCCGATGAACTCCGGCAACACGGTCGAGCGCCGCGCCCAGGTCTTGAGCACGCGCTTGTCGCCGCTGCGGTTCATGGTTGCGATCTTCTGAACCAGTGAATCGACGACGTAGGGACCTTTGCGAATCGAACGGGCCATGACCGGTAGCTGCTCCTTCCTACTTCGTACGACGCCGCACGATGAGCTGGTCGCTCAGCTTGCGCTTGCGGGTCTTGAGACCCTTGGTGATCTTGCCCCACGGCGACGTCGGATGACGGCCGCCCGAGGTCTTGCCCTCGCCGCCGCCCATCGGATGGTCCACCGGGTTCATCGCGACGCCGCGAACGCTCGGATAACGGCCGCGCCAGCGATTACGCCCGGCCTTGCCGTAGGAGATGTTCTCGTGATCCAGATTGCCGACCTGCCCCACCACGGCGCGGCAGTTCACGTGGAACTTGCGCATCTCGCCCGACGGCAGCCGCAGCTGCGCGTAATCGCCGTCCTTCGCCATCAACTGGCAGAACGCGCCGGCCGACCGCGCCACGCGCGAGGTGCGGCCCGGGAACATCTCGAGATTGTGAACGTTGGTGCCGACCGGAATGTTCTTGAGCGGCAGGCAGTTGCCCACCCGGATCTCGGCGTCCGCCCCGGACTGGATGCGATCGCCCACCTTGAGGCTGTCCGGCGCCACGATGTAGCGGCGCTCGCCGTCCACGTAGTTGAGCAGCGCGATGCGCGCCGAGCGGTTCGGATCGTATTCGATGCTCGCGACCACGGCCGGAATCCCGTCCTTGTTGCGGCGGAAATCGATGATCCGGTAGCGCTGCTTGTGGCCGCCGCTGATCCAGCGCATCGACACGTGGCCGTAGTTGTTCCGGCCGCCCGTCTTGTACAGGCGCTCCGTGAGCGACTTCACCGGCGTGCTGCGGGTGAGCTCCTTGTAGTCCGCCACGACGGTGTGGCGGAGCGTCGGAGTCACCGGTCGGAATTTCTTGAGTCCCATGGTCGTCGATTCCTAGATCTGCTCGAACAGCTCGATCTTCTGATCGGGCCCGAGCGTGACGATGGCCTTCTTCCAGTCGCTGCGCTTGCCGACGAACCGTCCGGTCCGCCGGACCTTGCCGCGCAACTGCTGGGTCCGGACCTGGTCCACCTTCACCGAGAACACGCTTTCGACGGCGCGCTTGATGTCGATCTTGGTCGCCGTTCGCGACACTTCGAAGATGTACTGGTTGCGGAGCTCGCGCATCACCGTGCCCTTCTCGGTGATCAGCGCCCGCTTGATGATGCTGCGAGGATCACTCATGCGACGAACACCTCCCGGACCTTGTCGAGACCGGGCGCGGTGAACACCACCGCGTCCGACGACAGCAGGTCGTAGGCATTGAGCTGGTGCGCCAACGTCGTGTTCAGGTTGTGGATGTTGCGGCAGGACTTCCAGACCCGCTCGTCCGCCTGATCCACGACCAGCAGCGTGCGCTTGCCGTAGAGGCCGAGCGCGCGCAGCAGCGCCGCCACCGTCGCGGTCCGGGGCTCGGTCAGCGCGAAGCCGTCGATCACCGAGACCGCGTTCTCGCTCGCCCGCAGCGACAGCGCGGACACCAGCGCCGCGCGGCGCTGCTTCTTCGGCATGTCGGTGCGGTAGTCGCGCGGCCGCGGTCCGAACGCGCGTCCGCCGCCCGGCATCAGCGGCGACGTGTTCGAGCCCTGGCGCGCGCGCCCGGTGCCCTTCTGCTTGAACGGCTTCTTGCCGCCGCCCGACACCTCACCCCGGCCCTTCACCTTGGCGTTGCCCTGGCGCTGATTGCCCAGGTGGCGCTTCACCGACAGCCACATGAGGTGTTCGTGAACCGGCTGCGCGAACAGCTCGTCCGGGAGTCCGGTCGTGCCCTTCTCGCTGCCGTCTGCGGCGTAGGTCTTCACCGTCACGCTGGTCATTTGGCGTCTTCCCGCTTCTTGACGATCACGAGGCCGTTCGGGGGACCCGGCACGGCACCACGCACCATCACGACGTTCTGCTCGGCGTCCACCGCCACGACTTCGAGGTTCTTCTGGGTGAGGAACACCCCGCCCATGCGTCCCGGCAGGCGCTTGCCCTTGACGACGCGCGACGGATACGCCGACGCGCCGATCGAGCCCGGCTGCTTGCCGAACGTGGGACCGTGCGAAGCGTGGCCGGAGGTGAACTTGTGGCGCTTCACGACGCCCGCGAATCCGCGGCCCTTCGTGACGCCCTGGATGTCGACGTGCTGGCCCTTCTCGAACATCGTCACGGTGAGCTTCTGTCCCACCTCGACGCCGTCGAGATCCACGACGCGGAATTCCTTGAGGAACCGCGACGGCGGGAGGTTGCGCTTCTTGAACTGTCCGAGCACCGGCCGCGTGAAGCGCGATTCCTTGTTGGAGCCGAACCCGAGTTGCACCGCCGAGTACCCGTTGCGCTCCGCCGTGCGCACCTCGGTAATCGTGCACGGCCCGGCTTCGATCACCGTGACAGGGATCGCCTCCCCCTGGTCGCTGAAGAGCTGGGTCATACCGATCTTCTTACCGATCAACCCAATCATGTGTTTATCCCCGAGGCTGCCGCTGAAGGCCCAGTTGCAAGTCGCGAGCGAGCCGGACGCGCCGCGGTGTCCTCACAGGACACCGTGGAGCCGCCGGCGGGCGAGCAACGCAGCAGATGGGTCCGCACCGGCTGCCAGCTCACGTTTTGATTTCGATGTCGACGCCGGCCGGCACATCGAGCTTCTCGAGCGCTTCCATCGTCTGGGCGGTCGAGCGCGTGATGTCGATCAGGCGCTTGTGAATCCGGATTTCGAACTGTTCACGGGACTTCTTGTCGACGTGCGGACTGCGCAGCACGGTATACACGGTCTTCTGCGTCGGGAGCGGAACCGGCCCCGACGTGACCGCGCCGGTGCGGCGCGCCGTGCGCACGATGTCGCCCGCGGACTGATCGAGCGTCGCGTGATCGTACGACTTGAGCTTGATGCGGATCTTCTGGAGCATGGCCTTCCCTTACGCGTGGATCTTCGTTACGACGCCGGCGCCGACGGTACGGCCGCCCTCGCGAATCGCGAACCGCAGACCGTCTTCCATGGCGATCGGCGTGATCAGCTCGATCTCCATGTCCACGTTGTCTCCGGGCATCACCATCTC
>JBBRLX010000031.1:0-53224 GCA_038231135.1 Candidatus Eiseniibacteriota bacterium | reverse complement strand
GGTGAGGGGCTGTCCGGAGGCGGGGACCGAGGGCAGCGCGGGAGTGCAGGGATGCACGGAGCGCTGCCCGAGTAGCGAGGACCCGCCAGGAGGGCGGGGCCGAAGCGTCCCCGCCGGAGGACAGCCCCTCACCGCGCGCGGCGCCCCCATAGTTAGAGAACCCGCTTCTTTGACCAAGACCCAATTCACAAACTAACCTCCAAGCCCTCCCCGAAAACTACAACCCAACTCGGAGAAACCAAGACAACACATGCGTCGCCTCTCTTATGCCGCCCTGATGGTCGCGCTCGGACTCACCGGGGTGTACGCGGAGACGATTCCCAATTTCGAGGTGCTCACGCTCGTGGTGTTCGCTTCGGGCGTGCTGCTCGGCGCACGGGACGGCATCATGGTCGGCGCGGTGACGATGGCGATCTATTCGCTGCTCAACCCGTACGGCGCCGCGCATCCGCTCGTGATGCTGGCGCAGATCTCGGGCGAGGGTCTCGCCGGCGCGGCCGGCGGCATCGCGGCGCGGCTCGGCCTCGGCCGGGCGAAGCTTCGCCCGCGGGCGGCCGTGCTCGTCGCGCTCGGCATCGGGCTCACGGCAGTATTCGACCTCCTCACCAACATCGCCACCGGCGTGCTGTTCGGTCAGATGCGCGCCACGCTCATCGGGGGGATTCCATTCGCCCTTTGGCACATGGGCACGAACGCAGGATTGTTCGGAGCCATCGGCACGCCGCTCGTCGGTGTGCTCGAAACCTATCGGTCGCGGTTGTCCTGATCGCGCTGTGGTGCCTGCCGGCCGGCGCCCAGGCGCCGGACGCGGGCGCCGTCGATCTCGGGACCACGGGGCTGTTCGACGCTCCGGCGTGGTGGTCCGAGCCGGGTCGCGCGGGATTCACGGACCTGGCCTGGCTGGGCACCACGTTTCCGCGCACGCTGGCGGGCCTCGTCGCCGGATCGTGGGGCATGGTGTTGCCGGGGCATGTGGAGCCGTCGGGCCCGTTCCCGGGCGTGCCGGGCGCGTCGCCGATGCTCGCCGCGTTCGACTCGCTCGAGTTCGAGTCCGGCGGCGGCGCCGCAGCCATGGGATTCGAGGGCACGCTGGCGACCGCGCGCGAGGTGCCACGGATCGGCCCCCGGCGCACCCGCGCGGTCGTGCGGCTGGGCGGGGGTGATTTCACTTATGACGAGAACGGCCTCGCGATCGAGCGCGGGGATTCGTCGCGCTGGCTGCGCGCCGAGGTCTCGACCGGCCAGCACGACGCCGCGGGGCCGATCCTGCTCTCCGGCTGGCACCTGTGGCAGGTCGCGAGCGCGTGGTCGCACGGCCCGCACCGGCTCGAAGGCGGCTTCGGCCAGCGGGGGAGCGCGGCGTCGGTGGCGGCGGGCGAGGAGCAATCGGTGGGCGGCCTCGGCGGCTACCTGCGTTACCGCCACACCGGCGGACCGGTCGAGTTCGGAGCGGCCGCCGATCGCGCCTACGACCGCCACGACACGTTCGGCGGATTCCTCGCGGAGTCGCGGCGCGACGCGCAGGAGGATCGCGGCACATTCGATGTGTCCTGGGCGGGGCGTCGCGTCGCGCTGGCCCTGACCGGTTCCGGCGGCACGTCCAAGATCCGTCGCGAGGGCGATCAGGCGTTCGATTCCAGCACGCGCTGGGCCTGGGGCACGGCCGAGGCGGGTTTCACGGCGGGGCCGGGACGGATCGAAGCGGCGCTCGGCGGCGGGCGGCATGGCGCGTTGCAGCAGACCGCGCTGGCGCCATCGCTCGACTATCGGCTGCACGGCCGCGACTGGCAGCTGCGCGCCGGCGTCGAGCGCTCGTTGTGGGCGGTGTGGTCGGACCTCGGCGCCGGCGAGGAACCGTTCCTACAGTCCACGTGGGTGGGGGTGCTGGACGCGCGGGTGACTGCCGGCGCGTGGCGGATGCGCGGCACCGTGCTCGAGGGCCGTACCCGCGACCGGGCACTGCTCACCCGCCATCCGCTCGAAGGCGTGTGGCTGCTGCAGGGGTTCCGCGTCGATCCCGACGTCTATGACTTCACGCTCGGCACGTTCGACCTGGGGTGGCGTGGCCGCCGGTGGCGCTGGAGCGCGGAAGGCTTCGCGCTGGTGCGGCCTGTATCCCTGGCCCAGCCGAACGTGGATCCGGGCTGGGGCGGACGCGCCGAGGCCGAGTACGGCGCGACGTTCTTCGGCGGCGATCTGGCCGTGGGCTTCGGTGGCGGCGTGGAAGTGGTGGGGGCGCGGGTCAGCGACTCGTTTGATCCGCAGACGCTGCCCGCCTACGCCACGTCCATCGTGCACGTGACGGCGACGATCGCGGGCGCCGAGCTGACGATTCAGGGCCGCAATCTCGAGAATCGCGTGCAGCCCGAGGCCTGGCTCGACTCTTCCACCCTGGTCGAGGCGCTGGGCACCGGCCGCGAGCTGAGGTTCTACCTCACGGTCCACCTCTCGAACTGACCCACGGCAGCGCACCCGCCCCCGCGGGACTCCAGACATTGCTCGCGCTCACGCCCGCCGAACGGCGGGGCGCCCTCACCGTGGCATTGCTGCTGGTGATCGGGGCCGGCTGGGACCTGGTCCGGGCGCATGCGCCGCCCGCGCCGCTCCCGTCCGCGGACGTGAAGCTGGTTCCGGCGCCGGCCGATACCCAGAGCGAGGCACCGAGCGCCGCTCCCGCGCCAGGGCCGGTTTCGGCGCGGCTCGATCTCAACCGCGCCGACGCGGCCGCGCTCGACGCGCTGCCCGGCATCGGTCCGGTGCTGGCTCACCGGATCGTGGACCATCGCGCCGCGAACGGGCCGTTCGAGCGCACGCAGGACCTGCTCGCCGTGCCCGGCATCGGCCCCGCGCTCTACGCGCGGCTCGCGCCGCTCGTCACGGCCGGCGCGGGCCGCTGACCCGGGGGCGGCTGCCACCACCGGCGCCCGATCCGCCGGGGTGAGGGTTGCGACGCGTCGCGCACGATCCGATCGCGTGTGGCTCGTTGCGCCGCGCACGGGATCGTGCCCGGCCCAATGCGTTTTTCCTCTCACATCGCAGACCGCCGGAGCCGATACCGAAATAGAGCGTTGTCCCGCCGCACCTTGCGCGACTCGTGCCGGGCAGTCTGCACGGCATGACAGTTGCCTGAAGGCGCACGGCTTCGGAACGCAATCACTGCCTTGCACGGGCCCCTCACGGGGTACTGCTCCACTCCAACCATGGAACCCGACGCGTGCAGGAAGACATCGGACAGAAGCTGCTGGAAGCGGGCCTCGTCACCGAGGTCGCGCTCCAAAAAGCACAGCAGCAGCAGAAGAGTCTCGGCGACACCATCGCCGGCAGCCTCGTCAAGATCGGGGCGCTGAACGAGGAGGCGTTGCTGGAGTTTCTGTCGCGTCTGTACAGCGCGCCCCCGATCGATCTGCGCAACTACGAGCCCGATCTCAACCTGACCAAGCTGATCCCGGGCGACGTGGCCACCAAGTTCATGGCACTGCCGGTGCAGCGCAACGGCCGCCGCCTGGTGGTCGCGATGTCGAATCCGACGAACATCTTCGCGATCGACGACATCAAGTTCATCACCGGCTACGAAGTCGAGCCGCACGTCGCCTCCGAGTCCGCGCTCAAGCGCGCGATCGACCGGGCCTATGACTCCGCCGGCACCATGGCCGACGTGATGAAGGGCTTCGAAGAGGACCTGTCCGTCGTCGAGGAGGAGGAGGAGGAATCCGGTGTGGCGGGCGCCGATGAGGCGCCGATCGTCAAGCTGGTGAACTCGCTGATCTCGGACGCCGTGCGCAAGGGCGCGTCCGACATCCACGTCGAGCCCTACGAGAAGTCGCTGCGGGTGCGGTTCCGCATCGACGGCGTGATGCACGAGATGATGGCGCCGCCGTTCAAGTTCAAGGCGGCGATCCTGTCGCGCCTCAAGATCATGGCCGAGCTCGACATCGCCGAGCGCCGCGTGCCCCAGGACGGGCGCATCAAGATCAAGGTGATGAACCGCACGATCGACCTGCGCGTGTCGTCGCTGCCCACGATCTTCGGCGAGAAGATCGTGATGCGAATCCTCGACAAGACGAACCTCAACATCGACCTCGAGAAGCTCGGCTTCGAACCGGGCTCGTTCAAGGCGTTCACCAGCGCGATCGCGAACCCCTACGGCATGGTGCTGGTCACCGGCCCCACCGGCTCCGGCAAGACGACGACGCTGTACTCCGCGTTGTCCCGGGTGAACACGCCCGAGGTGAACATCATGACCGCCGAAGACCCGGTCGAGTACAACCTCGACGGCATCAACCAGGTGCTGGTCCACGAGGACATCGGGCTCACGTTCTCCGCGGCACTCAAGGCGTTCCTGCGGCAGGACCCCAACATCATCATGGTCGGCGAAATCCGCGACATCGACACCGCTTCGATCGCGGTCAAGGCCGCGCTCACCGGCCACCTCGTGCTGTCCACGCTCCACACCAACGACGCGCCGTCCGCGATCGGCCGTCTGATCGACATGGGCATCGAGCCGTTCCTGGTGTCGTCGTCGGTCAACCTGGTGCTGGCCCAGCGGCTCGTGCGGCGGATCTGCAAGAGCTGCACCGCGCCGATCAAGCTGAAGGCCGAGGTGCTGAAGGAGCTGCAACTCGACGCGGACGAGTTCCAGGACTTCGAATTCCGGTCCGGCACGGGCTGCGTCGACTGCAGCAATACCGGCTACAAGGGGCGTCAGGGCGTGTACGAGGTGATGACGCTGTCGCCGACGCTCCGCGAATTGATCCTGGACCGCGCCTCGGCGAACGAGATCAAGCGGGTCGCGGTGTCGGAGGGCATGCTCACGCTCCGCAAGGACGCACTGGAAAAGATGAAGCGCGGCATCACGAGCGCGGAAGAAGTGCTGAAGGAAACAGCCGCTGACGAGCTGTAATCCAGGCTGGAACGACAAGGAGACGCAACGTGGTGTCGCTGCGAAAACTGCTGGAAGACATGGTGGCGAAGAAAGCATCCGACCTGCACATCACGGCCGGCGTGCCACCGGAGTTCCGGATCGACGGTTCGATCACGCCGGGTGACTACGAGGTGCTGACGCCCGAGGTCACGGCGCAGATCGCCTACAGCGTGATGTCGGACGAGCAGCGCAAGCGCTTCGAGACCACGAAGGAGCTGGACTTCTCGTTCGGCATCAAGGGTCTGTCGCGGTTCCGGGGCAATGTGTTCCTGCAGCGCGGTGTGGTGTCGATGGTGATCCGCCAGATCCCGTTCGAGATCCTGGCACTCGAGAAGCTGGGCCTGCCCAAGGTGGTGACGGAGTTCACGAACCGCATGAAGGGCCTGGTGCTCGTCACCGGTCCGACGGGCTCCGGCAAGTCCACGACGCTGGCCGCGATGATCGACCGAATCAACAACACCCGCCGCTGCCACATCCTGACGGTCGAGGATCCGATCGAGTACATCCACCACCACAAGAAGTGCATCGTGAACCAGCGCGAGCTGGGCGCCGACACCGACTCGTTTCCGCAGGCGCTCAAGTACGTGCTGCGGCAGGACCCCGACATCATCCTGATCGGCGAGATGCGCGATCTCGAGACCATCGAGGCGGCGCTCACGATCGCGGAGACCGGACACCTGGTGTTCGCCACGCTGCATACGAACTCCAGCTACGAGGCGATCAACCGCATCGTCGACGTGTTCCCGTCGGACCAGCAGCGGCAGATCCTCACGCAGCTGGCGTTCTGCCTCGAAGGCGTCGTGACGCAGCAGTTGATCCCGCGCAGCCGCGGCACCGGCCGGATCATGGTGGCCGAGACGCTGGTGGTTACGCCCGCGATTCGCGCGGTGATCCGTGAAGCCAAGACGCACCAGATCTACAGCCTGATGCAGGCCGGCCAGAAGTACGGCATGCAGACGATGAACATGGCGTTGCTGCAGGCGGTCCAGGACGGACATCTCACGCCGGAGGACGCATTCGAGCGGTGTTCCGATCGGGTCGAGCTCGAAAACATGATCGGCAAGACCCGCGCCGCTTAAACAGGAGGACGAGATGCCGGTTTACGTTTGGAAGGGCCGCACGCTGGCCGGGGAGACCCAGGCCGGAGAAATCGAAGTCGGGCGACAGGAGGAGGCGATCGATGCGCTGCGCAAGCGCAAGATTCTCGTCACCTCGATGAAGCAGAAGGGTGGCGCCGGCAGCAAGCCGGCGGGGAGCGGCAACGCCGGCGTCAGCACCAAGGACCTGGCGATCTTCACGCGGCAGTTCGCGACGATGATCTCGGCCGGCCTGCCGCTGGTCCAGTGCCTCGACATTCTGAGCAAGCAGGCCAGCAAGCCGGCGTTCGGCCGCGTGATCAGCGACGTGACCCGTGACGTCGAGTCGGGCTCCACGCTGTCGGACGCTCTCGGCAAGCACCGCAAGGTGTTCGATGACCTGTTCCGCAACATGGTCGCCGCCGGCGAGGCCGGCGGTGTGCTCGACGAAATCCTGATGCGGCTCGCAACCTACATCGAGAAGGCCGATGCCCTCAAGCGCAAGATCCAGAGCGCGATGGTCTATCCGGCGGTCGTGCTCACGGTGGCGCTCGGCGCCACCGCCTTCATGCTGGTGTTCATCATCCCCACGTTCGCCAACATGTTCACCGGCTTCGGCGCCGAGCTGCCGCTGCCCACCAAGATCGTGCTCGGTCTGTCGAACTTCCTCGTGAAGTGGTGGTGGGCGGTGATCGTCGGACTCGGCGCCGGGGGCTACGCCTTCATGCGGTTCGCCGCGACCGAGAATGGCAGCCGCACGATCGATCAGGCGATGCTCAAGATGCCGGTGCTGGGCGACGTGCTGCTGAAGGGTGCCGTGGCGCGGTTCACGCGCACGCTCGGCACCCTGATCGCGTCCGGCGTGCCGATCCTGGGCGGCCTCGAAATCACCGCGCGTACGGCCGGCAACAAGATCATCGCCGAGGCGATCATGACCGCTCGCGCCTCGATTCGTGAAGGCGAGACGGTCGCGGCGCCGCTCAAGGCCTCGGGCGTGTTCCCGCCGATGGTCGTACAGATGATCTCGGTCGGCGAGCAAACGGGTGCGCTCGACGAGATGCTCACCAAGATCGCGGTGTTCTACGAATCCGAGGTCGACACCGCGGTCGATACGCTGACCTCGATCATCGAGCCGGTGATGATCGTCGTGATGGGCGGCATCGTCGGCGGCATGGTGGTCGCCATGTATCTGCCGATGTTCAAGCTGATCAGCGTCGTCTCGGGAAGCGCCAACTGATGACGTCGCGCGCCCCGCACGAGTCGCGGCTTCGGGAGCCGGTAACGGACGGGTGGCACGGTCTCGCCACCGCGATCTGGGCCCGGCTGCTCGTGACCACGCTCGCGCTGCCGATCGGCGTGCTGCTCGGGCCCGCCGCGAATCAGGACTCGTGGTGGGTGCTGTGGTGGGCGCTGCTGGTCGTGGGGGCGGTGTCGGCGCTGTTCGCGTTCGGCGTGCGGCTGCGCCGCGGGCTCGGCATCCAGACCGCGCTGCAGCTTGGCGTGGACCTCGTGCTGGTCACTGCGATCGCGGCGCTGACCGGGGGCCGCGACAGCCAGTTCGTGCCGTTCTTCGCGCTGGTGGTGATCGCCGGCGGGCTGCTCGGCCGCCTGCCGGGCGGGCTCATCACCGGCGCCTCCGCGTGCGTCGCGTTCCTCGCGCTGCCGTGGATCCAGCACGCGATCGGCGCCACCGCGGCGACGACCACCGACGGCGGTGCGCCGGCGCCGCGGCTGCTGGTGGCGTTCCTCGCCATGATGGGCGTGATGTCGGGGGTGCTCGGGGAACGGGTGCGGCGCACCCGCGACGACCTGACGCGCACCGCGCGCGAGCTGGACCGTGTGCGGGTCGACAACGACGTGATCCTCCACAACCTGACGACCGGCGTGCTCACCGTGGACGGCCGTGGCACGATCGCCTACCTGAATCCGGCGGCCGAACAGGTGCTGTCGGCGCGCTCGCTCGAATGGCGGGGCCGTCACATCGGCGCCGCGCTGCCCGAGCGGCTGTGGCCGCTGCGCGACCTGGTGCTCGACACGCTGGAGCACAAGGCGCCGCGGGCCCGCGCCGAGCTGATGATGAAGACCACCACCGGCCGCACGCTGCCGGTCGGCATCTCGACGAACCTGCTGACGCACGGCGAAGGCGCGAGCGGGGTCGTCGCGGTGTTCCAGGACCTGACCGAGGTGCGCGAGATGGAACGCCGCGCCCGTCGCAACCAGACGCTCGCCGAGCTGGGCGCGCTGTCGGCCGGCATCGCCCACGAGCTGCGCAACGGACTCAAGCCGATCAGCGGTTCCGTCGAGTGCCTGCAGCGCGAGCTCAATCTCGAGGGCGAGAATGCCGTGCTTATGGAGCTGATCCAGCGCGAGTGCAGCCGGCTGAACCGGTTCGTCACCGACCTGTTGTCGTATTCCAAGGACCGCGAGCCGGCGGTGGAGACCCTCGACCTGGAGGAGCACCTGGCGGAGCTGCGCGATCAGATCGCGCGCGACACGCGTGCCGACGGCTGCACGGTGGTGTTCGAGCCCTTAGGGGCGCACCCCGAGGTGCGGGCCGATCGCGAGCTGCTCCGGCAGGTGTGGCTGAACCTCGCGGCGAATGCGCTCGAGGCCATGGATGGCAAGGGAACCCTCACGCTGCGCTGGGAGGAAGGGGAGGGCGACCTGATCGTGGTCGTGTTCTCCGACACCGGGGTCGGCATCACCCCCGCGGACCTCACGCAGGTGGGCCAGCCGTTTTTCACGACCAAAGAACGAGGCACCGGCCTGGGACTGGCCATCGCGCAGCGCATCGTGGAACGGCACGGGGGCACGCTCTCCATCACGAGCGAACCCGGCCGGGGCACGAACGTCAGCGTGGCGCTCCCGGGAACCGTTGCATCCCAGATGCTCGCCGCATAAATCCGTGCTTTCGAAACGACTCTCGAGCGAGGTGACTCCCAATGTCCACTGAAAAGATCCTGGTTGTCGACGACGAACAGAGCATGGCCCAGTTCCTGGGCATCGTGCTCCGGAAGGAGGGCTATCAGGTCTCGACCGTCAACAACGGCCGCGACGCCCTCGAGAAGGTCCGGAACGAAGCCTTCGACGTCGTCATCACCGACATCAAGATGCCGGGGATGGACGGGATCCAGCTGCTGCAGGGACTGAAGAAGCACGATCCCTCGCTGCCGGTTGTGATCATGACCGCCTACGCCTCGCAGCAGTCCGCGATCGACGCCGTGAATCTCGGCGCGTTCCAGTACCTGATCAAGAACGCGAAGAACGACGAGATCAAGCTGGTCGTCAAGAACGCGATCGAGATGCGCAAGGTGCGGGTGGAGAACCAGTACCTCAAGCGCGAGCTCAAGCGCGGACACGACGAGAAGCAGATCATCGGCACGTCGGACGAGATCGTCCGGGTGTTCAAGATGGTGGACAAGGTCGCCGACAGCGAGGCCACCATCATGATCCAGGGCGAGAGCGGCACCGGCAAGGAGCTGGTGGCACGGGAGATCCACTACCGCAGCCGCCGCAGCGCCGGTCCGTTCGTCAGCATCAACTGCGGCGCGATTCCGCGCGACCTCCTCGAGAGCAACCTGTTCGGGCACGTGAAAGGCTCGTTCACCGGCGCGGTCAAGGATTCGCCCGGGCTGCTGCAGGTGGCGGAGGGCGGCACGTTCTTCCTCGACGAGGTGGGCGAGACGCCGCTCGCGACCCAGGTGAAGCTGCTGCGCGCGCTGCAGGAGCGGGAGATCATCCCGGTCGGCGGCACGCAGACGATCAAGATCGACTGCCGGCTGGTCGCGGCCACGAACTCCGATCTCGAACGCGAGGTGGCGGAGGGCCGGTTCCGCGCGGACCTGTTCTACCGGCTCAACGTGATCCCGATCAAGCTGCCGGCGCTGCGCCAGCGCCGCGACGACATTCCGCTGCTGGTCGACCACTTCCTGCGCCGGCACATCCAGAACGGCCAGCAGAAGAACGTGTCGAAGGACGCGATGGACCTGCTGCTCAAGTACGACTGGCCGGGCAACGTGCGGGAGCTCGAGAACGTGATCGAGCGGGCACTGATCCTGGACGAGGGCGGAGTGGTCGGGCCCGAGGACCTGCCGGACAAGATCCGGTTCGGCGAGAGCCACCGCGGCAGCCTGATCATCGATACGCCGACGCTGACCCTCGAGGAGCTCGAAAAGGAGTACATCCTCAAGGTGCTGAACTACACCCGCTGGCAGAAGAAGAAGACCAGCGACGTGCTGGGGATCAATGCTTCGACGCTGTATCGCAAATTGATCGCCTACGGTGTCGAGAAACCGGCGAATTACAAGGGTGTGGAGGGCACCGTCAGCGACGCGGCCGACACGCCCGACGCCAACGAGCCGGAGCAGCACGCTGCGTGAGGTACGGCATTCTGCACGCGCCGGTGTGGCGCGTTGCGGACTGCCCGTTGGTTCGCAGGCAGTACTGAAGATTGCCCGGACAGATGCCGATGATCGGGGCAACGGGGATGGGCAACGATTCCCGCAACTGATGCAGGGCAGACAGTTTCGCAGCAAACCGGTGGCGGTGGATCGCGTGGCATCGCGGTTGCTGTAGACACCGGTGGGTCCACGAACAAACAACGACCCGGCCCCCAACCCCAATTCGAAGGAGTACAAAATGTCGAAGTCACAGAAGGGCTTCACCCTGATCGAGCTCATGATCGTCGTCGTCATCATCGGTATCCTCGCGGCGATCGCGATCCCGAACTTCATCGCGATGCAGAATCGCGCGAAGGAAGGCAGCACGAAGTCCAACATGCACACCTTCCAGCTGTCGTCGGAAGACTACGGCGTGCAGTTCGACGGCGCGTATGCCAGCACGGCGGCCCAGGTCGCGGCGCTGCTCCCGAGCGCGGGTGCCAACTTCAAGAACCCGTTCACGAACGTGGTCTTGAACTCCTACGAGGATCGCGTGGTCAACGTGTCCGCTGCCAGCACGACGGCCGGCATCACGTCCTACTCGGATTCGCTGAACACGTCGTACAACATCAAGGGTCACGGCAAGTCGGCCGCGCTGAGCCTGATTCTCACCGCCGGTCAGTAATCGAAGTCGCAGCAGTCTTCTCGAGCGAGGGCGGGAGTTTCCCGCCCTCGTTTCGCGTTGGGCGGGAGGGCGCCCGCCGGCGCGCGATCAGAGTCCGGCCGCCCGGCCGGTTCCTGGCCGGGTTCGGGTCTACAGCCGGTGCGCCGAGGCGCCGATGATGTTCCTGCGAAGCCTTCGCCCCGCCCCGTAAGACGCTGCCCACACGGCGGCTGGACATTTGCGTGTGGCCGCCGATTCCCGACGGAATCCGGGGCCTATGGCGGCATATGCGTTGCTTGTTGCAACCCTGCTGGAATCACGGAACCCGCTGGCCCCAATGAGAGCGTGAGGACACTGATGACGAGCAATTCCGGATTGGCCGCAACTCACACCCCGTCCGGGGGCGACGGTGGCCCGGTGACCGGCGAGGTTCGCGGGCCGGTGGCGCGAGCCATGTCCGCACGTTCCGTCGTGCGCGCCGAAGGCCTGAGCAAGGAATACCGGAGCCCGTGGACACTCAAGGTGGTGCAGGGCCTCGAGGACATGACGTTCGACATCACCGCGGGCGAGGTCGTCGGGCTCCTGGGCCCCAACGGGGCGGGCAAGACAACGACGCTCAAGCTGCTGACCGGCCTGCTCAAGCCCACGCGCGGCTCCGCGTTCATGTTCGACGAACCGATCACGAACGTGCACAGCCGGAAGCGCCTGGGGTTCCTTCCCGAGCAGCCGTACTTCTACGACTACCTCAACGGCCGCGAGTATCTCGAGCTGGCCGGCCGGTTGTCGGGGCTCGACTCACGGGAGGCCACGCGCCGCGCGGACGAATGGCTCGGACGCGTGGGGCTCGGCGACCGCCCGCGGCTGGTGCTGCGCAAATACTCGAAGGGCATGCTGCAGCGGCTGGGTCTGGCGGCGGCGCTGGTGCACGGGCCCGAGCTGTTGATCCTCGACGAGCCGATGAGCGGCCTCGACCCGTTCGGCCGCCGCGACGTGCGCGAGCTGATCCTCGAACAGCGCAGCCTCGGCACCACGATCCTGTTCTCGTCCCACATCCTGCCCGACGTCGAGATGCTGTGCGATCGCGTGCTGATCGTGCTCCACGGCCGGCTGGCGCGGTCGGCCACGCTGCACGACCTGATGGCGCACGGTGCGAACGGCGTCGAGATCCGCTGCGTGGGCGCCCCGGTGCTCGAGATCCCGCCGGCGTGGCGCGCGCGGCTCGAGCGCCACGAGCACGCGGACGGCACCGCGTTCCAGCTCAGCGACGCGACGCTGCTCGACGAGGTCGTGCAGTGGCTGATGCAGCACGGCGTCCGGCTGCGCGCGGTCACGCCGCAGCGAGCGTCGCTCGAGGAGCTGTTCCTGGCCGCCGCGGGTCACGACGCGCCGCACGCCCAGGCGGTGTCGTGATCCCGCTCCTGATTGCACGCAACACGTTCCGCGAAGCGACCCGCGACCGCATGCTGGCGGGCCTCGTGGTCACCGGGCTCGCGCTGCTGGGGGCGACGCAGGTGATCGGCGTGCTCGCGCTCGGCGAGACCCGGCGGCTCACCGTGGACCTGGGACTCAGCGGCATCGCGCTGCTCGGCCTGTTCCTGGTGCTGCTCGTGGGCACGAGCCTCGTGGCCAAGGAGATCGAGCGCAAGACGATCTACAACCTGCTGTCGCGTCCGATCGCGCGCTACCAGTACCTGATCGGCAAGTGGGCCGGCATGTCGGCGGCATTGTGGGTGGTGTGCGCGCTGCTGGGTACGGCGCTGTGGGCGCTGCTCGCGGTGCGCGGCGTCCACGGCCACGCGCTGTCGCTGGCGGAAGCCGTGTACCTGACGGGTCTCGAGCTCACCGTCGTCACTTCGATCGCGGTGCTGTGTTCGTCGCTGTCGACGCCGGTGCTGTCGGCGCTCTATACGCTCGGCTTCTATCTGGTCGGACAGTGGAGCTACGACCTGCGGGCGTTCGCGGAGAAGGCGCCCGGCGTCCTCGGGCACACGTTGTCCGCCATCGCGAACATGGTGCCGAACCTGCCGCTGTTCAACATGCGCACGCTGGCGTCGGAGACACTCACCACGACGCCGGCCCACCTGTTGATCGCGACGCTCTACGCGGTGGCCTATTGCGGCTGCGCGCTGGCGCTGGCCACGGCCGCGTTCGAGAGCCGGGACTTCAAGTGACCGTGCCGTCGACGCCCCGCACCCGCATGGTCGCGGCGTGGGTGGTGGCGCTGGCGTTCGGCGCCCTCGCGGTCACGTGCGCGGACCAGGGCTTTCGCGTGCTGCCGCGGCCACAGGCGCTGGAGGAGCTGTCGTACTACCCGTCGGGGAATCACCTGCGGCCCGCGACGCTCGGCCACGCCGAGTCGGCCGCCGACCTGGCGTGGATCCGCGCGGTGCAATATTACGGGGAACACCGCCGCAGCGACAACCGGTTCATCAAGATGGAGCACGTGTTCGACATTCTCACCACGCTGTCGCCGGAGTTCGTCGACGCCTACATCTTCGGCGCGTTCGCGCTCGCCCAGGAAGGCCAGGACTTCAAGGCCGCCGAGGCGCTGATGCTCAAGGGCATCGATGCGAATCCCACGAGCGGCCGGCTGGCGTTCGAGCTGGGGTTCCTCTACTACGTGCGGCCGGGCGGCCGCGAGCTGACGCACGCCTCCGAATACTTCGAACAGGCGTCACGGCAGCCGGACGGACCGCCGCAGGCCTCCCGGTTCGCGGCGTTCGCGCGGCAGAACTCGGGGAACCTGGGCGTGGCGCTCGAGCTGTGGGGCAACGTGTTCGAAGGCACGAACAATCCCGAGCTGCGCCGCATGGCCGAGCGCGAGATCGGCCGCATCCGCCATGCGATCGAGGTCCGGCGGATCGAGCTCGCGATGACCCACCTCGCCGTTCCGCGCGTGATCGTCACGCGCTGAAGCCTACGGGTCGCCCGCCGGCTCCGATACCGGATGCCGCCGCACCGGGGAACTCCTCAGTCCACCAGATAGTGCCGGATCAGCCTCGCGAGCCGCGCGTCACCGGGTGCGAGCCGTCGTGACCTCGCGAACGCCGCCGCGGCCGCCGTGCGGTCTCCGCGTTCGGCGTACAGCGCTCCGATCGCCGCCTGGGTCTCGGCATCGTCCGGCTCGATGCGGGCGGCCGCCGTCAGCTCGGCCATCGCCTCGGCGGGCTTGGCGTTCGAGATCAACAACATCCCGAGATTCTTGTGCGGGTACGCCAGCGCGGGTGCCACCCGGGTGGCGCGGCGCAGCGCCGCCTCGGCACGATCCCGCCGGCCGAGCGCCCGATACGTCAGCCCGAGGTTGTTGAGCAGCTCGCCATCGTCTCCGCCGGCCTGCACGGCCGCCTCATAGGCGTGGGCGGCCGCCGGCAGATCGCCGCGGGCCGCGTACGCCTGCGCGAACATCCAGTAGTCCCGCGACAGATAGGGGCGCGACAACGGAATGATGCTGAAGCAGGCGGCCGCAGTGGCGGCGCCGAGCACACGCAGCGCACGCGGAGTCCAGGACCTGGGCCGCCGCAACCGGTGCGCGATCGCGCCGGCGCCGGCACCCGCGAGCACCAGCAGCGATGGCACCAGCGGCGCCCGGTAGCGCTCGGTGACGAAGAATGGCAGCACACTCGCGCCGGCGACCGCCGCCACCAGCAGCAGCAGGACCAGATCCCCGCGCCGGCGGCGTTCCGCCCACAGGAATCCCACGCCGGCGACCGCGAGTGCGAATACGACGCCAAAGCCCACGGGCATGAGCCACAGCGCCGGCGCCCGCTCCCTGAGAAACGTGAAGTTGAGATGATTGGGCACCTCGGCGTTGTTGAGCAGCAGCGCAGCCTTGCGCGCCGTAACGGCCGCGGTCTGGCCGGGGTGGGAGCGGATGTAGTCCAGCGCCTTCGCGGTCCACAGCCCGGAGGCCTGCTCCGGGGTGAGGGTCCGGCCGGCGAGCTTCGAGGCCATCAACAGGCTCGAGTCCTCGAGCTCGCTGTGGCGGGCATTGAATTCGGCCGCGGAGGCGGCCCACGGTTCGTCGTAGGTGCCGACGGCACCCGGATGGTTGCCGATATAGAGGTTGAGGCCCCGCGAGGTCGCGAGCGGAATCCACTCGCCGGAAGCGGTGAAGTTGAGGACCGTGACGAGCAGCAGCGGCAGGCACGCGCCGGCGCCGATCGCTACGGCCGGCCGCAGCAGTGCCGGGAGCCGCGGCCGCGACGCACCCGCGCCGGATGCGATGCGGAACGTGCGCCACACGCACCAGCCGGCGATCGCAGGCAGCAGCAGGACGAGGTTGGGCCGCTCGGCGGCCGCCGAGCCTAGCGCCAGCCCGGCCAACAGCAATCCGGTCCAGCGGACTTCGGTTTGCGGCGACCGCTCCGACCAGCGGACGCACAGCAGCATCGCCGTGGCGATCCCGAGGAGCCCCCACACCGAACCCACGATGTCGGCCTCGAGAAACGCGAAGGGTCCATAGAGCGCCGTGAGCAATCCGGTGGCGAGTCCTGCCGCGCGCCCGAACAGCCGGGTGGCCAGCGCCATCAGCACGAAGGTGAGCAGCACGCCCGCCAGCACCTGGATCAGGCACACGAGCCACAGCCCGCCGTACGGCAGCCGGCAGACGGCGGCGATGAAGTAGGGGTACAGCACGCTCGCGTAGAAGAACGGCCGGTCGGGCAGCAGCCGGCCGTGGAGGATGTTCTGCGCCAGCGCGATGTGCACGGCGCTCTCGCCGACCTGGTGGTCGAAGAACGGCAATGCCGCGACCTGCTGGAGGTAGAGCAGGCGCGCCAGCAACGCCACGACGAGCACGGCGAGCTGGGCGCTCCGATGGGTGCGCGACATGCGGTCCTCCACGGCCAAGACCTCGAGGGTGATTTCTCCCAGTCATCGGCAGCCGCGAGCCGGGAGTTTGGCGCTCCATGGAATGCGCGACGCCCGTATCCGGCAGCCCGCGTGTCCCCGGGAGCCGGAACGGTCCATGCGATGACGTCCGGCGCTACCCAGCCCGGTTCGTCGGGTCGCGCGGTGGATGTTCAAGCCGCGCAGCCGATTGTCGCCGGACCAAGGGCCGAGGGAGCCGCGTCGCGGTCCGTGCATCCCGCACGGAAACCCGCGAGCGAACCGCGCAAATCGCGATTCAAGGTGTGGGTCAATTCATCCGATCACTCGGACATAGAACCCGGTCCTCACCCGCGGTGATTCCCACCGCGCAACGAGACGCGAGAGGCAACGGTCCAGCGAGCGTGCCGGACTCAACCGGATCGCATCCAGGGAGTGAACACAATGCTTTTCGGAAAGAAACCATCGCTCGTGGGGCTGGATATCGGTAGCCACACGATCAAGGCCGTCGAGCTCGAAGCCACGGGCAAGGGCTACCGGCTCGCGAACTGGGGAATTTCGGCCCCGCTCGGCGAAGCCATCGTGGACGGCGAGATCATGGATCGCCAGCTCGTCACCGATGCCATCTCGAACCTGCTCGAAACGCGCGGCATCAAGTCGCGCACCGTCGTCGCCGCCGTGAGTGGCCGCGCCGTGATCGTGAAGAAGATCCTGATGAACACGCTGTCGCCCGAGGACGCTCAGCAGGCCGTCTACTGGGAGGCCGAGCAGCACGTCCCTTACGACATCAACGACGTGTCGCTCGACTTCGAGATCCTGGGTCCCGCGCCGAACGATCCCAAGCAGATGCAGGTGCTGCTGGTAGCCGCGAAGAAGGACATGGTGATGTCGTTCAGCGACCTGATCCGCGACGCCGGGCTGCAGCCGTACATCGTGGACGTCGATTCGTTCGCGGTGCAGAACGCGGTGGAGGCGAACTACGACTTCCAGCCCAACGAGGTGACCGCGATCCTCAACATCGGGTCCGAGATCACGAACATCGACATCATCCAGGCCGGCATCCCGTACTTCACGAAGGACCTGCAGCTCGGCGGCAACACGTTCATCGAGGCCGCGCAGCGCAAGTTCAACCTCAGCCAGGCGGAAGCCGCGGCGGCGGTGCGGGGCGAGGCCGTCCAGAGTCCCGACATGGTTCCTGTGATCGAGCAGGCCTGCGAAGGCCTGGCACTCGCGCTCGAGCGGGCGCAGGCGTACCTGCGCACCGCCGGCGAGGCCGGCGCGATCTCGCGAATCATGATGTGCGGGGGCAGTTCGCTCACCCCCGGCCTCAAGGAGTATCTGCAGCGCCGGTTCAACGTTCCGGCCGAAATCGCCAATCCTCTGTCGCGCGTCGCCTACGATCCGGCGCTGTTCGCTGGGCAGGACGTCATGAAGGTGGCGCCGTTGCTCACCGTCGGCATCGGGCTCGCATTGCGCCGCCTGGGAGACAAGAAATGATCCGCATCAATCTGCTCCCGCGCGAGGAGAAGGCGCACCGCGAGGTCAACATCAACCTGCCGAAGGTCGGCGAGCTGTTCCTGCCGATCGCGGTGCTGCTGGCGGTCGGGCTCGTGTTCGGCGGCACGGCGTTCGCCCAGCGCGCGAAGATCCAGGCGCTCACCGCGGACATCGCGAAGGTCGAGGAAGAGTCGCGCGCGCTCGCGCCGCAAATCGAACGGGTCAACAAGCTGGCGCAGGAGCGCGCCGAGCTCGACCTGCGCATCGGCATCACCAACAAGCTGCAGCACGGCCGCACGCTGAGCGTCCACACGCTGGACGAGGCGTCGAACTGCATGCCCGACCATCTATGGCTCACGGCGCTGAGCGAGCAGGGCGGTGGAATATCGCTCGAAGGCGCGACGTTCTCGAACCTGGTCGTGTCCGACTTCATGTCGCGGCTCGAGCGCTCTCCGCTGTTCGCGGGCGTGGAGCTGGAATACGCCGATCGCACTCAGCTTGCCGATCATGACGTGGTGAAGTTTCGCATCAGCTGCCGGGTGACCCCCGACCAGCCGGCGAACTAGGAGGAATGATGGCTGCCATCGATATCAAGAGCCCGGCGGTACAGAAGGCCCTGTTGTGCCTGGTGGCGGGCACGAGCCTCCTCGCCGTGTTCTTCTTCACGCATTTCCTGCCGTTCGGGTACCCCAATCAGCGCGCGCGGATCGAGGCGCTGAAGGCCGACTACGAGAAGAAAGCCACCGACCTGTCCCGTGCGCGGGCCACGGTCGCGGATCTGCCGCGGTTCGAGGCCGAGTACGCCCACCAGCACGAACGCTGGACGGAATCGGCCGAGCTGTTGCCGGTCGACCGCGAGCTGCCCGTGATGATGCGGCGCATCACGCTGTCGGCGCAGCAGAACGGCGTCGAGTTCATGATGTTCCATCCGGGCGGCCCCAAGGTCGCGGACCACTACACGGAGACGCCGATCCACCTGTCGGTGTTCGGCAACTACCACCAGATCGGATCGTTCATGGCCGACCTCGCGAACATGCGGCGGATCGTGACCGTGGCCGACGTGCAGCTCAAGACGAACGTCCGCGCGAAGACCACGACGACCACCGCGGCCGAGTTGACCGCATCGATCTATCAGCTCACCACGAGTTCAGCGGTCCCGACGCCGGGAACGACACCCGCGGCTGCCACCACGAAGAAGAAGGAGGACGAACATGGCAAGTCCTGATCACCTCCGCGTTCGTGTGCGCGCGGTCGCCGGCATCCTGGCTGCCGGCATCCTGGTGGGAGGCGCCGGAGCCGTGGTCCTGCGCGAGACCGGTGGCTGGCTCAGCCCCGACGGGGCGGAAGCCGCCGCGACGGTCGCGAAGACGACGACGGTGACGGCAACCGCAACCGCCGTGAAGACCACCGGCACGAAGACGACCGCCACGAAGACCACCGTGACGAAGACGGTGGCGCATGCCGTGACGACCCCGCCGGCGACAATGGCGCCGCTGCAGGGTCCGCGAACGGCGAACGGTACCGCACCCCTGCCGGTGCAGGGTCCGGCTCCGCGCGGCACGGCGCTCGTGGCCAGGACGACCACGACCACCACGACGACCACGTCCGCCAGCGTCGCTTCGGCGCACCCGGTGGAGAGCGTCGCCGTGAGGCGGCTGCGTGCGGCCACGAACCTCAAGACCCCGGCCGTGCAGACCGCGACCCCGGTCGAGGATCAGATCCACTACCAGTACAACACCATCGGCCGGCGCGATCCGTTCGTGCAGGAGGTGGGTTCGTTCATCGGCAGCGACGTGGGCGGCGACGCGCCCGTCGATGTCGGCGGAATCAAGGTGGTGGGAATTGTATGGGGCGCAGATTCGTTCGCGCTCGTCGAGGATGGACGCGGCAACAGTCTGATCCTGCGGCGCGGCGACAAGGTCATGAACGGTTTTGTCGAGGACCTGAAGCGCGACGCCATGATCGTCAAGCTCACGATGGACGGACAGTCACAGTCGGTGGCGATCCCACTGACTCGTAAGGGGGATCAGACGAATGCGATTCGGTAAAGGCCTTAGCGGCCTCATTCTCGGCGCCTTGGCGCTGGCGGTGGTTTCGGCGGTTCCGGCACGTGCCGCGTATCAGCCGACCGCCATGCAGGAAGTGGGACTCGAGCGCACCGGTGAGGGCTCGTTCAGCCTCGACGTCGACGGCGCCGACATTCGCACCGTGGTGAAGGCGATCGCGGAGTTCAGCGGCCGTAACATCGTGGTCGCGGAAAACACCAAGGCGACCGTCACGGTCACGCTCAAGAACGTCGGCTGGCGCGACGCGCTGCGCACGGTGCTGCGCAGCAACGGCCTCGACTACGTCGAGGAGGGCGGCATCCTGCGCGTCGACACGGCGTCGAAGCTGCAGGGTGAGGCCACCGACCGCGAGGTCGCGCGGACCAAGCAGGAGGAGACGATTCCGCTGCAGACGCGCATCGTCAAGCTCGACTACGCGAAGGCCGTGGATCTCGCCGCGTCGCTGCAGCCGTCCATGGGCAAGCGCGGCAGCATCGTGGTCGAGGCGCGCACGAACTCGATCATCATCACCGACCTCGAGGACAACGTCGCCAAGATCGAGAAGATGGCGTCCGCGCTCGACACCACGACGCCGCAGATCGAGATCACGGCGAAGCTGGTCGACGTCGACGCGGAAGCGCTGCGCGGCGTCGGCATCGAGTGGGGCGTGGGTGTGAAGTCGAAGTTCTGGGAGGATCCCAGCGGCCAGCCGCTGCAGTTCCCGCCGCTGACGCCGGGCGGTGACAAGAACAACTTCCTGGGCGCCCAGCATACGTCGCCGGTGGCCGATCCGACCACCACGCTCAACTACGGCATCATCAAGTCGTGGGGCGGCATCGAGGCCCAGCTCCAGCTGCTGGAGCAGAATCGCAAGGCCAACATCATCTCGAATCCGCGTATCACGACGGTCGACAATCGCGAGGCGAAGATCGTCGTCGGCCAGAAGATTCCGCTGATCGTGAACGACATCGCGGGCAACCCGGTGTCGCAGCTGCAGACGATCGGCATCCAGCTGCGCGTGACGCCGCATCTGGCGTCCGACAAGAAGATCGTGCTCGATCTGCATCCCGAGGTCAGCGACCTGTCGGCGCAGAGCACGGTGCAGGGTGGTGTCATCATCAACACCAGCGAGGCGGACACGCGTGTGATGGTCGACGACGGCGAGACCGCGGTCATCGGCGGACTCATCCGCACGAACACCTCGACGGTGCGCCACGGCATTCCGCTGCTCAAGGACCTGCCGCTGCTGGGTGCGCTGTTCCGGTCGGACAACATGGTGAAGCAGAATCGCGAGCTGATCATCTTCGTGACCCCGCGGCTCGTGAATCCGACCGCGTCGAACGAAAGCAGCCACGATACGCACGACAGCCACTGACCGAGTCTCACGCGTCATCACGGGCCGCCGGGGTTCTCCCCGGCGGCCCGTTCGCGTTGGGCCGCGGGGCCGGCTCCTGGACCGGCTCAAGCCCCGGTCAATTCCCCGCGCCGCCGGCGGGAATGTCGCGGCCGCCGTGCTAGGCTCGGCCGATGGGCCTCGTGAAGCCGATCGCGCTGGTGGGACTGATGGGGGCCGGCAAGAGCGCCGTGGCCGAGGCGCTGGGCCGCCGCTGCGACGGCCCGGTGCTGGACCTGGACGCCCGCATCGAAGCCCGCGCCGGCGTCGCGATCGCCGCGTTGTTCGAAGCGCAGGGCGAGCCCGCGTTCCGCAGTCTCGAGACCGCGGAGCTGGAGCGTGCGCTCGGCGAACGGCTCGACGCGATCGCCTGCGGCGGCGGCGTGGCGCTCGGCGAGCGCAACCGCGAGCTGCTGCGCGAGCGCTGCCACACTGTGTGGCTCGACGTCGCGCCCGCCATCGCGGCGCAGCGCGTCGCGGCCACCAGCGCCCGGCGGCCGCTGCTCGGCGACGGGCCGGCGGAGCCGCGGCTCGCGGCGCTGCTCGCGGAGCGCGCCCCAGGCTACGCCGCGGTGTCGATCGTGAGGCTCGACAGCTCGCGCCACTCGCCGGACGCGGTCGCCGGGCTGGTGCTCGCGAGCCTCGCGGGGCGGGGCGCGTGAGCGTGCGGCGGGTGGGCTCGCGGCGGGGGGGCGTGATTGGCCGGCGCGCCGGCGGCGGGTGGCTCGTGTTGATCGCCACCGCGGCGCTCGGCTACCAGGGCTGCGCACCGCGGCCGGTCGTGGTGCCGGAGCTGGCCGAGGCGCCGCGCCGCGCGCGTTTCGAGGCCGCGATCGTGGGTCGCACCTCGCACCTCGCGGCCGAGGCCGAGCTCAACGCCTGGGCCAGCGGCTCCAAGCTGCCGGACCTGCCGGGCGTACAGGCGCGGCTGCTGCTCGTGGGCCCCGACGGGTTCCGCATGCGCGTGGGGTCGCTGTTCGGCATCGCGCTCGACGTGTCGGCGCGCGGCGATTCGGTGACCGCCTACGTGCCGCCGCGCCGGATGGCGCTCACCACCGAGAGTGCCGGCGATTCGCTGGGCGTCGCCGATCCCGGCCGGCTCGGCTACCGGCTGTGGAGCGCAGCGTGGGTCCCGCCGGCCGCGGCGTGGAAGTCTGCGACCTGGGACGATTCGCTGCTGATGCTGCGCTGGATGGAACAGGGCGACAGCGTGCGGCTCGCGGTCGGCAGCAACGGGCTGCCGCGCAGCGTGGCGTTCGATCGCGAGGGGCACGGCGGGGCGCGCGCGGACTACTTAGGGTGGAGCACGTGGGACGGCGTGCTGTGGCCGTCGGCGCTCGAAGTGGCGGATGCCACCGGCGACTACGGGCTGCGCTGCCACGTCCAGAACGTGACGTTCCGCCGCGCCCCCGATCGGTCGCGGCTGATGGTCGCCGTGCCCGCGGGCGCTGCGCGGGTCACGCGCGACGATCTGAGGCGCGCGATCGCCCGGCTGGGCAAGCTGTGAGCGCGCGCGCCGTGCGGGGTGCGATCGCCGTCGCAATCCTGTTCGTGCTGCGCCCCGCGCCGGCGCCCGCCCGGCCGGTCGCGCCGGTGATGACGGCGTTCGCGAGCCGGCTGCGCGCGAGCGGCCGCGCCGAGACCCGGCTCGAACGTGAGGGCACGGATCCGATGTCGGGGGCGGCGCGCGTGGTGCCGGGACGGCTCGCGCTCGAATGGCCGGATCGCGCTCGGCTCGAATTCACGCAGACCGGCGAGCGGCTCACGCTGCGTGCCGACGGCGGCGAGTGGCTCGAGCCCAACCTGAAGCAGATGATCCGGTTTTCGGCCGGCGACGCCTCGGGCGCCTACCGCTGGTGGCGGTTCCTGCTCGGCGCCGATCCTGCCGCGTTCTCGGCGGTGAAGGCGGGGCCGCGCCGCTGGACGGTCACGGCGGCGGCACGCGACGGGCTGCCCGAGGACCACGCGACGATCACGCTCGGGCCGAACGGCCTGCCGCTGGTGCTCGAGGTGGAGGACACGCCGGGGGCCGCCGCCCGCTACCGGTTTCGCGGCTGGACGTTCGCGAAGCCGAAGGGCCCCGCCGCGTTCGTGCTCGAGGCGCCGCCCGGCTTCGCGGTGGTGCCGCTCCACTGATCACGCCGCGCGATACCCCCTACGCCTGTCGATCGCACGCGTGACGGACGGCGGGCGCGGCGCGGCAGGTCCACTCACGGATGCGCAAGCACCGCAAGCGCTTGACACCCTTCGAAGCAGTGGGTGAGACTCGCGGGCTCAAGTGCGCGTGATCGCGGGATCGCTGGGAGGGCGCAAGCTCGAAGCTCCGCGCGGGAGCGAGACACGACCGACGTCCGATCGGGTGCGCGAGGCGCTGTTCATGGCGCTCGAACCGCTCACCGGGCTGCGGGTCGTCGATCTCTACGCGGGCTCGGGGGCGCTGGGCATCGAGGCGCTGTCGCGGGGCGCTTCGCACGCCGACTTCGTCGAGCGGCGGGGTTCGGCGGTGGCGGTGCTCCGCGGCAACCTGACCCGCCTCGGACTCGACGATCTCGCAACGGTTTGGACCCTGGATCTGACGCTGGGCTTGAAGCCGCTGCGAGCGGCGCTCGGCGCCGCACATCTGGTGTTGCTCGATCCGCCGTACCGGCTGGGGCTCGCGACGGCCGCGGTGGAACGGCTCGGCGCCGGGTGGCTGCGAAGCGGCGCGCGCGTGGTGGCGGAGCATCACACGCGTGATGAGCTGCCCGAGCGCGCGGGCACTCTCGTGCAGTCGCGTTCACGGCGTTACGGCGAGACCGCGGTGACGACCTACCTGAATGAAGCACCGTCCTGAGGAGATCGGCGATGAGCAACGACCGCACCGCGCTGTTCCCGGGGACCTTCGACCCGTTCACGAACGGGCATCTGGATCTCACCTGCCGCGCCGTCCGCATGTTCGACCGGGTGATCGTGGCGGTCGCGCACAATCCCGGCAAGGGCGCGATGTTCACGCACGAGGAGCGTGTGGACATGATCCGCACCGTGACGAAATCGCTGCGCACGGTGGAGGTCGTGGATTTCTCCGGGCTGGTGGTCGACTGCGCGAAGGAGGTCGGCGCCGCCGTGATGATCCGCGGCCTGCGCGCGGTGAGTGACTTCGAGTTCGAGTTCCAGATGGCGCTGATGAATCGCAAGCTGTCGCCCGGGCTCGAGGTGGCGTACCTGATGCCGAGCCAGCAGTACACGTATCTCAACTCCACGCTGGTCAAGGAGGTGGCGCGACTCGGCGGCTCGGTGCGCGGACTGGTGCCGCGCATCACCGAGGACGCGCTCAAGGCGCGGTTCGGAGCCCGCAAGCCGGGCGCCACCGTGCACTCCGGCACACGCGGCCGCACCCCCGCGAAGCGTGCCCGGAAGCGCGCATGAGTGCCGTGCTCGACCGCATCCGCCGCGCCGCGACCGTGCGTGTGCAGCGGCTGCTGCTGCCCGAGACCGGCGACCCGCGCGTGCTGCGTGCCGCCGAGCGGCTGATGCGCGAGCGCATCGCGGACGTGGCGCTGGTCGGCCCCGCCGCCGGCGCGCGTCACAGCGCGCGCGCCGCGGGCGTGGCGCTGGGCGGGATTCCGGTGATCGATTCCGAGGCGCCCGAGGAGATCGAGCGCACGTCGCGCCTGCTGGCCGAGCGCCGCGGCGACAAGCTGCCGGCCGCGGATCGCGACCGCTACGCGCGGGACCCGCTGTTCCAGGCCGCGGCGCGGGTGGGGACCGGGCTCGCCGACAACTTCGTCGCCGGCGCCACGCGCACCACCGCCGACGTGCTGCGCGCGTCGTTGTGGCTCGTGGGACTGGCCCCGGGTGTCAAGACGCTCAGCTCGTTCTTCATCATGGTGATGGGCAGGGCGCCCCACCCCGAGCGGGTGGTGATGTTCGCCGACTGCGCGGTGGTGCCGGATCCCACGCCGGCGCAGCTCGCCGAGATCGGCATCCTCGCCGCCGACCACTACGCGCGTCTGCTGCGCGAGATCCCGCACGTGGCGTTCCTGTCGTTCTCGACCCGCGGCAGCGCCGACCATCCGCACGTGACCAAGGTGCGCGAGGCGGTCGCGCTGGCGCGCGCGGCGCGGCCCGATCTGCATCTCGACGGCGAGCTGCAGGCCGATGCGGCGCTCGATCCGGACGTGGGATCGCGTAAGGCGCCCGGCAGCGTCGTGGCGGGACACGCGAACGTGGTGATCTTCCCTGACCTCGACGCCGGCAACATCGGGTATAAGCTGGTGCAGCGCCTGGGGGGCGCCGAGGCGTTCGGACCGATTCTCATGGGACTCGCGCGTCCGGCGAACGACCTGTCGCGCGGCTGCAGCGCCGACGACATCGTCGGCGTCGCCACCATCTCGTGCGCGCTCGCCGCCGCGGCGCCGCGGCACGAGCCATGAGTCGCACCGGAATTTCCGTCGCGGGCTGCCGGCCGCAGCCGCCCGTGGATGCATTCGTCAGGAGCACGCATGCCGACCTATGACTACGAATGCCGCAAGTGCGGCCATCGCTTCGAGCTGTTTCACAGCATGTCGGACGACGCGATGAAGCGCTGCCCGAAGTGCCGGAGCAAGGCGCACCGCGTGCCGTCCGCGGGCGCCGGGCTCCTGTTCAAGGGCTCAGGGTTCTACATCACCGACTACCGCAGCAAGTCATATAAGGAGCAGGCCAAGCAGGAGCGGGCCGTCGAGTCGAAGGGCGGAGCGGACAGCGCGGGCGACACCAAGTCGGCGAAGGGCGGCTCCGACGGCGCCGCTGCCGCGCCCGCCGCGAAGGACAGCGCCGGAACTTCGTCCGGCACCAAGGCCGATGCCGGGAGTTCAGGCGGTGCGTCCGCCGCCGGGGCAGCGTCCGGGCGCCCGGGCCGCGGCGCCTCGAAGTCGGCGTCCAAGGCCTCTGCGCGGCCGTCATCCGCGAGCGGCAAACGCGGACGCCGGTCGGGGGGTGCGTGACATGACGGGTTCGGCGCCCGCACGCGCGGGCACGCTGCTGGCCGCGCTGCTCGACACCCATCGCGACTCGACGCGCGACGCCGCGGCGCCGCTCTGCCGGGTCAGACCCGATCACGTCGTGCTCGGTGAGCGCGACGGCGCGTTCGCGCTGTGGGCGTTCCGCGACCCGGTGGCCGGCGGCAGCCAGGTACCGCTGGCGCTGCTGGCGCTCGATGCGCGCGGCGTTCGCGGCGGCGCCGAGGAGCCGCGCGCGGCCGCGCTGGCGCGCGCGGCCCGCGAGTCGGGTTTGCACGTGGCGCGCGCCGGCAGCGGCCGGGCCGCGCACGTCTATGCCGAGCGCTTCGCGGCGCCGGGGCGGGTGGCGCTGGGGTGCGCGCCCGGACTCGCGATGGCGGGCGCCCTCGGCACGCTGGCGCTGCCGGTGGACCGGCTCGAGGCGGCGGCCGCGCTGGCCGGCGTGCCGCACGCGCTGCACGAACCTCCGGTGGCGGCGGTGCGACTGGCCGGCGCGCCCGGGCTCGGCGTCAGCGGGCACGACATCGCGATCGAGATCGGCCGCCGCGCGCGCTACGCGCCGGGGAGCGTGATCGAGATCTCGGGGGCGTCGCGGCTCGCGATGCGCGACCGGTTCGCCGTGGCCGCCGCGGCGCCGACGCTGCGCGCGGCGGCGGTGCTGTTCGGGTCCGACGACCTCACGCATGCCTACCTGCGCGCGCAGGGTCGCGACGCCGACTGGAAGCGCTGGGGCGTGGACGCAGCCCCGGACGCGGACGAGTTCACGCTCGAGCTCGAGACGGTGGAGCCGTGGCTCGTGCGGTTCGGCGAGCCGGATGCGGTGCGCGCGGTGCGGCATGCCGCGGGCAGCGCGGTGCGCCGCGTGGTGATCGGCGCGGGTGCGACCTATGGCGACTGGGCCGTGCTGGCGGCGGCGCTGCGGGGCCGCACGCTCGACCCCGCGGTGACGTGCGTCGTGGTCGCCGGCAGCCGGCGCATCGTGGAGACCGCGCACGCGACCGGCGTGTGGCAGGACCTCGCCGCCGCCGGCGTGCGGTTCGCCGCCGACGGCCACGAGCCCGCGGGCGGGTTGCGCGCGGAGGGCGTCACACTGGCGTTCGCGGTCGACGACGAACGCTGCGACTGGCGGGCGAGCCTCGAGAGCTGTGCCGCGGCGGCGCTCACCGGCGTGGTCACCGACCCGCGCGCGCTCGCAAGCGCCGACGCCGCCACCGAGCCCGCTCCCGAGCCCGTCACGTATGCGGCGGATCCGCTCAGCCTGCTGGCGCCCGAGGCCGCGGCCGCGCCGGCGCCGCCGGTGACGCGGGCCCCGTTCACGCGCCGCGGCGTCGTGCTGCTCGAAGCCGGCGACGACGTGCGCGCGGACCAGGTGGTGCCGTGGGGCCCGCGCGCCGCGGCCGCGGCCCCCGATGCGCTGACGGCGCTGGTGTTCCGGCCGCTCGCGCCGGGATTCGCCGCCCACGCCCGCGCGGCGGGCGGCGGCTGGCTGTTGGCCGGGCGCGGATTTCTGGGCGGGGCGCGCGCCGATCTCGCGGCCTGGCTCCTGGCCCGGCTCGGCATCACCGTGGTGATCGCGACCAGCTATGCGCCGGGCGCCGCCCAGGCGCTGGTCCACAGCGGCGTGCTGCCGCTGGTACGGCCGCTGCGCGAGTCGGGCGGGTTCCGCGCCGGCGACGAGCTCGAGCTGCCGTCCGGGCTCGACGATCTCGAGCCCGGACGCCCGGTGACGGTGCGCGACCTGACGCGCGGCGACCAGTCGCTGCTGGCGCACGAGCTCGACGGTTACGAGCTCGCGCGGGTGCGCGCGGGCGGCCTCATGAGCCGCGAACGGCGCGCAGCATGACGGCGCGGCGGCCCGGATGCTGATCGATCACGCGAAGGTGAAGGCGATCGCCGGCAACGGCGGCCGGGGCTGCATCAGCTTCCGGCGCGAGAAGTACGTGCCCAAGGGCGGACCCGACGGTGGCGACGGCGGCACCGGCGGCTCGGTGATCCTCGAGGTCGATGCGCGCATCCGCACGCTGCTGGATTTCCGCGAACGGCCGCGCTACCGTGCGAACAGCGGTGACGCGGGCTCGGGCAACAATCGCACGGGCAAGAACGGCGCGGATCTCGTGTTGCGCGTGCCGCCGGGCACGGTGGTGTACGACGAGCACGGCGCGGTCCTCGCCGATCTCGTGGCGCCGGGTGACCGCTATCTCGCCGCCACGGGCGGCCGCGGCGGCCGCGGCAACGCGCGGTTCGCGACCTCCACGAACCAGGCGCCGCGCCGCGCCGACGACGGCGTGCCGGGTGAGGAGCGCGCCCTCGCGCTCGAGCTCAAGCTGATCGCCGATGTCGGGTTCGTCGGGTTGCCGAACGCCGGCAAGTCCACGCTGCTCGCGCGGGTGTCGCGCGCGCGGCCGAAGATCGATTCGTATCCGTTCACGACGCTCGAGCCGAATCTGGGCATCGTGGTGCTCGACGCCGAGCGGCAGTTCGTCGCCTGCGACGTGCCGGGCCTGATCGAGGACGCGCACGCCGGCCGCGGGCTCGGACTGCAATTCCTGCGGCATGTCGAACGCTGCAGCGTGCTGCTGTTCCTGGCCGACGTATCCTCGGAGTCACCGGCCGCGGATCTGGCGGTGGTCGAGCGCGAGCTCGCACTGCACGATGCCGGACTGGCGGACAAGCCGCGCGTGATCGCGCTGACCAAGGCGGACCTGCTGCCTCCCGAGGAGCGGGCGGACGCGGCGCGGACGAGCGGCATCCCCGGCGCGCTCGTGATCAGCGCGCACACCGGGGCCGGCATCGACGAGTTGAAGGAGATCCTGTGGGCGCGCATGGCGCCCGTTCCGGCGGAGAGCGAACATGACGGATGACAAGTACGGTCAGTCGAAGGCGGTCGATGTGCTCAACGCGCGGGCGCTCAACTCGAAGCGCGAGTACGTGAACGATCTCGCGGGGCGCGGCGACGCCGAAGCGGTGTCGCTGATGGTTGAATGCCTGTGCGACGAATCGTGGTTCCTGAGGGACCTGGCGGAACAGTCGTTCCCCAAGCTCGGCGACCGCGGCGCCGCGGCACTGCTGCCGCTGCTCGAGGACGGCCTGTGGTTCACGCGGGTGAGCGCCGCCCGCGTGCTCGGCCGCATGGGCTTTCGGCCGGCGGTGCCCGGGCTGTTGCGCCTCACCGACGACGCGAATCGCACCGTGGCCGAAGCCGCGCGCGACGCGCTGGTCGTGATCGGCCATCAGCACGGCGCGGTGCGTATCGCGCACGCGATCCACCGGCTGCCGCCCGACGCCCGCCGCGCGCGGCTCGACGAGCTCGCGGCGCGCGACCGGCCGCTGGCCGACCGCATCGACCGGCTGACGCGCAGCGAGGAGCTGATGACCGCCTCGGACATCGACGCGCTGTCCGACGACAGCAGTGCCGTGCGTGCGACCGAGGAGGGTGTCGAATGGGAGGTGCTCACCGGTCCCCCGTCCATCGCTTCCGCGCGCGAGGAGGACGGTGACGGCCGGAGCTGACCCAAGCCGCAATGCCGGGGCAGAGCCCGACGCGGCGCCGGCCGCGGACCGGAGCCGGCCGCCGGCCGCGACGGCGGCGTGGGATGCCGGGCACGCGGCCTATCCCGCGGGGCTGCGCGACCTGGCCAACCCGCCCGGCACGCTGTTCGTAGCCGGCGCGCTGCCCCGGGTGCCGATGGTCGCGATCGTGGGATCGCGCGCGGCGACCGCGTACGGGCTCGCGATCGCGCAGCGGCTCGCCGCCGATCTCGGCCGGCTCGGCGTGCCGGTGGTGAGCGGCCTGGCCCGGGGCATCGACGCCGCCGCGCACACGGGTGCGCTCGACGCCGGCGGCGACACGGTGGCGGTGCTGCCGTCGGGGCTCGACACGATCACGCCCGCCACCCACACGGCGCTCGCGCGGCGCATCGCCGCGCACGGCGCGCTCGTCACCGAGCTGGCGACGGGCGGACCGCGCCATCGCGGGGAGTTCCTCGAGCGCAACCGGCTGATCGCCGCCCTCGCCGTGGTGACGGTCGTGGTCGAGGCGGCGGTCGAGAGCGGGGCGCTCGGCACCGCCGGCTGGGCCCGACGGCTGGGCCGCCCGGTGCTCGCGGTGCCCGGCGACGTGAGTCGCGCGACCTCGCGCGGATGTCATCGGCTGCTGCGCCAGGGGGCGCTCGTGTGCGAGGACGCGCGCGACGTCCTGGCGGCGATGACGGGACGCGCGGCGGTGGCGCCCGCCGGCCGCCGCGGCGCGCGGCCGCCCTCCGCCGCCGCGACCGGCGCCGCCGCCGCGATGCCCGGCGCGTTCGCCACACCCACGACGCCCGAGGCACGGCTGCTGGCGGTGCTCTCGGCGGTGCCCGCGACGCTCGACGTGCTCGCGGCCCGGAGCGGGCTCGCCGTGGATCAGACGCTCGCGGCCCTGGTGCCGCTCGAGTGGTCGGGGCTGGCGGTGGCGGAACCCGGGCCGCGCTGGCGCGCGGCGTGAAACACGCGCTCGAGGCCGCGCTCGTCGAGGGCTCGAGCGCCGTGCTCGGCGCGCTGCCGCGGCGCGCGGCACTCGCCGCCGGCGCCGTGCTCGGCGACATCACGCGGCGGCTGGGGCTCAGGGCCCGTGTGGCGCGCGACAACCTGCGGCACGCGTTCCCGGCGCTCGCACCCGCCGCGCGCGACGCCATCCTCGCCGCCCACTATCGCGAGCTCGGCCGCATCGTCGCCGAGTACACGCGGCTGCCCGAGCTGGTCCTGGCCGCGGCGGGCGACGTGCTCGCGGACGCGCGCGGCCTCGAGCATCTCGAACGCGCGCGGGCGGACGGCCGCGGCGCGATCCTGCTCAGCGGGCACTTCGGCAACATCGAGCTGCTCGGCGCCTGGCTCGGTCGCCGGCACCCGGTGGCGTTCGTCGTGAAGCCGCTGTCGAATCCGCGCGTCGACGCCTGGATCACGCGGCAGCGCGGCCGGGCGGGAGTGGAGACGATCCCGGCGGGAGCGGGGCTCAGGCGCGTGTACCAGGCGTTGCGCGCCAACCGCTGGGTCGCGATGCTCGGCGATCAGGACGCGCGGCGGGCCGGGGTGTTCGTGCCGTTCCTCGGCCGCCCGGCGAGCACCGCGATCGGACCCGCGCGCATCGCGCTCGCCACCGGTGCCCCGATCGTGATGGGGTTCGATCTGCGCCGTCCCGATGGCCGCCACGAGATCGACGTCGATCCGCCGCTCGTCGTCCTCGATCCAGCGGCGCCCGACGCCGCGGAGCGCCTCACCGCGCTCCACGTCGCGGCGCTCGAACGCCGCGTGCGCGAGCAGCCCGAACTGTGGTTCTGGCTTCACCGTCGCTGGAAGACGCGGCCGCCCGCGGGGGGCGCCCGCGTGAGCCCGGATGCCGGACCCGGGGCAGCGGTGGCCGGCAGCGTGGCCGCGGCGGCGCGCGCGGGCCATGGAACTCACTGAAGGAGACCCGGTGCATCGATTCGAACTGCGGGTCCGCTACGGCGACACCGATCAAATGGGGTTCGCCTACTACGCGAATTATCTCAGGTGGTTCGAGATCGGCCGCGCCGAGATGCTGCGGTCGCTTGGCACCAGCTATCGCGAGGTGGAGGAGTCCGGCGTGTCGCTGCCGGTGCTCGAGGCGTGGTGCCGCTACCGGGACGCGGCGCGCTACGACGACCTGGTGTCGATCGAGACCGGGGTGCTGGCGCTGAGCCGCGCGTCGGTGCGATTCGGCTATCGCGTCGTGCGCGAGGCGGCGACGCTCGCGTTCGGCTTCACGCACCACTGCTTCCTCGACCGCGGCGGCCGCCCGGCGCGCCCCACCCCGCATCTGGCAGAGATGCTCACCCGGGCGCCGCGCGTGCCCGACGCGCTCCGATCGGCCATGACGCGCTCGGACGCGGGCGAGCCCTAGCCCCGCGCGCCCGGGCCCGTCGCGTTACGCGCCGCCCGTCACGGTCGTGCTGGGTGTCGCCGCATACGCACGCCAGTCCACGTCCGCGAACAGCCCGTCTTTGGCTTCCAGGGCGGCGAGCGACTGCTCGTCGGACTCGCTGAGCGCGCCGCCCGTCAGCCGCTGGCCCGCGAGTGCCGCGAGTTCGCGATACGCCGACTCGTGGCCGTGGAACCGCTCGGTCGCGTAGTCGCCGGCGGGCCCGGTGGTGATCAGGAACTGCCAGTCGGACGCCTCGAGCAGCAGGAGCTCGCGCGTGGCCTGCGCCATCAGCCGCTCGAGCAAGGGATCGGCGGGCGCCGCGAGCGCCAGCCGGGCGAGCCCGGCGAGATCGTGTTCCACCGCAGCCAGCAGGCGCCACGTCCACTCGGTGCCCGGGTTGAGCCACACGGCGTCGCCGCCGCCGTCGCCCCATGAGCCACGGGGCAGCGCCACGACATCGCGCGCCGGATGCCGGTCGAGATGGGCCCCGGTGGTCGTGAGCTCGATCCCGGCCGCGGCCGCGGCGTCGAGCACCGCGGCGAGGAATCGGGGGCCTTCGAACCACCAGTGGCCGAACAGCTCGGTGTCGTACATCGGGCAGGCGATCGCCGGCGCCTGCTGGTGGCGCCCGGCTGCCGTCAGCACCTGGGCGATCAGGCCGACGAAGTGCCGCGCCTGTTCCGGCGCGCGCGCGCGCGCCAGGTCCGGGTCATAGGGACGCTTGTCGGCGAGGTCGGCCTGCGAATGCGTGACCGCCCAGTAGCGATGGCCACCCGGAAAGCGCTTCTTGTGGAAGTCGAGATAGACGGGATCGCCGGGATAACCGTGCTCGCCGCTCCACACCTGCACGGCGGTCACGGGATCGCGTCCGAAGCACGCGACGCGGCCGCGCGCGCCGACCCGGTAGGGGCGATAGGGCGGATGCGATCCCGAGCCCGCCGTCGCGGCCGGCGGCACCAGGTGTCGCAGCGCGTCGAACCGGTCGGCGTAGACGCCGAGCGGCGTGCCGCCCTCCAGCAGATGCCGGTCGACGAAGAAGTAGTCGAGCCCGTGGGCTTCCAGCACGTCCTCGAGCCCCGCACGCATCATGGCCGGCGCCGGTCCGGGCACCGGCGACGTCCACGGGCCGGCCGGGCGATAGGCGCACTCCGGCAGCCAGATGCCACGCGGGGCGCGGCCGAAATGGCGGCGGTGCGCCGCGACCGCGGTGCGGATCTGGCCCGCGACCGCGGCGTCGGTCGACAGCAGCGGCAGGTAGCCGTGCGTGGCGCCGCACGTCACGATCTCGATCGCGCCGCGCTCCTCGAGCCGCCGAAACCGCGCCACGAGATTGGTGCCATAGGGCCCCATGAATTCCTCGAGCGTCGAGCGATAGAACCGCTCCCAGCCGTGCGCCAGCGGCGCCAGCGCCGGATCCTCGCCATGCTCGAACGCGCTCGCGTCGGCCTGGGCGGCGGCGATCTTCTGCTCGAGGTAGGACACGAACTCGCGCGGATAGTCGGGGTGCGAGAGCTGCTCGCACAGCACCGGGCTCAGATCGAGCGTGATGCCGAGCGAGCCTTTCCCCGCGCGCTCGTGCAGCACGCGCCACAGCGGCAGGTAGGTCTCGGCGGTGGCCTCGTTCAGCCAGTCGACGCCGTGCGGCCAGCGGCCGTGGTGGAGCACCCAGGGCAGGTGGGAGTGGAGCACGAACGACAGGGATCCGATCGGCACGGTTGCTAACCTCCCGAACACCCTCCGGCCTATGGGCGGTCGTCGGAATGTGAGTCTTGGGCCGCGGCTCGACCGGGGTAATTCACGCCCGCGGCGATGGTTCCGACCCAGCTCGACGAATCCCGCTCCGCCCCGGCCGTGACGGACCGGCCGGCAGGGTTCGGGCACCCTAGGAGCCGGAGCCGCTAGCGTCAAGCGAACGGGACACTTAGCCGGGCTCATGCGGTCCGCCCGGCGGTGCCGGTCCGGGCCGGGTGGGCGGGGAACCCCGGGCACAGCGATTGCGCTGGAATGGGGTGTCGCGCGACGCCATCCCGTACGGGGCGGGGTCGCGCATTCCCCCTGCGCTCCACTGCGACTGCCCTCTCGAAAGACCCCCCGAATCATGACCCTCGATCCCCGTCACTTCGTGTCCGAGCGCTCCGCCGACCGCCCCGACTGTCCCGGCCTCGCGGCCCTGGTGCGGTTCGCCGAGACGGCGTCCGCGGTCGACGCGATCGAGCGCATGCTGCTCGCGTACGCCCTGCATCCGCACGGTCTCGGATTCGAGCGCGTGCATTTGCTGCTTCACGACGAGCCCCAGGATCAGCTCATCGCCTGGACCGGGGCCGCGCGTCCGAGCGACGCGCTGCCGCTGGCCGAGGCCGTGGCGCGTGCCGGACTCGCGCCGCCGCCCGCCGTGGTCACGACGGCCGTGCGCCGCGTGCGGTGGCCCGCCGAGTCGCTCGACGGCCTGGCGCATCTCGCGTGGGAGGGCGAGCCGATCGCGATCCACCTGCCGGAGCTGGGGGCGGGCGGCGAGGCCGCGGTGCGGCTCGAGACCGGCGAGCGCCGCCACGGCATCGTGGTCGGCGGCTGGGAGACGGGTGGCGACGCGGACGCGCGCCGCGAGCGGCTCGAGCGTTTCCGGGCGGCCGCGCGCCGCGCGCTCGGCGCGTTCGAGCGCCGCATGGCGCTCACCCGCGCCGAACGCCGCCTCGAGCTGCTGGCGAAGTTGTCGGAGGCCCAGGTGTCGTCGCTCAACATCGCCGAGGTGCTGCACCTGGCCGTCGAGTCGGTGACGCGCGACGGCGAGCTGTCGGGGGCGGCGGTGTGGATCGCCCGGGGCCAGGAGTCGCTGCGGCTCGACGTCACGTTCGGCGCCGACGGGTTGCGCGAGCGCGCGCCGCGCGTGCTGCAACCGCTCGCCCAGGCGGCGTGGACCGCACTCGCCCCGCGCTGGATCGAGGATCCGCACGCCGAGCCGCTGCTCGGGCCCGAGTGGGCGGACGAGCTGTCCCGCGTCGCGCTGCTGCCGCTCGTGGCGTACGGCCGACCGCTCGGCGTGCTGCTGGTCTACCAGCAGCGCGACGGCCGGCCGTTCCTGGAGGCGGCGTTCGACACCGCGACGCGCGCCTGGCTCGGGACGCTCAGCCACGGCGTGGCGCTGGCGCTCGATCAGGCCGACCGCTGCCTCGAGCTCAAGCGCGCCGCCGAGCGCGAGCGCGAGTTGCGCGGCCGCCTGCAGCGGCTGGAGGCGGTCGCCGAGGCCTCGGGTACCGCGTCCGACCGGCTGCAGGAGCTGCGCCATCCGGTGGCGACGCTGCTGGCGTTCGCGCGCCGCATGCTGGGCGCCGCCGAGACCCGGGAGCCGCGCCGCGAGTACGCGGAGATCGTGCTGCGCGAAGCCGAGCGGCTCGAGACCCTGCTCGGCGCCCCCGCGCCCGCGCCGCCGCCGGTCACCCCGCGGCTCGAGCGCGTCCAGCCCAACGAACTCGTGCAGCAGGCGCTGCAGAAGCTCGGGGAGCAACTGGTGCGCCGCCGCATCCGGCTGGTGAAGAAGCTGTCGCCCGACGTGCCGGTGCTGATGCTCGACGCCGCGCGCGTGCGCGAGGCGGTCGCGAACCTGCTCCAGAACTCGATCGATGCCGTGGCGATGGGCGGCCGCATCCGGATCGAGAGTCGTCGCGTGGGCGGTCATCTGGTGATCGAGATCGCGCACGACGGCGCCCGCGCGCCGGGCAGCGCGCTCGAGCAGTTGTTCGTGCCGTTCACGTCCGGCCCCGGCCAGCGTCACAGCCTGGGTTCGGCGGAGCGCATCGTGCGTGAGCACGGCGGCGAGATCCGCACCCGCAGCGAGTCGGAATGGAGCGCGATCGTGGCGTTCACGCTGCCGATCCGCGACAACGAGGACCGGCGCCAGTCGCACCCGGACCGGCGCGCCTGCCCGGAGCGCCGGCTGCGGTTCCCGGAGGCGATGGGCGGTTGACCTTCGTCGCGCGAGCGTGATACTTCTGCCGAGCCGCAAGGTCCCCGCCCGGAGGGCCTTCCGGCGGTGCGACCCTAGCTCAGTTGGTAGAGCACGCGACTGAAAATCGCGGTGTCCCCAGTTCGATTCTGGGGGGTCGCACCATATATGTGTGCGCGCCATTCACCGGGTCCCCTGAGTCGAGTGCAAAGTGCTCTCGCCGGCATGGGTCCGGAGAACAGGCTCAAATCGCTTTAGGGGCTGGTGTAGCTCAGCTGGTAGAGCACTTCACTCGTAATGAAGGGGTCAGCGGTTCGATTCCGCTCACCAGCTCCATGTAACTGAAATGACAGCAGCGTCTTCGAACGATTGTATTTTCGTGCGAAGACGCTGTTTTTTTGTTTCGTGTGTCGCAGCGTGCGAAGTTCGTGGGAAATCTCGCCAGCAACGACCGTGGGTGCGACTACGCCTTCGCTCGACAGTGACCGCGTGCGAATTCGTGGGAATGCGATTGGCAGGATGGGTCTCGTACGGGGTTCCGCAGCGGCGAGCAGGTCGGAACTCATGCGTTCGCCGCGATACGCGGGTGATATGTTCAACGACCCCGACGACCCAGCCCCCGCCGGAGTCGTCCATGTCCCGCCTCAGCCGCGGAAGCGTGTTTCGGCGTCCCGATAGTCCGCATTGGTGGATCGGGTTCTCCATCGACGTCCGCGTTCAGCGCGAGTCCGCCGGCACCGACGATCGTGAGCAGGCGCTGGCATTCCTGCGTCACCGGCTGGACGAAGTGCGCCGCGGGGTATTCGTCGAGTTGACGCAACGAATCCGGTTCGAAGATATGCGCGAACTGCTGCTCGAAAACTACCGCTACGAGGCGAATCGATCGGACCCGTCGGCGCACCTCAAGCGGCTGGGTGAATTCTTCGGCGCCTACCGCAGCGAGGACATCACCGAGGACCGGATCCCGGAGTACTCGCGCAAGCGCCTCGGCATCGACCGGGTCGCCCCCGCCACCTTGCGTCGCGAGCTCGCGGTCCTGAAACGCATGCTGCGGCTCGGCTCACGCCGGCTGCCGCGCGTCCCGCTCGTCGATCTGCCGCGCGTCGACAATGCCCGCCAGGGGTTCTTCAAGCGTTCCGGCTGCAGTGGAGCGACATCGACTGGCCGCGGCAGACGGTGCTGCTGCATGATTCGAAGAATCGCGAGCCACGCATCTTCCCGTTCAAGTACCATCCGCGGCTCGAACGGCTGTTGCGGGCGCAGCGCGACCAGGTGACACGCTGGGAGCGTGCGCACGACCGGCTGTGCACCGCAGTGTTCCCCTGGAACGGCCGCCCCATGAAGAAGCTGCGACGCTCGTGGCAAGGTGCCTGCAACCGCGCCGGACTTCACGGCCGGCTGCTCCACGACTTCCGCCGCACCGCCGTGCGCAACCTGATTCGGGCCGGCGTGCAGCAGGCGATCGCCATGAAGATCACGGGCCACAAGACCGGCTCGGTGTTCCGGCGCTACCTGATCGTCGACGAGGAGTTGCTCGCGCAGGCGACCGGGGCGGTCGCCGAATGGCTCGGCACCCCGGCCCGGCGCGGCCCGGGGCCACGATGACGTGGCGGAGGCTGGCACCGCACGGCGCAGGTGTTCTGCTGGCGCTGGCGGCCGGCTGCGCGCCCGCGCCCGGGGTGCCGCGCGTGCGGCCGGAGTATTTCGCGCACTCGATCGCCGCCATCGGGGTGCCGGGGACGCGACGGGCCTTCCAGATCGGAGCGGGCAGCGTGGTCGCCACCGGCGATGTCGCCGTGACGTGGCGGCTCGAGGGCGCGGGGGTGGTGCGGACGTCGCCGGTGTATTTCGAGGCCGACGCGACGCCGATCGCCCACTGGTGGATGGTGACCGACCGCGACTCCGTGGAGTTCGAAGCGGCGGCCGCACCCGTGCCGGCGCTCGGCGACACGACGAGCCTGCTGTCGGTGAGCGTGCGCGCCATTCGCCTTACGGATGACCCGAGCCCGTCGAGTCTGGTGGCGCGGATCACCCGGCAACCGGCGGGCCCCGGTTTCACGCCGTGGGACGCGGCGCGCGGCGGTGCGGCGCCCGCCTGGATTGACTCGAACGCGATGGATCACGATCTGGTGATGGCGCTGGTGCCGGGGGGCGCAACCCTCACGCTCGAGCCGGACTCAGGGGCCGGCGAGCCGGCGCGGGTCGCGCGGTGGCGGCTGCCGGCGAACCACGGGGCGACGGCGACGTGGCAGTTCCGCATCCCCGCCTATGGACTGGACGCACGGCTCGCGTCGCGCCTGCCGGCGACGAGTCACGCGGGCCTCGCGACCGCGGCGCGCGCGACGTGGCGCCGGTGGCTCGCCCGGGCAGCGCCGCTCGCGCTGCCGGACGCGCGGGTGCGCGATGCGTATCGCGCGGCGCTGGTCACGATGCTGCTGTCCCAGGAGCGACACGACGGTCACTGGGTGCCGATCGGCAATCCATTCCAGTACCGCGACGTGTGGCTGCGCGACGGCGTGCGGGTGGTGCGCGCGCTGGCCGTGGCGGGGCTGTCGGACGTCGCGACCGACGACATGCGATCGCTGCTGCCGTTCCAGCTGCCGAACGGCGCGTTCCTGTCGCAGATGGGTCAACTCGATGGCACCGGCCAGGCGGTGTGGGGGATGGAACAGGCCGCGTCGCAGCCGCCGTCGCGCGCGCTCGCGCGGAAGTTGCTGCCGGCGGCGCTGGCCGCGGTGCGCTGGCTCGGCCGCGAGCGGGAGCGCACGCGCGTTCCCGGCGCGCCGTGGGGCGGACTCATGGGTTACGCCGATCCGCGCGACAGCGAGCTCGCGCAGGCGCAGCACACCGGAAATGACGCGTGGTCGATCGCCGGCTGCCGTGCGGCGGCGCGGCTCGCGACGCTCGCCCAGGATCCCGCCGCGGCGGGCGAGGCCGCGGCCGCGGCGCGCGACTACGGCGCCGCGGTCGCGGCGGCGCTCGAGCGCACATCGAGCCCGGACATTCCACCCACGTGGCAGGGCATCGGACGCGACTGGGGCAATGTGGCGTTCGCGTATCCGACGGGTGCGATGCCCGCGGCGGCGCCGCGCTTCGCGGCGCTCGCCGGGCGCATGTGGCGGCGCCGCGGGCCGGCGCTCGTGAGCTGGGGACCCGCCGATTCGTTGCACAGCTATCTCGGCACCGATCTCGCGGAGTGGGCGCTGCTCGCGGGACATGGGCGCTGGGCGCGCGACTACCTCGCGGACTTGCTGCGCCACAGCAGCTCCACGCTGGGGCAGTCGGAACTGTTCTCGGACTCGACGCGCGACTTCGGGACCAATCTGCCGCCGCACGCGACCGCGGCCGCGGGCGTCGTCGACCTGGTGCGCAACATGATCGTTGAGGACGACGGCGACACGCTGGAGCTGGCGATGGGCGCCGACGCCGGGTGGTGGCATGGCCTGCGATTCGGTCCGGCCCCGACCCGGTTCGGGCGCGTGACGCTCGCGCTCGACCGCGACGGCGCACGCTGGCGGGCGCGCTGGACGCCGGTCGCCGTGCCCGCGCGGGTGTGGGTGCCCGAGGGCGCCCGCATCGCGGCCACGCGCACGCTGGCCGCCCGCTTGCCGACCGCGCGCACCGTGGTGGTGCCGGCGCGCGCGTCCGGGGTCGAGCACGAGAGCGTGGAGTCGCGCCCGTGACGCGCGCGCCGCGCCCGCCGCGCCCGCCGCGCCCGCCGCGCACCCACCGCTCGCGGCGCACGACTCCGCGCGCGCCGGCGGCGGCGGAGTCCCGCGCGCGCGCGACGGGCGCCGCGACGGGACCGGCGTGGCGGCGTGGCGTCGTGCCGGCGATCGCCGTCGCGATTGCGATCGTGGTCGCGGGGTTCGTGCTCGTCACGCGGGTCCTGCGCACGCGGCAGGCGCCGTCCGAAGCCGTTCCCGGCGAGACGCTCGCGCGGCGGGCGAACGACGCGGTGCGCGCGCGCGACTGGGCGCGCGCGATCGTCTATGGGCAGCAACTGGTGCGGCGCGCGCCCGGGGATGCGGCGCTGCGGCTGGCACTCGGCAGCGCGTTCCAGAATCGCGCGTTCGACGCGGATCCCGTGACGGGCCGGTCGCCCGTGCGCACGAGCCTCGAGCGCTGGGACTACGTACAGCGCGCAATCGCGTGCTTCGACTCGGCGCGGGCGTGTGCCACGTCGGACGTGGAGCGTGCGGAGGCGCTCTACCGGCGGGCGTCGGCGTACAACATTGCAGGCCTGCACGCCGAAGCCCTGGATCAGTACCGGCAGGTGCTGGCGATCGATCCCCGCCACGCCATGAGCCGGATCCGGATCGCGGCGATCGAAGCCCGCATGCGCAATCCGGCGTATCGCGACACGATGTCCACCGCGAGTGCCGCGCTCGGATCGCGTCCGTGAGCGCGGCCGGCACCGGGGCCGGGCTCGCGCCTTAGCCTTGGAGGCCGGCACGGTGGCAACGCTGGCGCCATCCAGGTCAAACCTTTGTGGCGCTTGGGCCTGATGCATTGTCCTCAACCCGGCCGCTCTTCTATTCTCCCACGGTCCCGGCGTGTTGGCGGCAGGTCCGGGGTTGTGAATTCCTGTCCCTGTCGTCCGGAGTCCCATGCCCACACCCCTCATGATCAGCGTCGCCGGCATCCGCGGGATCGTCGGTGATTCGCTCACGCCGCCCGTGATCGCGCGCTTCGTCGCCGCGTTCGCGCACGAGCTGCCGGCGGGTCCGGTCGTGGTGGGACGGGACGCGCGCCCCACCGGTCCCATGGTGCTGCGCGCGGCGGTCTCGGGACTCTGCGCCGCCGGGCGCGACGTGATCGACCTGGGCCTCGCCACCACTCCCGCGACCCAGCTCGCGGTCGAGCATCTGGGTGCCGCGGGCGGCGTGATCCTCACTGCCAGCCACAATCCGGCGGCGTGGAACGCGCTCAAATTCCTGTCGTCACGCGGCGAGTTCCTCGACGCCGCGACCGGCCGCCGCGTGGCCGAGCGCTACGAGGCCGATCGCGGGCTGTGGGTGCCGTGGCAGGAGCTGGGCGGGGAGCGTGTCGAAGCTGCGTCGCTCGACTGGCATCTCGAGCGCGTGCTGGGGCTCGACGTGCTCGAACTCGCCCGCATCCGGGCGCGCCGGCTGCGCGTGGTGGTGGATGGCTGCGCCAGCGTCGGCGGCGTCGCGGTGCCGCGGCTGCTGCGCGAGCTGGGGGCCGAGGTGGTCGAGCTCGACTGCGTTCCCGACGGGCGCTTCACGCGCGAGCTCGAGCCGCTGCCCGAACACCTGGGTGCGTTGTGCGCGCGCGTGACGTCGGCCGCGGCGGACTTCGGCGTCGCGGTGGATCCCGATGCCGATCGCGCGGCGTTCGTCGACGCCCAGGGCGTCCCGCTGGGTGAGGAGTACACGGTGGCGCTGGGGACGTCGGTGGTGCTGGCGCGGCATAAGGGCCCGGTGGTGACGAACCTGTCGACGAGCCGGATCCTCGACGCGGTGTGCGCCCGCTACGGAGTGCCGCTCCATCGCACCCTGGTCGGCGAGGCCCACGTGGTCGCCGCGATGCGGGCGCTCGACGCGGTGGCGGGTGGCGAAGGCAACGGCGGCATGATCCTGCCGGCGGCCCATTACGGCCGCGACAGCCTGGTGGCGGTAGGGCTGGTCGCACAGGCGATTGCGGCCAGCGGACTTACGCTGCGGCACCTGGCCGACGCCCTGCCGCGCTACCATATGGTGAAGGAGAAGATCACTCGTCCCGATACCTCCTGGGAACGCTCCGCCGAGCGGCTCCAGCAGGCGTTTTCGGAGTATTCCGTCGACAGCACCGACGGTCTCAGGTTCAGCCGTGGCGACGAATGGCTGCACGTGCGCGCAAGCGGAACCGAACCCGTCGTACGCGTCATCGCGGAGTCTCCCAGCGAGGCGCGCACCCGGGCCATGGTCGACAGCGCACGCCGCTCGCTCCTCGCAACGCCCTCGTGAGAAGGAGTCGAACATGTGTGGGATCGTAGGCTACGTCGGCACTCGCAACTGTCTGCCCATTCTGATCGAAGGCCTGAAGCGGCTCGAGTACCGGGGCTACGACTCGGCCGGCGTCGCCGTCCAGCACAATGGCACGCTCAAGGTGGTGAAGGCGGCGGGTAAGATCCGCGTGCTCGAGGCCAAGCTCGAGCGCGAGCCGCTCGCGGGCACGGTCGGCATCGGGCACACGCGCTGGGCCACGCACGGCGAGCCCAACGACCTCAACGCGCATCCGCACTCGGACGGCCAGAACGACGTGGTGCTGGTCCACAACGGCATCATCGAGAACTACATGGTGCTCAAGTCGGCGCTCGAGGCCGAGGGCCACGTGTTCAAGACCCAGACCGACACGGAAGTGCTGGCGCACCTGGTCGGCAAGTACAAGAAGCGCGGCCTCAAGCTCGAGCACGCGGTCGGCAAGGCGCTGCAGGATGTCGAGGGCACCTACGGCATCGCGGTGATGTCGGCGAAGGAGCCGGGGGTGGTGGTGGGCGCGCGCAAGGGCAGCCCGCTGGTGGTCGGCGTCGCCGATGGCGAGTACTTCCTCGCGTCCGACGTCGCGCCGATCGTCGAGCACACGCGGCAGGTGGTGTACCTGGACGACGGCGAGATGGCGGTGCTGTCACCCGACGGCTTCCATACCGCGACGATCGGCAGCGTGCCCGTGGACAAGGCGATCCACGAGGTGGACTGGGACCTGGGCCAGATCGAAAAGGGCGGGTTCGACCACTTCATGCTGAAGGAGATCTTCGAGCAGCCGGAGGCGGTGCGGAACTCGATGCGCGGCCGCCTGCTGCTCGACGAGGGGCTCGCGCGGCTCGGCGGCCTCAACATGACCGAGGACGAGATGCGCGACATCCGCCGCATCATCATCCTGGGCTGCGGCACCTCGTGGCACGCCGGGCTGATCGGCGAATACATGATCGAGGAGCATGCGCGCATCCCGGTCGAGGTGGAATACGCGTCCGAGTTCCGCTATCGCAACCCGGTGCTGGACGCCGGCACCGCGGTGATCGTGATTTCGCAGTCGGGCGAGACCGCCGACACACTGGCCGCGATGCGCGAGGCGCAGCGCAAGGGCGCCCGCGCGCTGGGCGTCGTCAACGTGGTCGGCTCGACGATCGCGCGCGAGTCGAACGGCGGCGTGTACATCCATGCGGGTCCCGAGATCGGCGTGGCGTCGACCAAGGCGTTCACCTGCCAGGTCACGGTACTGGCGCTGCTGACGCTGGCGCTGGGCCGCCGGCGGGCGATGTCGCGCGAGGACGGCATCGAGATCGTGCGCGAGCTCGACCAGATTCCGTCCAAGATCGAATCGATCCTGGCGCGCAGTGACGCGTTCAAACGCATCGCCGAGCAGTACGTGCACCACAACAACTTCCTGTACCTCGGCCGCGGCTTCAATCTGCCGGTCGCGCTCGAAGGCGCGCTCAAGCTCAAGGAGATCTCGTACATCCACGCCGAGGGCTATCCGGCGGCGGAGATGAAGCACGGGCCGATCGCGCTGATTGACCAGAACATGCCGGTCGTGTTCATCTGCACCCGCGACAGCGCGTACGACAAGGTGGTGAGCAACATGCAGGAGGTGCGGGCGCGCCGCGGACGCATCATCGCAATCGCGACCGAGGGCGACCTCGAAGTCGTCGAGCGCGCGGACCACGTGCTGTACGTGCCCGCCACCGTGCCGATGCTGCAGCCGCTGCTGTCGGTGATTCCATTGCAGTTGCTCGCGTATCACATGGCCGTGCTGCGCGGCTGCGACGTCGACCAGCCGCGTAATCTCGCGAAGAGCGTCACGGTCGAATAACGGACTCGAGGGACGCCGCAACCAGTCGCGGGCGGCACGGGGAGTTCCCGGGCCGCCCGTACTCAAAGGCCCCCAGGGTCCCACGGTCCCCGCCCTCGGGGGACGGGAGGTGCGTGCGGTGAAGACTCCGCTCCAGGTCGATGGCGCTCCGGGGGCGATCGGCCCCTACAGTCAGGCACAGGTGGTGCGCCTGCACGGCGGCAACAAGCTGGTGTTCACGTCCGGCCAGGTGTCGCTCGATCCCAGGACCGGCGAGCTGGTGGCCGGCGGCATCGCCGAGCAGACCGAACAGGTGTTCCGCAATCTGGCCGCGGTGCTGGCGGGCGCGAGCCTGACCATGGACGACGTGGTCAAGACCACGGTGTTCCTCGTCGACATGGCCGACTTCGCGGCGATGAACGAGGTATACGCGCGGCAGTTCACCGCCGCGCCGCCGGCGCGGACCACGGTCGCCGTGGCGGGGCTGCCGCGCGGCAGCCGGGTCGAGATCGACGTGGTCGCGATCGGTCGCGATCTGTGACACCGGCGCGCGCCCCCGCGACGCCGCGGCGCAGGAAGCCTCTGGCGCCGGCGGATCCGCAACTGCGGCTCACGGCACTGGCGGCGTGCGCCGGCTGCGCCGCCAAGGTGGCGCCGGGCGACCTGCGCCGGGCACTCGGCGAGCTCGGCGCCCCGCGCCGCGACAAGCGCGTGCTGGTCGACTATCGCACGCTCGACGACGCGGGGGTGTTCGCCTACCGGCGCGATGAGATGTGGGTGCAGACCGTCGATTTCTTCACGCCGATCCTCGACGACCCCTATGACTTCGGCCGCGTCGCGGCGACGAACGCGCTGTCCGACGTGTACGCCATGGGCGGTCATCCGCTCACCGCGCTGTCGATCCTGTGCCTGCCCGACGATTTCCCGCCGGCGGCGCTGCGCGAGCTGCTGCGCGGCGGCCAGGACGCGATCGGTGAAGCCGGCGCCAGCATTCTCGGCGGGCATTCGGTGAGGGATCCGGAGCTCAAGTTCGGCTATAGCATCACCGGCATCGTGAAGCGCCGGCAGCTGCTCACGAATGCCGGCGCCCGACCCGGCGACCAGCTCGTGCTCACGAAGCCGCTCGGCACCGGGATCCTGGCGACGGCACTCAAGCAGCAGCGGCTCGACGCGCCGACCCTGCGCCGGCTGACGCGCTCGATGACCACGCTCAACCGCCAGGCGTCCGAGGCCGCGGTCGAGTTCGGCGCGCGCGCCGCCACCGACGTCACCGGCTTCAGCCTGCTCGGCCACGCCTCGCAGCTGGCGGACGCCAGCGGAGTCACGATCCGCATGCGACCGGCGGCGGCGTGGTTCCTGCCGCGCGCGCTCGAGCTGGCGGCGGCCGGGGCGGCGCCGGGGGGGCTCGCGAAGAATCGCGCGTTCTTCGGGCCCCGGGTCGACGCGGGGGCGGTCGACGGCGCGATGCTCGACGCCCTGTTCGATCCGCAGACCTCGGGCGGGCTGCTGATCGCGATTCCCCAGCGTCGCGCCACGCGCCTGCTGGCGGCGCTCAAACGGCGGCGGGTGTGGTCCGCGATGGTGGGAGAGGTCGTGGGGCGCGGCCGGGTTGCCATCGAGCTCCACCGGGGTCCATGATCGATGGTTCCGACCCGCATACGGTGCCCGCGGCGTTCGCCGCGGCGACCGTGGGCGCGGCAAGCGTACGGGGACGAATGGGTCCTGGTGGACTCCGGGGACTTCAAATCCTGCGGTCGGGCGTTTATAGCGTCCGAGGTGGGTTCGATTCCCACGCGTTCCCGCCATTCCTCGTCATCCTGATGGCGTGCATCGCGGGCACGGGTCTCGCGGGGTCCGCGCGCGCGGCGACGGGTCCCGCGGTCGCGTTCACGGACACGGTCGTGACCGGGGAGCCCCAGGGCGTCCCGGACGCTGCGACCGAACCGGGGGCGGCGGCGGACAGCACGCGCCACGGGGCGCGGGCGCGGCGCGGCGCGGCCGCCGCGGCGAAGGCGGCACGGCTCCCGCAGCCGCGCTGGGTGATGTTGCGGTCGCTCGTGGTTCCGGGGTGGGGGCAGGCGACGAACGGTGCATGGCTCAAGGCGGGACTGGTGGCCGCGAGCGAAGGGTTGCTGGTGTGGGGAGTGGTGGGCGACCAGGGGGCGCTCAACCGGCTCGCCGGGGATGTCACCCGGGCCCGGCTGAGCGGCGATACCGATGCGGAGCAGTCGGCGGTGAACGCCTACAACTCCCGGCTCGACGCGACGACCACGCGCGAGTACCTGCTCGGAGTGGTGGTGCTGTACGCGCTCGTCGACGCGTACGTCGATGCGCATTTCAGGAACTTCAAAGTCGAATTCGAGACGGACCCAGCGCTGCCCGACGGACCCCCGCCGGTCACGCGGGCCCGCGTGGGCTGGGAGCTGAAATTTTGACCGATTCGAGGCTGTCCAACATCAGGAACTTCTGCATCGTCGCGCACATCGATCACGGCAAGAGCACGCTCGCGGACCGGCTGCTCGAGCTCACCCACACGCTGACGCCGCATCAGATGAAGGCGCAGGTGCTGGACGACATGGATCTCGAGCGCGAGAAGGGCATCACGATCAAGTCGCACGCGATCGCGATGGAGTACCGGTCGCGCGACGGCCAGACCTACGAGCTCAACCTGATCGACACGCCGGGCCACGTCGACTTCACCTACGAGGTGTCGCGCAGCCTCGCCGCGTGCGAGGGCGCGATCCTGGTGGTGGACGCGTCGCAGGGGATCGAGGCGCAGACGCTGTCCAACTACCTGCTGGCCCGCGAGCAGGGGCTCACGATCGTCGGCGCGATCAACAAGGTCGACCTGCCCGCGGCGCGGCCCGACGACATCGCGCTCGAGATCGAGCACGTCACCGGCATCGACGCCGAGGAGGTGTGCCGGATCAGCGCCAAGACCGGCATGGGCGTCGAGGAGCTGCTGGAGCAGGTGATCGCCCGCATCCCGCCGCCCACGGGACTGCCCGACGCCGACCTGCGCGCGCTGATCTTCGACTCGAAATTCGACCAGTACCGCGGCGTGGTCGCGCTGGTCCGCGTGGTGGATGGCCGCGTGAAGGCCGGCGACGCGATCCGGTTCGTGTCCACCGGCAAGCAGTACGAGGTCAGCGAGGTCGGGCACCTGAGGCTCAAGCTCGAGCCGAGCGACGAGATCCACGCCGGCCAGGTGGGCTACGTGGTCGCCGGTGTGCGGTCGGTGGCGGATGCGCGGGTCGGCGACACCATGGGTCCCGCGAACGTCGAGGACACCGAGCCCTTGCCGGGGTTCCGCGACGTGAAGTCGATGGTGTACTCGGGGCTCTATCCGATCGAATCCGAGCAGTACGAGGAGCTCAAGGAGGCGCTGTCGCGGCTCACGCTCAACGACGCGGCGCTGATCTACGAGCCGGAGAGCTCGGTCGCGCTGGGATTCGGGTTCCGCTGCGGGTTCCTCGGGCTGCTGCACCTCGAGATCGTGCAGGAGCGGCTGCGGCGCGAGTACGGCATCGACCTGATCGCCACGACGCCGAGCGTGGAGTACCACGTACTGCTCACGAACGGCGACGTCGTCACGGTCGACAACCCGAGCCAGATGCCGCCGCCCACGAACATCGACAGCATCGAGGAGCCGTACGTGCTGGCGCACGTGCTCACGCCGTCCGAGTATCTCGGCAACATCATGAAGCTGTGCCAGGAGCGCCGCGGCATGTACATCAGCCTCGACTACCTCGAGGAGAAGCGCGCGCGGGTGGCGTACCGCCTGCCGCTCGCCGAGATCGTGCTCGATTTCTACGACCGGCTGAAGACCGTGTCGCGGGGCTACGCGTCGCTCGACTACGAGTTCGACGGCTACAAGCAGGGCGACGTGGTCAAACTGGACGTGCTGCTGAACGAGGACTCCGTCGACGCGCTGTCGACGATCGTGCATCGCGACAAGGCGTACGAATGGGGCCGCGACCTGTGCCTCAAGCTCAAGGAGTTGATCCCGCGCCAGATGTTCCAGGTGGCGATCCAGGCCTCGATCGGGGGGCGGGTGATCGCGCGCGAGACGATCGGGGCGATGCGCAAGAATGTGATCGCGAAATGTTACGGTGGTGACATCACCCGCAAGCGGAAGCTGCTCGAGAAACAGAAGGAAGGCAAACGCCGTATGAAACAGATCGGAACCGTCGAAGTGCCCCAGGAGGCGTTCCTGGCGGTACTCAAGGTCGAGCGCTAGAGGAGATCCATGGCAACTTCGTCCGCGAGATCGATCGTAAAGGAATACGTGGAGGCGGCGCTGTGGGCCCTGGTGCTCACGCTGTTCCTGCGCGCGTTCGTGATCCAGGCGTTTCGCATTCCGTCGGCATCGATGGAGAACACGCTGCTGATCGGCGACTTCCTGTTCGTGAACAAGTTCGAGTACGGGCCGAAGATCCCGTTCACGCACATCCGGCTGCCGGGGCTCAGGGCGCCGCGGCACGGCGACGTGATCGTGTTCCAGTTCCCGCAGGATCCGACGAAGGATTTCATCAAGCGCTGCATCGGCACCGAGGGACGCACGATCGAGATCCACAACAAGGTGGTGTCGATCGACGGCAAGCCGCAGGTCGAGCCGTATGCGATCCATTCCGACCCCGCGATCCGGCCGGCCGGCTACGACTACCGGGACAACTACGGCCCCTACACGGTGGGCGAGAAGCAGCTGTTCATGATGGGCGACAATCGCGACAACTCGAACGACGGCCGCTACTGGGGACCGCTGGACCTCGACCTCGTCAAGGGCCACGCGATGTTCATCTACTGGTCGTGGGACGCCGACAAGAACTGGCCACGATGGAACCGCATCTTCCGCCCGATCCGCTGACCGCCCGGGACTCAGGGCCGGCGCCCGCCGCGCGCAGCCGTGCCCGGGCCGGGCTCTACGTGCACGTGCCGTTCTGCGCCCAGCGCTGCACGTACTGCGACTTCTCGACGGGCGCGCTGTCGTCGCATGCGGTCGAGCGCTACCTGGCCGCGATGACGCTCGAGATCGCCCGGCGCGCGCCGGATGCCGGGGCGCTCGAGTTCAGCTCGGTGTTCTTCGGCGGCGGCACGCCGTCGGCGCTGTCGCCGCGCGCGTTCCGCACGCTGTGGCGGGGGCTCCGCGCGGCGTTCCGCATCGCGCCCGATGCCGAGATCACGCTCGAGGCGAATCCCGAGTCGGTGCGCCCGGCGCAGCTCGACGCGTGGCGGGAGGCCGGCGTCAACCGGCTGTCGATGGGCGCCCAGAGCTTCGACGCGGACGAGCTGCGGGTGCTCGGCCGCATCCACGACCGCGCGCGACCGGCGCGGGCGTTCGAGCTGGCCCGGCGCCATGGCTTCGAACGGCTGTCGCTGGATCTGATGTTCGGCTACCCCGGCCACACGATGGAGCGCTGGCGCGCCACGCTGGAGCAGGCGCTCGAGCTGGCGCCCGAACACCTGTCGGCCTACTGCTTCATCCCGGAGCCGGGCACGCCGCTCGGCGACGCGGCGCTCACGGGCTCGAACCCGCTGCCCGCACCCGAGTGGCAGGCCGACGCCTACGCCTACCTCACGGACCGCTTCGCCACGGCCGGGCTGGCGTGCTACGAGACCTCGAACTTCGCGCGCCCGGGCGCCGAGGCACGCCACAACCTGGTCTACTGGCTGGTGCGCCCGTGCGTGGCGCTGGGCCCGTCCGCGCACGGCTTCGTCCATGGTGAACGCTACGGCAACCACTACGCGTTCTCGCGGTGGGCCACGGCGCTCGAGCGCGGCCGCTCGACCGAGGCCGAGCGCGAGCCCTACGACCGGGAGCGGCACGCCACCGAGATCATGATGCTCGGCCTGAGACTCGGCGCCGGGCTCGACCGCGACGACCATGCCGGGGCCGCGTGGCAGAGCGTGCTCACCCGGTACCGCGACGCGTTCGAGGGCGCGGTGGCCGGCCGGCGGCTGGAGCGCACGAGCCAGGGCTGGCGGATTCCGGCCGGATTGCGGTTCATGGCCGACGACGTGCTCGCCTGGATCGAGGCGCGGGCGCGGACCGCGCGGTTTGACATGCCCTCGGCTGCCTTTCTAACGTAGACGCCATGTCCCAGACCACGTTCCCCGGACGGCTCACGCCGGACGACCCCGATCTGTCCGACCGGCAGAAGCGCATCTTCGCCGCACTGGTCGAGCTGCACGCCGCCACCGCGCGTCCCATTGCGTCGGAAGTTCTGGCGCAGCAGGAAGATATCGCCATGTCTTCAGCCAGCGTGCGAGCCGAGCTGTCGGAGCTCGAGTCGCTGCGGCTGCTGGAACGCTCGCATGCCTCGGCGGGACGCGTGCCGTCGGCCCGCGGCTGGGATCTCTACGTGCGCACGCTGATCACTCCGGCGGCGCTCGGCCCGGCCGCCCGCGACGAGGTGGAGCGCACGCTCACCCATTCCGCGCGCGACGTGCGGTCGCTGCTCGACGAGGCCTCGCGGCTGCTGTCGTCGCTCACCTGCCAGCTGGGCCTGGCGCTCGCGGCCTCGCTGTCGGGCGAGCTCCTCGGCGACCTCGACCTGTCGCCGCTCGGAGACCGCCGCGTGCTGCTGGTGCTCAACCTGGGACCGGCCGCGCTGCGCATGCTGGTGCTCGAGCTCGAGAGCGCGCTCGATCGCCGGCAGTTGGAAGAGGTCGCGGCGGTGCTGCGCGAGCGGCTCGTGGGTCACACGCTGGCCGAGGTGCGCGAACGGCTGGAACAGGATCCCGAACTGGTGCGCCGCAGCGCCGTGCGGATCGTGTCGGCGGCCGCGGCGCGCAGCTGGGAGCAACCCGTCGAGACTCCGCTGTTCCTGGCGGGGGCGATGCACATGGCCGAGCAGCCCGAGTTCTCGCGGTCGCTCGGCTCGGTGCTGCGCGCGGTCGAGGGCGGCTCGCCGCTCGATCGCCTGCTCGTCACCGGCATCGAAGGCCAGGTGGGGGTGCGCGTGGGACTCGACGAGGACGCGGCGCTCGCCGCCTGCAGCCTCGTCACCTACCCGTTGCCGGGACGCGTGCGCGGCGCCGTCGGCGTGCTGGGGCCGATGCGCATGAACTACGCGCTCGCGTTCGCCGCGGTGGATGCCGTCGGCGCCCGCGTCGCCGAGCTGCTCGAATCCTGAACTAAAGGACATCGCCATGGACGTGACGACCCCCGGGCGGGAGCCCATCGACGGCGCCCGCACATCCGATCTCGAACCCGGCGCCGGTTCGCCCGCCGCCGCCGAGGAACTCACCGCCGAGAGATTCGTCCCGGCGGCCACCCCCGAGGCGGCCGAGGCCGCGGCCGAGGGCGAGGGCACCGAGGCCGCGCGCCGCTACAAAGAGCGCTGGCTGCGGGCCGAGGCCGATCTGCAGAACTTCCGGCGGCGCGCCACGCGCGACACCGAGGAGGCGCGCCGGTTCGCCACCGAGCGCGGCCTGCTCGCGACGATCGAGCAGCTCGACGATCTCGAGCGCGCGCTCGACGCCGCGCGCGAGGCGGGCGCCGCCGAGAGCTGGACCACGGGCGTGGAGTTCGTCGCCCAGCGCATGCGCGATCATCTCGCGCGCCACGGGGCGATCGAGATCGCCGCCGCCGGCACGCCGTTCGACCCCGCGATGCACGAAGCGCTGCTCGAGGTCGACGCTCCGGAGGGCGTGACTCCGGGACACGTCGTGCAGGTGGTCCGCAAGGGCTACCGCGCGGGTGACCGCGTGCTGCGCCCCGCGCGCGTGATCGTGGCCCGGCGGGCCGACTGATGGCGAAGCGCGATTACTACGAAGTGCTCGGCGTGGCGCGCGGCGCGACCGAGGACGAGCTGCGCAAGGCGTACCGCAAGCTCGCGCTCGAGAATCATCCGGATCACAACCCCGGCGACAAGTCCGCGGAGCTGCGCTTCAAGGAGGCGACCGAGGCGTACGAGGTGCTGCGCGACACCCAGAAGCGGACACGCTACGACCAGTTCGGCCACGCGGCCACCGCGGGACCGGGCGGCGGCAACGTGGATTTCAGCGGCTTCGACCTGGCGGACGCGCTGCGCGCGTTCATGCGCGATTTCGGCGGCGGTGGCGGCGACGGCGGCGGATTCGAGGAGCTGTTCGGCGGCGGTGGCCGCGGCGGCCGCGTGGTGCGCCAGGGCGGCGACCTGCAGGTGCGCCTCAAGCTGACGCTCGAGGAGGTCGCGACCGGGGTCGAGAAGAAGATCAAGGTGAAGCACCTGAAGACGTGCGGGACCTGCCAGGGCAAGGGCGGCAAGGGCGAGAAGACCTGCCCGCAATGCCAGGGCCGCGGCCAGGTGCGCCGCGTGCAGCAGTCGCTGCTCGGCCAGTTCGTCAGCATCGCGACGTGTCCGCAGTGTGCGGGCGGGGGCCACATCTTCGAAGAGCCGTGCGCGACGTGCGCGGGCGACGGCCGGGTGTCGGAATCCGAGACGATCTCGGTCAAGGTCCCGGCGGGCGTGGCGAACGGCAACTTCATCCCGCTGCGCGGCATGGGCGACGTCGGGCCGCGCGGCGGCCCGGCCGGCGACCTCATCGTGCTGATCGAGGAGAAGCCGCACCCGGTGTTCGAGCGCGACGGCGACGACCTGCATCTCGACGTGCCGATCGCGTTCGCGACCGCGGCGCTCGGCGGTGCGGTCGAGGTGCCGTCGCTCGTCGGCGGTGCCACGAAGCTCACGGTCCCGGCCGGGACCCAGAGCGGCCAGGTGCTGCGGCTGCGCGGCCGCGGCGTTCCCAAGCTGCGCGGCGGCACCGGTGATCTGCTGGCGCGCGTCGTGGTGTGGGTGCCTACGAAGGTGTCGGGCCAGGACCGCAAGGTGCTCGAGGACATGAAGCGCTCGGACACGTTCAAGCCGCCGGCGCCCGGCCGGTCGGTGTTCGATCGAGTGAAGGACGCGTTTGCCGGCTGACGCCGCGCCCGCGTTCCTGTACCTGCCGGATCTCGATCCGGGCCCGGGCACGATCGTGCTGCCGCCCGACGAGGCCCACTACGTCGCCCGCGTGTGCCGCGCCCGCGCCGGCGACCGCGTCACCGCCACCGATGGTAACGGCCTGCGCGCGACCCTCGAGCTCGACCGGGTCGAGCCCACGGCTGCGGCGCGCGTGATTGCCATCGAGCACACGCCGCGCGGCGACCCGGCGTGGCTGCTGTGCGGGGCCCCCGATGCGGGCCGCGCCGACTGGATGGTGGAGAAGCTCGCCGAGCTCGGAGTGGCGCGCTTCCAGCCGATCGATTGCGCGCGCCGTGCCTGGCAGGGGGTGCGGGTGGCGCGCTGGGAACGGCTGGCGATTGCGGCGCTGCGGCAGTCGCAGCGCACATGGAAGATGACGGTCGCCGAGCCGCTGGCGCTCGACCGGGTCCTCGCGGACCTCCCGGACTCAGGGACGCGATGGCTCGCCGCCGCCGACGGAGCACCGTGGCGCCGGGTGCCGGTGGAGACGCCGTCGCCGGACGCCGCCGCGGCCCCGCCACCGCCGGAATTCGAGCACTCCGGCGTGTCGGTTGCGGCGGTGGGGCCGGGTCCCGGGTTCAGTCCCGCCGAATTCGCGGCGCTCGAGGCCGCGCGATTTCAACCCGTGCGACTGGCCGACGGGCGGCTGCGGACGGAAACGGCGGCGATCGCCTGGGCGTGCGCTTGGGCGGCGGCCGGGCTGTAGCACCGCAGTGATTCTGTCACCCCTACTCCGCAGTGATTCTGTCATCCCCCGCTTCTGCCATTGCGGGCAGGAGGCTGCGGTCATACGGCTTGCGCCAGGGGTGGTCCTTGGCGGGTGGACGGATTTTGGTGAGCT
>JBBRLX010000030.1:0-57535 GCA_038231135.1 Candidatus Eiseniibacteriota bacterium | reverse complement strand
CGGTGAGGGGCTGTCCTCCGGCGGGGACGCTTCGGCCCCGCCCTCCTGGCGGGTCCTCGCTACTCGGGCAGCGCTCCGTGCATCCCTGCACTCCCGCGCTGCCCTCGGTCCCCGCCTCCGGACAGCCCCTCACCGCGCGCGGCGCTTACCTAGATTCGGCGTACGGCAACACATCTGTCAGGGGGGGCGGGGTGGGTTGTGGCGTTGGAGGTGCTCGCGCTTCGCGCATCGCTGTGCAGACATTGCTGAAGTGCGGGTGGGGGTGCTCGCGCTTCGCGCATCGCGGGGGCGCTGGGCAGAAGGAGTCTCTCCTTCAATGCGTCCTTGCCTCTCGCCTTGCCCTCGCTACCCGGGCACTCCGGCCGCGTCCTTGAGCCGCTGCAGCGCGCTCGCGGGGACGGGGAGTTCTCCGACGTCGGCTCCGCGATGGGGGCCGTGGAAGTCGGAGCCGCCGGTTTCCAGTAGGTTGTATCTCGCGGCGAGGGAGCGCAGGCGGCGCACGGCCACCGGGCCGTGCTGGGGATGCCAGATCTCGATGCCGCGCAGTCCGTATTCGGCGAGGCGCTCGAGACGGGATTCCTCCAGGCCCACGCCGGGATGCGCGATGACGCTCACTCCGCCGGCGCCGTGGATCAGCGTGATGGCTTCGGCGGCGTCGAATGCGGGGCGTTGCACGTAGGCCTGGCCGTGCGGGCCCAGGTAGCGCTTGAACGCCTCGTCCATGTGCGCCACGTGGCCGGCCTGTACCAGCGCCTCCGCCACGTGCGGGCGGCCGACCACGCCGGGGCCGGCGAGCTCGATCACGCGCTCGGGGTCGATCGGCATGCCGAGCGCGGCGAGGCGCTCCACCATGCCGAGCGCGCGCTGCAGGCGCTCCTCGCGGAACCCCAGCAGGCGGCCGGTCAGGCGCTCGTCGCCGGGATCCAGGAAATAGCCGAGCAGGTGCATCTCGCTGCCGTCGAACATGCACGAGATCTCGATGCCGGGCACGATCTCGATCGCCAGCGCGGCGGCTTCGCGCGCGGGCTCCAGCGCGTCCAGCGAGTCGTGGTCGGTGATCGCCAGCGCCGACAGGCCGCGCTCGATCGCGCGGGTGACGAGCGCCGCGGGCGTCAGGGCGCCGTCGCTGAAAAACGTGTGGGTGTGGAGGTCGATGCGGCGTCCGCCCGGACGGGTGGGCGGGTGCGAGCTCACTCGTTCTCCAGCATCTTGCGCAGCAGTCGGATCTTCATCGCCACATCCGGGTAGCTGGGCTGCGCGGCGTAGAGGCGCTCGAACTGCATCAGCGCGTCGTCCAGCCGTCCCGCGGCTTCGAGCGCGAGGCCGAGCTCGAAGCGCAGGCCGAGCGCCGGCTCACCGGTCACCGCCGGATGGTCGAGCGCGGCGCGGAACTCGGTGGCGGCGTCCTCGAAGCGTCCGTTGTCCATGAGGCAGCGACCGATCAGTTCGGTGGCCGACGCCTTGAGGCTCGGATCCTCGCCGGCCGCCCGCAGCGATTCGATCGCCTCTTCGCTGAGTCCCATCTCGAGGTAGCTCACGCCCAGAGCATAATTGCTCTGCGGGTCTCCGGAAACCTGATGTTGGATTTCCTTCCGGAACGTGTCCAGCAACTGGTCCAGCTCCATGTGCACTTCGTCGCCATAGCCGTGCGTGACCTCGATGCGCGGCGCCCCTTCCGCCACCGGCGATTGCGCCCGATTTCGCGCGCCGGCGGGCTGGGGGACCGGCTTCAGCATCGGGGGAGCGAGGGGCATCCCCGGCGCCGGCGCCGGCGGGACGGGCGTGAACGGTGTGGGTGCGAACGGCGCGGGCGCGGCGCCGGCTCCGTTGGCGGGGCCAGGAACGCGAGGCGCCGTTCGAGTTTCTGCCGCGGGCACGGCCTCCTGCGGAGTGTCCGGCGTCAGCGTGCGCAGCCGTTCGGCCGCGGCGACGTTGGACGGATCGAGCACGAATGCCCGCTCGAACCACTCGCGCGCGGCACGGGTGTCGGCGCGGCTCTGCGCCTCCTCCCCCAGGCCGAGCGCGACGCGGGCGGCTTCGCCGCGATCCCCGCGGCGGCGGCAGTTGTCGAACCACAGCATCAGCGCGGGCCGCACCGGCGGCAGGTTCGCGTGGAGCGCGCGGTAGACGCCGGCTGCGGATTCGGATTTCCCAGCGGTGTCCCAGGCCTGCGCGGCACGGGTGAACGACTGTGCGGCGGCGTCGAGCTGTCCGCCCCGCGCCTGCTCGCGACCCTGCTCGATCAGCGTGCTCACCTCGGGCGTGAGCACGGCTTCGGTGGCAATGTGCGCGTAGGGATCGACGGGATCGGTCGCGGCGTCGGCGCCGTCGAGCTCGAAGCGCAGCCCGGGCCGCTCGGCGGCGCGCGCCGACTCCGCCTGCGCCGGCTGGCCGGCGACCGCCTTCCCGTTCGTTCCCGTCGCGCGCGCGGGTTCGGCAGCCGGCGACTCGTAGCCCGATCCGGTGTGGATCCGGTCCGGCGAGTCCGCGGCCACCGCGGATGCCGCGTTGGCGGACCGTTCGGCCTCGTCGGTGATCAGATCTCCGCCCGCGGCCGGGTCGCCCAGACCCGCGGGTTCGATGCCGACAGGAGCAACGTCGGTGATCACGCGTTCGTTGGGGTCGTCGAGGGCCGGCGTGCGTGGCTCGCCCGGGTCCCGCAGGTGGCGGGCGGCCGACACCAGGCCTTCGGCCGGCGGCACCGCGGCCGGGCGCAGCGCGAATCTCGGCGCCCGCAGCGGCTCCGTTCCCTCCGGCAGCACGTCGCGTACCGCTTCGATCGTGCTCGCGGTCTCGAGCCTCGCTTCCACTGGCGCGGGCGCGGGCTCGTGGGCGTTGCCTCCGAGGCGTGCGCGCAGCCGCTTCGCGTCCGCGAGATGGCCGAGCCGGTCGTAGGCCGCGGCGGCCTCGGTGAGCGTCGCGGAATACGGGTCGTCCTCGCCGTTCGACAGATGCAGCTCGGCCAATCGTTCGAGCGCGACCACGTTCTCGGGCGACGCCTCGAACGCCAGCCGGAACGACGCGGCCGCGGCCGCGAGATCGTTCATGCGCAGCGCGTATTCCGCGTGCTGCATGAAGTAGAGCGCGGATTCGGTGGTCAGCCCGTCGCGCTGATGGAGCTGGCCGAGCCGCTGGAACACCTGGCCCGGCGCGAGCGACAGCCGTGCCATCTTCTTGCACACGGCGATGCCGTTCTTGTACAACCCCGCCGCCTCGTACCCGTCGATCGCACTCAGATAGCGCGCGGACGCTCCCGACGGATCGCCCTTCTTGAACAGCAGATCGGCGATGACGACCGAGTGGTAGGGTTCGTTCTCCTCGGCACGCGCAAGCTTCTCGTATTCGACCAGCGCGGCATCGACATCGCCGCTCTGCACGAACCGTTGGGCCCGGCGTTTGATCTCGATGGCCTTTTCCAAATCCGCCCTCTCCCGGGATCCGCCATGGGGCACGAAACGCAGGAGGTCATGCGTTCAACACCGCATCGACCGCCTCGCTGCAGCTCCGGGTTGCCGTGACCAACGCCTGCTCCAGGCGCGGTAACGCCTTCTCGATATCGTCCTTATCGGCCCCGGCCCCAAGGCTCTTCAGGTTGATCTTGACGTTGAGCAGCGCTCCCTCGGCGGCGGCGGCGGCCATGCGTCCTGCAACGCCGGCATCGGTCACGGCGTTGGGATTCCCGCTGCGGGCGGCGCGCGCCGCCAGCTCGGCCACCTCCACGCAAAGCTTTGCCGTCGTTAGCGGTATGCGCGTGGCTTCGAGTTCCGCGAGAGCCACGGCCTGATCCCGGGCGGTGACTTCCGCGACAGTCGTGGCGGGCAGACGCCGGGCTTTCAGCACGGCGTCGAACGCCTCGCTGTCGAGCCGCGCGAGCCCCAGCAGTTCGGACCGCAGCGTCGTGGCACGATCCTTAACCGAGCGCAGTTCCGGCTCGGCGGTTGCGAATTTCTTCCGGCCCAGCGTGAGATTCGCGACCATCACCGGCAGGCAGCTCGCGATCGCCCCCGCGACGGCGGCGACGGTGCCGCCGCCCGGTGTGGGATTCGCATCGGACACCGAGTCCATGAACGCGTCGAGCGCCGTGGCGCCGGTGAGCGGCGGATGCGCAAGCCTGAGCTCCAGCACCTGGTCGCGCCGGAAGCCTTCGAGCTGCAGCGCGTGCTCGGCGGCGTCGAGCATCGCGGCCTGGGGGATCAGCCCCACCACCTCGCAGCCCGAGATCATCGTCCCGTGACGCGCCGCCTCCGCGCGGATCAGCGCCAGCACCCGGTGGATCGGCGTGGCCTCGGTGTTAACGAGGTTCATGCTCACCTGGGCGCGGCGGCCGTTCTCGATCGCGAATCCCAGCGCGCGCACGTTCTTCAAGCCGCCGTTCTGCTCGCGGATCGCGGCGGCCACCGCCTTCGCGACGCGCACGTCGCCGGTGGCGAGATTGGCGTTGAACGCGACCAGGAACCGCCGCGCGCCGACCGCGGTCGCCCCGGCCGTGGGATGGATGCGATGCGGACCGAAGTCCGGCGTGCGCGCGGGGTCGGCGCCGATCGCATCGCGCAGCCCCTCGAACTGGCCGCGCCGGACGTCGGCGAGGCTCGTGCGATCGGGCCGTGACGCGGCGGCCTCGTACAGGAACACCGGAATGCCGAGCTCGGCGCCGATGCGGGCGCCGGCGCTGCGCGCGAACCCCGCGCAGTCGTCGAGCGACACGCCCTCGACCGGCACGAACGGCACCACGTCGGCGGCGCCCATGCGCGGATGCTGGCCCGAATGCCGCGTGAGGTCGATCAGCTCCGCGGCGCGCGCCACAACGCGCACCGCCGCCTCGATCACCGGCTCCGGCTCGCCCGCGAACGTGATCACCGAACGGTTGTGATCGGCGTCCATCTCGCTGTCGAGGAACGTCACGCCGGCGACGCCGGTCACGGCGCGGATCAACTCGTCCACGACGTCGCGGCGGCGGCCTTCCGAGAAATTGGGCACACACTCGACGATGTGGGTCATGGCCTCCGCGTCCCTTCTCCAGAACGCAACACACGTATTGCACTGATGGCTCTTTGCAGACTCCCACTGTACTTAGCAGCTTCTTCAGGCGACCAGATACGCGCGAATTCGACCATACCAGCCGTATACCCCTTCCCTACGCGGGCAGAGCTTCCGGTCCCTGGCACAAAGTCGTCGCGAATACCGGACCTCCTTGATGTTCGTGCCAGCTCGATGAGCGTTGACTTCGGATCCACTAGAGTGTCGGGGGAGCGAGGCACTCGCTCCAATCGAACAGCGAGGTACTTGGCGATGCCCGGCCGATCAGCCAACAGCCACGACTCGATGCACCTTACTGCCAACCTCAAGCACAACGTCGGGAGGCGATTGGGCAGGAGTCTACGAACCAAGTCTCCCGGGCACACGGCGTCATCGTCAAAGTCTCGCACCACTAGCCACTTGCCAAACTTCGACGCCTTGTTGAATCCGTCCAAATTCTTGTCGATGGCGCCCTTACCTCGAAGCCCATACGTATTGCCGACTGCCACCTGCATGACATCGAGCAACCTTGTTACCACAGCTTCGTCGCTAGGACCCTCGACGACAATATTCATGACGGCGCTACTCACCAAACATCACCAATTGCTCTGCACCTCGCGGCGCCGTACGAGGAACGACAACATCTGGCAGCGGTACACCACTTTCGACTAGCGTTCGCACCTCTGCCAAGTCGCTCGCGACCATCACGTCGGTGCCCTCGGCAGTCGGGATTAGCAGTAAGATCTCCTCAATGCCAATGCCATCATCGCTCAATAGATCCGGCGAGTGCGTGCTAATGAACACCTGACGCGCATTCTTTCTAAGCAACCTTGCCATCATTGTGGGTAGGTACCTGACCAGGCGTGGATGCAGGGAGAGTTCAGGCTCCTCCAACAACAAAGGATGGACACCATCCAATAGGGCCCAAAGCAATCCGAACAACCTAAGCGTTCCATCCGACAATTGATCTTCTGACTGCCACCCAGCATCCTTGCGCCAATGCGCGTAAAGGCTTCGCAGGTGCGGCACTCCTGTAGCCGGGTCGCGCAGTAACTGGATTTCCTGCAGGCTCGGCACAGCCACTCTCAGGCTCTTGCTTATCCTATCAAGACGTGATGTCAAAATTGGCTTTTTTGCGCGCGCTAGTTGTTCGAGGAAGTCACCGCCATAAGGATCGCCGGTTCTTCCAATAGATCGTTCTGGCTCCCGAACCAACTGCGGAACTATGTGCAAGTAGTGGACGCGAGCAAAGAACTCCTGAAGTTGTCGGAAAGTCTTGTTTGAACTCACTTGCTCAAGATGCGTTTGTGTAAGCCGGCTCTCATCTTGTTTGTCGGCGTCATCAGGACGGTCCAGCACGGTAATGTCTCCGTGCTTCACGACTTCGCGTTGGATCATCGGTCGTCTTTGATTGTCTTGTGTGAATTCAAGTCGGTAGGACCACAGTCCATCTACATCTAGATCAACTTGTGTCTCGACGACGACAGTTGAATGGCGCCGAGCGTGCAATGATCTCAGTTGCGACACGCCTCGCCGCTTTGAGACAACCGCGTTTTGAAAACCGCCCTGTGGGTCCGCAATGTCACGGAGAAATCTAATTGCATCAAGAAGATTGGACTTACCGCTGGCATTCGGCCCCAACAAGAACATTCGGCGCTGGAGCTCAATTTCAATTTTCAGGAAGTTCTTCCAATTTTCCAGTAACAGCCTCTTGAACATCATCTTCGTGACCTTTCTCCGCTCACGGCCACACGCGGCGTTCGATCGACGGCATCGCCAGGTCGGCGCCGCGAATGAACACGCAGTCGGGGCGCACGGCCGGCATCCAGTAGGGCAGTTCTTCCAGCGTCTCGCACTCCCACGCCACGGCATCCCCGGACGCACCGGGATTGAGATGGCCAATCTCCTGCTCGGCGCCGAGCGCCCGCGCGGCGTTCCACGTCACCGCGAGCAGCGTCTCCTCGGCGGTGAACCCGCAGCTGCGCGCCGCGAGCGCCGCGCACTCCAGCAGCGATTGCGCGGGGGCGGTGCCCGGATTGAAGTCGGTGGCGATCGCGACGCGCGCGCCCGTGGCACGCAGCATCGCCGCCGGCGGCAGTGCCTGACCCAGCGTGAGCGCCGCCGCCGGCAGCAGCACGCCGACCGTTCCCGCCGCGGCGAGTGCCTGCCAGTCGGCCGCGGTCGCACTCTCCAGATGATCCGCCGAGCGCGCGCCCAGTTCCGCGGCGAGTTGCGCGCCGCCGGTGCGGTGCAGCTGATCCGCGTGGAGCTTGATGTCGAATCCCATGGCCTTCGCCGCCTGCAGCAACCTGCGGCACTCCTCGACCGAGAACGCGATCTCGTCGCAGAACGCGTCGATCGCGGTCGCCAGCTCGCGACGCCGGATCTCGGGCAGCGTGCGCTCGATGAGCTCGTCGAGGTATTCAGCGCGCCGGTCGCGGTAGTCGTCGGGGATCGCGTGGAGCAGCAGCGCCGTGCGATGCACGCGCAGCGGCACCCGCTGGATCGCGCCGCGCATCAGGTCGAGCAGCCGCACCTCGGCGGCCGGCGTCAGGCCGTAGCCGCTCTTGACCTCGACGGTGGTGCAGCCCGTCGCGCGCCAGCGTTCGAGCCGGCTCGCCAGGCTCTTCTCGAGCACGTCGTCGCGCTCGGCGGCGGTCGCGCGCACGGTCGACCGGATGCCGCCGCCCGCGGCGGCGATCGCCTCGTAGCTGTCGCCACGCTGGCGCTGCTCGTGCTCGAGCGCGCGATGTCCGGCGAAGATCATGTGCGTGTGGCAGTCGACGAGTCCGGGGGTCACGAGCCGGCCGTTCGCGTTGAGCGGCCGCGCCTCCGAGTGGCGGCGCAGCAACTCCGACGCGGGGCCGATCTCGGACACCTTGCCGTCCTGGAACACCACGGCGCCCCTGGGGTAGCGCACCACGTGTTCGCCCGTCGCGTCGGGCGTCACGACTTCGGAGGTGTTGTGCAGGATGAGATAGGCGGCGCGCCCCGCCACCATGCGCCCGGACGCGTCGCGCGCCGACGGATAGCTGCTCATGGCCGCCGCGCCGGCGTCACGCCGGGCAGGTTCATGCCGCTGGCGCGCGCATGCTCGATCGCCGCGGGATAGCCGGCGTCGGCATGCCGCATCACGCCGGTGCCGGGATCGTTCTCGAGCACGCGCGCGAGCCGGGCGTCCGCGGCGGCGGTGCCGTCGCACACGATCACCATGCCGGCGTGGATCGAATTGCCGATGCCCACGCCGCCACCGTGATGGACGCTCACCCACGAGGCGCCGGAGGCGACGTTCAGCAGCGCGTTCAGCACCGGCCAGTCGGCGATCGCGTCGCTGCCGTCCAGCATCGCCTCGGTCTCGCGATAGGGCGACGCCACCGAGCCGGTGTCGAGATGGTCGCGGCCGATCACGAGCGGTCCCTTCACCGCCCCCTCGCGGACCATGCGGTTGAACCGGAGCCCGAGCCGCGCCCGCTCGCCGTGGCCGAGCCAGCAGATGCGCGCCGGCAGGCCCTGGAATTTCACGTGGCGCTGCGCCAGCGGAATCCACCGGTGGAGCCGCGCGTCGTCCGGAAACTCCTCGAGCGCCGCGCGATCGGTGGCGAGGATGTCGGCGGGATCCCCCGATAGCGCCGCCCAGCGGAACGGCCCCTTGCCGAGGCAGAACAGCGGCCGGATGTACTCGGGCACGAAGCCGGGATAGGAGAACGCCAGGGCGTGCGGCAGCCCGCCCTGCTCGGCCTCGCCGCGCAGGTTGTTACCGTAGTCGAACAGCACCGTGCCACGGTCGCGCATCGCGAGCAGCGCGCGCACCTGCTGCACCATCGACTCGCGGGCGCGCCGCACGTAGCCCGCGGGATCGGCGTCGCGCAGCACGGCGGCCTCCGCGAGGCTCAATCCCGCGGGCACGTAGCCCACGAGCGGATCATGCGCCGCGGTCTGGTCGGTCGCGATATCGGGCGTGACGCCGCGCGCCACCAGCTCGGCGTGCACCGTCGCGGCGTTGCCGACGAGGCCGACGCCGAGCGGCTGCCGCGCCGCGAGCGCCGCGCGGCACCACGCCAGCGCCTCGTCGAGCGACGCCGTCACGCGATCGCAGTATCCGGATTCCACGCGCCGGCGCGCGCGCGCCGCGTCGACCTCCACCGCCAGGCACACGCCGCCGTTGAGCGTCACCGCGAGCGGCTGGGCACCGCCCATGCCGCCGAGCCCGGCGGTGAGCACCAGCCGGCCAGCGAGCGCGCCAGCGCCGAGCGTTCCGGCGAGCGCGCCAGCGCCGAGCGTTCCGGTGTGCGCGCCAGCGCCGAGCGGTGCGATAGGCGCCCCAGCGCCGAAGCTGCGTTCCGCGCATTCGGCGAACGTCTCGAACGTGCCCTGCACGATGCCCTGCGAGCCGATGTAGATCCACGAGCCGGCGGTCATCTGGGCGTACATCGTGAGCCCGCGATCCTCGAGATCGCGGAACGTCTCCCACGTGGCCCAGCGCGGCACCAGCAGCGCGTTCGCGATCAGCACCCGCGGCGCGTCGGGATGGGTGCGGAAGATGCCGACCGCCTTGCCCGACTGGACGAGCAGCGTCTCGTCGTCGCCGAGATCGCGCAGGCTCGCGACGATCTGGTCGAACGCCGGCCACGACCGCGCGGCGCGTCCGGTGCCGCCGTACACCACGAGGTCGTCCGGCCGCTCGGCCACCTCGGGATCGAGATTGTTCATCAGCATCCGCAGCGCGGCTTCCTGGATCCAGCCGCGGCACGAGCGCTCGGGACCGCGCGGCGCGCGCACCGTGCGCGCACCCGGGGACGCCGTCGCCGGAGTCACGGCTTGAGCACCTCGTCCGCGAGCCGTTCCGGCCCGTGCGACAGCACCCAGCGCGCCAGCGTTTCACAGCTGTCGCCGAGCGGGCGATCGCCGTCGGGCTCCGGGATCAGCCGGCGCACGGCGCCGTACAGCATCTCGGAGCCCTCGCCGGCCTTGAGCGGGCGGCGGAACTCGAGCGCCCGGCACGCGCACATCAACTCGAGCGCCACCACCCGCGCCGCGTGACCCGTCACCGCGCGCGCGTGGCGCGCGGCCGCGGGCGCCATGCTCACGTGATCCTCCATGCCGCCGCCGGTCGGGATCGAATCGACGCTCGACGGGTGCGCCAGCACCTTGTTCTCGGACACCAGCGCCGCCGCCGTGTACTGCGCCATCATGAAGCCGGACTCGAGGCCGGGATCGGTCGCGAGCACGACCGGCAGCCCGGACTCGTGGCCGCGCACCAGCCGGTCCACGCGCCGTTCGCTCAGGCTCGCGACCGTCGCCAGCGCGATCTTGAGATAGTCGGCGGCCATCGCCACCGGCTGGGCGTGGAACAGCCCCGCCGACACCACCTCGTCGCCGGCCGCGAACACCACCGGGTTGTCGTTCACGGAATTGCACTCGACCTCGAGCTGCGCCGCCACGTGCAGGATCGCGTCCCACGCCGCACCCATCACCTGCGGCACGCAGCGCGAGCTGTAGGGATCCTGCACGCGGTCGCAGTTCGCGTGCGACACCACGAGAGCGCTGCCCTGGGCATAGGCGCGCAGCCGGCGCGCCGCTTCGAGCGCGCCCGGATACGGGCGCAGTGCCATCACGTCGGCGCGCGCGGGGGCGAACGAGCCGAGCAGCACCTCGGTCGACAGCGCCGCGGCGGCGACGGCCGCCTCCCACACCCGGCGGGCCTCGACGCACGCGAGCACGGCGATCGCGGTCGAGAACTGGGTGCCGTTGATGAGCGCAAGCCCCTCCTTGGCCTCGAGCGCCAGCGGCTGGAGACCGGCGCCGCGCAGCGCCAGCGACGCCGGCATGCGCTGGCCGCCCAGCCACGCCTCGCCCTCGCCGGTGAGCACCGACGCCAGGTGCGCGAGCGGCTGCAGGTCGCCCGACGCGCCGACCGAGCCCTGCTGTGGCACCACCGGCACCACGTCGCGCTCGAGCAGCGCCAGCAGGCCGTCCACCACGTCGGTGCGGCAGCCGGAATGGCCGTGCGCGAGCGAGGCGGCGCGCAGCAGCAGCATCGCTCGCACCGCGTCGCGCGGCGTGTCCGGCCCGACGCCGGCCGAGTGCGACCGCAGCAGGTTCTGCTGCAGCGTGCGCACCTGCTCGGGGGCGATGCGGCGGTCCTTGAGCTCGCCGAACCCGGTGGTGACGCCGTATACCACGCGCTGGTCCGCGACCGCGCGCTCGACCACGGCCCGGCTCGCGGCCATGCGCGCGCGCGCGCCGGGCGCCAGCGTCACCGGCGTGTCGCCCGCGGCCACCCTCGCCACATCGTCCAGCGTGAGAGGCCGGCTGCCCAGCTCGATCACGTCCCCTCCCTCGGCATCGTGTCCTGATTCAGAAACCGGGCCGCGGCGGCGGCGAGTGGCGCCGCGTCGCGCCAGCGCTCCGGCGGCGCCGGCAACGCGTCGAGGAACGGGTGCCGGTAACCCGCGGCCACCAGCCGCGGATCGCACACCACCAGCACTCCACGGTCGTTCGCCCGCCGGATCAGCCGCCCCACACCCTGCCGGAACCGCAGCACCGCCTCGGGCACCGCATCGTCGCGGAACGGATCGCGTCCCTGCTCCCGCAACCGCTCGCCGCGGGCTTCGACCCACGGCTCCCCCGGCACCGAGAACGGCAGCTTCGCGACCACGAGGATCTCGAGCGCACCACCCGGAAAGTCGACACCTTCCCACAGGCTCTGGACGCCGAGCAAGATTGCGCCCCGCGCGGCGCGAAACCGGTCGCTCAGCACGCTCGCGGTGCCGTCCCAGTCCTGCGCCAGCATCACGCCGTCCGCCGGCAGCTGGTCCAGCAGCAGCAGCCGCGCCCGCCGCAGCCGCTCGTGCGCGGTGAACAGCACGAGCATGTTGCGCCGCGCCGCGCGATGCAGCTCGACGACCAGCTTTGCCACCGATTGCGCCTCGTCCGCGCCGCCGTCGTACACGCACACGCGCATCTGGCGCTCGAGCGCGAACGGCGACGGGTGGATCTCGGACTGGAACGGCACGCCCCACGTCTCGCCGAGCCCGAGCCGGTCGGCGACGAACCGCACGTCGCCGCCGGCCGAGAGCGTGGCCGACGTGAGCACGGTGGCCGCGACGCGGCCGAACACCAGCCGCCGCGCATGCGGCCCGACCTCGACCGGCGCGCCGTGCAGCTCCACGCCGCCGCGGGTGCTCGACGTGCGCCAGTAGACCCAGTCCTTGCGCGACGGATTGCCCAGCTCGGTCAGGTCCTGCGCCAGCAGCGCCCAGCGGCCGCCGACCTGCTCCAGCTCGCCCGCCAGCTCCTCGGCCGCGGCGCCCGGTGCCGCACCCGTGATGTCGACCGCGAACCGATGCAGGGTGCGCGCAAACACCGTGCAGTGGTCGTGCACGGTCTCGAGCGCCTGGACGTGCGGGCCCAGCAGCTCGGCCGACGACCGGTAGCGCTCGCGTGCGCCGTACAGCTCGTGGCGCACCTCGCGGGGCGCCAGCAGCCCGAACAGCTCCTCGGCGGCGTCGCGGGTCTCGGCCGCGCGGTCGACCAGCCCGTCCACGTCCTCGGCGAACTTCCGGCCGCGCTCGACGTCGGCGGTGCCGCGCGCGAACAGCGGCAGCGCGAAGCTGCGCAGCCGGGCCGCGAGACCGCCGCCGCGCCGCGACGAGGTGCGGCCGCTGCCGATCAGCCGCAGCAGCTCCTCGACGCGGTGCAGCGACACACGCCGGGCGAGCTGGCCGAGCAGCACGCCCTCGAGCCGGTGCGCCTCGTCCACGATCAGCGCGTCGAACTCCGGCAGCAGCCCCTCGACCTCGCCCGAGATCGCGAGCAGCGCGTGGTTCACCACGAGGATCCGCGCCTGCGCCGCCTCGCGCCGCGCCTTGAGCCAGAAGCATTCGCGGCCACGCCGGCAGGTGGCGGGCGTGCAGGCGCCGGGATCGGCGCACACCCGCGCCCGTACGCGCCGGAACGCCTCGGGGTCGTCGCAGGTGAACCGGTCGAGGTCCCCGTCGCCGTCGCCGCGCGCCCAGTCCTTGAGCTGCTGCAGCACCTCGCGCTCCTCGGCGCCCTCGCCGCCTTCGAGCTCGAGCGCGTGCGGGCACACGTAGTTCTGCTTGCCCTTGAGCCGCACGCAGGCGAGCTCGACACCGAGGCTGTCGAGCACCGCCGGCAGGTCGCGCTCGAACAGCTGGTCTTGCAGCGAGCGGCTGCAGGTGGCGATCACCACGCGCGCGTGGCGCTCGGCGGCGAGCAGCACGCTCGGCAGCAGGTAGGCGAGCGACTTGCCGATGCCGGTCGGCGCCTCCGCCACCAGCACGCCGCCCTGCTCGAGCGTGTCGGCGATCTGGATCGCGAGCTCGCGCTGGCCGGGACGGTCCTCGTAGGTGAGTGCGGGCGTCGGGTCGGCGTCGTCGCCGGGCGGCTCCGCGGCCCCGGACGGAGCGTGGACGGGCACCGCGGCGATCATCACGTCCCCGGCGGCCGTGCGGGCGCCCGCCGTCCGCTGCGCGAACCGGCTCGCGAAGCGGTGAGCGAACTCCGATCCCGGCTCGAGCAGTGCGCCCACCCGATCCGACAATTTCCGCACGAGGAGCCTTCCCGGCCGCCGGGCCTGTGTCCGTGTCGTCGCAACGTCACGCCCCGCCTGCGGGACGGGCCGACGACCGCTAGAAATTCGAGATGAGGCGCAGGTGGATCTTGCCGTCGAGCGGCGCGCGGCCCGGCTCGAGGCCGTAGTCGATGCCCGCGAGCCCGGCCGCGGTGTCGAGCCTGAGCCCGAAGCCGACACCGTCCTTCTGCAGAGTATCCCATCGCGTGCCGCCTTCCAGCGTGGCGACGCGGGTCTCGGCCCAGGCGTGGTCCCAGAACAGGTACACGCGCTGGCGCGGGCTCCCCACGTACCACCGCCACTCGAGCCGCGACAGCGCGTAGTGGTCGACCCGGAACGCCTCCTCGTCGAAGCCGCGCAACGATGCGGCGCCGCCGAGCGGGTAGCGTTCGAACACCGGCAGCACCGGCTCCGAGCTGAAGCGGCCGGCGCCGCGCAGGTCGAGCGACACGCCGCTCGACGGCCGCAGCGGCCGGATCCACTCCGCGCCGCCCTCGACCGCGCTGGCCCGCGCGGTATGATTGCCCGCCGGCAGCGCCTCGCGCTTGAACGACTGCGTGCCCTCGACGTGCACCTGCAGTCCGCGCCGCGGGCTCAGGGCGTCGTCGAACGTGGTGCGTTCGAGCCCGAACACGGTGTTCTCGAGCCGTGACTCCAGCGCACCCACGCCACCCTCCACCACGCGCTGCTCCTCGAGACCGAACTCGACGCCGTCCTCGACGGTGAGCGCCCAGTGCGCGCGGGCGCCCCAGCGCGTGCTCGTGTAGGTCGAATCGCGCACCTCCTGCTCGAGCGCCGCCTCGAGACGCAGCGGCAGCCCGCCCACCAGCGGCTCGGTGTAGCGCGCCGTCAGATCGTCGGCGCCGTGACCGCGGCCGTCCCAGCGCAGCACGACACCGCGCCCGGTGCCGAGCAGGTTGCCGAGCTCGAGGTTCGCGGTGCCCACCGTGCCGCCGCTGCCGGCGCCGCCCTGCGTGCCGATCACGCCCTCGAACCGGTTGTACTGCAGCTCCTCCGCGCGGTAGACGAGCGTGCCGCGGCTCCAGTCGCCCGCGCTCTCGAGGCCGCCCAGTTCCACCGAGCGGAACAGGCCGAGCTGCAGCAGCCGTTCGCGCGCCAGCGCCTCCGCCTCGGGGCGGTAGGGGCGGCCGATCAGCGGCCCCAGCGCGCGGCGCGCGAACGCCGGCCGCGTGACCTTGAGCCCGTCGATCCGCACGGCCTCCACGATGACGCGCGGTCCCAGCACGCCGCCCAGCGTGACGTGGGCGCCGGTCGAATCGACGGCCCATTCCGAGATGCCGAGCTCGGCGTGGGCGTAGCCGTCGTGCACCAGCCGCGTGACCGCGTTCGCGACCGCATCGCCCACGGCGCGCGGGCCGGTCCAGCCGCCGGGCGCCAGGTCCAGCGCCGCCGCGAACCGCGCCGAGTCCGCCGCCGGCGTCGCGCGCAGCCGCACCGACGTGAGCCGCGAGCGCGGGCCCGCCGCGATCGTGACCTCGAGCCGCTCGGTGCCGATCCAACGGCCGCGCGCGCGCGCCGCCGCGTGACCGCGCTCCTCGAGTTGCACGACGATCGACCCCAGCGCCGCCGACAGCGCGGCCGAGTCCCCGGGCGCCGCCAGCGCGGGTGCGAGCACCGTACGCGCCGCGCGCGCCTCGAGGCCGTCCCCGTGCAGCGACAGCTCCGCCGCCCGGGCGCGCGCCACGAACGCGGGCGTCATGCCCACCAGGCCCACGAGCAACACGGCCGCTCCGATGCAACGCGCGGCTCTCAAAAGAACGCCCGCAGTTCGGCGCGGCCGGTCACCTGGGTGCGGCGGCCGGCGTGATCGCGCAGCGTGAACGAGGTACCGAACGTCGTGCTGTCGTGGACGCGCCAGTCGATCCGCGCGTTGCCCTCCCAGCGCAGCGTGCCCAGCGGATCGGCGGTCGGCAGCAGGTCGATCGTCGCCGGGCCCGACGTGAACGAGCGCCGTACGCTGCCCTCGAACCGGCCGCGCGCGCCAATCGACACGCCGAGGTCGGGCCCGAGCCGCAACACCCGGGTGAGCACGTCCGTGCCGCCGGGCCGGAACCAGGTGGCCTCGACCGACGCCACGCCGCGCAGCCGGGCACCGGGCGACCAGATCGCCTGCAGCGCGCCGCCGCCTTCGACGAGCGTGCGGTCGAACGCGCCACCCGCCGCGAGCTGCTGGTTCGCCGCCTGGCGCCGCGCGTGCAGCTCGAACTCCGAGCTCAGCGCCGGCGACAGGTGCGAGCGCCAGCGCGCATTCGCGGTGCGATCGTCGAGCACCTGGGCGAAGTTCTCGAACGTCCGGTCGCTGGTCACGCGCCGCTCGGCCCTCAGGAAGATCGCCCCGGCCGAACCCGGCGCCAGATCAGCCGTCACGCGCTGCACGACGCTGGCACTCGCGAGCCCCGGGTCCCCCATGACCGCCCCCGGCGAGATCACCGGGTCGCGCGCCAGCAGATCGCCGCGGCGCCGCACGTCGGTCTCGAAGTCCAGCTCGAGCCGCGAGCCGCGCCAGCGCTCGGACTTCCCGAACGGCAGCGCCGCCTGGGCGCTGGTGGCGGCCCGCGCCACGCGGTCGAATCCCGGCGTCACCACCACGGCCAGGTCGTAGTCGCCGGTGCCGATGAAGTTGCCGAGCGAATCGTAGGCGCCGCGGCCCTGTCCGACGAACACCAGCTGGCGGACGCGGCGGCTCTCGCCTTCGGATGTGACCTCCACGTTCATGGTCCCGGTCGCGCCGCTCTTGCGCTCGGCGCGGACGCGCAGGCTGCCGAGGTCGCTGCGCGTGCGGGTGCCGGCCGCGGGCGGCGCCACGTCGCGATGCTGGTACAGCAGCGCCAGCGACAGCCGCCGCCCGGCCGGGCTGTCGAGCCCGAACCGCATCGCGTGCGACGTCGTCGGCTGCTCGAATCCGGTGCCGAGCGCGTGCGCGTCGCGGCGCAGGTCGTAGCCGGCGAGCGTGTGCCAGTGCACGTCGCGGCCGCTGGCCAGCTCGACGGCCGCGTCGCGCATCCGCGACCCCACGCGGCCGGTGTCGGCGGGACTCGTGCGCTCGTCCCATTCACCGCGGAGCGTGGGCACCAGCCAGCGGCCGAGCAGCGTCAGCTCGCCCCGGGCGTGGCGGCGTCCGCCCTCACCGAACACCGCGCCGCGCTGACTGCCGTCCGCGCTCTCGAGCAGTGCGCGCGTGGTGACGAACCCGTCGCGAGTCCACGCCGCCGAGCGGCGCCAGGCGTCGAACCCGCCCGCGGTCGCGAGCTTCCCGGCGTCCACCCGCAGCTCGCCGCCGCTGCGCGGCCGGAACCACGCGGCCAGCGTCGCGCGGCGCTGGTGCTCGAGATCGGCACCCACCGGCAACCCCCACGATTCCTCGGCGAACGGCAGCTCGAGCGGCGTGAACGGCTCGAACCTGCGCTCCACCGACCGGGCATCGAGCTGCCAGCCGGCCGTGCCGGGGAGCGCGCCGCCGGTGCGGCCCTGCATCGACAGCCGCACGCGGCCCGCGCCGCCGGTGTTGTCGCGGTCGTCGAACGCGGAGAACGTGTTGCGATCGAGCCGCGTGACCGCGCCTTCGGCATCGAGCGCCAGCGGCCCGCGCGTCGAGCTCATTCCCACCGTCACGAGCTGATGCGACTGGGGCAGCGGCAGCGGGCGTCCCACCCGGAAGCTGCCCGCACCCTGGCCGACGAACCGGAACGCGCTGCGCCCGTCGACCAGCGTGGACTCGGCGTAGTCGCCGCGCCCCACGCCGACCGGCGCGAACAGCACCGTGAATCCCGCCGAATCCGGGCCGGCGTAGGCGTACGCCAGCCCGCCCGCCACGCGCACGGTGTCGTAGTCGCCGCCGCCCGGGGTCACGCCGGAACCGATTGCGAGCGCGGTCGAGTCGCCGGCGAGCGCGAGCCGCACGCGGTCCTCCGCCGTGAACGTCACGTCGAGCGGACGCCCGCGGTCGTCGCCCTCCTGGATCACCCGCGTCCACACCGCGAGCGGCCCCTCGACCCAGCGTGCACCGGCGGCGGCGAGATTGCGCCGGAAACTCGTCGACGCGATCTGGTAGTCGAACGTGATGCGGCTGTCGGCGGTGATCGGATGACGGTTCGTGAACGTCACGCGGCCGCGCTCGTAGTCGATGGCGTAGTCCGCGCCCTCGCCGCGCGTCAGGCGTGAGCCGTCGAGCGTCACGACGTCGCTGCCCGCGACGACCGGCACGCCGCTCGTGCCGACCGCGTCGGTGAGCAGGTAGGGACCCTGGCTGCCCTCGACGCCGAAGATCTGGATGCGGTGGAACTCGCCCTGCTGGGTGGCGGCGGCCGCGACCGCCGTGAACGGACCCGAGTTCCATTCCCCGCGGACGCCCTGCAGCCGGCGCTCGAGACGGCCGAACTCGCCGTCGGTCCACGACAGCGGCACGTCGCCGAGCGCCGCGGTGGCGTGCGGCGCCTTGAGCTCGATCAGCACCTGGTCGAGCGACTGCAGATCCTGCGTGGTGCCGCCGGCGGTCAGCGGCGTGTTGCGGTCGGACAGCACGCCGGTGAGCTCCACTCCCGGCGCCAGCGTACCGCTGATGGCGAGGTCGAGCGACTGCCGCAGCGCTGCGTCCTGGCGCGACCCGAAGTCGATCGCGAGCGTCTTGTTGCCGGTGAGCGTGAGCGAGCTGCCGCCCGGACTAACGCCCGGATTGCGCGCGGTCGCGGGGCGGTACGGCACACCGGTGCGCGACGCCGAGTCGGTCGCTGTGCTGTCGTGCCCGGGCACGACGCTGCGCCACGGCACCAGTTGGACGCTGAGCGGCGGCGGCTGCAGCAGCCAGCACGCGCTCACCACAAGCGTCTCGCCGGCGGCGGGCGGGTGCAGCAGGCGGATCTCGCCACGCAGCCGGTCGATCAGGTAGTCGGCGCCCGGCTGCCACAGCGTGCCCCCCGCCCGCAGCGTGTCGGTGCCGGTCCGGATCCAGCCGTGCGGCAGCACGTACACCAGCGTGTTCGGCAACAGCGGCAACCGCACGGTGCCGCAGGACGGATCCTCGACGTCGCCCGCCGCGCCCGCGGCGCCCGGCGCCAGCGCGGACGCCACGCCCAGCGCCGCCGCGAGCGCGGCCGCGGCGAGGAGCGCTCGAGCCGCCGCGCGGGCGGGGCTCATCAGCGCTCCGGGTGCGGCCGGGGTTCGATCCTGAACCGGGTGAGCCGTCCATTGCCGGCTTCGGCGACCACCAGCGTGCCGCCGGGAGCGAACGCCAGCGCGCGCGGACGATCGAGACCTCGGAGTCCCGCGAGCGGCCGGCCGCCGCGGTCCCACAGCGTGACAGTGCCCGCGCGCTCGGACGCGACCGCGACCCGCAGCGAGTCGTCGACCGCCACCGCCATCGCCCCCGCCTCGGCGGCGCCCGGCAGCGTCCACGCTGCGGCCGGCGCGCCCGCGGCATCGAGCCGCTGCACGCGGCGGCGCGCCCGCTCCACAGTCACGAGCTCACCGCGGCGCGATGCGGCCACCGCCGCCAGCTCGCGGAACGAGCCGGGGGTGTCGCCGAAGCCGCCGATGGTCCGCGTGTAGCGGCCCGAGAAGTCGAACACCAGCAGGCGGTCGCGCTCGCCGTCGACCACGTACACCGCGCCCCCGCGGTCGCTCGCGAGCCCGCGCGGCTCGATGCGGCCGAGCGCCGAGCGCAGGTCGGGATCGTCGAAGTCGATCAGGATGCCCTGCGGCCGCGCGTTCACGTCGAACAGCGCGACCCGGCGGTTCTCGACGTCGAGCACCGCGACCGACAGCGTCCCCAGCAGCGCCACCGAACCCGGCCGGCGCAACTGGCCGAGGTCGCTGCCGAGCGCTCCCGCTTCGCCGGTGCGGGCGCCGCGGGCGTCGAACCGCTGCAGGCGATGGAGCGCCGCGTCCGCCACGAACAGGCGGCCGAACGCGTCGATCGCAAGGCCGGCGGGCTCGACGAGCTCGCCGCTCGCGACACCGTTCGCGATCAGCGCGGCATCGGACACGATGTCGAACGGCAGATCGCGCGGCAGCGAATCGGATGGCGCCGGCGTACCCGCGCCCGCGGCGCCGGCGCGCGCGGAGTCCGCGAGCGAGCCGGTGGTGTCGGCGGCGGGATGCGCGGCGGCGGTGACCGGCGGCGGATCGGAAGTGGCGAATACGATGACCGCGGCGACACCGGCGAACCACAGCGCCGCCACGACCGCACGGCGGCGGGCGGGGCGGGCGAGCGCCCGATCGGGCGTCCGTGAGCGAGGGGAGTTCACGGCGCGATCAGAAGCGCGCACGCACCCCCATGCGGCAGGCGAGCGCATCGCTGCCGTCGCCCGGCGTCAATTCGAAGTTCCACGAGTGGGCCGGAGCATGCGTGGGAATCCGCGCGGCGTGCACCATGCTGAGCAGCCGGTTCACGACGGCGCAGGCGAGTGCCGTGTTCGCGCGGATCGCCGCCCGCTGCGCGTCCTTGCGCTGCTCGCGATAGCGCAACAGGCTGGATTCGCTGTCCCACGACCACGCGTCGCGGCCGCCGATGGAGTGCGTCGCGATGTACTGGCGGTAGGCCACGGGATCGCTGTAGTAGAGGTTCGCCGCGTCGCGGAACACCACGAGCTGATTGTATTCGTCGCTGCTCAGGTACGACCCGATCGTGCGGCGGAACTCCTCGTCGCGTCCGCCGAGGCTCACGCCCGCGAACAGCGAGGCGGTGCGCTCGTAGGTGTCGCGGCGCAGCTGGCTCTGGATGCGGAACGCCGTGAACGAGGTCCACACACCGACCTCGGCCAGTCCGAACACGGTGGCCGAGGTCCGGCGCCCGGCCGTGGCCTGGCCCCAGCCGGGCACGGTGAGCGAACGCAGCAGCAATCGCGCCCGTTCCGGCGACAGGCCGAGTGCCGTGCCGCCGCTGCCGTTGCCGGTGATGCCGGTGAGCGCGCCGGTGCCGGCGACGACGGGCTCGGCGGGATCGACGCGGATCACGTCGAGCGCCGCGGCCGGCAGGGTGGCGCCCGCCACGAGCAGCGCGGCGAGCAGCGGCGGGCACAGCACACGGATGCCGCTCATCTAGAATCTCCTGTTGAACGAGGCACGCCACTCGGGGTGGCCGTGGCTCCAGCCGCTCTTGACGTTGAAGCCGAGCGCGGGACCGAGGCGCATGTTGTGCTGCCGGGCGGCGCGGAGCGCGTCGACCGCGGCCACCAGATGATTCACCCATACCATCGATTCCGAGAACCTGGCGCCGTACAGGCGCCGGTCCGACGTCGCCCGCAGCTCGGAGAACTTCGTGCGGTTCGCCTCGGAACTCCAGCCGGCCTCGAACCTGGGGTCGGTGGCGATCACATCGTAGAACGCCTCGCGATCGGCGGCATACAGCGCCTGGATGTCGCCCGAGCTCGCCGCCGTGGCCTGCTGCCAGCGCGCGACCGACCACGTGCTGTTGCTGTCGCCCGGCGCGCCAGCGAACCGGCTGGCGTCGTCGCGCACGCGCTCCCCGCTGCGGTGGAGCACGACGTGCGCCGTCCACGCCGCGGCCTCGGCCAGCGCGAAGAACACGCCGCGCCCCGAGGCCCCATCGGCGTAGTACTGCCCCACCCCGGGCAACGCGGCCGACATCGCCATGGCGCCGACCTCGGACCGCCAGCCGGGCACGTCCTTCTCGACGTAGACGGAATCGTCGGACTGGCCCCACTCGCGATCGATCACGCGCTGCGCGAACAGCGTTCCCCCGCTCGCGGGCGACCGCTGGCCGAGCACGAGTTGCGAGCGATCGAACCCGCCGGCGCGTTCCGGCGGCAGGGCGGTGCCGGCGCCACCGAGCTCGAACCCGCTGGGCACGGCGCTCGCGGCCGCGCCGCGTTCCGCCCGCGCCGCGCACGCCGCGCACGCGAGTCCCGCGATCAGCACCGCGATCGGGACGCGCGTGCCGCGGTTCATCGAATGATTCCCACCGGCACGAATTCCGTGCGCTCGCTGCCGGCGCCACGGAACCGCACCCGCGCCACGTAGAGACCCGCGGGCACCGCGCCCGGATCCCACACCTCGAGATTGTCCGCCGCGCGCCCGGAGCGCGAGAACGACGCGACTTCGTGGCCCGACGCGTCGACGATGCGGAACTCGACCTGCGCCGGCTCGGTGAGCTGGTAGGCGAACGACACCGGCCGCCGGCGGGCCGGATTGGGATAGGCCTTGAACGAGCCGCGCACCAGCGGACCCGCGAAGATCGCGGCCGGCGTCGAGGTACGATCGGCCGGCAGGCTCGCGCTGCGGCCGGGATCGCCGCCGAGCATCAGCCACGACGCCAGTGCCGGCGGGCCCCCGGTATACGGCAGCGCATAGGCGTAGACGCGGCCGAACCGGTCGGGCGCGAACACCACGAGGTTGCCGTCGAGGCCGGTGGCGACCGGGGCGCCCATGGCGCCCACGCCGGTCGCGAACGGCCAGCCGTCGGGGGTCTTCCCGTCGGAGCGCAACGCGGACACGATGCCGCTCGCGTTCATCGACACGACTTCGCTGCGGCCGTCGCCATCGACGTCGGCGGCGAGCGCGGGGCTGCCGGAGCGGAACTGCTCGGGCGTCGAGCGCTTCGGCCAGCCCGGCGACGGATAGCCGCTCACGTTCACGAACATCACGCCCGAATGGATCGTCTGCGACAGCACTTCGGGATAGCCGTCACCGTCGGGGTCGCCGGCGCCGAGCGCATCGACCAGCGTATCGCCGAAGCTGTGACCCCAGCCCGGCAATTCCACACCCGCGTCGCAGAACGCCCACAGCCGGTCGGCGTCGTGCACCACGAGCGTGCGCCCGCCACCGCACGCCACGACCGGCGGAGCGCCGGGCACGATCGCGGCCGAACGCGCGGACTGCGGGTTGGCGATTCGATCGCCGTTGAAATCGAGCCACAGGAAATCCGGGGCGAATCCGGCGCCGCCGACCTGCAGCGGCCAGCCCGGGGCCACCACGCTTCCCCCGCCGGCCGCAAACGTAACCTCCGACACCTTGCCGTCCGCGCCGCCCGCGCCGACCACGAACTGGTCGGTGGCGACGACGACGCCGGCCGGCCGGAAGTCCACGGCGAGCCGGCCGGTGACCGCGCCACCGAACAACACCGGGCTCGTCGCGAGGACGACACCGTTGCGATCGAGCTCCACCACGGTGCCGTTGGCACAGCCCACGAATACGCGGGCTCCCAGCGTGTCGACGCCCGCGATCACAGGCGGCGTGGTGACGAGCGACGGCAGTGCCGGGGGCCATCCCGGTTTCGGCAGACCGTCCGTTCGCATGAGCCACACCCGGCCCCCGGGACTCGACAAGTCGGGGCCGGTAGCCTCGGTCGTCACCGCGAACCATGCCGGTCCGCTCGTGACCTGGCCCGCGCCCAGCGCTTCGCCAACCGGCAGCGCCGCCATCACCCGCAGCGGCTTGCGATCGAGCCGCGCGAACACCAGGCTGCCGCCGCCGAGCCCGGTGCCATCGGGGCGCACCGCGAACAGCGCCGTGCTGTCGGGGCCCGCGGGATCGCCACCCGCCCAGCACGCATCGGGACGCCGGTCACCGTCGGCATCGACGGCGAGTAGCACAGGACCCAGAGTCGGGAACGACGCCGTGACCGGGAATCCCGGCAACACCCAGGTGCGGAACGCCGCGAAATGCATGAGCGAATCGGGATCGTCGAGGAAATCGAGCCGCACGTGGGTGCGCGTGCCGATGTGCGGGCGCAGGTTCGGGAACGTGGAGTCCGACAGCGACGGGTTGTTGCTCTTGAAGAACGGATCGAATGGCGCGCCCAGGATGTACGGCGAACCGGGATCGCCGAGATCCCCGAGGCCGTCGCCTTCGATCACCGACACGCCGAGCCGCGCGGGATTCGTGTTCCACGCAAAGTCGGGATTCGCGCGCAGCGTGGTGTCGAGCGGGAAGAACGATTCGAGCGGGATCACGCTGGTGTCGATGTGCCATACCAGGATGCCGCCGCCGGGGAGCAGCGCGTCGTACTCGAACCGGTCGGGCTTCTTGGGGCCGAGCACCACGCGCGTCGTGCTGTCCTGGTCGAGCGAGATCGAGTCCGCGGGCGCCAGGAACCGGTTTTCGAGCAGCAGGAATTCGTCGCTCGACAGGTTCACCCGCCGGAAATCGTTGTTCCGTTCGCTGTCGCGCAGCGTCATCGTGTCGCCGTACGCCACCTCCTGCGGCACGATCCGGTTGCTGATGAACGTGCGCTGGAACGGGTCGATGCTCGGCGGCAGGAGCCCGGTGGCGAACAGCTCGGTGCCGTCGTTCAGCGACACGATCGAGCCGACCAGGTTGCCGCTGTCCATCAGGCTCCAGTAGCCCACGACCGGCCGGCCGCTCTCGACGTCGTACAGGTCCTCGAACCCGAAGAAGTTGTGGCCGTTCTCGTGCGCGAGCACGCCGTTGATCGCGCCGAAGAAGCCGTCCTGGTTGATCGTCTCGGGCACGAACGTGCAGTGCTGGATCGGGCGCGTCGTGGAATCGGGGAAGATCACCGAGTCGGTGTCGAGCACGCCGATCGTGAACGACGGGATGTCCTCGGGCGAGTCCTGCCGCACGTCGCTCTGCAGGTCGCTGCCGGCGTGGATGATCACGAACCGGTCGTACTGGTCCCAGGGAATGCGGTCACCCAGAGCGATCGACTGCGAATCGGCGGCGAACATCATCGTGCGGAGCATCTTGACCGCGATCGGGTAGATGTCGCGGCTGAACTTCCACGGCCCGAAGTCGGCCATGTCGGTCATCGAATAGGACGCGTTCTGGCTGTGGGGCCACACGTCGCCCTCGACGACCACGTTGCCGAACGACTGCGCGTGGTAGTACCGCTCCAGCGCTTCGAGATGGGCGAGATAGAACGAGCGGTTGCGCGGCGGCCGGTCGATCGGCGGTACCAGCGTGTCGGGGCCGCTCAGATCGAAGTGCCCGGTGCCGCTCGACTGATCGCCGCCGCGGTCCTTGAGGAAGTCGACGCGCAGGAACGCCACCCGGATCGTGTCCGGAGCCGGGATCGTGCCCGTGACCCCCACGCGCCCGGGTGCGCGGCGAAACGGCGACTCCCAGCCCTTGCGGCGCGAGACCAAGGGCCCCCACTTGACCCCCGGACGGGTCACGAGATCGGGGAAGCTGCGCCAGCGGGCGATGCGATCGCGTTGCGCGCGCGCCAGTTCCGGAGTGAGAACCGCGGCATGCGGACGGGGGTCCGGGCGCGAGGCATGAGCCGCGTCGCGCGGAGGAACGAGCGGCTTTACGCGGAGCTCGCGTGCGGGGACGGCCGACGCCGTGGTTGCCAGCGCCAGCATCCCCAGCGATACGATAATTGCGAGTCCGCGCAAGGGCGATTCCGGGCCGGCGCTAGAAGCGGTAACCCAACGTGATCTTGTTCACGTTGTCGAGCCCGGAGTTCCGCGCCTGCGGAATGCTGCCGTAGTCGAGAGCCAGGCTCTTCCAGTTGAACCCAATGCCGAACGTAATGTCGCCGATGTCACCGAGCGGATCGCGGTAGTACCCGACCCGGCCCGCGAGCTGACCCGCGAAGCTCAGCTCCACTCCGCCGTGATACGTGCGGAACTGCTCGCTGCCCGATACCAGCGACTGATTGAAATCGGCGGCCACCGTGAGGTCGAACTGCTTCTTCTGGAGCGGTTCCCACGCGAGACCGGCCTTGAGGTTCCGCGACAGCGGGCTCGCCTGATCCTCGTTGATGAACGTGACGCTCGGTCCCATGTTCTGGATGTTCACGCCGAGGTTCAGCTTGGCCGCGGGAATGCGGTAGAGGCTCGCGATGTCGAACCCGAACGTGGTTCCCACGCCGCTCTTGCTGTCGGGCGCGAGCTGGATGCGGATCCATTTCACCGTGGCGCCCACGGACAGGTCGGGCAGGATCCGGAACCCGCCGTACAGCGCGGGTGAGAATTCGTTGGAGCCGAACGAGCCGGTCGAGTTGCCCGACTGGTCGGTGCCTTCGCTCTGACCGTAGTTGAGGAACACCACCCCGACGCCCACGGCGCCCAGGCCCTTGATCGGCTGAACGTAGGTGCCGTAGTTGTAGCTCACATCGTTCGCGAGGCCCGGAACGAGCGCGGCGTAGGTGATCTGGATCGCGCTCTTCTCGACGAACCCCAGACCTGCCGGATTCCACCACGTGGCGCCGGTGGCATCTCCCATCAGGGCAACGCCCGCCGCACCCATGCCGTTCTGGCGGCCACCCGGCTGGATGTCGAGGGAACGCCCGGTGCCCTGAGCGTGCGCCGCCCCGGCCATGATCATGATTGCCAGGCACACAGTCGTAGCTGACTGGAAACGCATAAGTGCTTGTACCTCCATCGAACAGGGATCGCCAGACTCAATCCGACATACTACACCGCATGGGGCCGTCCCGCTCCCGAATTTCGTCGGTTTCGCCCCTCAGCGGTTGACAATAACGAAACGTCCTACGGCATGCGCCTTCTCGAGCGCGCTGCTGGTGCCATCGGGGGTACGTGCATTCACGTACACCTTGAACAGATAGACGCCGTTCGCCAGCACCGCCCCCTCGTCGTCGAGGCCGTCCCAGGGAACCTGCGTCTGACCCAGACCCCCGAACACCCGGAGCGACCGGATCAGGCGCCCCGCCACCGTGTACAGCTTGATCAGCACGTTCACCGAGTCGCCGGGCGAATCGATCACGAACCGCCCGCCGCCCCTGGGCCCGACCGAACTCGTGGGATTCGGGAACAGGTAGGCGGTCGACACGGACAACTTCGGCTGCTCGACCACGTCGAATGCGATCGTCGCGCTCGAACGGTGCGCCGCGGCGCCGAGACCCGCAGCCAGGTTATCGGCCGCCGAGACCTCGATCGTGTGCGCGCCGACCGACAAATTCTTGAGCGTGTACGACGCCGAGCCCGATTGGTACGAATCGGCCGCGTAGCGGAACGAGGACGTCACGTCGATCCGCCCGGTGGTGTTGCCGTCGAGCGTCACGATGATGCCGTTTTGGGGCGTATGACCCGTAATCAGGATCCCGCTGGGATCCGACAGGTCGATGCGCAATACCGCGTCCGGCCGCACGGCGCTCGCCCCCGACGGGAACGACAGCGTGACGCGCGGACCGTCGTGGTCGGCGGCGCCCGCCGTTCCCGGATTGAGCTGCAGCCTCAGGTTGCCGACGCCGTCGATCGGGGCGCCGTCGGTGGTACGCACGTAACTGCGCACCCGCGCGCGCGCGCCGGTCGCCGCCTCCAGCGGCACCACGAACCGTCCCTCGAACGCGCCGCCGTGCATCGCCACATCGCCGCGGAACACCGGCCCGGCCTTGAAGTAGAACAGCGGGTGATAGCTGCAGAACGAGCACGGCGGCGTGCTGAGCCGCGGCGCCGAGTCCTCGATCAGCATGCTCGCCACGCCGTCGATCGGCACCGGGGTTCCGCCCGGCCGGTCGAGCACGCGGCCGCGGAACGTGAGCGTGCGCCCGCGATCGAGCGTCGTCACGGGCGTGACGCCCGCCGAATCGTACAGTGCCAGGTCCGTCCACAGCTGCGGCAGGTTCGGCCGCGTCGCGGCGTCGCCGATCAATTCGTATTTCAGGCTGTTCAGTCCGCCGCCCTTCGCCGACAGCAGCGCCTCCGACACGGTCGCGAAGTAGCGGCCGTCGGCGCCGCGCGAGAACATCGTCGCGTACAGCGTCTGGTTGAGCTTGGCGTTCTGCGTGCTGAGCGCGAGCTCCGTCGCGGACACGATCGCCACCGCGCCGCGCCCCGGCGTCATCAACAGCTTCTCGCCCAGGCTCTGCACCTGGGGATCGTTGAACTTGCCGATGTCGCACGACGCGGCGATGAACACCGGCAGCGTCGTGGGGTTGGCCAGCGTGCCCACGTCGGTGTCGAGCAGCACGCTCTCGTCGCTGAGCTTGAACGGACTGCCGTGACCGATGTAGTTGAAGATCGCGACGCCGCGGTTCAGGTTGAGCTTGATGTCGTCCTTGGCGGCAGGCTTCGTGCTGCCCGCCTCCGTGGGGTAGGTGTGCAGATAGACGTAGACCCGGTCCAGGTGCGGTGGCGTGAAGCCGTCGTCCAGATCGGACGTCTGCTGCAGATGCAGGAAGTCGAGGCCGTCCGGCACCGGCCCCTGGAAGTTGTCGTCCGCGATCAGCATGATCCGGTTGCGGTATTCCCCGAGCGGCGCATCCTTCTCGTAGAAGATGACCTTGTTGCGCACCACATCGAGCGCCGTCGCGGCATCGTCGGCGGGAATGCGGCCGCCGAAGAAGTCCGGCACCACCGAGCCCGTGCTGTCGACGTTCAGCATCCAGTCGTCGCTCGCGAACTGCCGTCCCACCACCGTGTCGAAGCCGTTCTCGTAGGACGGAATCAGCGTGCCCGGCTGTCCCGTCGGCGCGCGGCCGGTGATGTTCTTGAAGTCGAACGACGCGTCGCCGAGCAGCGTCACGTACGCGGGGCGCGACCCGAGATTGCGGCGCGTCGCTCGCAGGAAGTTCCGGATCGCAGCCGGGTCGAGCCGGCCGCCCGAGAACTGGTCGTACAGTGCCGACACCGGGATGATATCGGTGGTGAATCCGTTGTGGTCGTGGCGCCAGGCCGCGAGTTCCTGGGCCGCCGTGCGGAACGCGTCGTAGTAGATCACGAGGTAGTCCGCGTCGCGGTCGGCGCTGCGCAGGTTGTTGAGGCTCGTCGGCGGTGCGTCGGCGATGTTCGCCACGGGGACTTGCGCGAACCGGCTGGGCGTGTCGGGAATCATCGCGTAACGGTGGCGCCCCGCCTGCGGAACCTCGAACGCCACGGTGGTGGGACCGCCGACCGGGCCCCCCAGCTCGAGATTCACCAGCTCCGCCGGGTGATTCGCGTCGGTGATGTCGAACACCCGCGGGATGGTGTCGAACGGCGCGGTGCGGAACAGGTAGTCGCCCGCCGAGTCGGGCGACTCGAACGTGAGCTCGCTCTTCACCGGCTCGAACCGGCGGCGGTAGAACACGTCGTACCACGCGAACCCGACGCGATCGGTCCGGGTCGGGCACGCGCCGAACGCCGGCACGCCGACGCGCATGTCGTTGCCGGTGGCGAGCAGCCCGGTGAGCGTGGTGTCGATGGTGAAGCCCATCAGCGCCTGCCAGCCGAAGCGCCGGATCACCGAGCCCTGCCATTCGAAATCGGCCAGGTGGTCGGGGCGCAGCGGGTCGTCGGTGCAGGTGTCGCGCGCCGACAGGCCCCACAGCCGGATGCGCAGCCGCGCGGCGGCCGACAGGTCGGCGCCCGGCGCGTCGAACACGTCGCCGAACGACCGGCCGGGATCGATCGATCGCCAGAACCACTTCTCCCAGAAGTACGAGCTGGGGCGGGTCGGTGACGGATAGAGCGGCGTCGCATCCGGGAAGTATTCGGCGTCGACCTCGAAGTGCAGGCGCTCGCGGAACGTGACCGGCGTGATTGCTCCGCCGCCCGAGCCCGGCGCCGCCGACTGCGCGACGATCCGCGCCGGGGTGCCCGCGGAGTCGGACAGCGTGAGGAAGTAGAAGTTGTTCGTCTCGTACGGATGATCGAGGTAGACGGTGTCGGGCTGGGTCGGATCGTACTCGTTCGTCCAGCCGTTGGGCCCGAGGCCGTAGAAGTAGAAGTAGTCGGCGTTGTCGCTGAACAGGCCGTCGGCATTCGCGTCCACGACGCCGATCGACACCTCGTGATAGTCACACGAGTCGCAGAAGCTGTTCTCGGGCATCACCGGCACGCCGGGCCAAGTGTACAGCCGGAGACTCGAGTTCGGCACGTCGGTGCGACCGCCGAACATCGCGGTGTTGCGCAGCCGCGCGAACGTGATCTTGTAGAAGCCGGTCTGCGGAATCGCGATCTTGACCCACAACTTGCCCGCGAACACTCCCGTGGTCTCGATCGCTGCCGCCGCGGCCGCGTTGCGGCCCGCGCCACCCAGCAGCGGCGCGAGCGAACGCGGCGAGTCCGTACGCCGCCAGGCCCGGCCCTGTTCGTAGTTGACGAGCAGGTGCTCGTACACCTTTTCGAACGGATCGAATGCGGCGGTGGCGGGCCCGGCGGGAGCAGGAGCGGCGGGAGCCGGAGCGGCGGGAGCCGCTCCCGCAACCGACACGTCGATCGTGACCTCGGTCGCCACGTCGAGCTGGCCGGTCGCCGGATCCCAGCGCGCCGGCTCGATCACGATCGTTGCCACCCGCTGATTGCGCACCCACTCCACGCCGACGAGCCGCGCCGGGGTGGCGGAGCCCGCGGGCTTTGCGTAGGCGGCCCGGCTCGCCGTCAGCACCGTGTCGGGTGCGGTGGCGTCGCGGTCCACGCGCCATGGCGTGGGTGCCAGGCGCGGCACGACCTGCCGGCGCCAGCCGGCGGCGGCGGCGGACACGCGCACGCTGCCCACGAGAGGCACCGCGACCAGCACCTGCCGGGCGGGCATCGATGGCGCGCCGGGAGGCGTCGACGGGTCATAGCCATCGATCTCCAGCCGCTGGAAGCCGCCGGCGGCGACGAGCCGGGGCTCCGAGACACGAACGCTGAAGTGCACCCCGCCTGGCGTGGGTGTGACCGCGGAGACGCCGTCGGGAGCGCAGCGGGCGGATGGCGCCGCCGCCACGACCACCCCGAGGGCGATCAGGCCGGCGACCACCGGAACTCGGAGCCGGTTCAGAACTTGTCCGCCTCCTCGACCAGCATCACCGGGATGTCGTCGACCACCTTATAGCGCAGGCGGTCGTGGTTGCAGGTCAAGGTATCCTGTGCCGAGTCGTAGACCAGATCGCCCTTGCACACCGGACACACCAGTATATTGAGGAGATCGGGGCTCAAAGCCATCGGTACCTCGCGGTTGCGATCGTCCAGAGGGGCGGATTGCGGTGCAAGTCTACTCCCTGGGTTCAGCCTCGTGAAACACACCCATCCGCCGGAAGCGGGCGAGGCGCTGGTCCACGAGATCCACAGGAGATACCCCGCTCAGGCGGTCCAGGTGCCGTGCGAGTTCGGCTTTCAGCGTGGCGGCGGTCTCCACGGGGTCCCGATGCGCCCCGCCGACGGGCTCGGGGAGGATCCCGTCGATGACGCCGAGGCCCTGGAGGTCCCTGGCCGTGAGACGCAGCGCCTCGGCCGCCTGGGGCGCCTTCTTGCCGTCACGCCACAGGATCGAGGCGCAGCCCTCGGGCGAGATCACCGAGTAGATCGAGTTCTCGAGCATCAGCACCACGTTGGACACGGCCAGGGCCAGCGCGCCCCCCGAGCCGCCCTCCCCGATCACCACCGTCACCACGGGCACGCCCAGCCGGGACATCTCGAGCAGGTTGACCGCGATCGCCTCCGCCTGCCCCCGCTCCTCGGCGCCGAGCCCGGGGTAGGCGCCCGGGGTGTCGACCAGCGTCACGATCGGAACGCGAAACCGGTCGGCGAGCTGCATCAGGCGCAACGCCTTGCGATAGCCCTCGGGGTTCGGCATGCCGAACCGCCGCAGCAGGTTCTCGCGGGTGTCGCGGCCCTTCTGCTGGCCGATCACCATCACCGGACGCTCGTCGAGCATCGCGAGGCCGGCGACGATCGCCCGGTCCTCGCCAAAAAACCGGTCGCCGTGGAGTTCCGTGAACCCGGTGAAGCAGTGCTCGATGTAGTCGAGCGAGAACGGCCGGCGCGGGTGCCGCGCGAGCTGGACGCGCTGGAAGCGCGTGAGCGTCGCGTAGATGTCGCGGCGCATCGCCTCGGCCTGCTTCTCCATCTCGTCGAGCTGCACGCGCGAGTCGAGCCCGCGCTCCGCGGCGTGGGTCCGCAGCTCGCGGATCCGATCCTCGAGTTCGACCAGCGGTTTTTCGAAGTCCAGCCAGACGCTCACGCGACCCCCCGGGCCCAGCGGGCCTTGAGCGTGGGAAACCGTACCTTGAGTGCCGCGAGCACCGTGTCGCCGTGCACCACCCGATAGCGCCGCGACCGGCTCGCGTTGCGCGAGCGATCCGGCATGATGATGTGCAGGTACACCTCGCAGCTCCCCGGATGCGCCGACAATACCTCGTCCACGGCTTCGAGCCAGCCGACCGTCAGGTCCTCCGCGCGCATCTCCATATGCAGCGCCGCGCGATACGTGTCGCGCGCCTCCTCGAACGGCCTTAGCTCGGCGAGCAGCAGCTTGGTGCCGAGGTCGCGCACTTCGATGCGCCCCGACACGACGAGGACCGCGTCGGCGACCAGCGTGGCGCGCCCGGATTCGAACAGGTCCGGGAACAGCGTGCACTCGATGCGGCCGGTGAGATCCTCGAGCACCATGGTCGCCATCACCTTGCCCGCGCGCGTTGCGTAGCTGCGCATCTCGCCCACGATGCCGGCGAGCCGCACCTCGGAGCCGTCCTCCGCGCCGAGCGCATCGGCGATCGTGTGGCTCGCCACTTCGGCGAGCTGCTCGCGCATCGGGACCAGCGGATGCTCGGACAGGTAGAAGCCCAGCGCCTCCTTCTCCCTGGACGAGCGGTCGCGGGCGCTCCACGGATCCGCCGGCGGCAGCGGCGGCGCCACCACTGCCACGCCGCCCGTGGCGTCGCCGAACAGCGACGACTGTCCGCTCGCGAGCTCGCGCTGCAGCGTGGCCGCGTGATCGAGCACGCGGCCGCTCGCAGCGAACAGCGCGCCGCGCTCGTTGCCGAACGCGTCGCAGGCGCCGGCGGCGACCAGGCTCTCGAGCACGCGCTTGTTGAGCCGCGACCCGGCGCGATTCGCCAGGTCGAACAGGTCGCGGAACCGGCCGTCGGCGTCGCGCGCGGCGACGACCGTCTCGACCGCCGCCTGCCCCACGTTGCGCACGCCGCCCAGTCCGTAGCGGATCCGGCCGTCCTCGATCGTGAACCGCCACTGCGACGCGTTCACGTCGGGAGGCAGGATCTCGAGCTTCATGCGCCGGCATTCCTCGATCAGCGTCGCCACCCGCGCGCCGTCCGCGAGTTCGCTCGTGAGCGTCGCCGCCATGAACTCCGCCGGGTGATGCGCCTTGAGCCACGCGGACTGGTAGGCGAGCAGCGCGTAGGCGGCGCTGTGTGACTTATTAAACCCGTAACTAGCGAATTTTTCCATAGTTGCGAAGATCTTTGAAGCTTTAACTTCAGGTATCTTGTTCTTCTTCGCTCCCTCGATGAACTCGGCGCGTTTCGCCGCCATCTCCTCGGCGTTCTTCTTCCCCATCGCGCGCCGCAGTTCGTCGCCCTTCGCAAGTGAGAAGCCCGCGAGGACGTTCGAGGCCGCCATCACCTGCTCCTGATAGACGAACACGCTGTACGTATCCTTCAGGATCGGCTCGAGCGACGGATGGTCGTACTGCACCGCCTTGCGGCCGTGCTTGCACTCGATGAAGTACGGGATGTTCTCCATCGGACCTGGCCGATAGAGTGCGTTCATGGCGGTCAGGTCGTTGAACACCGTCGGCTTCAGCTTCTTCAGGTAGTCGCGCATGCCGCTCGACTCGAACTGAAAGATCGCCACGGTGTCGGCGGTCTGGAAGATCCGGTAGGCCGCAGCGTCGTTCGTGGGCAGCGTGTCGTAGTCGATATCGATGCCGTGCGCGTCGCGGATCAGGCGGCGGGACTCGTCGAGCACCGACAGCGTGCGCAGGCCGAGGAAGTCCATCTTCAGCAGCCCGGCCTTCTCGACCGACTTCATGTCCCACTGGGTGGTGACCGACTCGTCCTTCTGGCGGTAGAGCGGCACGTAGTCGAGCAGCGGACCCGGCGTGATCAGCACGCCGGCGGCGTGGGTCGACGCGTGGCGCGCGAGGCCCTCCAGCACCTGGGCGCTGTGCAGCAGTCGCTGGTAGAGCGGACCGCGCGACGGCAGGTTCTTGAGATCCGGCGACAGCTCGAGCGCGCGCTCGAGCGTCATGCCGATGCCGTCCGGCACCAGCTTGGCGATCTTGTCGACTTCGGCGTACGCGAGCCCCAGCGCGCGGCCGACGTCGCGCACCACGCCCTTGGCGCCCATGGTGCCGAACGTGATGATCTGCGTGACGTTCTCGTCGCCATACTTGGCCTTCACATAATCGATCACCTCGCCGCGGCGCAGATCGTCGAAGTCGATGTCGATGTCGGGCATCGACACGCGCTCGGGGTTCAGGAACCGCTCGAAGTACAGCGAGTGCTCGAGCGGGTCCACCTTCGTGATGCCGAGGCAGTAGGCCACCAGCGAGCCGGCCACCGAGCCACGCCCCGGGCCCACGCCGATGCCCTTGCTGCGCGCGTGGTCGATGAAGTCGCGGACGATCAGCATGTAGGATGCGAACCCCATGCGGATGATCACGTCGAGCTCGTAGAGCAGCCGCTGCTTCACCTCGTCACCGGGCTCGGGGAAGCGCTTTTTCAAGCCCTCCCACGACAACTCGCGCAGGTAGTCCTCGGCGCTGGTCTGGCCCTCGGGCAGCGGGAACTCCGGCAGCAGCGGCTTGCCGAACTGCAATTGAAGGTTGCAGCGCTCGGCCACCGCGATCGTGTTCGCGATCGCGTCGGGGGTGTCGGCGAACACCTCCTTCATCTCGGCAACCGAGCGGAAATGCAGGTTCGAGGTGGCGTGCATGCGCTGCGTGTCGGTGATCGTCTTGCCGGTCTGGATGCACAGCAGCACGTCCTGGGCATCGGTGTCGCCGGCGTTCAGGTAATGGCAGTCGTTCGTCGCCACCACTGGAATGCCGGTGCGCCGCGACAACTCCAGCACCTTGCCGCGGATCTTGTCCTCGATGTCGAGCCCGTGATTCTGGATCTCGAGGTAGTAGTTGTCGGCGCCGAACATGTCGCGGTAATTCATCGCCGTCGTGAGCGCCGACTCGTCGCGATCGTCGAGCAGGTCGCTGGCGATCTCGCCCTGCGGGCATGCCGACAGCGCGAGCAGCCCCTGCGCGTGGCTCGCCAGGATCTCGTGGTCGACGCGCGGCTTGTAGTAGAACCCCTCGAGGTACGCGAGCGACGACAGCCGCATCAGGTTGCGGAACCCGATTTCGTCGCGCGCCAGCAGCACCAGGTGGTGCGCCGTGTCCCGCGTGCGGTCCTGGCGGCGGCCGCGCGTGACGTAGGCCTCCATCCCCACCAGCGGCTTCACGCCCGCCTTGCGGGCCGCGTTGTAGAACTCGATCGCGCCGAACAGCGAGCCGTGGTCGGTGAGCGCGAGCGCGGGCATGCCGAGCTCGGCCGCGCGCTGGACCATGCGGGGGATCGAGCTGGCGCCGTCGAGCAGCGAGTAGTCGCTGTGGTTGTGGAGGTGAACGAAGTCGGAGCGTTGCATGGCGTCCTGTGCCGAGAGGGGAATTGGACCCGCGTCCGGCTCAATTTATCACAAACCGTCCAGTGCTCCGGGCCGCGTTCCCGGCGCGATCGGTGGCGGTCACCTCGTAGGCATGCGCGCCGCGCGCGGGCGGCACGCGCGGCCGCCACCGCAGCACTCCCGCGTCGGGATCGAACTCCGTCGGCACCACGGCGCCATCCACCGTGAACCGCGACGCGGCCACGTCGATGCCGCTGCCGCCGTCGCGTACACGCGCTTCGAGCGCCCAGCGCGAATAGGGCATGGCGGCCGTGGGAGCGCGACGCGGCGGCCGGCGCGTCACGATGCGGGGCGCGCGCAGATCCTCGAACAGCGCGAACTGCCCGAGATGCCGCACGTCGGCATGGAATGCCTTCGCCGAGTCGAGGCGCGCCCGCACGAAGCCCCAGCCGCCACCCTCCGACTGATAGAGCCCGAGTCGCGGCGGAACCACCGCCGGCGCTGGCGTGGTGATCGACCACGGCGTGCGCAGCGGCATCGCCACCGGCCCGAGCGACAGCGCATCGCCCGTGGGTCGCAGCTCCGCCGCGGCCCGCGGAGTCGTGCGCCCCACCACCAGGACCATGGGGTCGTAGCCGGCGCCGGGCGCAACATGCCAGCCGTTCGCTTCGAACACGCCCGGGCCGCCCGCGTTTGCGGGAATCGCACGCAGTGGTTGTTCGCGCTGCCAGTCGCCGGACCCATTGCGGCCGCGCACGATCAGCGACGCATCGACAGCATGCTCGACACGGATCGTGGCGACCCAGGCATCGCCGGCGCACGTGGCGTTGACCGGCGCCACCTGCGGCGGCAGCGCGACGGTCACCCCCTGGCTCGCGCGCGGCGCGCCGCGCACGATCACGCGCAGGCAACCCGGCCCCGCGACCTCGTAGCTCACTCCGAACGCGCCCGCGATCCGCGGCCCGGCCCCGGACGTGTCGGGTCCGGGGACGGCGGGCGGCACGAGCCACAGCACGCGCGCCGTGGCGTTGCCGGCGACATCGCGCGCCGTGACGCGCAGCGGCCGCGGCGGGTCACCGGGGCGCACCTCGAACGTGGCCGCCCGGCCCCGCACGCGCAGCGCGCGCGGCCGGAACGCCGGGTCCCACAGCCGCGTGGTCTCGCCCTCGTAGACCTGATCCACGTCGGGCATGTCGGTGGCCCACGACAGGCTGTCGTAGCGCGACTCCACCCGCGCGTCGCCGAATTCCACGGCAATCGAATACGGCGCCATGCCGAAGCGCGTCGCCTCGAAGCCATCCTGCGCGTCCACCCGCACGCGAACCCGGCCCTCGACGACGACCGTGTCGCGCGCAATTCCGGCGGGCGCCTTCGCGAGTCGCCGCCGCGTGCGGGTGCGGACGCGCGCCGGCGCGCTCCCCTCCGGCCGCCACTCGAACGGCAGCGGACGGCGCTCGACGTACGACCGCTCGTCGGCGGGCTCGATCACCACGCGGCGGATCACAGGGACGCGCGTGTCGGGCTGCGCGAGACCGGCGCGCAGCGGATTCATCGCCATGTCGCCGAGCCGCACCTCGACGTGCAGATGCGGCGGTCCCACGCCGCTCTCGCCGCTCCAGGCGATGCGCGCGCCGGCCGTCACGCGGAACCGGCCCGGCGGCGGCGACACGTCCTGTTCATAGGCGCCGGTTGCGCGCTGCAGCGAATCCACGAAGCTTGCCAGCGGCTCGTCGAACGCGTCGAGATGACCGAACACGTAGGTGCGTCCGTCGTCCGCGTGCAGGTAGATCGACCGCCCATAGCCGCCGCCCGACGCGCGCACGCGCTCGATGACTCCGGCGCCCGGCGCGAACACCTCGCGGCCGACCCGGTGGCCGGTCGACAGATCGAGTGCGGCATGGAAGTGGTTGCCGCGCCGCTCGCCGAAGTCGTCGGTGACCACGAGCGGCGGATCGAGCGGCAGGTGCTGCACCGGCGGCAGGAACGCCGCGGCCGCCCCGGGCGGGAGCGAATCCGACAGCGCCGCCGAATCGGCGGCCGCTCGCGACGTCGCGGCGTCCGCGCCTGCTCGATGCGGCGTCGCGCTGCCGCACGACGCCAGCAGCACCAGCAGCGCCATCGCGAACGCCGAGTGCACCCGTGCCCCGGCCGGCGCGCGGTCACCCACGGCCTGTTGCATCCCGCATGTGCTCCGCGGTCGCATCACGCGCGTTGCACGGGGACTGAGCCCGGGCCGAAACCCCCAACTCCATGCGGCATCGTCATCCCCCCGAATTCCCAAGGCTGGCACCGACGTTGCAGCGAAGGCCTGGCGTCTTGATACCCCCTCGGGTCCCGGCCGTTGCCGGCCCCGCATCATTCGATACTCGCAAGGAGGCGCTGCTGTGAAGCTCGCACGCATCATGCTCGCAACTCTCGCCGCGGTCGCTCTGGTTTCCATGTACGGATGCGGCAAGAGTGCTTCTCCCACAGGTGTCTCGCAGACCCTCGATTCGACCCCGCCGTCGGCCCCCGAAACGGTCGCCCTCATGACCGCTCCCGAAGGCAACGACCTGACGTGGGCGCCGAGCACGGCCTCCGATCTCGCCGGCTATCAGGTGTATCAGTACCAGCCCGATCCGTCGCGCGACAATGCGTACGTGATGATCGGCCAGTCCACCACGAATTCGTTCCGCCTGACGATGACCGGCTCGGAAGTCTTCCGCGTGCGGGCCGTCGATACCTCCGGCAACCTCAGCGCGTACTCGAGCGAGTTCAGCACCATGGTGCCCGTGATCGCGACGGGCGGCGGCAACAACGGCAATCCGGGCCGCCCGGGATTCAAGGGCACGACCGAGTAATTCGATTCGCGTGCTCAGGGAATGAGCACGACGCGCGCCTGGACGTGGAGGGATCCGCTGATCAGGCGCGCAAAATACACACCGGCCGGGACCGATGCTCCACCATCGTCCCGGCCGTTCCATTGCACCATCCCCTCGGTGCCGCTGCCCGCGTCGAGCGTGCGCAGCCGCCGGCCGGTCACGTCGAACAACTGGATGCGCTTGGACGTCCCGGTGTTGGGCGCGCGCCAGAACCATTCGACCGGCAGCCGTGACGGGGCGAACCGCGCGACGAGGCCCGGCCCCGGGCGGTTCGCCAGCGGGCCGCCGAACGATGTGAACGCCCCGGCGAAGTTCGACAGCCGCGACCGGTTGCCCGCCGCGTCGGTGGTGACGAGCGCCACCACGTAGCGCGTGTTCGCCGTGAGGTGATCGAACGTGGTCGACAGCAGGTCGCCGGCGCCCGCGAGCGTGGAGATCGTGCGCGTCGCCGCGGTGTCGAACGTGGCCGGCGTCAGCGTATCCGGAGCGATCGCGATCGTGAACACGACGGGCGACACCGCCGGGCCCTCGTTGCCGGGTGCCGTCCATTCGAACCGCAGCGTGGAGTCGGTCGTCGCGGTGGCGTGCAGGTCGTGCACCGGCGACGGCGGGCCGATGTCGCGGCTGCCGGTGCGCGCGAAGTCGCCGCGCGGCGTGCTCCAGCCCCGCACCGGCGTCCTGGCCGAACTGTCCCCCGCGTCGTACACGTAGAGGATCGAATCGGTGCCGGTGCCCGCCAGCACCTCGGTGGCGCCGTCGCCGTCGATGTCGAGCAGCGTGGGCGCCTGGCCCGCGCCGCCCGGCTTCGGGAATCCTCCGTGCCGCGAACCGTCGAGCGCGTACGCCGCGAGATCGGTGCCGTCGAGGACCAGCACGTCGCGGCCGCCGGGGCTCAAGCCGCCCACGAGCGGCGGGCTCCCCGGGATGCCCGTGATCTCGATCGGCGTTCCCGCAACCTCGGCGCCCGTCGAATCGATCACCGCGATCTGGTCCGAATCGAGCGCGAGCACGATTTCATCGACGCCGTCGCCGTCGAAGTCGCCGAGCGCCGGGTCCTGGATCACGTTGCCGGTGAGCGGCGTCTGGAACCGTTCGAGGCTCGAGCGGTTGTACGCATGCAGCGTGCTGCCGGCCGCGAGCACGATCACCGCGGGCGCGCCGCGGCTGAAGCGCGTCACCACCGGCGCCACCGGGGATGGATCGATGAACACCGGCCAGCCGGGCTCCTCGCTGCCGTCGCCCTTCAGCAGGTGCACTTCACCGTCCGCGCACGCCGCCACGATTTCGACCGCGCCGTCACCATCGAGATCCGCGAGCGCCACCGGCGCCTTCACCCCCGCCGGGCTCACCACCACCGGGAAACCCCGCACCACGCTGCCGTCGGCATGCCACGCGTGCACCTTGCCGTCCTCGGTGCCGCACACCACTTCCAGCGTGCCGTCGCCGTCGAGGTCGCCGAGCGCGGGACCTCCCGATGGCCGCGCGAACACGCCGCCCGTCGTGACCGGCCAGCCCGGCAGGACGTCGCCGCGTTCGTTCAACCCGAGCAGGGTGCCGTTCGCGGCGCCGGTGAACAGGCCGTAGCCCCCGAGCGGCGCGCCGGGAGACGGCTTCACGAAACCGCCCGCGAGCTGGCGCACCGGTCGGCCCGACAGGCTCGCGATCGCGACCGTGTCTGAACTCTGGCCACCGAGCACCACGAGCTGCGGGCGGTCTGTGACGTAGGTCACCTGGTCGACGCCCCCCTCCACCGATCTCACCACCGGCGGGCCGACCGTACTGGCGTCGAATCGCGTGGCGGTCGAGGTCGGCCGGTCGTTCAGCATGCGGAACATGTCGAGCCGTCCCGCGCCGTATCCCGTGACCCCGGGATTGATCGCCGAGATGTCGTCGGTCGTCTCCATCAGCCGCAGTTTCACCCCTTGCGCGATCAGCGGGCGCTGGTGACGCTCGAGTTGCTGGGACTGGAGCAGCGCCACCGCCCCCGCGACCATCGGAGACGAGAACGACGTGCCGCTGATCTGCGTATAGGCCGGCTGGCGCAGCCCGATGCTATCGGCGCCCGTCGCCTCCACGAACGTGGTGGAGATCTGGTCGCCCGGCGCCGCGAGATCGACGTAGGGACCCAGGTTCGAGAATCCGGCGACGATATCGCCGCGCCCCGTCGCGGCCACCGCGACGACGTCCGGGCGGCTCGCGAGTTCGTGCGGCTGGCCACCGTTGCCCGCCGCCGCCACGATCGTGACGCCCGCGCGCGTCGCCGCGGCGGCCGCCGCGAACAGTCCGTGCTGGTCGAGCGTGGCGAACGAGCAATTGACGACGGTCACGTGCATCAACGTCGCGTAGCGCAGCGCCTGCGCCACGAACGACATGTCGACGAGGCCGAGTGGCGCGTTGGTGTCGGACCAGCCGATGCGCAGCGGCATGATGCGCACGTTCCACGCGGTGCCCGTGACGCCGATGCCGTTGTTCGCAATCGCCCCCACCACGCCCGACACCGCTGTGCCATGACCCGCGAAATCGTTGGGGTCGGGATCCTGATCTGCGTAGTCCTCTCCCGTGCGCACGTTGTCGGGCGGAATGTCGACGAAGTCCCAGCCGTGGATGTCGTCGACGTAGCCATTGCCGTCGTCGTCCACGCCCGGCAGCCCCGCCGCTTCAACGGCGTTGGTGTAGATCTGGCCCGACCGTCCCACCACGGTGCCGCCCAGGTCCGGGTGATACGGCAGCACACCCGTGTCGAGCACTCCCACCACGATCGCCGAATCCCCGGTGACGAGGTCCCAGGCCTCGGGACCATGGACGTCGAACCGGGACGGCGGGTCGTAGAACCACCACGACTCGGCGAACAGCGAATCGTTCGGCAACACCGACACCGGCAGCAGCGCGATCGGGTCCGCGCTCGCGACCTCGCTCAACAACCGCAACTGCGCGACCAGGTCCTGGACCGCCACGTCGTGCGGCCAGCGCACGCGATAGAACGCCGTGAAGTCGGTGACGCCCGAACCCTCGGCCGGCGGCGTCTCGCCGCGGAACTCCGGCTCGTAGTGCGCATCGCCCAGCGCCGCCACCACGCGATCGACGGAGGCAACACCCAGACGTGACACCCGCACATCCGGCGCGGCGCTCGACGCGTAGGAATCAGGGATACGGCCCAGTCGCGCCGCTTCGACCGCCCGCATGGCTCGGGCAGCCCGGGCCGGCCCCGGCCTTAGCTGGAGCTCGATGCGATCGGTGGCGTAGCGGACCGGCAGGGCGCTCGTGGCTGCGATGGGCGGCGCGATCCGGCCGTTGGGTGCTGCCGCGACCGCCGACGCCCACGCCAACAGCGCGGCCGCCCTCAGAATCAGCCGGGCAGCCCGTTGCATCCAAACGAGTGTGGCTGGGTGACGGTGGTGGGACACTCCCTTAGTTTAACACCATGTAGACCTCGACAGGATCGACCGATAACCACATCGCGCGGCGCCCGCCGGGTGCGCGCTCGTTCTTGACATCCTTGGAACCGTCGGCAACATTTCGGCCGCGCCTTACAAACAGACTCCCTCGGACATTGCGGCCTTTCGACGAGAGGAACCATGACTCATCCTGAACGCGATCAGCTGCGCCAGATGCTGCTCGATCGCTCCATGCGGTTCGGCGAATTCGTGCTGAGTTCGGGGGCGACCTCGAACTATTACATCGACGTGCGCAAGACCAGCCTGCATCCGCAGGGCCTGCGCCTGATCTCGAAGCTGTTCTTCGACATGCTGCAGAACGAGAACGTCACCGCCGTCGGCGGCCTGACGCTGGGCGCCGATCCGCTGGTTGCCGGGCTGATGCTGTACAGCGCCGAGCAGGGCAAGCCGATCGAGGGCTTCTTCGTGCGCCGCACCACCAAGGACCACGGCATGCGCGGCCAGGTCGAGGGCAACCTCGCCGGCCACAAGCGCGTCGCGATCCTCGACGACGTGATCACGAGCGGCGAGAGCGCCATGATCGCCGCCGAAGCCGCCGAGTCGTACAAGGCGCAGGTCGTGCGCGTGCTCGCCGTGGTCGATCGCGGCCAGGGCGCCGTGCAGGTGTTCCAACAGCGCGGCGTGCCGTTCTCGACGCTGTTCACGATCGGGGAGCTGCTGCCGGCGGAGAAGTAGGGCGCCGAGCTGTCTTAGGAGTTGGACAGGATTCGGGCGTCGCGGCGGTTTGGTCGCGGCGCCCGATCTGTTTTTCGGGCGTCTCCGACTTGCGAATCCCGGCCCCTGCCCACTTGCGGTGCCCCGGCCCCGGCCTCTAAGGTGCGTCGCTCTCCGGGCGCGCCCCGCGCGCCCCCTGCGTCCCCATCGTCTAGAGGCCTAGGACACCGCCCTTTCACGGCGGCGACACGGGTTCGAATCCCGTTGGGGACGCCACATTAGCAACGTAGCAAGCCTACCATCGCGCTGCGCTTGCTACGGAATCTGCTACGGAATCGTCCGCCAACGCTCTCACTGCTTGCTCTCGCACAACCTCGTCACTCAGCCGGGCATAGCGCTGCGTTGTGGCGATGGAGGCGTGCCCCAGGATCTGCTGAAGCGCCGGCAGGCTGCCACCCCGCTCAATCCAACGACACGCGTAGGTATGTCGCATCATGTGCGGGTGAAAGCGCTCGACGCCACTCATCCGGCGAGTATGCCAGCTGAACGTGCCCGGATCGGCTTCGCGGAATGGAACCAGTCGGCCCACCCTGCCCTTCAACTCGTCCAGCAGTCTCGGGGACAAGGGAACCCTGCGAACCTTCCCGCTCTTGCTCTTGCCGATCACGAGCATTCCGCTCTGAAGATCACTGGGCAACGCTCGGCACAACTCTCCCCATCGCATGCCCGTCCCGAGCCCCAGCCGAATCACGAATCCGAACGGCTCATCGATCTGGGCCAGCGCCTCGACCTCAGCGTCCAAGAGCCTATCCGGCAACCGCTCTTCGATTCGGGGCAGCAAGCGCCTCGGCACGGGTGACTTCAGGATCAAACGCGATTCCTCCGCCCAGCCGAAAAAGCATCGAGCGTCCGAAAGCACGTGACTCACGGTCTGCGGGGCCAACTCCATGCGTTCTAGCTGAAGCCGGAAGGCTCGCAGATGGTCCGCCGTGACGTCACTCACTGCTTTGGTCCCCAGAAATGGAACTAGGTAGCTATGCGCCCTGGAACGGGCCAACCGCTGCCCTTTTTCGTTCCGAGCCGTGCCCATGTACATCTTCAGCCACTCCTCTACCGCTTCCTTCACGGCTATTCGCTTCGGCGCTGCTTCACCCTTGCGGATCTTCTTGAGTTCCTCGCAGGCTGCTTCCCGGTCCGACCCAAGGGATACCCATCGGTCCTGCCCTCCCTCGTACACCCGGACGTAGTAGCTCCTTCCTCTCTGAAACATTCCCTTCGGCAATTTCACGCTGCCCTACCTTTCCGCCGAAGATATTCACGCAGTTCGCTCTTACAACACTGATTTCAAGCCCTTTCGACGCTGCTTCAGCCAGTCCTTGATCGCCCGCCGAACAAGCTCCGTAAGGGCCGCACGCTCTTCAACCGCCGCGTGGGCCAATTCTCGGTGCATCTTCTCCGGCAGGCTCACCGTCGTGACAATGTGTTGCGCCCTGCTAACCGCCCGTTTGAATGGCATGTTGGACAGTATCGTCCTGCTGTAGCGCTATTGCAAGCGCATTACTACTAATTTAAAGCACTTTCTTGCCCCAACCGAGTTGCCAAGCACCACTGATTGTGGTATATTGACCTTATGCACGAAACCGTGCTATTTACGCAGGCACAACGTTTTACCCGGGCAACCGTCCCCTCCGGACGGGGGCCCTTATCATTCCGAAAAGAGGTGAGCAAACGATGAATCTACGCAACATGCGTCAGGCGCGCTTAGCGGCGGGATTGACCTTCCGCGAGGTTGGCACTGCGGCGCAACTGGACCCAACGGCAATCGCGCATTACGAGGTAGGACGCGGCCGACCGAGCGCTGGGGCAGTGACCCGCTGGCATTCGGCATTGACTGGGCTTCTACGGAATCGCTCACAGGCCATCGCGGCGGCCTTGACAACGCTCTAACTTAGACAACAGAACGCCCCAGCCCTGTTGACGCAGGACCGGGGCAGAAACGGACATCCTATATGAACAACGATATCACGGCTGACGTACACAGTCCAGAGTTTTCCACCCGCATCAGCACGACACCTGCATCGCCCAAACGCACCGAACAGGCTGCTGTCAACCAAGAGCCCATTATTGAAACAGCGGTGTGCTTTCGGTTCAAAGGTCGGCTCCTAGAGACCGTCGCCTCCAACTCAGGCTCTGAATTCATTGAACGGACCGCCGGTAAGAAACAACGACAGATCAAGCATTACGATATCGGTAACAGACGACTGGCCCCGCCCCCAAGAGGGGTGCTGCTCCAATCCAGGGTGATCCTGCCAAGCAGTCCTAAGCAATATGGCTCAGTCCAGGACTTGGACGACTCCATTCTGGCCTTTGTAACCCGGTACGTAACGCTGTCGAAGGACGTTGAACCGATTATCCCCGTTTTCGTCCGAGCCACATGGTTGGCCGAACGGAGCCGGACCGCTCCGATTCTCAAGCTGCTTGGTTCTGCTGGTTCGGGAAAAAGCCGCGCCGCGAAGGTAATTGGGAGCATTTGCATGAAGGCCTATGCCACGAACGGATCAACGACAGCAGCAGCACTTATGAGAACCCTGGATCGACTAGGCGTCTGCACGGCCATTCTTGACGAAGCCGAGTTTGACCCTTCAAGTGACATGCACAGGGCGATGCGCCAAGCCCTCAAGATCGGGTTCGAGCGCGATGGGGCAATTGAACGGTGCACGGAGTCCAAAAACCTCGCCGACAAGGGCCAGCGAGTTGACTCATTCGCGGTGTTCGGGCCAAAGATCGTCGCTGCCATCAACCATGATCCGGATCTCGCCCTGGCGACGCGATGCATTCCCGTGTCTATGAAGGAAGATCGCAAAGCGGTTATCCAGCTACCCGAGTCTTTCGAGGCTGAGCGTGATCATCTTCAAAATCAACTGCTCCAGTGGCGGCTCGACACTTTCTTCACACCACTACCGGAAGTGACTCGACTGAATGTGAGATCACGGCTGATGCAGCTTTATTGGCCATTGGCCGTGGTTGCGACTCCCGAGCAACTGCCCGTGCTCGACTCACTCATCATGGACATGGACGAAGACCTTGAACAAATCAGTGCGCCCGAGGACAAGATCGCTCAGTGGCTGTTGGGCCACATCGGCACCGAAGTTGAGACGCCTATTTCCATCCGAGTCATCGCTATGAGTCTGGGTCTTCGGCTGCAGGCGATTGGATACGCTCTGAAGAACCTTGGGCTCGCGACCGCGAGACTCGGCAAGCCGAAGGCTCGTTATGTGACGACCGCGTTTGCCGAGATTCGCGCATTGCTGGAGGGGCAGGGGTACGATTAGACCGACTTGGGGCTGACTTTGATGAAGCCAGCCCTCCGGTCAACCCATTGTAACACAATGCGATAGACGTGCCGTGGGCCGAGTTGACCGGGTTCCCGGGGCCGACCGATCAGTCGATGGAGAGTCTCTAACTAATAGAATGACATTAGAAAAGATATTATAACCACCCGGCCACTTCGGCCACTTCGGCCACCGACATGGCAACCTATTGCCATTAAATGAGTTGTGGGGTGGCCGGCTATTCGGGAACCGGTCGCACGTCGGCCCGCCGGGGGCTACGGGGGAAGGGAAGGTAGCCATATATTTAGATCGTCCGATGCTCTGGTCGTACGCCTTGACTGATTCTATATACGATGCCTTGGCCGTTGCAATTTGCATCCTTTGTGCCAGCAGTTTCTTGTATTCTTGAGGTCTTTCCCGTCTCTCTTCGCCTTGCCTGTTGCTACCCAAAATCGTCGTTCCGAATCGTAAGTAAACTGGGCAACGTCCCGTCTCGTTCGATTTGGGGCTCTCCCCGACCCCCTGGGCCCTGCCAGTGCTGCGTGCGCGAGCCTCGCGCCGGTGTTGGAAAACGTGTGGGGGGGTCAGGCGAGCGTGGGCACAATCCGAGCGCGTTGGGGGCCGCACCCAGACCCCACCCGAACTAGCCCCCAGTCGTCAGATTGCCACAAGCTCACGCGGCATCTCGTCGAAGGTGCGGCCGTTGAGCGTCCGTCCCTTCTCATGCTTCCGCACGCCGCCCCACTGCTTAAAGAAGAACGCTACATCCGCTCGTCGGCACTGGTGACGGATGTCCTCAACCCACTTCCGCAACATGGGGCGCGCGCCAGGGCCGGACTCGCCGCCCACGATGACCCAGTGGATGTCCCGGAGCGGGAGCTTCGTGATCGGGCCGATGAGGGGCTCGACGGAGAGGAAGCGGACCTTCGCGGGCACATTGTGCAGTAGCTCGGAGCGGAAAGCGTACTTCTCGTTCTCGATGCTCACGCCCATCCACACGTTCTCCGGCCAATCGAGGGAGCCGCACAACTTGAGGAGTTGCTCGGGCCGCTTCGTCAGGACTTGGAACTGGTGTTGAGGACACGCGGCCATCGTCTCGAACACCTGCTCGATGAACGCGAGCGGCACGCGCTCGTGGAACAGGTCCGACATCGAGTTCACGAAGATGCGCCTCGGTATCTTCCAAGCAAGGGGTAGCTTCAGGCGCTCAGGCCACATCCGGAGGTCGAAGCCCTGCTCGAAGGGGTGACCGGGTGTCCCGCGGAACCGCTCGGAGAACCGGAGCGCGTAGCAGTGCTTGCAGCCCGGACTCACCTTGTTGCACCCGGTGACCGGGTTCCACGTCGCGTCGGTCCATTCGATCTTCGAGTTGTCACTCATCGTGCCCTCAGAATTGAAGCTCCAGCTGCGGGTCCACGTTCACCAACGTCGAGTCCCAGAACGCCTGACCGACCGGATGCTTGCTGTAGAAGACGATGAAATAGAGCAATACGCCTCCGACTTTCACCGGGTGGTAGTGCTGCGGTTTCGGCGGCTGGTACCCAAGTTCAACCATGTTGTCACCGAACTTCTCCAGCACGAACCGCACGATGTTCTTGCCGCTGGCCTCGTACTCCTCGCGCCAGTTCGGGCAATCAAGGAGGTCCGCGATCCGAGTGTCTGAGCGGTCGTGATAGTAGGTGCGGAAGTTCCGACGCACGTCATGTCCGAGCGCGAGCAAAATCAGGAAGTCCACCGTGTATCCGGCAAGAGAGCGAATCGTCTTGAAGCTCAGCTTCGCGCTGAATGGGTCCACGAAGCAGAAGGAGAGTAGGCCGTTGCCAGGGCCATAGGGCGGAAGAGCGTTCTTGATCTCACCGATCTGAGCGTTCACGTCGCCCCGAATAAACTTCGGCGCGTGGCCGGTCTGGAGCGCTTCGACACGCCTTTCAAGGGCGTCGATGCACTCGGAGTCGCTGTCCACGAAGATGTAGTTGGTGAAAGGCTGCCGAATAACCGAGAGCGCCGTCGTCTCGACTATCTCGCCCGTTCCTTCCACCCTCGCTCGGCCCGCACCAGCGTAGAGCCCGATATAGGCGCGCTGAGGCCACTTCTTCTTCATGCCGTTCGCGAACATGCTCGCAAGGTAGTTGTGCCGGCGGTACTTCTCCAGCGAGTGCGCCTTGATCTCCTGTAGGGGGAGCCCGTCGTGGGGGAGGTCGCGCCCCAGAACATGAGTATCCGGCGTGGGTCCGTTCGTTGGGGGAACTCGCAACGACACCACGCGACGACGCTTCGCCATCTTGTCCTCCATGCTCACCATCCGGGCCGAACGCCTTGTTCGCCACGTCAATATGCCCTCGCGTTCCTTCGAGCCTCCATGTTGTGGTTGTCGAGCACGGGCAGCCTACCACAACTTGGTGTATCTTCCGGCTCTGGCAACGGATAGCTCATCTTCACCGGAGGGAAACGTGGCGAACAAGGCCCCAAGGACTGGGATCGACACGAGCGTCATCTGGTGCGGCGACAACCTGGAGAAGTTAAAGCACCTGCCCGACGGCTCGGTGGACCTGATCTACATCGACCCGCCTTTCAACTCGAACCGGAACTACGAGGTGTTCTGGGGCGAGACGAAGGAGAAGCGCGCCTTTGAGGATCGACACGCCTCGACCCAGGCGTACATCGAGTTCATGCGCCCTCGCTGCGTCGAGCTTGCCCGAGTCCTCAAGAAGACGGGCTCCTTCTACTACCACTGCGACTGGCACGCCTCGCACTACGTGAAGGTGATGCTCGATCAAGTGTTCGGGGAGAATCAGTTCCAGAATGAGATCGTCTGGAAGCGAAGCAGCGCCCACAGCGACTCGAAGCGGTACGGTGCGAACCACGACGCGATCTTCTTCTACTCGTCGTCTAACAAGTGGACGTGGAACAAGCAGTTCACGCCGTACACGGACGACTACCTCGATCAGAACTACCGCTACAAGGACGAGAAGGGGCGGCGATTCAGAGTCTCCGACATGACGGCCAACAAGCCGGGCGGGGACGTGTCGTACGAGTGGACGACCCCGGACGGAACGAAGGCGAAGCCGTACAAGGGGCGCTACTGGGCGTACTCGAAGGAGAACATGCAGGAGATGCATGACGCGGGGCTCATCTACTACCGCAAGACGGGCATGCCGATGCTGAAGCACTACATGGACGAGATGCCCGGAGTCTCGCTCCAGACCTTCTGGGACGACATCAAGCCCGTGATCTCGGGGAGCGAGGAACGGCTCGGTTACCCGACGCAGAAGCCCGTCGCGTTACTCGACCGAATCATCAGAGCCTGCAGCAACAAAGGCGACATCGTCCTCGACGCCTTCTGCGGATGTGGGACAGCCCTCGTGGCTGCTCAACTTCTCGGGCGCAAGTGGATCGGCATCGACGTGTCTCCGACAGCTTGCCGAGTCATGGCAAAGCGGCTCTGGACTGATTGCCGCCTCACCGAGGGCAAGGACTTCGTGATCCGCGACCTGCCGAGGAGCGAGAAACAGCTTCGCGAGATGCCGCCGTTCGAGTTCGAGAACTGGGCCGTGATTGCCCTCGGCGGGATTCCGAACAAGGTCCAGGTCGGTGACATGGGCATCGACGGAAAAATCTACCCCGTGTCCGCCACGCCCGAACGGAAGGGTGTGAAGGAGGGGTTTCTCGACTTCATGGACATCTGGTATCCGATTCAGGTGAAGCAGAAGGACAAGGTGGGGAGGCCGGACATCGACTCGTTCGAGGCCGCGATGATGCGGAATGACCGGACGAAGGGGTTCATCGTCAGCTTCGATTTCACCAGCGATGCGACCCGTGAGATTGGTGCGTTCTTCAAGAAGACGGGGAAGGTGATCATCCCGCTGACCGTGCGCGAGATTCTCGACGAAGAGATCGCCAGGAAGTTGGCTTGAGGGAAGGGATCAGGAATGAATGTCGAGAAGGATCAAGCAGGAAGGTCTGATGGACTTATGGAACGCGACCGCGCCTTCCTCCGTGACATCGAGCAGACCAACTGGCTGAACCACTACGTTGTCGCAGATGGACTGAATCGATCCGGCTGCGGGACTGCTCGGTCGGCGACGTGGAGACGTACCTGGAGGTGCAGCTGGTGCGGGTGGCGTGCTGCGGCGGGACGCGGGTGGAGCGGCTGCCGTTCGCAGATGCCGGGGGTCCGGATGACCCCTTTGCCTCGTCACGTTCGATTTGGGGCTCCCCGGACCTTCGGGCCTCGCCACCGCCACGCGCTCGGCAGGGGTGCCAGCCTCGTGACGCCTTGGATCGCATGCCGACCCCCTCCCCCAGTGACATGCCCGTCGCGAACACCTCTCACGGGATGAGCACGAGCCGACCTAGGGAAGGGTGGGCGTCAGACGACGGTTACCTTATCGCACCACAGCCACCCGTTGAGTCTGCTGGCGTCCGCTGAAAGTCAGGCGCAAAAGGTAGACCCCCGATGGCAGTGGCTTCTCGCCCTCGCCACTTCCGTCAAAGTCGATGGAGTGGGGTCCTCCACTCAAGATGGCCCCAAGCACGCGCCACACTCTCCGCCCGGTCACATCGAAGAGGTCAAGTCCTACAAAGCCCTTCTCCGGAAGCACGAAACTGAGCTTCCCTCGGCCGCTGCAAGGGTTCGGTTGCAACCCCGCCAGCTCAAGTTGCCACGCCGGCTGTGGGCTTGTGACTCCAGTTGTACTCCGAATTCGCACCGCGCCATTCTCAAAGGTTGCCGCTAGGGGAGAACCCGTTGCGTTGCCGAAGGCAGAGGCCGTCGTGAACTGAAGCTTCGATTCGGTGCCCCAATTTCCGACAACGTTGAACGTTGCCGTCAGAAGTGTTCCGCCGGCAACCGCAATCGGATTCGCGCCTGCCGTAGTGTCAAACCACTCAATCCGCACTTCATTGCCAATCACATTAGATGTAAACACAATCCCGGCAATGCCGCTGGATATGCCACCATATGTTAGTACAGCGGGATCGAACCGTATGCGTAGCGACACTGCCCCAATTCCATTAAAGCCCTTGAACCGCACCGGGATGGCTACGGTGCCGCCTGCTCGCGCCACTGTGTCCGGTATCGAAACGTCCGGAGTCACAAGCTCTTCCACAGAATGCAGCGTTTGGACCGGCATCGCAATACTTCCGCGGGACGCCAGAGTGATTCCAATCTCGCTGTCAGGGTGCCAGTCAGCATTAACGTCACCCATCCGGACCGCAACAAAGTTCTCACGGAGGGCGTCACGATCTAGAGGAGCAAGAGTCACCGAATCTGGGATGAACTTCCAGTTGCCAGAGGGTAACGCTTGCAATCCCACAGCCGCCCGCAAAATCTTTGTGGCGTCAAATGCATTGACGGCACCGTCGAGATTAACGTCAGCAGCCATGACCTGACGCGGGTTGCCAAATAGCTCTACGCCAGAGCTGTGCCGCACGACCTTTAGCGCATCAAGGGCGTTTATGCCCTGAAGGTCGCTAACCTTCGAGACACTGAGGACATACGAGCCAAGAGGATACGGGGTAAACACAAATGCGCCTGTGCTGTCGGATACGACACTGGTATTTGGCGCTCCCATCTTCAATATCGCGCCTGGCACGGCGAGTCCGGACAAGTAGTACGTGACATTACCGCCAACCGACGCCGTCGGAATGTTCAGCACGACCGTCCCGTATGGAGGAGTGTCCCTGAATAGCACGTCCGCCAATTGTGTTCCGTCTGGTCCACCTATACCACACAGCGACCGATCAAACTCAACGCGAACCGAATCTTGGAATGGTCCGATGTGACGAAACTTCAATTTGAATAGTGGCCCGACATTAGCCGCAATTGGGTCGCTACCTCCACTGGCGTCGAACCACTGAACGGATACACGCCCACCTACGATGCCCGCAGATAGGGAGCGACCCGGGACCTGGTCCTGTATCCCGAGGAATTCCAACTTGTCGGAAGGATAGCTGAAGTACACCGAAAGCACCCCAATTGGATCAACGCCCATCGAGGTGACGGCAAGTTGCACAGTATCTGCCACCGTGATGACTCTTGATGAACCAATCGCAAGTGTATCGCGGTATTGGTGCAGAACGTTGACCCAGAGCGGCCGTACCAGTGAATTAAAGCATGAATCTGTCGATGCCTTCAATCGCACCGAGTAAATCCCGGGCGTCGAGTATACGTGGAGAGGGTTTTGCTCATTGGAATCATAGATGCCATCGTTTTCAAAGTCCCATGATACGCTCGCATTACTTGATGACATGTTTGTAAATTGCACAGAGAGTGGTGCCGGCCCAGACAAGACATCGGCCGCAAACTCCGCGGTGACGCCGGGGCAGCTCTTCGTACTCGCAGCGTTAATTAGGATTGACATAGCAGTAACGCTACTACGCGTGACGACGATATCTATGTTACCATCACGATTTATATCGCTTAGGATCATGGCGTATGCCTGATCGGGAAGTATCGATAGCAATGCGGGCGCAAATGTGCCATCGCCACGGCCAAGCATTACATCGACGGAATCCCTGACAAGCGCTATCAGATCAATGTATCCATCCCCGTTGATGTCAGCACTCCTGCATCCATGAATCAATGGTCCGATCGCAGCACCATCTGGCTGGCGCGCGAAAGCTCCGGCTCCGGTATTCAAAAACAATGCAATCATGCCTGGCATTTGGGCGACTGCGATATCAACTAATCCGTCGTTGTTGAAGTCAGCAGCAGTTAGGCCACTGCACGTACCTACCGGGTAGATGGGTCCTGCCTGAAAGGTGCCGTCGCCAGTTCCGTAGAAGATGGACAACTGTGAGGTAGCGTTGGTGGCAACTGCTATGTCGAGCTTACCGTCGGAGTTGAAATCGGCGACTGCAACTCCACGAGCGTTACCTCCCGGAACGGTCAGGGTCTGCGTGGTGAAGGTGCCGTGGCCTGTGCCGAGCAGTATCGCAACGTTTGGAGAATTAGTGGTTGTGACGACGATGTCGGCATGACTATCGGCGTTGAAGTCAGCGACAGCGTTGATAACATGAGCACCGCTTCCCAAGTCAAGTTCGATCGGGACTTGGAACGTGCCATCCCCATTGCCCAGTTGCACGTCGATGTTATCGAAGCCATCCACACTGCCAAATACGAGGTCGAGGTGACCATCACCGTTGAGATCAACGGTAGTCACGGAAGTGGGTGGCAGTCCCGGCGAGAGATCTATCGGCGGGCGGAAGGTGCCGTCACCATTGCCGATAAGCAACAGGAGCGTATATCCGCCAGTACCGGTTACGATTATGTCAGGAACGCCGTCCTCGTTAAAGTCGCCCGTTGTGCCGGACTGTGGGTAGATCGGAATAGGCACACTTGGGATGGGCTCTTCGAAGAGATAGCTGGCTGATGCGGGCCTAGCGGCAACCGTGTTTAGGAACAAGAGGCACAGGATCAGGAATGGGGCGAGCGCCCTAAGGTGGGGCCTGGCAGTTCCTGTCGCAGGCGGTACCGATGGCATTGCTAGCTCCTTCTCTTTCGCAGGCACTAAATGCGGTCGGCACCGAGTGCGGAGTGAATGGGAGTGTAACGTCTTCTGTGTAAGTGGCCATGAGGTAGTTTCCTCGAACGGAGGGTTCTCATGGCCTGCCCCCCGAGCCTTCTGCCATTACTCCGCTTCCGTGTCAGACCGTCTTTCGGCGCGACTGGCGTTGGGCTAATGAATTATAGGCCTGCTCGAACCATCGACCCGCGATTCATCGGGCTCAACGATTTTTTAACCACCGGGGGCATCATCTGAGAATCGTCAGCGCCATGATCGCGCTACCTTCAGCCGACCGCGCAGCGACCCAGTACTTGCCCGGCGGAAGGACGATCGCTCCGCCCTCGGTCCATCGCTGAACACCCGGGCTGACGCTCTTGGCCATGACGGTGCGTCCGCTGATATCGTGAATCGAGAGCGTCGCGGTGGTGGCCGAAGTAACGTCGATTGCAAAATTGCCGTGTGATGGGTTTGGCGTGATCCTCAGTCGCAAACGGCTGGCAATCGGGGAGGCCACGCTGAGGTTCTCCGATCCCCCGGGCCCGAAGGCTCCGATCTTGCCACCGGACGTGCTGTAATTGGTGAAGAGCGACGCCGGGAGGAGATCATAGTTGGGGCCAAGATCCGGGTCGTAGTAGGCGATGTCGGTTCGCGTTCCACAGTCTGGGATATTCATTTGCCACATTACCGATTTGTACAAGTCTGTGCATGTATTTATTCCAGCGGCAACCAGGACGCTATTTCGAATCCGTTCAATTGTTACAAATCCACCATAACAGGTGCAATAATCCATTACGCAATCACCGCTACCCAAATTAACGCTATTGTCTGTAAAAAGTACATTACGGATATAACTATGGAGAATAGAGTATACTGCTATTCCAAACCCACTAAAGCTGGATGGCACCACATGCGTACTGTCAACTGTTGTAAATAGGTCGCCTAAGACATTGTAAAGCCCGATACCGCCATGTCCGGTGAATGAACATGCACCAATACTTCCGGTTACTCGATTTGGACTGGCAGGAAAATCCACATTGGTAGCAATGCCATTTGTTACGTCAAAATGACATCCGCTTAGATGGATTATGTAATTCGACAACAACATTATTCCGGTCACACAATTGAGCACTTCGCACTTGTTTAGTGTTACAGGTACAGCGCTCCGTATTCCAATGGGAGCGTCAAGGATGTTGCAATTACGAAGATCACACGTTGCTCCTGGAGCAAAATATAGACCTCCCCAAGCTGCCGCCGAACCGTCCGATTGGAGCGTAATCCTCCCACCTTGCCGATCCTCACCGGTCGCCACAAGTTGACCGTAAATCAGCAGCTCTGCTCTTTTCGGATCATTCCCCGACGCGAAGAAGTCGCTGTTCGCAACCGCGCGAATCGTGACTCCCGGCTGAAGAGTCAACTTGCCAGTTGCGGTCACCGTGAGATCACCGTAGAGCACGTATTCCGGTCCGGGGGCAGCTGCGGTCAAGACTGAGTCCGTGGAGATCTGCCCGGCGATCCAATTGGGCGGGAGGTCGGTAGAACCTGTCTCGGTTGCGACGGCGGTTCCTGCCTTTGCCAACGCAATGACGACGAGGCTCGCGCCGATAGCGCCTCTCGCGCTCATCGCGCGGTTCATGGCGTACCCGAGCGATAGCGTGCTTTTAGCCGACCCAGAGACGCATGGGACACAGGTGTCGGGTCAACGACGGTTCCTGAGAAGTCGGGACCAGGACAGGTGTCGGGCTCGGAGCTGTCGATCGTTCCGTCGATGTGCATCGCCCAGTTGGGGCTCACAAAGAACTTTGAAGGGATCGCAAATTGGACGGAATGATCTGTAAACACAACCGGAACTTCGATACCGTTACCAAACACAACGTTTGAATTCACGGTGCTCGTCCGGAAACCGTCACCGAAGCACCACCAGGCGCTCCATCGGCCATCGATGCCGCCACTGGTCCGGCCGCCCCAGGCAGATATCCAACTGGAATCCGGTGCAAAGCTGATGGCGTATGTCCTTGCAACTCCATCATCGGTTGCCGAGACGGCTAGGCCCGCGGGAACGGGTGCGGGGCGGTAGCAATCAACCGCATGCGCAGTTCTGACAAGGGTCGTGAGCAGAACGAGTTCAATTAGAATCCGGCGCATTGTCGGTTCTCCATGAAAGGGCTGTCGGGGAAACTGAGGCGATGAAGCTCAAAGCGCATAAGCCGTTACCGTCGACGATTCTTACAACTTCGGCGACTGGACTCCGGCCTTCGGACCCCGATGGGCAAGACTTGGACCAGCGGGCGGATGACTCAGGGCCAAAAACGATGCCCGAAGAGCTAGAAGGCCAACTTGAATTCTTCATTGATTTCGAAAGTCAAGATTGACACCCAGGACTGTGCTTCATCGCATTCTGACACAGCCGCTTGCGCGAATGAACCGGGAACTCGGCGAAAATCAATTGGATTTTCTGGCCCGCACATAGACCGCCTCAGGTCGGCGCTGGGGCAGGGGCTTGGGGAGTTTCGTCGTGGCAATCGGGGAAGTCGTCGCTGAATCCAGGAGGCTCGGGGCGGAGATGGAAAGTGACGCGAGGGAGCACGATCCAATCGCGAAGACCATCCCACTCGGCTCTCGGCTGCCCTCCGAGCCAACTCCGCGATTCGATCTGCCTGCTACGGTCGCGCTGACCTCACGGAAGCCGCCTGCTACGGTTTCTGCTACGGTTTTGCGCAAAGAGCGAAGCCCCAACGGGCGCTAACCCATTGAGGCTTCATGCGTGACACCTTCGAATTTGGCCTATTCTCGGCCTAGGACACCGCCCTTTCACGGCGGCGACACGGGTTCGAATCCCGTTGGGGACGCCACTGAATAAGTACGGTTGGTGCGATTCAACGGCTTATGGCGCGGTCGCGACGCCGGTGACGTCCGATTCGTAGCGTTCTGCCGGTACGTTTGGCATACCGAATGTCATACCGTCAACTGCGGGCGTCGAGAGTCCCCGGGTTCTCGTGTTCAGGGTTCCAGGTCGCGGCAGCGCCTTCCGGCTCGACGGCCTCAGGCGAGTTGGCCGGAGCAGCGGGCCAACGTGCGATCTCGGCGGCAAGGGCAAGGACGGCTTTCGCGAGCTCGACGAACTGAGTCATGGGGATGCTGACGCCGCGCCGGGTGGGGATGTAGTCGCCCGTGCGGCCGAGGAAGTAGGTTCGCAGGTGAATGCACTCGCGGCCCTTGAACCGCTCGACGGTCGCCCACACCTGCTCATTTTTCCCGGCCCCGCGGTCGAATCGGTACGCGACTACCTTGCGCTCCGGCGCCGCCACCTTCCTCGCCCCCGGCGAGCGGAGGGTTCCCGCGCGGTACCGCCGCAGGGTCGTCGCGGCGGCACCGACACCGGCTCCGGGTATGATCACGAGCAGGGTAGCGAAGGCCCGCATGGCGGCAGGGTCACCGTACTCGACGCCCGCGAGGACCGCGGGCACAAGTTCGGGATCGCTGAACGGATCGGCCGCCTCACCTGCCCTTCCCCCTTTCCCCCTTCCCATAGGCCATCTCCTCTCTTCGTCCCGGCGCGGCGGTTTATACGCGGGCTTTCCGGCCCGGGGGCGCTGGCGGGTGGTCTTGCTTCTCGGGCTTCTTGCCCGCCGGACAGATTCTTGACGCCCGTTCGGATTTGGGCCAATTTGCGCATTAATGGGACATGGAAAGTTAATCAGTTGAGCGGCCAGAGGAAGCCGACCCAAGAAACCTGGCGGAGAGCGTTGGGTTGGCAGGGCCTTCTCTTGGCTCAAGCTATGCTCGGTATCGTGGGTGCTACAATTCTTTCGGGCGTCTGCTTCTGCAGCATTTATCTGCTTGAGCGACTCCTGCACATGCTTGACGTTCACGGGCCGTGGGTCGAGGCGATTGCCACCCTGAAGGGTCTTTCGTTGACGGTTGTGTTCGTAGGCTATTTGATCTTCGAGTTCCTTCATCTCAAAGCCGTCCACTTTGACCATCCCGACAAGAAGGCACAATGACGACACAAGAAAGAGCTGAGCTCCCCCCGGTACCATGGGAGACTCTCCTCGGATCTGTGCGGCAACTGTCACCCATCTTAATAATTGTCCGGGGTGCACTCCTAGGAGTCGTACTGTTCGTCACGTACGTCCTTGTGGCGTTCTTGCGCTCATTCTTCTCAAGACCCGTCTTAGGCGTCTTTGATGATGTGACGCCTTTGCTTCTCATGGCGATTGTCTTTTTGGTTCTTCGCAGTACCTTTTCCCGAGAGGGCACGTACACTCTCAAGGATCTTCCTACGACGGCTAAACTCCTTGCGCCAGAACTCATTGCTCCGGCCGTAATGCTCGGCAAAGCCACCGTCATGTCTATCACGCTCGGCGGCGTTTCCTCACTTTTTGCTTTCGGATTTCCCGTGCGTTCTGGCGTTCTTCTGACCATCCGAGACGGTTCCGCGCTCATCATCGGCATTCTGATCGGATTGTGGTTGTTGAAGGTATTTCCCTTCTCCGGCAAGAGGGATCACCCCCACAATCATGAGACCCCTACGCCGATTGAACCGTACTGATCGGCGAGTGCCGGCGCCCGCATGCTTCCGGGGCCCAGTCCTGAACGAATTCGAGGCGTTGTCGCTCGGGCGCACGCAGATATGCTTCGTCCGCAGCTGACAGACTCTGGCCCGTAGAGGCCAGGCCTTGCTTGATCTTCGAAATGAAGAACTCCTCGCTTGCGATTGCCATGAGACCTCTCGAACGGTTGAGGGCCCACCTAGCAGGCTGCTGAAAAAGGGGTGAACTTGAGCCGCTGGAGCGAGTAGGTTGGAACGTATCCAGGAAGGAGACCTCTCCCATGATGGGCACGACCAACACTCAGGCTTCGATGTTCCAGTATACGTCGCTCGAACAACT
>JBBRLX010000029.1:0-58366 GCA_038231135.1 Candidatus Eiseniibacteriota bacterium | reverse complement strand
TTCGAGTTGTCGAAGACCATCGAGAAGAAACTCGATCGCATTGCAGCCCTGGCATCGCGCCAGGACAGCTCGACTCGGGTTACATCTCAAATGGCTTGACGATGAGGCCTCAAGTTACATTATCAAATGGCTTGACAGGCCGTATATGCCAAATCGCCCGGAACGACCCGACAACCGCGGTCGGGCGATCGCGGACCCTGCCGCCAGGCGGAGGCCCCGGGGATGGCCGGGAAGTCCTGGGTCAGCCCAGGTCCCGCGCCAGCGCGGCCGCCCGGTCCATGAGCCAGCGGGTCTCGGCGGGCGTGAACGTTCGCTCCGCGACGCAACCCACGCCGATCGTCCCCACGACCCGGCCGTCGAGCAGCATCGGCACGACGATGGCGCCGGCGACGCCGGTGGCACGTGCGCCGGGTCGCACGTCGCCGCTCGCGTCCGTTTGCAGGTTGCAGGCGTCGATGGGCTCGGCGCGCAGCGCCGCCAGGCCCGCCATTCCCTTGCCCCAGGGCACGAGGCGCACGACCTCCTCGATCTGCGGTGGGATGCCGTGGCTCGCCGCGAGCTGGAGCACGTCGGCTCCCGGCTGCTTCAGATGAATCGTGCCCGACTGCGCGGCCAGCCGCTCGAGGGCCTGGGCCAGCGCCGTCTCGACGCGGTGCTGCCGCCCTCCGCCCACCGCTTGCGAATCGTCCATGGCGCTCTCCCGATCGGTCCGCGATGCCGGACGGCGGGGTGCCGGTGGCAGCGCGGAGTCCCGCAGGGCGATCGATCTCCAAGACCTCTAAAGACCGCCGCCCGCGGCGTCACCGTACCTGTTGCGGCGTCCGGCCGGTAGCGGACCTCAGCCAGTGAGCACGAACCGGCGCACGAACGTGCGGCCCTCGACGCGGGCGCGCAGGAAGTACACGCCGCTGCCGGGCGCGCGACCGTCCGGACGCCAGTGCAGCGTCACGTGACCCGCGGGATCGTCGCGCTGTTCGCGGGCCAGAACGCGGCCCTGCACGTCGAACACGCTCCAGTCCGTCCGGCTCGGGCGCGGCAGGTCGAGCCGGAACTCCACGGCCCCGGAGCCCGGGCTGGAACGGGCGCCGGACAGCGCGAGCGGGGGTGCGGACGACCCGGGCAGATCGCGCGTCGGGGCGGCGTTGATGCCGGAGATGCGATAGCGCACGTTCAGCACGGTCGTCCGCGACCCGCTCAACGCGTTGGACGAACGGAACGTCACCGGGAATGACCCGGGACGCGGCAGTGTCCCTGTGAGCCGGCCGGAGCGGTGGTCGGCGGACACGACGAACGTCGCGTCGCCATCGAACGCGGACAGATCCGCCGTCAGCGCCGTGATCGCGTCGCCATCGGGGTCCTCCGCGGTGATCGTCAGATCCAATGCGTCGTTGCGGGCGTAGCGCACGGAATCGGGTGCCGTCACCACGGGCGGCCGGTCGGAGAAGAATTCGAACGCGCCGCGATCGGCGTAGTCCGGCGTGCCGAGCCCGGTGTTCGCCACGCTGGGATCGTCGCGCCGCGCCGTGCCCGCGACGTCGAGCGCGGGCCAGTTTGCGACACCGGCGTCTGCGCAGTCGATGGCCGGCGAGCCCGCGAGGAGATGGAAGTCGCCGGCCGCCGGCGCCGCGAATCGCGGGTCGGCCTGCAACGACCGGGTGTCCTGACCGGTGGCGGCCGCATAGTCCGTGACGTGGAGGTACTTGACCGGCCCCCATTTCACCGGGTACTGCGCCGTCGAGTTCCAGAACAGGTTCGAATTCGAGACCAGCCCCACGGCGGACGTGCTGTCGACCCACAGGTCGTACTCGCCCGTCGTGAGGCCGTTGTCGGTCGCGATGCAGTTGAACAGCTGGTTGCGGGGCGAGCCGCCCTCGACCGAGAACCCGTCCTTGTGGTTGCCCCACGCCACGTCGCCGAGGTGAACGATGCCCGTGGATCCCAGGTGGTCGAATCCATGGTCGCCGTTGTTCCACGACAGGTTGTAGATCGACACGTTGTCGTTGGAGCCGGCCGTGAACTGCACACCCGAATCCTGATTGTTGTGCCAGCGGTTGCCGACGATGCGGTTGCCGGAACAGCCGAACAGGTTGAGGCCGTTCGCCGCTCGTGACGTCGGCCGGGCGTTGCCGTAGGCCTCGTTGCCCTGGACCATGGTGCCCGTGACGCCATTGAGCATGATGATGCCGTGGTCGCCGTTGTCGAACAGCACGTTCGACGCGACCATGCAGTTGGAAACCCCCGTCAGGCCGATGCCCTGGCCGGCATCGAGCGAGATGGCGTTCGACGTCAGTGTGTCGTTCGAGGAGCCGTTGACCACGTAGATGCCCTTGTCCTCGAACCGGTGAATCTCGAATCCCTCGATGCGCACGTTCGACCGGCCCTCGAGGCGGAACCCGTCACTTCGGCGACCGGCGAGCACCAGGTGCTTGCCCGGGTTGTCGCCGCCCAGGTTCACGAACAGGCCGGCGCCGGGCACGTACACGAATGCGCTGGGGGGCAGGCTGTCCGGACTGCCGGCGGCAGCCGTCAGCCGCGCGCCATCGACCATCACCTGCCGCATGGACCAGGTCACCGACGCGGCCTTCCACGCGCTCCCCGGCCCGGGCGACCACAGCGCCACGTTCGACAGGTCGTCCGCGCCTTCGAGCACCACGCCCAAGCCCGACGCCTGGATCACGAATGGCGCCCCCGGAGCACCCGAGGCCGGCACGATGACCTGCTCGCGATAGATCCCAGGCTTGACGACGAGCGTCGTGCCGGGCCCCCCGCGCGCGGCGGCGGCGGCCGAGATCGTGCAGTAGGGGCTCGCGATCGTGCCGGTCGCGGTGGAGCAGTTGGTGTTCGAGGCGTCGACGTAGAACGTACCCGAGGCGGAGGCCGTGGGCGGCAAGGCGAGCAGGGTCATGGCGAATAGTGCCCACGGAAGTGCGGCGGGGTGGCGAAGCGGCATGTCCCATCCTTGACGTTGCCGGTGAAACCGGGTGCGGGGCCAGAGCTGTCAGACCGGGAGCGCACGCGCATCGAGGGTGTGAACGCGGTTCCGGCATTCCGTTTTTGGCGCAGGAGCGCCGTCGATGAATCGCCTCGCAAGTCGCGAGCCGAAAAGCCGCGATCGAAGGACCCCGGCGCCGCGGCACATGCGCGGCAAGAACTTGCGGGCTCAAGCCCGCGGCCGCGAGGCGCCGTTCGACCGACCTGCCAAGGCGATCGATGCCGATCTTACACGGATGTCCCTGACGTGAGCCACGCGCTCTGCTAGCATTCCCGCATGAACTCCATCCTCATGCTGTGCCTGCTCGCGATCGCCCCGGCTCCGGCCGCCGCATCGCATCCCGCGTCCGCTCGTGCGGCCACGGTCGCGCCCGCCGCCGCCCATGCCGTGCTGCCATTCATCGAGGACGACTACGACCGTGCGCTGGCCGCAGCGCGCGCGAAACGGCTGCCGCTGTTCGTCGACGCCTCGGCGCCGTGGTGCCATACGTGCCGGTCCATGAAGGCGTTCGTGCTGAACGATCCGTCGCTCGCGCGCGATGCCGGGCGGTTCGTGTGGCTCGACATCAACACCGAGAAGGCATCGAACGCAGCGTTCGCGCGGAAGTTCCCGGTGCGGGCGATTCCGACGTTCTTCGTCGTGGATCCCGCCGACGAGCAGGTCGCGGTGCGCTGGGTGGGCGCCATGACCGTCGCCCAGCTCCACAAGCTCGCGAACAGCGATCCCCTCGCGTCGCGAGCCGGCACCACGTTCGGGTCCCGGCTCGCGCGTGCCGACAGCCTCTACGGGGCCGGCGCCTATGCCGCCGCCGCACCCGCGTACGAGCAGGTGCTGGCCGGGGCGCCGGCGGCCTGGCCCGCCTACGGGCGCGTCGTCGAGGCATTGCTGTACAGCGATTCGCAGGCCGACCGGACCGAGGCCACGCTGACCCTCGCGCGCTCCGCGCTGCCGCGACTCCACGGCACCCCGAGCGAGGCCGTGGCCGCGGCGTCGGGCCTCGACGGTGCGATCTCGCTGCCGGCGGACCATCCGGGCCGGGCGGCGTCGATCGCCGAGTTCGAGACCGCCGCACGACGCGTGCTGGCCGACCGCACGCTCGACATCGCCGCGGACGATCGCTCGAGCCTCTATGGCTCGCTGGTCGACGCCCGCAGCGATGCGAACGACACGGCCGGGCACCAGCGGGTGGCCGCCGAGTGGGCGGCGTTCCTCGAGCATGAAGCCGCGCGCGCCAGGTCGCCGGAACAGCGCGCGGTGTTCGATCCCCACCGCCTGTCCGCCTATCTCGAGCTCGGTGAGCCTGCGCGCGCGATCCCGATGCTCGACCAGTCGCACCGGGAGTTTCCGGGCGACTACAATCCCCTCGCGCGGCTGGCCATGGCGTACAACGCGATGAAGCAGTGGGACAAGGCGCTCGCCGCCTCGACCGAGGCCATGACGCTCGCGTACGGCCCGCGCAAGCTGCGGATCTACGACACCCGCGCCCAGATCCAGGCCGGTGCCGGCGACTCGACGGCCGCGCGTGCCACGCTCGTGGAGGCGGTGCGCTACGCCGAGGCGCTCCCGGAAGGCCAGCGCTCCGACCGCTCGATCGCGGCGTTCCGCAAGGAGCTGGCGAGCTACTCCGAACCGAACGCCGTTGGGGCGCGCTGACGTCCGGCGGCTATCCGGGGAGTTCCATCAAAGAGTGAACGGTCTTCCCGGCGAGGCGTTCGCGGCCGCCCAGGCCTTTGAGTTCGATGACGAACAGCACGGCGGCCACCCGGGCGCCGAGCTGTTCCGCGAGCCGCACGGTCGCGCGGGCGGTGCCCCCGGTGGCGAGCAGGTCATCGACGATCACCACCGACGCTCCCGGCTCGAGCGCGTCGGTGAGCAGTTCCAGCGAATCCTCGCCGTATTCGAGCGAGTACACCTCACGCACCGTCTTGCCCGGCAGCTTGCCGAACTTGCGCGCCGGCACCAGCGGCGCCTGCCAGTGCAGCGCGAGACCGGTGCCGAAGATGAAGCCGCGCGATTCGATCGCGATCACCGCGTCCGGCCGCGGCGTCCGTTCCGCGAGCTCCGTGATCGACGCCGCCAGCGCCGCGGGCGTCTGCAGCAGCGGCGTGATGTCGCGGAACAGGATGCCGCGTTTCGGGAAATCCGGAACGTCGCGAACGTAGCGGCGCAGGTCGAATCCGGGCGATGCGGGCATGGATTGAGGCTCCTTCGCGAACCCGGCGCGTCCCGTCGGCGGGACGGCGGCCGGTCAGTGGATGGTGGGTTCGTGCGCGAGCCCGGGCCACGGCAGCTCGAGCGCATCCCTGAGTTTGGCGAGCGCACGCGCTTCGATCTGCCGCACGCGTTCCCGCGTGATGCCGAAGTGCTCGCCGGTCTGCGCCAGCGTGCGTCCGACGCCATCGTGAAAACCGTAGCGGATGCGCAGGATCTGCTCTTCGCGCGGCCCCAGCGAGCGCAGCAGGCGGTCGACATGCTCGTGCTGGAGCTGGCGCTCGACGAGCTGCTCCACCGACAGCACGGGCTCGCCGAGATCCTCGGCGCTCAACTGCTCGAACGCCTCGATGCCGGTGCTCTCGTCGAGCGATTTGAGGCTGGTGATGAGCGCGGCCAGGCGCTCGACGCGTGCGGTCGAGATGCCGAGCTCGCGCGCCAGCTCCGCCACCTGGGGCTCGCCCGACAGCCGCGCCCGCAGCAGGCGCTCGGCGCGCAGATAGCGGTGCACCTGCTGGAACATCTGCACCGGGATGCGCACCGAGCGTGACTGCTCCGCGATGCCGCGCAGAACCGACTGGCGGATCCAGATCGTGGCGTAGGTGCTGAACCTGAGCCCGCGCTCCGGCTCGAATCGGTCCACCGCCGCGATCAGCCCGAGGTTGCCCTCCTCGATCAGGTCGAGCATCGCCAGGCCGCGATTGCGATACGGGCGTGCGACATACACCACCAGCCGCAGATTGGCGAGGATGATCCGACGGCGCGCGTCGGGGTCGCCGGCGCGGTGCCGCACCGCGAGTGCCAGCAACTCGGGATGCGCGAGCAGCGGGATGCGGCCGATTTCGTCCAGATAGAGATCGAGCAGATCGCGGTCGGCGCCAATGAACGGCGGGTGCGCCGGCCGCGAGTGCTCGGTGGGACCGGGTTCGTCCTCGGGCAGCTCGATGCCGAGGTGCGCGGCGCGCTCGCGGAACCGCACGAATTCGCCGTCGTCGAACTCGGGGTCGACGAGCAGCGACTCGTACTCGGCCACGGGCAGCGCCTTCGCGGCCGCGGCGCCGGAGAGCGCGCCGGCGAGACGCTCGAGAAACCCCAGGCGCTGCGGAACGGCGGGCATCGATCTCGTCACCGGGTGGACTGCGCGGGCGCGATCCTGCGCGGCGCGGACGAACGGCCATGCAACGAAATCGGGCGACTCGATCGCCGTCGCCCGAATGAAATGGTCGGGGCGAGAGGATTTGAACCTCCGACCCCCTGGTCCCGAACCAGGTGCTCTACCAGGCTGAGCCACGCCCCGACAACGTTCATGTTGGTTCCGGCTCGCTCCGCCAGGCGTCGTGGCCCAGCAGCGGAACGAATCGGCACTCGTCGTGTATGCGGCTCTGCCACGAGCCGTCCCGGCCGCGCGTCCACACCTCGAGATGCTGGGACTGCGCACCGCCCACGGGCAGAACGAGAACACCCCGTTCCCCCAACTGAGCGCGCAAGGCGTCGGGAACACGGGGTGCCGCAGCGGCGACGAGGACCCTATCATAGGGTGCAAAGTCCTGCCAGCCGAGGCTGCCGTCACCGTGACGCAGCGCCACGTTGCGCGCGGCCGCGGCGTCGAGCCGCCGTTGCGCATGGCGCAGCAGCTCGGCCACGCGTTCCACGCTGAACACCCGCTCGACGAGCGACGACAGCAGCAGCGTCTGGTAGCCGCTGCCGGTGCCGATCTCGAGCACGCGATGGTGGGCCTCGAGCCCCGCCAGCTCCAGCATGCGCGCTACGATGTACGGCTGCGAGATCGTCTGGCCCGACGCGGTCGGCAACGCGTGATCCCCGTAGGCGCGATGCTGCAGCCCGGGATCCACGAACACATGCCGCGGCACCGCCGCCATCGCGGCCAGCACGCGGCGATCCTCGATGCCGCGCGCTGCCAGCTGATCCTCCACCATGCGACGCCGCGCGACCGAATACGCGTCTGCCGGCGCCCCCGGGGAGTCGATCATTTTTCCAGCCCCCAGTTGCGCATGCTCTCGACCGCCGCTTCGTCGGTCAGTTCGAGCCGCATCGGCGTGACCGAGACCCAGCCGTCGTGCACGGCATGGAAGTCGCTGCCCTCGAGCGGCTCCCATACCGGATCCTCGCCGCCGATCCAATAGTAGTCGCGACCACGCGGGTCCACCTTGCGGATCAGCGTGTCCTGGTAGCGGCGGCTGCCGAGCCGCGTGACCTTCACGCCCCGCACCTCGGCCCACGGCCGGTGCGGCATGTTGACGTTGAGCAGCTGGCGCGGGGCGAGCCCCAAATCGAGCACCCGGCGCGCCAGCCCGCCCACGAACCGCGCCGGCTCGCCGAAGTCGGTGAGCTCACGGGTGACCAGCGACGCCGCGATCGACGGCACGCCCTGCAGCGTGCCTTCGAGCGCGGCGGCGACGGTGCCGGAATAGAACACGTCCTCTCCCATGTTCGGCCCGTGGTTGATGCCCGACACCACCATGTCGGGCCGCGCGTCGAGCAGGCCATGGAACGCGGTGACCACGCAGTCGGTCGGCGTACCGTCGACACTGTAGACGTCGGGCTCGTGCCGGTGGATGCGAAACGGCCGGTGCAGCGTGAGCGAATGCGACGTCGCGCTCTGGTCGCGGTCCGGCGCCACGATCACCACGCGGCCGAGCGGCTCGAGCTCGGCCTTCAGCCGCCGCAGCGCGGGCGCGAAGATGCCGTCATCGTTCGAGACCAGGATCAGCATGGCGTGGCGCTCACCGGGTGCGGCGCCCAAGCGCCGCGGCACGCATGTCGGGTGGCGGAAACATGCCTTCGAACGTCAGCCGGCCGAGCGTGCCCAGGATGCGCGGCACGTCGCGGAACGGGTGGAGCTGACTCTGTTCGCTGCCGTACACCGTCGGGATCTCGACCTCCGCGATCCGGAATCCCAGCCGTGCGGCACGCACGATCACCTCGGTCTCGACCTCGTAGCGGCCGGGAGTGCTCGGGGTCCGGGCCAGCAGGGCGCGCGCATACAGCCGGTACCCGCACTGGCTGTCGCTCACGCGCTGGCCGGCGAGCCGCGCGGTCCAGCCCGACGAGAAGCCGTTTGCGAACCGCCGGCCCAGCGGCATGTCGCCGGTGCGGGCGCGGGCGCCGAGCACGAGATCCGCCCCCGCCTCGCCGGCACGCACGAACTGCGGGAAGCACGCCGGCGGATGCTGGCCATCGGCGTCCAGCGTCACGACGGCGTCGTAGTCCTCGAGCAGCCCAAAGCCCGCGAGCAGCGCGTGACCCTTGCCGCGATTCGCCGCGAACGAGTGGACGCGGGCGCCGAACTGGCGCGCGACCTCGGCGGTGCCGTCGCGCGAGCCATCGTCCACCACCAGCACGTCGGGCGGCGGCGCGAGCGCCGCGAGGCCGAGCAGCACCTCTCCCAGGTGCGCCGCCGCCTGGTAGGCGGGCACCAGCGCGGCCACCTTCACGCGGAGCCCGCGATCGTTTCGGCGAGCGGCTCGAACGCGAACCATTGCCCGGGCGCGCGGCGCACCTGCCGCAGCATGACGTCGCGGAACCCAACGGCGGCACACGCGGCCGCGTCGAGCGGCGGCTCGAACGACGCGAGGTAGCGGCCGTCGGGCAACCGCGTCATGGCGGCGGGCAGCACGATCGCTCCGGTACGGCGCGCGAGCGCGGCGGCCCAGGCGCACAGCGAACCGCGGGCGCCGTGGGACGGCCGGTCGCCCATCAACGCCACCCACTCGCTGCGGCGCAGCGCGTCGGACGCGTCCCGCCACAACGGCCGCCCGCACAGTCGCGACACGCCCCACGCCGCGCGGCGCCGCGCGAAGAACCGTTCGACCTTGGCGCTCGCGTGCGGACGTGCCACGACGCGCACCGGCGTGCCGCGCGACGCCAGCCACGCCGCGCCCCATTCCCAGTTGCCGGCGTGCACCGACAGCACGATCACGCCGCGCCCGGTGCCTCGCGCATGCGCGAGGTGCTCGGCACCGCTCACGACGATGCCGCGCTCGAGCGCCGGGCGCGCGAGCCGGGATAACGTGAGGAAGTCGAGGAACGTGAGCGCGAACTCCTCGAACGCCTCACGCGCGGTGCGGCGCACCGCGGCGGACGCGCGGCCGGGCGGACGCGCGGCCCCTGGCGCGTCCGGGTGACCTGCGGCGCCGAGCACACGCGCGAGGTTGGCCTCCAGCCGGGCCCGCGCGGGGACGCGCAGGGCGAACGCGAGCCGGGCCGCGGCGCGGGCGACCGTTTCCAGCAGCGGGCGCGGCAGCGTCCGGGCGCAGACATCGGCGAGCGCGTAGGGCAGCCATGCCAGCCGGTCCCGCAGTTGGGCTGTGGCTGCGAGCCAGATCGGAACTGGGGTGCGATCCGTTCGAGGGCTGCGCACGTGCCTCAAATCCATCCGGTGGCGGGGGTGCCGCTGTGCCGGGCGGCGGCCGCGGCGAACGAAAATGGTCGGGGCGACTGGATTTGAACCAGCGACCACCTGCCCCCCATGCAGGTGCGCTACCGGGCTGCGCTACGCCCCGACCGGAGGTCTGACTCTCCTCGACAAGTTATGCCACGGCGGCAGTTGCCGCAAGTCGGCGCGGGCCGATTCGGCTGCTACCGGAGCTTCACGAGCAGCGCGCGGAGCTCAGCCTTGATCTCGTGCAGCAAGATCCGGGCGATCGGTCCGGCGGTGGTCGTGGTGGCCGGACCCGGGGGTTTGGTGAACACCAGCTCCGCCTGCGGCGTGTCCTTGCGCTCCTCCAGCAGCCGCTTCTTGGCGCCTTCGATCGTGAAGCGCCGGGCATAGAGCAAATCCTTGATGCGCATCAGCATCTTCACTTCTTCGGGCCGGTACATGCGATTCCCGGCGCGGTTCTTCTTGGGACGCAACATGCTGAACTGCGTCTCCCAGTAACGCAGCACGTGCGGCTTCACGCCGACGAGCTCACTCACTTCGCTGATCGGCCGGTACAACCTGAAGTCGGGATCCGCCTTGAGCGCCGTCACGTCCTGCCTCCTTCCGACCTCCGAACCCGCCATCAATCCTCGTCCTTGAGACCGCGCGTCATGAGGGCCTGCAGCGCCGCGCGCGGCGAGCGTCCCTCGAACAGCAACGCGCACACCTGTTCGGTGATCGGCAGCTCGACACCGTGCGCACGGCCGAGATCCCGCGCGGCGCGGGCCGTATGCACACCCTCCGCCACCATCACCATGTCTCCCATCACCTGGTCCAGCGATTCACCGCGGCCGAGTCGTTCACCGACCCCGCGATTGCGGCTGTGACGACTGGTCGCGGTGGCCACCAGGTCGCCCAGACCCGCGAGGCCGAAGAACGTCTCGCGCCGGCCGCCCATCGCCACACCGAGTCGCGAGATCTCCGCGAGCCCGCGCGTGAGCAATGCACCCTTCGTGTTGTCCCCGAATCCGACGCCGTCGCACACCCCCGCCGCCACCGCGATCACGTTCTTGAGCGCCGCGGCCATCTCGCAGCCACACACGTCGGTGTTCGTGTAGATCCGGAACCGCTCGGTCGAGCACAGCACCTGCACCGCGCGCGCCCGATCCATGTCCGCGGCCGCCGCCACCACCGAGGTGGGGATGCCGCGACTCACTTCCTCCGCATGACTGGGCCCCGTCAGCACCACCGGCGCCGGGTCCCCGAGTTCCTCGGCCAGCACCTCGCTCAGGCGGCGGCGCGTATGCTGTTCGAGGCCCTTGCTGGCGCACACCGGAATCGCCCGGCAACCCGTGCCCCGCACGCGTTGGGCCACTTCACGCATCGCTTGAGACGGCACCACGAACAGCACGAACTCCGTGCCCTCGAGCGCCGCTTCAAGTTCCAGCCGAACCTTAACGCCGTCCGGCAGGGCAATGCCAGGCAAAAACTTCCGGTTCTCGCGGTCCCGTTCGAGGGCCGCCAGGTCGCCGACGTTATTGCCCCACAGCCGGATGTCGTGGCCGGCATTGGCCAGATGTACGGCGAGCGTGGTGCCGAACGACCCGGCGCCGAGCACGCACGCGCGGCTCACCGGGCGCGGCTCCATGTGAAGCGCCGTTCCTCGCCCCGGCGCAGGCGCCCGATGTTGTCGCGATGCCGCACGATCACCAGCAGCGCCACCAGCGCGGCGAAGCCGATCGCGAGCGGCGCGCCGGCGCCGTGGGCGCGCAGTGCCACGACTCCGGCGAACACGACCGCCGCCGCGATCGAGCCCACGGAGATGTACCGGGTGATCGCCACCGTGAGCACGAACATGCTAGCGGCCACGGCGAACGCCACCGGGTCGAGCGCCAGCACCACGCCGGCCGTGGTCGCCACGCCCTTGCCGCCGCGGAATCCCGCGAGGAACGTGAACATGTGGCCAAGAATCGCGGCGAGCCCGGTGGCGATCGCACACGCCGCAGGGCCGCCGGGGAACGCGGACCCCAGCGATGTATGCGGCAGCACCGCCACCGGGATCGCGCCCTTCGCCATGTCGAGCACCAGCGTCGCGATCCCGAGTCCCCGGCCGAGCGTGCGGAACACGTTCGTCGCCCCGAGATTGCCCGACCCCACCGTGCGCACGTCGACGCCGCGAAACGCCCGCCCGAGCCACAATCCGAAGGGCAGCGAGCCGCACGCATAACCGATCGCGAGCGTGGCGACGATCGAGCCGATCACTGCTCCTCCAGGGTCGCGACTGCCGGCGCACCGGGTGGGCGCCGGACTGGGAGCCTCAGTCGCTCTTGCGCACCTTAAGGCGTACCGGCGTGCCGTGAAAGCCGAACGTGCTCGTGAAATCGAGCCACAGGTAGCGGCGATAGGCCTCGGACAACCGGTGCGGCGCGTTCACGAACAACGTGAGCTCGGGCGGACGGGTGCCCGACTGGGTCACGTAGTAGAGCCGCGGCACCCGGCCGGCCTTGGTCGACGGCACGGCGCGCCGCCGCTGCACGTCCTGGATCCAGCGATTGAGCCCCGAGGTGGGGATCTTGCGACCGTGCTCCTCGACGCGCTTGGCGATCAGTTCCGGCAATTTCGCGAGGTGCAGGCCCTGGGTGGCCGAAACCGCGATCGCCGGCAGGTCGCCGAGGGTCGGATAGCGGCGAGTGCGGGTCTCGGCCAGGTTCTTCCATTCCTGCTCGCGATTGTCGACGAGATCCCACTTGTTGTAGAGCACGAGCACCGAGCACCCGGCGTCGAGCGCGCTGTGCGCGAGCCGCGCCTCCTGGGCACGGAACCCTTCCGTCACGTCCACGACCAGGCACGCGATGTCCGCGCGCTCGAGCGCATGGAGCGCGCGCACCGTGGCGTAGAACTCGCTGGGATCGCCATAGTGCGACTGGCGGCGGATGCCCGCCGTGTCGACCAGGATGAACGTGCCGGCCGGCGACCGCCACTCGCTGTCCACCGGATCGAGCGTGGTGCCCGCGGTCGGTTCGACGATCATGCGCTCCTCCCCCAGCAATGCGTTCACGATCGACGACTTGCCGACGTTGGGCCGGCCGATGATCGCGACGCGCGCATGGTCGGGCTCGGTCGTGCCCGCGCGCTCGGGCAGCCGCTGCATCATCTCGTCGAGCAGGTCGCCGATGCCGAAGCCATTCTCAGCCGAGATCGGGATCGGCTCGCCGAGCCCGATGGCGTGGAAGTCGTGGACCGCCGGGTCGCCGGGCTTGTCGACCTTGTTCACCACGACCAGCGTCGGCTGGTCGCGGCTGCGCAGCGCCTGGGCGATCGCGCGATCGAGATCGGTCGCCCCCGTCGACGCGTCGACCATGAACAGCACCAGATCGGCCACGCCGATGGCCGCCTCGGCCTGATGGCGCACCAGCGCGTCGCGACCTTCTGCCGCCGTCGGCAGAAACCCGCCGGTGTCGACGAGCACGAACGGGCGCCCCACCCATTCCGTGCGGACGGAGTTGCGGTCGCGCGTGATACCGGGCCGGTCGTGCACCACGGCACGGCGCTCGCCGAGCACGCGATTGAAGAACGTCGACTTGCCCACGTTGGGCCGGCCGATGATGGCTACGATGGGCGCGGACATGACGGCTGGATCGGTTCCTCTTGGTGCCGGGAAACGGCGCGCCGGCGTCCGCAAGGCGGCGCCGGCGCGCTGGAAATTGGAGCGGGCAACGGGGTTCGAACCCGCGACCTCAAGCTTGGGAAGCTCGCGCTCTACCAACTGAGCTATGCCCGCGGCGGTAAGCGTTTGGATCGGGTCAGGCTAGACAGGGTGGGGTTGGGTGTCAACGTTGCCGACTGTTCTTGCCTGGCCGTATGAAAAGCAATTCTACCGGATTGCAGCTCTCGCGCTGCGGTGGGGCTTGCGGGCTTGTGGCTGCGCCTTCAGCTTGTGGGCCGTTCTCTTCGTGGCGCCTCTCGGTCTGCGAGTTCAGGGGTCTGAGTCGCGGCGGGCGATGGCGAAGGCGAGCGTTAGCAGTTCGGCGGGATCCACGTCGGCGGGGAGGCGGGTGGCTTCGATCTGGTGGCGGAACCAGGTGCGCTGGCGCTTTGCGAGCTGGCGGGTGCGGCGTGACGTGAGCTGTTCGGCGGTGGGGCGGTCGATGCCGCCTGCGATCAGCGCCATCGCCTCGTCGTAGCCGACGGCTTTGAGCGAGCCGAGCGCGTCGCCGAAACCGGCGTCGAGCAGCGCCCGAGTCTCCTCGATCAGCCCGTGCTCGAACATGTCGCGCGTGCGTGACTCGATGCGGCGGTCGAGTGCCAGGGGCTCGAGCACCAGCTCGATCGTGCGCCACCGGGCGTCGAACGGCGCTCCCGCGCGCTCGCGCTGCCACCAGCTGAGCGGCCGGCCGCTCGCGTGCCAGACCTCGAGCGCGCGCGTCACGCGCTGGGCGTCGGTGGGCGCGAGCCGCGCCGCGGTCTCGGGGTCGACGGCCGCGAGCTGGGCGTGCAGTTCCATTGCGCCCCGGGTCCGCGCCACTTCGCCCAGCCGCGCGCGCAACGCGGAATCGTGCGGCGGTTCGGCGGCGATGCCGTGCTGGAGCGATCGCACGTAGAGCCCCGAGCCGCCGGCCAGCACCGGGACGTGGCCACGTGCGGCCACCTCGCGGCACACCGCGGCCGCCGACTGCGCCCACGCGCCCGCGCTCGTGCGCTCGCCCAGCGCGAACGCGTCGAACAGATGGTGCGGCAGCGCCGCGCGTTCGCCGGGCGTGGGCTTGCCGGTGCCGATCTCCAGTTCGCGGAACACCTGCCGCGAATCCGCGCACACCACCTCGCCGCCCAGCTCGCGCGCCAGCGCTTCCGCGAGCGCGGTCTTGCCGGTGGCGGTGGCGCCGACCACGGCGACGACGACCGGCCGGCCCTCAGGCACTCAACCGCTCAGCTGCGGCCGAACCGGCGATGCAGCTCGTCGAGCTCGAGCCGCACGAACGTGACGCGGCCGTGCGGGTCGCCGTGCGGCCGGGACGTGCCGAACAGCCGGTCGACCAGCGTGCGCATCTCGACCTGCGACATCGCGTCGCCGGCCTTGATTGCGGCGTGGCAGGCGTACGAGCGCGCGAGGTGCTCCGTCACGTCGTCGTGCGGGGTGCGCGACGCGTCGTCGGACACGCCGTCGAGCAGATCTTGCAGGAGCTCTCCCGCGTCGACGCGGATCGAATCGGCCGGCACGCCGTGGATCACCACGGTCGGCGGGCCCAGCAGCGACAGGTCCCAGCCCAGATGTTCGAGCCACGGGCCCAGCTCCAGCACCTGCTCGAACTGGGTGCGCGTGAGATCGACGACGGCCGGGAACATCAGCTGCTGCGCGACGGCCTTGCTGCCCTCGAGGCGTGTTCGCGCCAGCTCGTACAGGATGCGCTCATGAGCCGCGTGCTGGTCGACGATCACCAGTCCCCCGCGCACCGGCGCCAGGATGTACGTGCGGTGCAGCTGCCAGAACTCGGGCTCGGGGCCCGCGGCCGCAGCGCCGGGCGGCGCGCCGCGTCCCTGCCCGGGCGCCGCTCCCGGCGCGGGCGCTGGAAGCCGGCCGAATTCGAGGCCCAGCGATTCCTGCCCGGGAAGCTCGCGCACCCGGTCGGCCCACGCCGGCTCCGGAGTTCCGCCGGGCACCACGGTGAACGGCGGATGCAGCCGCGCAAGCGGCACCGCACATGCCCCCTTCACGATCGAGTACACCGGCCGGTCGTCGGCGAACCGCACCTCGCGCTTGGTCGGATGCACGTTCACGTCCAGCCGGTCGGGCGAAATCGTGATCCACAGCGTGGCCGACGGAAACCGCCCGGTGGGCAGCAGGTTGCCGTATGCCTGGCGCAGCGCGTGGCCGAGCGCCGGGTTCTGCACCCAGCGACGATTGATCAGGAACACCTGGCCCTCGCGCGTGGTGCGCGCGTGTTCCGGCAGTCCGAGCAGCGCCTCCAGCCGGACGCCGTCGCGCTCCTCCAGCACTTCGAGCAACTGGGCGGCGTGACGCACACCCCAGATCGCCCCGGCGCGATCGCGCGCCGACGCGGCGGCGGGCCAGTCGATGCGCTCGCGGCCGTCGACGACGAACCGGAACGCCACCTCGGGAAACGCGAGCCCGTAGCATTCCACCATCCGCACGGCCGCCCGCAGCTCGCCGATGGCGGTGCCGAGGAATTTCCGCCGGGCCGGGATGTTGAAGAACAGGTCGCGCACCTCGACCGTGGTGCCGGCGGCGCGCGCGGCGGCGCCGCGCGCGATCACGGCGCCGCCCTCGACGGCCACGAACGTCGCGCCCTCGGATTCGCCGGTGCGGCTCGTGAGCCTCAGGCGGCTCACCGCGGCAATGCTCGGCAGCGCCTCGCCGCGAAAGCCCAGCGTCGTCACGCGGTCGAGATCGGCGAGCTCGCCGATCTTGCTCGTGGCGTGGCGCTCGAGCGCCAGCTCGAGTTCGGGAGCGGCGATGCCGGTACCGTCGTCGGCGACCTGGAAACCGTGGTCGAGCGCGCCGTCGACGCGCACCTCGATGGCGCGGGCCCCGGCGTCGAGCGCGTTCTCGACGAGCTCCTTGAGTGCGGACAGCGGGCGCTCGATCACCTCGCCGGCGGCGATCCGCGAGGCGGTGTCGGGAGCGAGCCTCCGGATCGTGCGGGTTACGTGGGCCTCTTCGAGCATGGCGGCCAGCATGGCACGGCGCGGCGAAACCCTCAACCGCCCGCGTTGGTGCTCAGCGCGCCAGCAGCCACCCCGAAGCCGCCGTCATGAACACCTCGGCGTCCGCACTCGACAGCAGCTCGATGCGCTCGTCGCCGATCGGCGGCGCGTCGCGGCCGGACTCGCGCCAGCACTGCGACCACAGGGCGTCGATGCGCGCGCGCACCCGCGCGTACTCCGGCACCGTGCCGCTCACCAGCAGCAGCACGATTCCGGGCGCGGGATGACACAGGCAATCGGTGGCGCGCAGCACCTCCGGCACCCGCTGGCACAGCACCTCCAGCATCCCCGGAGCGCCGTCCAGGTGCAGCCGATGGATCGCACAGCGGCGGTCGTCGCGCTGATGGCGTTCGATCGCGAGCCGCAGCCGGCTGCGGAACTCGGCCGGCGTCAGCCAGCGGTTGCGAAATCGCTCCTCGGGCGAACCCGTCACGTCGGCGCCGGCGCGCTCCCACGTGTAGCGCAACTCGAACGACGCACGCTCCCACGCCTCGGCGCCCCCGTCGGGCGCGAGGCCGGCGGCGAGCAGCACGGCGCGGTGTTCGCGGGTGCGGAACGGCCACGCTCCCCACACCCGGCCCGGCTCGGTGCCATTCATGCGGCACACCACCTGCGGGGCATCGAGCCGCAGCGCCAGCTCGCCGAGCGACCGCAGCAACGGGTCGTCGGCGCCGTTTGTCGCCGGGAACGAGAACGTCTCGCCACGCTGCACCATCAGCGCGGACGCGAATGCTCCGGTCCGGTCCGCGAGCTGCGCGATCAGCCGCTCGAGTCCCAGCCGGTCGCCGGGCAGCGGCATGGGCTGCGATTCGTCCGACCAGCGGGCGGCCGGCGGTTTGGCTGCCGGCTCGGTCTCGGCGAGATCGGGGATCGCATGCTCGACCAGCGCGGCGACATCGTCGCCGGTGAGGGCGCCGAGCGCGCGTGCGCCCGCGGACATCGGCACCCGGCGGCGCCGCTCGAACCCGCGCAGGCCGCCCAGGAACGTGTGGGGCGACAGCACCGGCGTGCCGAACGCGTGCACCAGCCCGAGGACGTGGGCGCGGCGCGGACTGGCATCCCCCACCAGCGCGAGATCGAACGTCTCACGGGTGAGATCGGCGAGCTCGAGCGTGCGCGGCACCCCGCACAGCTCCGCCACCCGGACGCCGGCGTCGTCGGCACTCGCGCCCGCGACCAGCCGCACGCTCAGACCGGGATGCCGCAACAGCTCCGGCATCAGGTCGGCGTCGGCCCAGTCGAAGTCGATCAGGACGATCCGCTTGAGATCGCCGTCGTGCACTATGGAATCGAGGGTAGCCATCGTCCGTGAATCCCTCCCGGATACGTACCTGCAGGGGTCGTACCACGACGGCCGCCCGCCGCGGGCACCCGAAACCGGCCCGGAAGCTCGCTCCAGGAGGAGGCGTGCCGCCGCCCCGCTCGCGGCACCGTGCAGACTGCACCTCCGCCCCGCGCGCTCGTCATGGAATCCGCACGACGACGCGCGACGGCGCTTTAGCGCGCGTCGTCGGGCAGCGGTGGCAGCGTGACCTGGCTGAGCTCCGGGTCGAGGATCCGCACCGGGTATCGGGTCCAGAGCTTGCCGAAGTACGCCTGCAGGCCACGCTCGGTGATGAGCCGTCGCCGGCTGTCGACGCGCGCCGTCACCACGTCCACGCCGGGCGGGGTCCTCGACACCACCCTCACCCGCGCGAGGCCGCGATCGAGCACCACCCAGCCGCTCCACACCCGGTCGCCGATCGCGGGCGGGCGCGCGCCGCCGAACACCAGCGAATCGATCGCCACCGGCCCGCCGAGACCCACGACTCCCTTGCCCGCGGTCACGCCGGTGACGTGTTCCACTCCGCCCCACAGCGTCGCCACGCTGTCGACCGACCAGCCCGCGGCGAACAGGCTGTCGAGCTCGGCGCGCTTCGCCTCGAGGGCCCGGCGCGGGGCGCCGGTGCGGAGCTGTTCGATCACCTGGTCCTTCACATCCTCCCAGGCCACGGTGCGCGACGCCCCGGTGCTGTCGAGCCACGAGATCTGCATGGCGTTACCCTTGAGCAGCCGGGCCGTGGGCAGCAGCGAATTCGGCGGCAGCTGTTCGAGGCTGCGGAGATAGCCCTGCACTTCCTTCGGCAGGTGCGCGAATTCGCTCAGATTGAACACGCGATCGATGACCGGATACTTGAGCCGCGCCGCGATCGCGCGCATCTGGGCGGGGGTGTGGGCCAGGCGCAGCAGGCTGTCGGCGCGGGCCCGCACGAGGCGCTCCGACTTCTCGAGCGCTGCGTCGTATCCCACGTTGGGGTAGACGTGCATGAGCGGCTCGGCCACCATCGGCAGCTCGTCGATGACCTTGATGATGTGGTAGCCCGCGACGGTCTTCACGAGCCCGCTCGTCTCCCCCACCTTCAGCGCGAACGCCGCCCGCTCGAACTCCTCGAGCATGGCGCCGCGGCCGAAGAACCCGAGGTCGCCACCCTTGGGCGCGGTGGGAGCGTCGTCGGAGTAACGGCGCGCGAGTTCCTCGAAATCCTCGCCCGCACGCACGCGCTTGAGCAGATCCTCGGCCGTGCGGCGCGCCGCCGCGTCGGCGTCCGCCCCCGGATCCTTGGGGCTCACGAGGATGTGGCGGGCCCGGAGCTGTTGCGGAGCCGAGTACCGGTCGATGTGCGACAGGTGGTAGTGCTCGACCTCGCTGCGCGTGAGCGGGACTTCGAGCGGATCCAGCAGCGGCACCTGGATCTCGTGGAAGTACAGGGTGCGCCCCGTCGCCCAGCGCGCCGGATCGCGATCGAACAGCGCATGCGCCTCGCGCTCCGTGTCCTCGGCCTGCTTCGCGGCGAGCCGTCCGACCAGGCTCGCCCGGTACTCCTCGAACGTGGGCACGTAGTCGCGCAGCACCTGGTAGATGTCGAACACCAGGATCGCGCCGTCCGCGAGCGCCGTGACACCGGTGCCCGGCGCGCCGTTCCGCGCCAGCAGCGAATCGCCGACGATCGCGCCCGCGCGACCGGTATCGACCGGCGCGCCGAGCGGCAGCGGGCCCATGTCGCGCACCCGCGAGGCGGCTTCGAGCGCGCGGTCGCGCCGGCCGGCCCGCCACGCCGCCTCGAGCCGCGCCGCCGCGCCGCGCGTCAGGTCGCCGCGGTGCTCCACGGTCCAGCGCGCGCGCACGTCCGTCGTCACTTCCGCGAGCGGCCGGGTCCGGATCGCCGCGGTCGCCGCGTCGTAGGCGCTGAAGTCCGCGAGGTGGCCGCGATAGTAGCTCTCGAGATCCGCCGCCGACGGTTCACCCACCGTGATCGTCGCCGGATCCAGCACGGCGTAGCGGACCTTGTAGGCGGTGGTCTTCAGCATCCCGCGCCGGTCATCGTACATCGCCTTGAGCTCGCGATCGGACCCGTGGGCCTGGGCGTTCTCGCGCAGCAGGCGGCGGATCTCCCGCGACGCCTCGCGCAGCGGCGCGACGCCCGCGGGACGCACGTCGTCGACACGCACCACCAGCCAGCCGTCGCGGCCCGGGACCGGCGCGTCGAGCACGCTGCCGCTCGGCCGGCGGAACACCGCGCCCGACACGGCGGCGTCGCCGCGCCAGTAGGCCGGGAAGTCGTTCGCGGCGACGAGGATCTTGGTGCGCGCCCCGCCGTAGCCGGCACTCGCGCCTTCGAACGTGACGCCGCCGTGCAGCGCGGCGATCAGGCTGTCCGCGACGGCGCGGCCGCGCTCGCTCGACGCTTCGCCGATCTGGATGATGCTCAGCTCGGCGCGCGACGGCCGCTCGAAATCGTGCAGGTGCGCGCGATAGTAGTCGAGCACGTCGCTCTCGCGCGGCTCGGGAACGGTGCCGTCGAACTCCGACAGCCGGAGCGCCAGCAGGTCGAGCGTCGCGCGCGTGAGACCCCGCTCGACTTCGGCCTGCAACTTCGCCGGATCGGGCGCCACCTGCGCCGCCACCTGCCTCGCGAGCTTGCGGTTCGCGATGTCGGCGCGGATCGCCGCCAGCGTGGCGCGATACTGCGCGGAGTTCGCCTGCTTCACCTTCTCGAACCGCGACGCGTCGAACCGGCCGTTCTCGTTGAAGAACGGGTGCGTGCGGAACTCCGCCTCGATCTCCGCCTCGCTCACCGGAACCGCGCCACGGCGGGCCTCGAGTTCGAGCAGCTTCGCCCGGATCAGCTGCTCGAGTGCCTGGCGGCGGATCAACAGCCGCAATTCGTCGCTCGGTTGCGTGCCCCGCGTGCGCTGATATTCGTCGAGCGCGACAGCCGCGGCGTGCTCGTAGTCGGCGCGCGGCACGCGCAGCGTGCCGACGGTCGCGACCGCGGGGCCGGCGGCGGTGGCGCGCGGCGCGGCGGCCGGAGCCGCCGTGCCGGCCCGTGACCAGGTCGCGAGTACCAGCAGGATCCACAACGCCGACGGGCGGATGTTCGTGATTCGCTTCACGCGTACTCCTCGAAAGTGCGGGGTTCTTGACCGTGGCGGCACGGGTTCCCTACGGTGCGCACACGATGCACGATGGTGCGATGGCGGTGCCCGCTCTGGATTCCGGCGCGGACGTGCCCTGCTGGCGGGCCCGCGATGGCGATGTGACGTTCGCGTTCTCGACGCGGCTCGGCGGCGTGAGCCGGGCGCCGTTCGACAGCTTGAATCTCGGTCGTTCGACCGCCGACGACCCCGCAGCGATCACCGAGAACCGCCGCCGGCTGCTGGCGGCGCTCGGCGGCGCGCCCGACCGGCTCGCCACGGTGGGCCAGGTGCACGGCACCCGCGTGCTGCGCGCCACGACGCCCGGACTCGTCCCGGATGGCGACGCGCTCGTGACCACCGAGCCCGGCCTCGCCGTCGCGGTGACGGCCGCCGACTGCGTGCCCCTCGTGATGGCAGGTCCGCACGGGGTCGCGGTCGTCCATTCCGGCTGGCGCGGCACCGCGGACGGCATGCCCCGCGCCGCGGTCGAGGCGCTGTGCGAACTGGCCCCGATCGCCCGGGAACGTGTGCACGTGTACGTCGGACCCTCCATTCGCTCCTGTTGCTATCGCGTCGGCGCCGACGTGGCCGAGCGGTTTCCCGCGGCCACCCGGCACCTCGAAGACGGCGCCTGGCATCTCGATCTGGTCGCCGCCTGCCGCATCCACCTCGCGGCAGCCGGAATTCGTCCCGAACACGTCTCGGATGTGGGTGAATGCACGGCATGCGACGCCCGGCGCTACTTCTCGCATCGCCGGGACGGCGGCGCGACCGGCCGGCTGTGGGCCGTGGCCGTGCTCGACACCGTGTGACGGCGAGGCCGGCACCCTAGAGGCGGGCGAGTATAACAACACGGCCACCGCCCGTGCATACGGGCAGCCGTCGAGCCCCGCGGTTTTTCAAAACGTGGACGCCCACTCCGACAGCCCGAGCCGGGCCGTCCACTCGAACCAGCCGCGCACCTGCTCGCGAGCATCCAGGCCGGTTTCGAGCTTGACGAGCGACGCGATCGTGCGCAGGTCGCGCGTGCCGTCGCAGGCGTACCAGGCGAGCTCGAACCCGGTCGCCCCGCCCCGGGCCTCACGCTCGAACACCCGCATCGCCTCGCGTTCGCCGCGGCTCAGCGCCGCGAACCCGGGCAGCAGGTGCCGCTGCGAATCGAGCGGCGCGGGCACGTGGCGGCGCGGCACCCGGTCCAGGGCCGGATCCCGGTCGCCGACGTCGTCGTCGCGGATCGCCTCGGGCGCTTCGCGGGCGACGAACGCCTCGAACTCCCGGAACGCCTCGGCCAGCCGCGCCGGCGGCACGCCGAGGCGTGCAAGGCTCGCGATGGCGCGCCCGCCGGCCTGCGCGGCCCGCGCGGCCGCCCGGCGCGGCTCGACGGCGTCGAGCGCGCGCAGCACGCCACCCCGCGCGCGCCGCGCCAGTCCGTCCAGCAACTCGATCGCGCCGCCCGAGTCGAGCGCCGCCAGGTGGCCGGCGTAGGTCGCGGCACAGCGCACGGCCAGCTCCAGCGAACGCGGATCGGTCTTGTCCGGGGTGTCGTGCGACGAGTGGTAGAACAGGTCCGGCCACTGGATCAGCATCGGGCACGGCACCCCGACGGCGGGATCGATGAACACCGCGTGATCGCTGCCGCCCGAGTACGGCACCTCGGACATGCGCGTGAGCGAGTAGTGCCCCGGCCCGGAATAGGACGTGACCCAGTCCACGGCCTCGGCGCGGATCACCGCCAGCAGGTCCTCCGCGAACGACGCCGCGAAGCACGGCGGGCGCTCGAGCAGGAACGTGCTGCCGCAGCGATCCTGGTGCTCGCCCACCATGTCGAGGTTGACCGCCGCCGTGATGCGGCGGGTCCGCGCCGGATCGCTCGCGAGCCACGCGTGGGTGCCGGTCAGCTCGGGCATCCACAGGAACCGCACGCCGCGGCGCGGGCGCCACGCCCCGCGCGTCGCGAGCAGTTGCAGCACGCGCGCGGTCTCGAGCGCGGCCGCCACGCCCGACGCGTTGTCGTTCGCGCTCGGCTGCGGGTGACACAGGTGGGCGACCACCAGCACCTCGTCGTCCAGCGTGCCCGGGATGCGCGCCGACACCAGCGGGATCGGTGTCGCGAACCGGCGGCTCACGACCTCGACGTCGAGCTCGAGCGGCTCGCCGCGGGCCAGCCGAGCGCGCAGCCCGGCGCCCGTCTGAGGACTCACGACGAACCCCCAGCCGCGTGGCTCGTCGCCGCTCCACCAGAACGACGTGTAGGCGACCTGGTCGGGGTCGTCCGTGGGGCCCCGCACCGGGGGCACGAGCCGGCGGCCGTCGCACAGGATCCCGGCCGCGCCGCGCTCGACGACCGCCAGCGTGTGCACGCGATGAGCGCCGCCCGCCGCCAGCACGACGCGGCCCGCGACGGCGACACCCAAGTAGTGCGCGTCCTCGGTGCCGTCGCCGTCCGGCGTCACGATCGGGTACCGGCCGGCCCCGGGTGCGCTGCGCTGCACGAGCGACAGCCGGCACTCCGCGTAGTCGCACAGCGGCTCACGGGACGCGGCGCCGATCAGCGTCGCCGTCGCGCGCTCGCAGCTCCAGCCCTCGGGCATCACCGTGCCCCAGTAGCGCGTGACGCCGTCGCCGGGCACGGTGTCGATCTCGGGCTCGAGTCCCAGGCCACGGAGCTGCCCTGCGAGCCACGCGGCCGCGGCGTCGAACCCGGGGCTCGCCTGCACGCGGTGATGGCCGGCGAGCACACGCACCGAGTCCAGCGCCTTGATCCCCGACGCCTCGGCGCGCACGTCCGCGAGCAATGTGCGGAACGTCACACGGCCCCCGTCCGGTGGCGCCCCGGCGCGGGCGCTGGTTCATGGGGCCGCGCGGCCATTCCCGCCTCAGCGCGCCGCGGGGACGGTGACGTGCCGCGCGCGGGTGACGCTGTTGCCAGCCAGGTCGACGACGCGCAGGCCGAACTGGTGGTCACCGGGCTTGACGCCGCGGATCGTGACGTGGAACGCCGCCGCCAGATCGTCGGTGAATCCCGAGTCCGGAGTGACCGGGCGCCAGTCGTCGTTGTCCATCGCGACCTCGATCCGTGACAGCGGGCTCTGAGCGTCGCGCGCCGTGCCCTCGAGCCGCACGCCGCCGGACACCACGGTGGCGTCGAACGCGCCGATCGCGGGCGGGGTGTTGTCGATCCGGAACGGCTCGCTGACGGCGGAGGCCTGGGCCTCCTCCCCGTTCGCGTTGCCCGGCGCATCCGACGCGGTGACCCGCACGCGATAGTCCCCGTCGCCGAGCGTGTGGGTGTCCCACGTGAACGACGGCGCCTCGAGGTTGGTGGCGATCTCGGTCCACGGTCCGTCGAGCGAACCCGCGACCGCGACCGTGTAACGCAGCGGATCGCCGTTGGGATCGCTGCCCTTCCATTGCACGGTGCGGATCCCCGCGGCCCACGCCGGCAACTCACGGAGCTGCCGCGGCGTCGTCGGCGACGGAATCGAATACTCGACTTTCTGGCCACCGGGCAGCGTCTGCGTCACAGGATCGGTGCGCGGCACCAGATCGCCCTCGCGGAACGCCTGCGCCTGCGGCGCCACCACGACGTCCTCGACGCGCGGCGCGAGGTTCTGCTCGCGCCACGCCACGTCGACGGCCTCCACGCGCGTGGTCGCGCCGGTCAGCGTGATGCGCCACTGCACGTACCGGCCGGGCGGCGATGCGATGCGGTCGTCGCCACCCGGCCTTCGCCACGCGGTCCAGGTGGTGTCGGGGGGATCGGAGTTGCCGCTGCGGGTGTCGAGCTCCACGTGGCCCTTCGCCGGGCCGTGCCACACGATGCGCCCCCAGCGGGCGAGGCGGCGCGCATCGAACACCGGAGACTCCAGCGTGCCGCGCTCGGCGCGGTCGGGACCGATGCGCCACACCGCGCACGGGTTCGACGCGGCGGCGAACACCGTCCCGTCGTGCCCGACCGCGAGGGACGTGATCTGGCCCTGCGGCGCGGTGAGCCATGCCACGCCGGAATGCACGCCCGGCACCACGTAGACCGCGGCGCGGTTGCCGGTCGCGACCACGATGCCCGCCGGCGTGACGGCGAGCGCGTAGATCAGCGATTGCGGCACCGTCCACCACGTCGCCACCGAACTGTCGGGAACGATGCGGTAGAGCGTGGACCTGCCGCCCGGGGCGCGCGTTGGCGTGGGCGCGGCCGCGACCTCGGTCTCGAGGGTCGGACCATCGTCGCCCGCACCCGCGGCCGCGGCCGGCGTGGCGGGAACGGCGCCGGTCACCGCCGCGGCGCTCAGGCCGGCCGCGTAGATCGCGCCGTCGCGCCCGATCGCCAGCGCGCGCACCTCGTCCTCGGGCGCGTCGAACACGGTGCGGGTGCTGCCGTCCGCGCGCACCTGCACCACGCGCCCCTTCGAATCGCCGCCGGCGTAGACCCCGCCCGCTCCGTCGGCCACGATCGACACCAGATTGCTCTCGTCGGTGTCGAGCACGATCCGTACGTGCCCGCCTTCGATCTTGAGCAGCCGTCCGCGCGTGCCGGTGGCCGCGTACCACACGCCGCGGGCGCCCGCGGCGAGGCCCCACACGTAACGCTCGCCGGTGCGGACCACGGTGCTCGTGTCACCGCCCGCGCCCACCCGGTAGATCACGCCGTCGGGACCGGTGCCGGCCAGGAGCCCGTTGCCGTCGGAGGCCAGCGACAGCACCTGCCCCGCGGCCAGCCGCACCCACGGCCGCACTCCGCCGCCCGCGGTCCAGCGGTCGATGCGACCGCGATCGCCGGCGAGCGCCACCGCTCCATCCTTGAGGATCGCGATCGCCCAGATCGTGCCCAGGCTGTCGGCCGTGGTGCTCGAGCTGCGGGGACCGAGCTGGAGCGCCCCCTCCGGTCCCACCGTGACGCCACGCAGCACGGATTCGGCGTGCTCATTGGCATCGTCGACGATCCACCACTGGGTGTCGCTGGCGCCGGCATTGCGCGCCGTCCACGCCAGCAGCGTGGCCGCGCACAGCATCACCGCCAGCACCTGCCGTCGGGCGCGGTGGAATTCGCCGCACGGCGCGGGAACGTCGATGGATCGCGTGGATCGAAACACGGTCGGCCCTCCTTGGTAGATCAGGGCGCCTGGGCGTCCACGTCGACCGGCAGCACGAGCTCGCCGTGAACGAGGCCGCCGAGCGCATAGCGCTGTTCGTCGAATTTCGCCAGTTCGCCGCGACGGCTCGCGTCGCCGCTGCTGGTTTCGCTCGCCAGCAGCGGCAGCGCCGATTCCGGCAGCTCCGGATAGTCGCGGCCGTGCGTCGTCACCTCGGGGGCGCGCGCGAACAGCGCGACATACAGCGCGTCCGCCGGGCGCACGTCGCGCAGCCTCCGCCACGCGTCGTCGAGCGACACCGGCCGGTACCGGCCGGGCAGCCGCTGGGCTTCGTAGCGCATCAGCTCCTGGCCGCCGCCGATCCACAGCGCGTAGCGGCCCTCCGGCAGTTCCTCGGGGACCTCGACCGAGAACACGCGGGTCTCGCGGCCCCCGCGCCAGCGCTCGAGGTCACACGCCACGCGCACCCGCCCGCCGGGACGCACCTGGGCGTCGAGCACGCGCGCGTTGCGGAGCGTCCACTGCGCGCGGCCCGGCGCCGAGTCGATCGCGATCGCGAGGCTGTCGAGCGTCAGCGGGGCGTAGGGATTCCCCATCAGGAACCGGATCGGCGCGAGCACCGCGTTGGCCAGCTCCGAAGGCGGCGATTCGCCGGCCACGATGTCGTGGAGCGCCAGCGCGGCCATTCCATGGCGGTGCAACGTCAGCGTCCAGCGCAGCGTCTGGTTCGTGCCGCCGCCCCCCGACTGCATGATGCTGTTGAGCGCCGCCACCGACACCAGCACCGGCGCCAGGTTGCGATCTTCGAGGGTCTCGAAGTGGAACGACTGCGGCGGGCCGTCGCCGTGGATCGCGATCGACAGCGGCAGCATGTGCGGCGACGCGCCGATCGTGCCGGCGATGCCCGCGCGGCGATCCTGCTGGATCGCGCCGATCGTACGGCCGCGCATACCGAGCTTGAACGAGATCGCCGTCGACGGGACGATCGTCGCGATCTCGGCGGTCGCGAGCGGCAGACGGACGTCGCCCGACTGGAAGAACGGATGCCCGAACGCCAGCACCTTGCCGCCCTCAACCCACGTCGCGGTGCCGATCGCCGAGAACTGGAGGTCGCCGCGCATCAGGTCGACGGCCACGGCCGAGCCGGCCTCGAGCGAGGCGGCCGTGGGGCCGCCGCCGGCGGCACGGCCGCCGGGCACGGCCGAGAGCTGCAGCGGCGCGAGCCGCTGGCGCGCGAACTCGAACGCCGCCGGTGCAAGGCCGTCGCAGGCGAGCGGCACCCCCAGCGGCGTCAGTCCCGTCGGGGGGACCGCGCTCGCGGCGTCCGCCACCGACGCCACCGGCGCGTCGTCGTCCCAGCGGAACACGCCGAACACCGGCGGCGGTCCGGTCAGGGCGATCATCGCCGTGGCCTCGGCGCCGCTCGGCCCCGAGCTCGGCCCCGATGGCGACACGGGGGTGCGGTGCACGATGTCGAGCATCTCGCCGATCGGCGTGATGCCGAACAGCGGTTCCTTGGAGAACTGCCAGCCGGACGACAGCGCCCCGATCAGCCGGCCTCCGACGTAGACCGGGGAGCCGCTCATGCCCTGGGCGATGCCGGTGCGCACGACCCGCTCGGACGTCGCGCGCGCGACGATGAGATCACCGTCCGCGTGGCCGTTGTGGATCACGCCGAGGATCTCGGCGTCGAACGCCTCGACCGTCGAGCCCTGGAACACCGTGCGCACGATGGCCTGCTGGCCGGCCCTCACGCTGTCGACCGGCCACGTCTCGACCGGGCGCGTCGCCGGCGCGGCCCGTACGGGCGCCGCCGTGGCCCCGAACGGGGCCGCGGACATCACGACGAACAGCGCGGCGACGCGGGACGGGACCGAGCGGAGCGTGATCACGATCGCGGACTATAGAAGGGCGCCCAGGCGATGACAACGGTTGCCGCCGGTTCCTTGCGGTTCCGTGACGTGGGGCGCACCGGTTGAACGGACGCGGCGAACACCGTAGTGTTTCCGCCCCATGGCCAACCCGTTCCTCGACCGACTTTCCCGCGCTCCGCTGCTCGCCGATGGCGCGATGGGCACCCTGCTGTTCCAGCGCGGCGTCGCGTTCGACCGCTGCTTCGACGAACTGAATCTGACGGAAGCGGACACGATCGAGGCCATCCATCGCGCCTATCTCGCCGCCGGCGCCGAGTGGATCGAGACGAACACGTTCGGCGCCAACGCGGTGCGACTCGCCGCACACGGACTGGACGACCGCGCCCGTGTCATTTCGCGTCAGGGGGTCAAGATCGCCCGCGCCGCGCGCGAGATCGCCGGCGTCGACGCGTTCGTGGCCGGCTCGATCGGACCGCTCGGCAAGCCGCTCCAGCCGTTCGGCCACATCACCGTCGCGGATGCCGAACAGGCGTTCACCGAGACCGCCGAGGGCCTGCTCGAAGGCGGCTGCGACTGTATCGTGCTCGAGACGTTCCAGGACCTGAACGAGATTCTCGCCGCGCTGCGCGCGGTGCGGCGCGTGTCCGCCGACCTGCCGGTGGTGGCGCAGATGACGTTCGGTCTCGACGGCAAGACGCTGTACGGCCACACCCCGACGCTCGTGGTGCGGGCGCTCAAGCAGGCCCGGGCCGACGTGGTCGGCGTGAATTGCGGCGTCGGCCCGCAACCCACGCTCGAGGTGCTGGAGGAGGTCGTACAGGCGGCGGGGGACACTCCGGTGTCGGCGATGCCGAACGCCGGGCTGCCGCAGTTCGTCGACGGCCGGTTCGTGTACCTCGCGAGTCCCGAATACTTCGGCGAGTTCGCCGCCCGCGCCATCGATCTCGGCGTGCGGATCGTCGGCGGCTGCTGCGGCACCACGCCGGCGCACATCGAGGCGATGCGCGCGCGCATCGCGTCGCGGCTGCCCGCCGAGAAGCTCGCGCCGGGCGCCGAGGTGCGCGTGCTCGAGCGCGAACCGCTGCCGGTGGAGCTGACGACGGACGGCGAGGTGCCGTCGTTCCTCAAGAAGATGCGGGAGCGGTTCGTCGTCAGCGTCGAGATCGATCCGCCGCGCGGCATCAACACCACGAAGGTCATGGAGGCCGCCCGCATGATGGCGCGGCGCGGTGTCGACGCGATCAACATCGCCGACTCGCCGCTGGCGCGGATCCGCATGTCGAACATGGCGCTCGCCTACCTGATCCGCGCGCAGTTCCCGCAACTCGAGATCATCCTGCACTTCACGACGCGGGACCGGAACCTCATGGGCCTGCAGAGCGATCTGCTCGGCGCCCACGCGCTCGGGTTGCGCAACATCCTGTGCCTCACCGGCGACCCGCCGAGCCTCGGCGATTATCCCAACGCGACCGCGGTGTACGACACCGACGCCGTCGGGCTGATCAAGATCGTGCACACCATGAACCGCGGCACCGACCTCGCGGGCACCTCGATCGGCGCCCTGACGAAGTTCGCGATCGGCTGCGGCGTGAACCCGACCGCCGAGGACCTGGAGCAGGAGTTCGAGCGCGTGAAGCGCAAGCTCGAAGCCGGGCCGCAATTCGTCATGACCCAGCCGGTGTACGAGCTCGATTGCTGGAAGCGCTACATCGAGCGGCTGGCCGGCATCACGAACATCCCGATCCTGATCGGCATCCTGCCGCTGCAGTCGTTCCGGCACGCCGAGTTCCTGCACAACGAGGTGCCCGGCATCCACGTACCGGACGCGATTCGCGCACGCATGCACGCCGCCGGCAACGAGGGCCAGCGCGTGGGCGTGGAGCTCGCGCGCGAGCTGCTCGCCGAGTGCCGCACGCTCGCGAACGGCGTCTACCTGATGCCGTCGTTCGGGCGCTACGAGAACTGCCTCGACGTGCTCGAGGGCGTGCTGCCGGAGACCGCCCGGCACTAGCCGTCAGATCCTCGAACGGTGTATATCTGCATACGGACACCGTCACACACGCTTCCTCCGGAGGATCCCCATGGGCTATCTGCTGTATTTCGTGGTGATGGCGGCGGCGATGCTCGGGCTGTCCCGCATCCTGCCCGGCTTCCATGTGAACGGCTGGGGGCCGGCGCTGATCGCGTCGATGGTGCTGGCACTCGCCAACACCATCGTGAAGCCGATCCTGTTCGTGCTCACCCTCCCGCTCACGATCCTGACGCTCGGGCTGTTCCTGCTGGTGCTGAACGCGCTGATGGTGTGGCTCACGGCGAAGCTGGTGCCGGGGTTCGAAGTGCACGGGTTCGGCACGATGCTGATCGCGTCGGTGGTGCTGGCACTCGTCGGCATGGCGTGGAAGTCCATTTCGGCCGGCACGTGAGACGGCTGTTCCGCGAGGGCGGGTACGGCCCGCGACTGTTCGCAGCACTCGCCTTAGGGTTCGTGAGCTCGCTGTTCGCCGCCACCGTGGCCGGCTGGACGCTCGCGGCCGCGGAGCGCCTGGGCGCGCCCGCCGGCGCCACCGCGGCGTACCGTGACTGGCTGGCCACGGGCGGCTGGCTCAAGCTGCCGATGTGGGGCGCGGCGATCGCGACACTCGTGACGCTGCCGCGCGCGGTGAACCTGCCGCAGCGGCTCGTGTCCGGCTGGTTCCTGCTGGAACTGGGCGTGATGCCGTTCCTGCTCCACACCCAGGCCCCGCCGCCGTCGGCCGAGCCCGCCCCGGTTACTGTGCGCGAGCGGCTGCGCGCGATCCTGCGCTGGAGCTACCACACCCCGGGCACCGTCGCCCGGATCGTGACGCTGAGCCGCGACCGCGATCCCATGGTGCGCGAACAGGCGGTGGTGGCGCTGGGCCTCAATGTGGTGGTGTCGGACATCGAGCACGCGTCGGTGACACGGCCGTCGCGGTTCGCCGCGAGCCCGGTGCGCGACAGTCTGCGCGTGCGGCTGTTCGAGTGCCTCGGCGAGCCGGTCGAGCGCGTGCGCGCCGAGGCCGCGCGCGCGCTGTGGAACGCGCCGCTCACGTTCGGCCGCGCGCCGGCCGCGGCCGAGACGCTGGCCGCCGTGCTCGATCGCGCCGCCGGTTCGCCGCAGCCCGGACGCGTGGCCTGGCTCGCGCTCGACGCCGCGGCCGGCGCGCCCGCGCCGGAGTTGCAGGCGGCCGCCGGCCGCTTCGCCCGCGCCACGCCCGATCCCGAGCTGGCGCGCTACGCGCGCCTGGCGGCGGCGAACCGATGAGCCGGCGCGCGAACGGGACGGGCACGCCGCCCGGCATGCAGGCTGTGGTGGAACCCCCGGCGTCCGACGCCCGCGAATCGCGCGAGCTGAGCGCGGCGGAGAACGCCGACCTGTGCGCGGGGTGCGTGACGTGCTGCACCTACGTGACGATCGAGGTCGATGCGCCGCGCCAGGCATGGGAATACGACCAGTGGATCTGGATGCTCCACCACCAGGGCCTCGAGATGTACGTGGAACGACCCGAGCGGTGGTTCGTCTACATCCCGACGCGCTGCCGCCAGCTCGGCGCCGACGGCCGCTGCGGGATCTACGGCCGCCATCCCGTGCTGTGCCGGGACTACGATCCCCGCTCCTGCGAGCGGCGTTATCCGCTCAGCGACATGCGCGCCTGGTTCAAGGACGCGGAAGCACTCGAGGCCTGGATCCAGCAGTACCGGCCCGCGCACTGGCGGCGCCTGCTGGCGTATCGCGTGCAGATGCCGGACGCCCCACCCAGGGCGCGGGGACGCAAGTCACCCGCCGCGGCGGCGCTGCTGCAGATCACGCGCGTGGTCGTTGCCGCCGATCCCGAACCCGCCGGAACGCGATAGCAGGCTGCTGAAAACGGCCGAGTGCAAGGCGGCGAGGAGCGACGACCGATACGTATCGTAGGATACGTCGCAGGGAGGAGCGACGAGCCCACGCAGCCATCGGATGCTTGTTCAGCAGCCTCACCCCCAGCGTCGCTTCCAGTCGGCCAGCCGGGTCAGCGCCTCGAGGGGTGTGAGCGCGTCGGGGTCGAGCTCGCGCAACGCCTCGAGCAGCGGATGCTCCGCCGCGAACAGGCCGAGTTGATCCGCGGCGGGTGCGCCGCCACCGGCGGCCGTGTCCCCGTGCTCCACCGTCATCGCGACGCGCTCGCGCTCCAGCTCGGCGAGCACTTCGCGGGCACGGGCCAGCACGGGCGCGGGCAGCCCGGCGAGCTGGGCGACGTGGATGCCGTACGAACGATCCGCCGCGCCGTCCACGATCCGGTGCAGGAACACCACCTGGTCCTCCCACTCCCGCACCAGCACGTGGACATTGACGAGCCGCGGCAGCGTGAGCGCGAGCTGGGTCAGCTCGTGATAGTGGGTGGCGAACAGCGTGCGTGGCCGGGGCCCGTGTGCGTCGTGCAGGAACTCCGTCACCGCCCACGCGATCGCTAGCCCGTCGTACGTGGAGGTGCCGCGGCCGACCTCGTCGAGCACCACGAGCGAGCGCGGCGTCGCGGAGCGCATGATGTCCGCGGTCTCGGTCATCTCGACCATGAACGTGCTGTGTCCTGCGCCCAGCCGGTCGGCGGCGCCGACACGCGTGAACAGGCGGTCGACGAGGCCGATCTCGGCGTGCACCGCCGGTACGAACGAACCCGCCTGCGCGAGCAGCACCGCGATCGCGACCTGCCGCAGGTAGGTGCTCTTGCCCCCCATGTTGGGCCCGGTGAGCAGCAGGATCTGCCGCGACGCGCCGTCGAGCCGCACCGAGTTCGGCACGAACTCGCCGCGCGCCAGCAGCGATTCCACCACCGGGTGCCGCGAGTCCTCGAGCACCAGCCGGTCGGACACGGTCATCTGCGGACGCACCCAGTCGAGCTGCGTCGCGACCTCCGCGAGCGTCGCCTCGGCATCGGCGAGCGCCAGCGCCCCGGCGATGCGCTGCAGCGCCGGCACGTGCGCCGCCGCAGCGTCGCGCAACTCGTGGAACAGCTCGATCTCGCGCGCCTTGAGCCGGTCCTCGGCGCTCAGCACCTCGCCCTCCTTCACCTTGAGGGCGGGCGTCACGTAGCGCTCGGTGCCGGCCAGCGTCTGGCGCCGCTCCCAGTCCGCCGGCACCCGCTCCGCCTGCGCCCGCGTGACCTCGAGGTAGTAGCCGAACACGCGGTTGAATCCGACCTTGAGCGTCGCGATGCCGGTGCGGGCCCGCTCGGCGGCCTCGAGCTCGGCGATCCAGCGCTTGCCGGAATGCGCCAGGTCGTACAGCGCGTCACGGGCGGCGTCGAACTGGGGTCGGATGACGCCGCCATCGCGGGCCAGCGCGGGCGGCTCGTCGACGAGCGCCGCGCGCAGTTGTGCCAGCAACTCCGGGATGCCGTCGAGCGCGGGGTCCGCGGAATGGGGCGTCGCGCCCGGGTGCGTGTCCCCGGCGCCGGGCGCCGGCGCGGCCGTTCCACCGGCAGCGCCGGTCAGCGTCGCGCGGATGCCGGGCAGCCGTTCGAGCACATCGCGCACCGCGGCGAGATCGCGCGGAGTGGCGCGGGCGCACGCCAGCCGCGCCGCGAGCCGCTCGAGATCGGAGAGTCCGCGCAGCGCCTCGCGCAGCGCGCCCCGCCGCGGGCCGGCGGAGCACCACGCCGCGACGGCGTCGTGCCGCGCGCGCAACGGTTCGAGGGTGGCGAGCGGCCGTTCGAGCCACGCGCGCAGCCGCCGCGCGCCGCCCGACGTCACGGTGCGGTCGAGCAGGTTCCACAGCGTGTGCGACGGGTCGCCGCCCGGCCCGGTCTGGAACAATTCGAGATGCCGGGCGGTCGCCGCGTCGAACCGCAGCGTGTCGTCCTCGCTCCAGCGCTCGACCCGCGTGAGTTGCCGCGCCACGCCACCCTGCATGCGGTCCAGGTATTCGAGCGCCGCCCCCGCCGCCGTGAGCGCGAGCGGCAACCCGTCGAAACCCGTCGCATCGGTATCCGGCCAGCGGCGCCTGGGATCCGCGGCTTCGAGGAACCGGGCGGCCGGGAGTCGCGACTGGGCGCCACCGAACCCCGCGAGCGCCGCGTGCAGGCGCGCCGCGAGCGCGGCCGGCGCGTCATCGGGCGCAAGCCATTCGGCGATGCGCAGCCGCGACAGCAGCGCCGGCGCCTCGTCCCATGCCGGCTCCGCCAGCCGGACTTCGCCGGTCGACGCGTCGGCGACGCAGAGCCCCAGCCGGTCCGGACCGGGCCATAGCACCGCGAGGTAGTTGTTCGCCGACCCGTCGAGAAACGCATCCGACGTGACCGAGCCCGGCGTCAGAATTTCGGTCACGCCACGGTCCACGATCGGCTTCGCGGCGCTCGGCTCCTCGAGTTGCTCGCAGATCGCGACCTTGTAGCCGAGCCGCAGCAGCCGCGCCACGTAGGTGTCGCGCTGGTGCCAGGGAATCCCGCACATCGGGATCGGCTGGGGATCGTGCTTGTTGCGCGAGGTCAGTGTGAGGCCGAGCAGCGCGGACGCCCGCACCGCGTCCTCGAAGAACATCTCGTAGAAGTCGCCGAGCCGGAAGAACACCAACTCCTCGGGGTGGCGCTGCTTGACGCCGAGGTACTGGCGCATGAGCGGCGTGACGCCGCGGGGCCCCGGCCGCGCGGCGGACGGCATCCCGGTACCGGGATCCGCCGCTCCCGGACCGCCGGCTGGCGGCGCGGCGCCGGCGGCCGGCGGCGCAACCGCGACCGGGTCCGGTGCCGCCGTGTCACCGGGCCCGAGCGCCGCGCTCACGGCTCCGTGACCACGCGGGCCGGCACGCCCAGGTTGCGCCGCAGCCGGTCCGCCGCGCGCTGCGCCTCGGCTGCGTTCGCGAATCCCTCGAGCCGCACCACGAACGTCCGTGCGCCGCCCGCGTCGCGGACCAGCGGCTGCACGCGGGTGAAGCCTTCGCCCCGCGCCGCGTCCGCGGCGGCGTGCGAGCGTGGCTCGTTCGTGAACGGCCCCAGCTCGACCATGGCGGTGATGCTCCTCGGCGGCAACAGCCCCGCCCGCGCGGCCTCGATGCTGCGGGGGAATTCCTTGAACAGCCGGCTGCGCGCCGCCGCGGCGACGTCGCCGCGCTGAAACCGGTCGGCGAGCGCCATCGTGCGTTCCAGCACGGCCGGCGCGATCTCGCCGCGCGCCTCGCGCGCCAGCGGCTCCAGGATCTCGAACGCGCGGTCGGGGTTGCGGGACAGCTCCCACGCGAGCGCGGCGCCGAACCGGGCCTCGGTGCGCAGCGACGAATCGTCCTGCGCCAGCTCCTCGAACCCCGCCCGCGCCTGGGCGGACACGCCGAGTGCCAGCCAGCTCATCGCGGCCCAGTAGCGCGCCGTGCCCTTGCGCGCCGGCTCGAGTCGCGCCGCGGCCCGCGAGAACGCCTCGGCGGCGGGCCGGTAGTCACCGCGAGCATAGTGCAGCCGGCCGAGCAGGACCGCGGCCGCGGCCGCGTCGGCCGGCCGCGCCGCCTCGTTCTCGTAGCGGCGCAGCGGCATCACCAGGCTGTCCGCGGGCAGCCGGCGCACGAGCGCATCGAGTCCCGGCGCCGCGGCCGCGGTGCCGCACCCGACCAGCAGCGGCAGCAGCGCCGCGAGGAATTGGTACCGGGGAGCGATCATCATGGAGCCGTGCACGATACGGCGGGCCCGTCCGGCGCGGAAGCGAAAACGCCGGAGCGGTCGATGGCCGCTCCGGCGCTCGCGAATTTGCCCCGCGGGACGTGAGGCCTACTCGTCCTCGGGCAGATCCTCCTTCACCTTCACCTTCGGCTGCGGTTCCTCGACCGGCGGATTCGCGGCGATGTTGGCGCGCACCTGATTGCGCTTCGACGTCCACTCGGCGAGCGCGATGTCGTCCTGCTCGGCGAGCCACGCCTTGACGCTCAGGATCAGCCGGTGATTCGGCACGTCCACGCGCGTCACCTTCATCGTCAGTTCCTCGCCGGTCTCGAACGCGTCGTTCGGACGCTTGAGATCGTCGATGCCGAGCTGCGACAGCGGCACGAAGCCTTCGATCCCCTCGCCCACGTCCACGATCGCACCGCGATCGAACAGCCGGTTGATCGCGCCCGACACCTTCATGCCCGACGGGAACCGGTCCGCCAGCAACGGCCACGGATCGTCGCTCACCTGCTTCAACCCCAGGCTGATGCGCCGGTGCTCCTTGTCGATCGACAGGATCACGACCTCGACGACATCGTTCTTCTTGAGCACTTCGCTGGGATGCGCGACGCGCTTGGTCCACGACATGTCGGACACGTGCACCAGGCCGTCGATGCCCTCTTCCAGCTCGACGAACGCGCCGAAGTTGGTGAGGTTGCGCACCTTGCCCTTGACCTTCATGCCGGTCGGATACTTGTGGTCGAGCGTCAGCCACGGATCCGGCTCGACCTGCTTCAGGCCCAGCGAGATCTTCTCGTTCGCGGCGTCCACCTTGAGCACCACCGCCTCGATGGTGTCGCCGATGTTCACGACCTTGGATGGATGCCGGACGTGGCGCGTCCACGACATCTCGCTCACGTGGATCAGGCCCTCGACGCCCTTCTCGAGCTCGATGAACGCGCCGTAGTCGGTGATCGACACCACGCGTCCGTTGACGCGGTCGCCGACCTTGTACTTGTCCTCGACGCCGGCCCACGGATACGGCTCGAGCTGCTTCAAGCCGAGCGAGATCCGCTCCTTCTCGGGATCGAAGTTCAGCACCTTCACGCGCACCTTGTCGCCGATCTTGACCAGCTCGGACGGGTGCGCCACGCGCCCCCACGACATGTCGGTGATGTGCAGCAGGCCGTCGATGCCGCCGAGATCCACGAACGCGCCGAAGTCGGTGATGTTCTTGACCTGGCCCTCGCGGATCTGGTCCTTGGCGAGATCCTTGAGGATCGTCGCCTTCATGCGGTCGCGCTCCTGCTCGAGAACGGCGCGGCGCGACACCACGATGTTGCGGCGGCGCTTGTTGAGCTTGATGATCTTGACGGACACGTTCTGGCCGAGCAGGGCGTCGACGTTCTGCACCTGGCGCAGCGCGATCTGGGACCCGGGGAGGAATGCCTCGACTCCGTAGAGGTCCACCACCACGCCGCCCTTGATCTTGCGCACCAGCTTGCCCTCGACCACCTGGCCCGAGTCGTGCGCTTCCTTCACGCGATCCCACACCCGGACGAAGTCGGCGCGCTGCTTCGACAGCACGACCAGGCCGTCCTGGTTCTCCATCTTCTCGAGGAATACGTCCAGCACATCGCCGACCTTGATGCTGGTCGGGTCCGAGAATTCCGAGAGCGGGATGACGCCTTCGCTCTTGAAGCCGACGTCGACGAGCACTTCCTTATCGTCGATCGCCAGCACGGTGCCCCGTACGATCTCGCCCTCGCCGATCGAGCGGAGCGATTCTTCGTACTGGCCGAACATCTCGGCACGCTGTTCGGGGGTGAACTCGTCGTCCTCTTCCGCGTTCAGCGGGACGGGCGGGACGAACGTGGCCCGCTGCGGAATCTCCGCCACGGGGTTGAGGGTCGCTTCTGTGGTTTCCAGCATGTGGGGACTGCCTCCTCGTAAGTATGAAGATAGGGGCGGTTAGGCCGCCCCGCGTGAAGCCGGATGTTCCTGATCGCTCTTGAGCGCCGCGATCTCGCGCATCACCGCCTCGCCGACGCGCTGGTAGAGCGCGCGACCCGGCGTCATGTCACCGTCCCCGGCGAGATCCCGCCAGGCCCGCGCCCGTCCGAACGACAGCCGGACCGGCACGCCATGGTACCACCACTGTGCGGGCCGGTTGCTGCCCGAGATGTAACATGGAATCACCGGCACGCCGGCGTTCACCGCCATCATGCCGACCCCCGGACGCGCCGGGTGCAGCGCGCCATCGCGCATGCGCCCGCCCTCCGGAAACATCAACAGCGCGCCCCCGCGCTTCAGCACGTCGATGGCGCGCGACAGTCCGCTCAAGTCCGCCGCGCCGCGACGGATGGGGATGGAGTGGAGTCCCCGGATGGCAGGTCCCAGGACCGGAGTCGAGAACAGCTCCTCCTTCGCGAGGAAGTGCATCTCGCGAGGAAGCGCGGACCCGATCATCGGTGGATCCCAGAACGAAATATGATTCGAGGCGACGATCAGGCCGCCCGTCCGGGGAATGCGATCCATTCCGGACAGGCTGCGGCCCGCGACCGTGCCGAACATGGCATTGGCCAGAAACCGGATGGCACTATAGTACGCACTCACGAAATCTCCTAGCGCCGGCCGCGGGCCACCGGCCGGACTCGGGGGGGGCGGGCTACCGCCTGCCCGCTCCCGCCGCAATATCCCCGTGTTCGGGGCGGCTCAGGCCATTCCGGGCGGGCAGGCCGGATGGGCCATCACCACCGCCAGGACGGCCTCGATCTGTCCCTCCAGGTCCAGTTTCGACGTATCGATCACAGTCGCATCGGCGGCCTGGATCAGCGGGCTCTCGAGCCGGTTGCGGTCCCGATCGTCCCGGCGCCCGACTTCGTCGCCGACGTCCTCGCGGCTCACCGCGATGCCGCGCCGCTGCAGTTCCTGGTAGCGCCGCTGCGCCCGCGTCGCGGGGTCGGCGTCGAGGTAGATCTTCACCTCAGCGTCGGGGAACACCACGGTGCCGAGATCGCGCCCCTCGGCAACCAGCGGCCCCCGTCCCCGCAACCCGCGCTGAATCCCCGTCAGCCACGTGCGCACCACCGGCAGCGCCGCCAGCCGTGACGACAACTCGCTCACCTCGGGCGTGCGGATCCGGTCGCTCACGTCCTCGCCGTCGAGCCACACGTGCGGGCGGTCCGGGGAACCGGCGAGATCGAGCGCAGTGCCGGCGGCGCACTGCGAGATCGCGTCGAGGTCGTCCGGCGCCACGCCGCGCTCGAGCGCCTTGAGCGCGAACGCGCGGTACAGCGCCCCGGTGTCGACGTACAGGAATCGCAGCCGGGCGGCCGCGGCCCGCGCGGTGGTGCTCTTGCCCGCTGCGGCCGGGCCGTCGATCGTCACCACGAACGTCATGCGGTGTCCGCCTCCTCGAATTCGATCCGGCCGCCGAGCCGCTGGAACGTCGCGGCGAATCCGGGATAGGACGTGCCGATGCTGCCGGCATCGTCGATCGTCACCGGCGCGGTCGCGGCCGCGCCGAGCAGCGCGAACGCCATCGCCAGCCGGTGGTCGCCCCGCGCCCGCACCTCGCCGCCGGCCGCCGGGCCGCCCGTGATCTCGAGCCCGTCGGGCGCCTCACGCACGCCGATGCCGAGCGCATGCAGGCCGGCCGCGAGACTCGCGATGCGGTCGCTCTCCTTGACGCGCAGCTCGGCCGCCCCGCCGACGCGTGACGTCCCCGCGGCCGACGCCGCGGCGACGATCCACGCCGGCACCTCGTCGATCCAGCGCGGCAGCCATTCCGGCGGCACGTCGACGCCGCGGAGCCGGGCACCCGTCACCGTCACGTCCCCCACCTCCTCGCCCGCCTCGACCCGCACGCGGTCGCGCGTGATCGCGGCGCCCATCCGCTCGAGCACGTCGAGCAGGCCGGTGCGCGTGGGGTTCAGATTGACGCCGGTCACGGTGACCTGGGCGCCGGGGCGGCCGGCCGCAGCGGCAAGGAAGAACGCCGCCGCCGACAGGTCGCCCGGCACCCGCAGCTCGCGATCGCCCGCGACGAGCGCGCACGGGCCGTTCACCGCGACCCGCCGTCCGGCGCCCGGCAGGGGCTCGATGTCGACGTTCACGCCAAACGCGCCGAGCATGCGCTCGGTGTGGTCGCGCGCGGGTCCCGGCAGCTCGACCACGGTGCGGCCGCGGGCGCCGAGCCCGGCGAGCAGCACGCACGACAGCACCTGGGCGCTCGCGACCGGTGCCACGTGCTCGATCGCGGTCAGCCCGCCCCCGCGGATCGCGAGCGGCGGCAGCCGATCGGAGTCGCGCGCGACGATGCGCGCCCCCATGCGCCGCAGCGGATCGACGATGCGCGCGACCGGCCGGCCGCGCAGCGACGCGTCGCCGGTGAGCACGGCGCCGAACGGGTGCGCCGCCAGCACGCCGGCGAGCAGTCGCAGCGTGGTGCCGGAGTTGCCGCAATCGAGCACGTCGCCGGGTTCGGCCGGTGCGCCGCCCACGATCGTGTCGGCGTCGAGGCGCGCGCCCAGCGCCGCGGCGCACGCCCGGCTCGCCGCGCAATCGCGGCCAGGGTTCGCGTTGAGCACGCGCAGCCGGCCCGGATGCAGCAGGCCGAGCAGCCAGGCCCGGTGGGTGATGGACTTGTCCCCCGGGGCTTCGAAGACCCCCGCGAGCGGAGGCGCCGGTCGGCTCGTAAGGCGCAGCGCGTCCCCCGTCAGCGGCGGGTCGCGGCCTTCTTGCGCGCCGGAGCCGCCGCCAGCGCCGTGCGCTTCCGCACTGCCTTCTTCTTGGTCTTGCGGGGCACGCCGTTGGCCGCCCGCGCCGCGGCACGCAGCGCCTGCAGATTTCGCCAGGTCACGAACTCCTCGATCTGTCCGCGGCGCCGGTCTTCGAGTCCCGAGAACATGCACGCCAGCTCCCAGCGCTTGTCGGACTTCTTCGTCACCGGCTCGCAGCGCACGACGATGCCGTCGCACTTGATCAGCTCCTGCGTCCCCCGGCTGCCCGGCACCTTGGGCAGCACGATCGTCAGCGCGATCTTCGACAGTGGGGGCAGAAACCGCGACGACGTGCAGTACACGCCGCTCGCGGAGATGTTCTGGCTCTCAGTGACGACCTGCGCGTCTTCGCCGTCGTACGAACCCTCGACGCGCATGCTGAGCCGTGCGTCCGCGCGCGGCTTCCTGCGGCGTTCACTGCGGCGCCGCGCGGGCTTGATCGGCATTCAGTTCCTCCCGGGTTTGCGTCTGCGGGGTTTGGACTCCCGTTCCAGCGCAAGATCACATTCGCGCGCGGGTACATCGACGCGCGCCACCACGACATTGATCGCATCGCCTAGCGTGAAGCGACGCCGGGTATGGCGTCCTGTCATCCGGACGCCGGCGGCATCGAGCACAAACTGGTCGCCGAGCTCGATGCCGACCCTGACGAAACCTTCCGCCGGCGGGTCGTCGAGCTCCACGAACAGTCCCCGAGGTACGAGGCCGGCGATCATACCCGAAAGCAGGTCGCCGAGTCGCCCCTCGAGTACCCGCAGACCCTTGACCTTGGTGCCCTCGCGTTCGGCATCCGTCGAGCGCTGTTCGCCGGCGCTGCAGCGCGCGGCGAGCTCCGCCCGCTCCACCGGGTCCCAGGCCTGGTCCTGCGCGCCGCGGATCCATTCGCGCACCCGCGCGTGATTGTGAAGATCGGGATAGCGCCGGATCGGTGAGGTGAAGTGACAGTACTCCCGGCAGCCGAGGCCGAAGTGGCCGGTGTCGCGAACATCGTAGCGGGCCCGGCCGAGTGACCGCAGCACCATGCGGTGCAGCAGCCGGCGCGGGTGGGGATCGAGCGGCACCGCCAGCAGCGCCTGCAGCGCCTTCGCCGGATCCGTCACGTCGCCCGGCCGCGGCAGCCCGAGCGCCTTGAGCGCGCGGTCGAGCTCGCCCAGCTTCACGGGTGACGGCGGGTCGTGCACCCGGAACAGCACGCCCGCGCCCCGGCGCGCGCCCTCGGCGCCGACGCAACGGTTCGCGAGCAGCATGAACTCCTCGATCAGCTCGTGGCTCTCGAGATGGGCGCGGCGCTCGATGCGGATCGGCACGCCGTTCGCGTCGACCCACGCCTTGACCTCGGGAATGTCGAGCTCGAGCGCGCCCGCGTGGCGGCGGCGCCGGCGCAGCGCGCGGGCCAGGTCGCGCACGGTTTCGAGCGCCGCCTGCAGGCCGCGCTCCACCCGCCGCCGGCCGTCGAGCACCTCCTGCACCTCGGCGTAGTGGAGCGAGTGCCGGCTGCGGATCATCGTCTCCAGGAACCGGAACCCGAGCAGGCGTCCCGCGTCGTCGAGCTCCGCGAGCACCGACAGCGCGAGGCGGTCGCGATCGGGAACGAGCGAGCACAGGTCGGCCGACAGGCGTTCCGGCAGCATGGGAATCACGCCGCCCGGCAGATAGGTGCTGGTGCCGCGCTCCACGGCCTCCAGGTCGAGCGCGCTGCCCCGGGTGACGTAGTGCGACACGTCGGCGATGTGGATGCCGACCTCCCAGCGCTGCGTCGCGAGCCGCTCGACCGACAGCGCGTCGTCGTGATCGCGCGCGTCCTCGGGATCGATCGTGAACACCAGCCGGTCCCTTAGATCGGTGCGCCCCCGCAGCTCGCGCGCCCCCGGCGCGACGAACGCCGCCGCCTCCGCTTCGGCGCGCACCGGAAACCGCGTGCGCAGCCGGAATTGCGACGCGATGGCGGCATCGTCCCACTGGGGCCGGTCCTCGGCGCCCAGCACTTCGATCAGGTGGGCCGGACCGTCGTCGGGAACTTCAGCGATGCAGAAATCGCCGTCTTCGGGGGGGTGAGTGCCTCGCCAGGTGAGCTCGCGGCGTCCGCCGCGCCAACGCCGGGCCGGGTCGAACGTCCATCGGTCGCGAACGAGGAATGCGCGACCGATGAGGCGCGGAGCATCCGGCTCCGCGCCCCACCGCCCGCGATCAGCGGATGCGCTTCTTATGGCGGTTCTTCCGCAGGCGCTTCTTACGCTTGTGGGTCGCGATCTTCTTGCGCTTCCGCTTTTTCCCTGATCCCATCCCTGCTCCTCTCCTAGATTTCGCGGGCGCCCCGGTCGGTGGCGCCACGGTTGCTTCAGGCCTCGCTGGCCACGGTTTCGGGAGCCACCGACCCGTCCACGACGTGGGCCTTCAGCTCCTTGCTGGGTTTGAACACCGGCACCAGTTTCGCTGGCACCATGACCTCGGATCCGCTGCGGGGATTGCGCGCCCGCCGCGCCCGGCGTTCGCGCACCTTGAATGTGCCGAAGCCCCGGATCTCGATGTGCTTGCCTTCGCTGAGCGCACGGCAGACCGCGTCGAGCAGGTGGTCCACGATGATCGCGGTGTGATTCTTGGACACTCCGGTGTGTTGCGAAATCTCTTCGACCAGGTCCGCCTTGGTCATGACTTCCGCCTCCGAAAGTTCATTACGACGACGAACACGCTACCCGGCCCGCCGACAGGCGCAATCGGTCGAGCCGCAAGGGCCCGGCTCCGCGCCCGGAGCGGATCCGGTCACGGCGAACACCGACAGCAACCGTTGGACATCGGCGCTCCCGCACGACTCACACGCAGGGGGCGGCGTATCATGGCGCTGCATCAAGGTCTCGAAGCTTTCGCCACACGCGGCGCAGCGATATTCATAGATGGGCATGCGGCTTACGGCTCCACGTCAAGGCCGCGCACTGTAGCACATTCACCGGGGTCCACACCCGTACCCGATTGCGAACACCCGTCATGGGCTCACCCGCCGGATTCGCCGTCGGGTCCCCAGGAATCCACGACCCCCACGATCACGGTACGGATCGGACCTCGGGGCCGGTTGAGCACCTGGCCCGCGCTGTTGCCCTCGTCCACGACGAGCACCGTGTCGCCGAGACCTGCCGACACTGAATCCACAGCGATCGTCGACTTGCCGATCGCCGTGCCGTCGGCTGCGATCGGCTGCACGAGCAGCAGCTTGTCGCCCGACAGCGCCGGATGTTTGACGGTGGCAACCACGTCACCCGTCACGCGCGCCACGATCATTGCGGACCTCCGGAACGGTGCGCACGCCGGCGCTTGCTGACGACGCCCGGCGCGGGCTCGCCGCCACGGCTGGCCGGCGGCGATTCCGGTATCGCGGCACCCGGAGCGAGGGCCGCCACGTCGGTGATCTCGCGCGCCTCGTCCACGATGCCGACGATCGCGGCGTCGGCGGGGTTGTCCGCGTCCGGCAGCGCGTTCGCCGCTTCGCGGCCGCGCACGTAGAACACGTGCTGCCCGGTCGCCGCCGACACCAGGTCCACGGCCACCAGCGGCCGGCCGGGATTCTGCAACCGGGCATCGACCGGCTCGACGAGCAGCAGTCGCTGGGCGCGGAATGCCGGCACCTTCTCGGTGCACACCACGGTGCCGATCACCCGCGCGAAGTGCACGCCGCCTCCGCCGCCGGACCGAATCCCGGGCGCATCAGAACAGCTTCGCCTTGAGCTGGGCGTGCAGCCGCGGTATCACAATGGACCGCGTCAGCAGCCCCTGCTGCAGCGCCAGGGCGCGGCCGGCGTCGATGGCCGCCTGCACGTTGCCGACGGTGCCGGTCAGGAACAGCACGCCCTTGCCGCCGAGTCCGTTCGCCAGCCGCAGCTCGCGCAGCGTCACGTCCGCGGCCTTCGCCGCGCGGTCGGCGGCCACGATCGCCGCCGCGGCGGTGAGCGTCTCGATCACCCCCAGCGCGTCGTGGTCGGCCGGCATCGAGACGCCGGTCAGCGCCGGCAGCACGCCGTCGTGGAGCTGCGGGATCATCAGCGAATCGAGCAGCGTGTCCGCGGCGACCGCGACCCCGCGCTGGAACGACGCGCGCACCGTGGCCACTTCGCCGCCGATCAGGACCCAGAACTTGCCGGGCGACACCGGGCAGGCGTGGATCAGCTCGACTTCGGCGGTCTTGACCATGGCGTCGGCTGCCAGCGCGCCCTGGGCGATGCTGCTGGTCTCGATCGCGGCCACCGCGACGTGGGTCATACGATCCGGAACGAATCCACCATCGTGCAGCGGCGGATCCGGGTGAAGGTCCGGGCGGTCGTCATGCCCTCGCCCGTGGGACTCGCGATCGTGAAGCTCGTCGGGCCCTCGCCGCCCATCCCGAGCCCGGCGAAGTTGGGACCGTTCTTCACGAAGATCGAGCAGTTGCAGGCGCGCGCCATCTTCGACAGCTTGTCGATGTTGCGCGAATGCATCGACGCCGTGTGGCGGAAGTTGTGTTCGACGAGCAGCGCGAAATCGATCGCGTCGTCCACGGTGCGCGCGCGTGTGAGCGGCAGGATCGGCATCATCATCTCGGTCCATAGGAACGGGTGGTCGTTGTCGACCTCGCACACCGCGAGGCGCCGCGACGGGTCGCACGGAATGCCGGCGTCGCGCAGAATCACGTCGATGTTCTTGCCCACGTACTTGCGCTGGATGACCGCGTACTTGCGCGGACCGTTCTCCTTCTCGAACACCGTCGCACGCAGCCGCTCGGTTTGATGCGGCTGCAGCACCACGGCCCCCGCGCGCGCGAACGCCTCCTTGAGCCGGTCGGCGATCAGCGCGACCGCGATCACCTCCTTCTCGTCGGTGCAGATCACGTTGTTGTCGAGCGACGCGCCGGCGATCAGGTCGCGCGCCGCGCGCTCGAGGTCGGCGGTCTCGTCGACGACGGAGGGCGGATTGCCCGGCCCCGCGGTGATCGCCTTCTTACCCGCGGCGAGCGCCTCCTTCACCACCCCCGGTCCGCCCGTGACCACGTTGAGCCGGATCGACGGCGTGCGTAGCAGCGCCTTCGCCACGTCGAGCGTCGGCGTCTCGATGGCGTGCAGCAGCGGTAGCGGCGCCCCGGCGCGGCGCGCCGCGCGGTTCATGAGGTCGATCGTGAGGTTCGACACCCGGCGGGCGTTGGGATGCGGGCACAGCACCACCGTGTTGCCGCCCGCGATCATCGAGATGCCGTTGTTGATGATCGTCTCACTGGGATTCGTGACCGGCGTGATCACCGCGATCGGGCCATACGGCGCCCGCTCGAGCAGCGTGAGCCCGCGGTCCCCGGTCCAGGCGACCGGCTCGAGATCCTCGGTGCCCGGCGTGCGCTCGATCACCAGCCGGTTCTTCAGGCGCTTGTCCTCGACCCGGCCGAGCCCGGTCTCGGACGCGCCGAGTTCGGACAGCGTGTCGATGTTCGCGGTCAGCGTTTCGCGGATCGCGGCGATCACCGCCTGGCGCGTCGACAGCGGCACCCGGTCGTAGGCCTGGAACGCCTCGTGCGCGGCCTTGACCGCGGTGTCCAGGTCGGGATGGATGCCGAGCGGCGCCGTGCCCGGCGCTGCGCCGGCCGGACGCTCGGAGTCGAGGCGCGCGAGCACCTCGCTCACCACCGACTCGATCCGCCGGGCGTCGATCGTCACGGGTGCTTCGCTCCGGCGCGGGCCGCGTCGCGCTTGAGCCACGCGTCACGCCCATTGACCTCGACCGCGTCGACGATGCCGCACACCACGGCATCCACCGGCTTGTCGCGCGACACGTCGGTGAGGCGCGCCGACGAGCCCTGCGCGACCAGCACCAGTTCGCCGGTGCCGGCGCCCACGGCGTCGGCGGCCACGACCAGGTTGCCGGCCGGCTCGAACTGGGCGTTCACCTCGCGCACCAGCAGCAACTTGAGGCTCATGAGCCCCGCGTCCTTGCGCGTCGACACCACGGTGCCCAGCACCTGGGCGAGGATCATCGCTACTTCTTCGCCGGGGTCTCGGCGCGGCCGATCGGCAGCACGTCCTCGAGCATGCCGTGCGGGCGCGGAATCACGTGCACCGACACCACCTCGCCCACCTTGGCGGCAGCGGCGGCGCCGGCCTCGGTCGCGGCGCGCACCGCGGCCACATCACCGCGAACGATCGTCGTGACGTAGCCGCCACCGATCTTCTCGTAATGCACGAGCTGGACGCGGGCGGCCTTCACCATCGCGTCGGAGGCCTCCACCATCGCCACCCAGCCGCGCGTCTCGATCAGTCCCAGGGCTTCATCCATGCCAAGGCTCCTTCATGAGGGAATCGTTGCTTCGGGGCCATCGTCGCCCCCGGAACCGGCGAGGGTGTGTTCGAGCTGCTCGTCGGGAGCGGGAATTACGTGCCGCGCCACCATTGCGCCCACGCGCGCCGCGGCCGCCGCGCCCGCGTCGACCGCGGCGTACACCGAACCCACGTCGCCGCGCACCGTCACCGTCACCAGGGCGCCGGAAATCCGCTCGTAACGAACGAGCGTGACGCGCGCGGTCTTGCACATCGCGTCCGCGGCTTCGACAGCGCCGACGAATCCGTGGGTCTCGATCAGTCCCAGCGCCTGCTTGGACACCGCGTTCGACCGTCTTTCCCAGGAAAACGAGCGTGAGCCTTACACCGACGTGCGATTCCGCAAGTTAACAGGGCGGGGACGACCCGGTCAACGGTGGGCGGCGCCGGGATTCGGTTCGTGGCCGGGAGCGCGGAGAGCGCGTGGGCGGCCGCGGATGGCGCGCCACCGCGGGATCATCGTGGCCGCGCCCGCCGCGCGGGGCGCGCGATCGGGGCAAACGCCAACGGCGCCGCGAAACCCGTCCGAACGGGCCACGGCGCCGTGGAATGTTCGTACTGCCTGGTCATGGGCCCCCGGTTTCGCGGCGGAGGTGTCTGGCGCTGGAGCAGGATCCGCTAGCCAAAGGGCCCGTCAATATGGTTCCCCGCCTCGACCGTGCGCTGGTCCGTAAGACTCCTTCGCTCGCGATAGGGGATCAGCCCACGCCCAGTCAATCACGAGTCGCACAGGGAACACGTCGTATTCAATTTTGGGGAGGATCACGCGCCCCGGTTGCGCCGGAGCTCGCGTGCCGCCGCGGTGTCGCGTCGCGGTGCAATGACATGCATTCGCAATCCCGGTGCCGCCGTCGGAGGTAGCCCGGAAGCGCGGCCGCGCCGGGAGTCAAGCCTCGGGATGGACGAGGCTTAGCGGGGGCTCCGCCGAACGCGCCACCGCGGCACGCTTCGTGGCCGCGACCCTCATGTGGGTGCGCTCACGCGAAACGCAGGATCCCAGTGGGGAAAATGCCGTGTTCCCGAATGCCGCAAAGGCGAGCCAACGCATCGGGGGTTTTGCAACGCCGCCACTGACACGAGAAACAGGAGCCGTGACGGGCTACGAGGTGTTCCCTGCGCTCGTCCAGCGCCGGCGGCCGAGGATCGTCGAGTGCAAGGCGGCAAGGAGCGACGAGCGCAGGCGTGTCGTCAGATACTCCGAAGCGAGGAGCGACGCGGCCGCCGCAGCAATCGGCGATCCTCAGCCGCCGGCGCCAGCGCCCGCATCCAACAGCGACTCCGCGAAGTGGCAGGCGGACCAGTGTCCGGGCCGCACCTCGCGCAGCAGCGGCGGCTCGGTGGCACAGATCGGCTGCGCCATGAAGCAGCGGGGATGAAACCGGCAGCCGCCGGGAGGCTTGGACGGGGACGGCACGTCGCCCTTGAGCACGATCCGCTTGCGCCGGCGTGCGGGGTCGGGCACCGGGATCGCCGACAGCAGCGACACGGTGTACGGATGCAGCGGCCGGCGATACAGCTCGCGGCTCGCCGCCAACTCCACGATGGTGCCGAGATACATCACCGCGACGCGATCGCTGATGTGCTCCACCACCGACAAGTCGTGGGCGACGAACAGGTAGGTCAGGTTCATGCTCCGCTGCAGGTCGCGCAGCAGGTTGATGATCTGCGCCTGGATCGACACGTCGAGCGCCGACACCGGCTCGTCCGCCACGATGAACCGGGGGCCGACGGCGAGCGCGCGCGCCACGCCGATGCGCTGGCGCTGGCCGCCCGAGAACTCGTGCGGATAGCGCCGCGCATGATCCGGCGACAGGCCCACCCGCGTGAGCAGCTCGGCGACTCGCTCGCGGGCGGCGGCGCCGCGCGCCAGGCCGTGGATGGTGAGCGCCTCGCCGATCATGCTGCCGACCGTGAGCCGCGGATTGAGGCTGGAATACGGATCCTGGAACACGATCTGCATTTCGCGGCGCAGCGCGCGCATCTCGCGGGGCGGCAGCGTGGTGATCTCGCGCCCCGCGAAGCGCACGCTGCCCGACGTGGGCTCGATCAGTCTCAGGATGCAGCGGCCGGTCGTGGTCTTGCCGCAGCCGCTCTCCCCCACGAGTCCCAGCACCTCCCCCTCCCGCACGGAGAACGTCACGCCATCGACCGCCCGCACGGCGCCGGCGACGCGGCCGAACAAGCCCTTGCGGATCGGGAAGTGCTTCACCAGGTCCCGGACCTCGAGCAGCGGCGGCGCCGCGGCGGTAACCGGGGCTGCGGACGGCGCCGGTGCCATGCGATCGAGTGGCGTCATCGGATGGGCCCCGCGGGCGTGCCGGGGCCGGCCACTCCCGCCACCGTCGTGCCCGTATCCATCGCGCCCACGGGATCGAGCGTTCCCGCGTCGATCTCGCCGGCCCGCCAGCAGCGCGAGGTGCGGCCGCCGTCGAACGTCATCACCGGCGGATCGGTGAGGCAGCGCTCCTGCCGCACCGGGCAGCGGGGATGGAACCGGCAGCCGGCGGGGAACCGCACCGGGTTCGGCACGTTACCCGGAATCACGCGCAGCCGGTCCTGCACCTGGCCCAGCTTCGGCAGCGACGCCTGGAGTCCGGCGGTGTAGGGATGCAGCGGATGCTGGAAGATCGGGAGCACGTCGCCATACTCCACCACCTGTCCCGCGTACATCACGGCGACCCGGTCGGCGGTCTCGGCGACCACGCCGAGGTCGTGGGTGATCAGCAGCACCGCCATGCCGAGCTCGCTCTGCAGGCGGTCGAGCAGTTCGAGGATCTGCGCCTGGATCGTGACGTCGAGTGCGGTGGTCGGTTCGTCGGCGATCAGGATCGCGGGCTTGCACGCGAGCGCCATGGCGATCATCACCCGCTGGCGCATGCCGCCCGACATCTGGTGCGGGTACTCGTCGACACGCTGCTCGGGCGACGGAATGCCGACCTTGCGCAGCATGTCGATCGCGCGCTCGCGGGCGGCGCGGCGATCGAGTCCCTCGTGGAGCTCGACCACCTCCATGATCTGCTCGCCGCAGGTGTACACGGGATTCAGCGAGGTCATCGGTTCCTGGAAGATCATCGAGATCTCCTTGCCGCGGATCGCCCGCATGTCGCGCACCGGGAGCGTGAGCAGATCTTTGCCGCGAAACAGGATGCTGCCGCCCGCGATCCGGCCGGGCGGCTGCGGCACGAGCCGCAGGATCGACAGCGACGTGACGCTCTTGCCGCTGCCGGACTCGCCCACGATCGCGAGCGTCTCGCCCGCGCGCACGTCGAACGACACGCCATCCACCGCCCGCACCACGCCGTCGTCGGTGTCGAACCAGGTCTTGAGGTCGCGGACATCGAGCAGCGGCCCGGTCACGGGCGAAACCCGCTCGCGCGGCGCGACGTGCCCGGCATGCCTGGGACTTCGATCATGCGCCGCCTCCCTGCGCGCTCCGCGGATCCAGAGCGTCGCGCAATCCATCGCCCAACAGATTGAACGCCATGACGGTGAGGAAGATCGCCGTGCCCGGCACGAACAGCAGCCACGGGCACGAGCGCAGCGCGCCCAGGCTGCGGGCCTGGTTCAGCATGTTGCCCCAGGACGCGCTCGGCTCCTGCACCCCGACACCGAGGAACGACAGGAACACCTCCCCCAGAATATACCCGGGAACGGCGAGCGTTGCCGCCACGATCACGAACGACAGCGTGTTCGGCAGGATGTGGCGCACGATCACCCGCCACCGGCCCATGCCCAGCGCCTCGGCCGCGATCACGTAGTCCGACCGCCGGATCGCGAGCACCATGCCGCGGATCACCCGCGCGAGCCCGGCCCAGCCGATCAGCGCGAGGATCGCGACGATCGCGAGGTATACCTGGGCGCTCGGCAGCTCGGCCGGGAACACCGAGCGCAGCGCGATGATCAGGTACAGCCCCGGGATCGTCAGCAGCAGCTCGGTGAGGCGCATGATCACAGCATCGACCCAGCCGCCCGCGTAGCCCGACAGGCCGCCCAGCAGCAGGCCGAGCGTGAACGAGATCGCGATGCCGACGACGCCGACCGTGAGCGACACCTGGGATCCGAACAGCAGCCGCGACACCATGTCGCGACCGCTCGGGTCCGCGCCCGCGAGGTAGATGCGGTCCGGCGCGTCGACGCCGTAGAGGTGGCGGTCCGATGGCACGAGCCCCAGCCAGCGGTAGCGCGCGCCGTGGACGAACCACCGCACCGGCACCACGCGCGCGTCCTCGACGTAGTCGAACGTCGAGGGATCAGCGAGCCGCGTACCGTGCACGTGGAGCGCCCGGAACCGGCCGGCGGCGTCGAACAGGTGGAGCGGGTGCGGCGGATGATAGAACCGCTGGCGGTCGATGTCGTCCTGTGCGTAGGGCGCGAGGAACGGCGCCAGCAGCGCCGCGAGGTAGAACAGCGCGAGCATCACGCCGCCCAGGACCGCCGGCGGATTGCTCCCCAGCTGCCGCCGGAACCGGCGCCCGGGTGACTCGAACGCCGCGCGCTCAGTCATGACGGATCCTGGGATCGGCAACCGCGAGCAGCACGTCCGCGACCAGGTTCCCGATCACGAGCACCACCGAGGCCATGAGCACCGAGCCCATCACCAGGTACAGGTCCTGCGACCGGATCGCATCCATGGTGATGCGGCCGAGGCCGGGCCACGAGAAGATCACCTCCGCCACCAGCGAGCCCGACAGCAGCGAGCCGAGCGTGAAGCCGAACAGCGTGATCAGCGGATTCAGCGCGTTGCGCAGCGCGTGGCCGATCACCACCTGCCGCTCGTCGAGCCCCTTGGCGCGGGCGGTCGTGACGTAGTCGAGCCGCAGCACGTCGAGCAGGCTGGCGCGCATCTGGCGCATGCGCGCGGCCAGCGGCACCGTGCCCACCACCAGCGCCGGCAGCGCGAGATGCCGCAGCACGTCGGCCACCCGGCCCCACGGCGGGAGCTGCTCGTAGTCGAGCCCGTGCATGCCGCCGATCGGAAACCAGCCGGTGCGGGCGGCGAGCAGCAGCAGCAGCAGCCCCGACAGCACCTCGGGAACGGACAGCCCGACGAACCCGACCACCGACAGCACGCGGTCGGTCCAGCGATGCTGCCGCGCCGCCGCCAGCACCCCCAGCGGAATCGCGAGCCCCCAGGTGACGACGGCCGCCGCCGCCGCGAGCAGCAGCGTGTTGAGCACACCCTCGCGCAGCACCACGAACACCGGCTGGTGGCGCGAGAACGACTCGCCGAAATCGAACCTCAGGAACACGTTCCTGAGATACAGGCCGTACTGCACCCACCACGGCTGATCGAGGCCGAACCGATGCCGCATGGCGTCGAGCGTGCCCTGCGAGATCTGGGGATTCTCCGCCATGGTGGCGAGGAAGTCGCCCGGTGCCAGGTGGAGCAGCAGGAACGTGACCGCCGAGACGCCGAGCAGCAGCGGCAGGGTCTGGAGCAGCCGCCGCGCGAGATAGGTGGCCATCGGCCGCGCGTCAGGAACGGGCGGTGCTCGGCTTCACGAACACGCGGTCGATGTTCCACAGCACGCGGTGCGGCACCGCCGTGGGATGAACGTTGCCGAACCTGTTCCGCACCGGCAGCATGATCTTCTGGGTCGGCAGCCAGATCACGAAGCATTCGTCGTTGATCAGCTCCACGATCCGCTTCCATGCCGGCAGCCGCCGCGTCATGTCCGACGTGCCCGCCACCTCCCGGTACAACCGGTCGAGTTCCGCCTCGGCGGGCGTCGCCGGGTGGTCCTGCTTCACGTTCCAGTAGTGCGTGCCGCCGTGCGAGGTCACGAAATTCGCGTACATCGCGGGGTCGGGCGGCACCGCGCTGCCGAGCCCGGCCAGGATCGCGTCGTACTGCAAGTCCTGGCGCATGTTCGTGGTCAGCGTGTTGAAATCGACGGGCACCGGCGTGCACGCGATCCCGGCACGCGCCAGATCGTCCTTGATCAGCGCCAGCATCTGGATGCGCGTCGCGTTGTCCGCGTTGGTCTTGATCGTGAACCGCAGCGACTGGCCGCGATCGTCCTCGCGGATGCCGTCCCCGTTCGTGTCCTTCCACCCCAGGCTGTCGAGCAGCGCCTTCGCACCGGCGGGATCGTAGTCGTAGCCCGTCACGCCCAGGGCGCCCCACTGCCGGCTGCCGAGCGTGGGCGCGGACCAGTTCTTGAAGCCCTGGCCGTAGAACGGGCCGCGGATCAGCGCGTCACGGTCGATCGCCTTGGACACCGCGCGGCGGAACGCGCGATTCGAAAACCACCGGTACTCGACCGGGCCCACGACCGGCTCCCCGGCCGGGTGCCCGGGCTTCGCGTCCTTCGTGCGATTCAGGTTGAACCACATGAAGCTGGCGGTCAGCGAGGGGCCGAGATCGTGCAGCGTGTAGCCGCCGCGGCCGGCGCCCTCGACATACGTGTGGTAGTCCTCGGGCTTCACGTTGTCGATCGCATCCAGCTCGCCCGCCTGGAACTTGATCGCCGCGGTGTTCTGGTCGGGCACGATCGTGTACACCAGCTCGTCCAGGTATGGCAGCCGCTGGCCGCGCGCATCCACGCCGATCCACCACGGGTTGCGGCCGAGCACCACCTTCTCACCCGGCACGTATTGCTTGAGCACAAACGGGCCGCTGGTGACGAGGCTCTCGGGCGCCGTGCCGACGCCATAGGCGGCGGCGAACCCCCCGCGCCGGTAGATCGGCTCGAGGATGTGCTTCGGCATGATGCGCAGCGCGCCGATCGCGGCCACCACGACCGCATGCGGGGCGGCCAGTTTCGTCACCACCGTGTACGAATCCGGCGCCGACACCTCGAACGGCTTGCCGCCCGCCATCAGCAAATCCTGCAGCGACGGATGCAGCATGCCGTCGTAGACGAGCTGAAACATGAACAGCACGTCGGCCGAGGTGATCGGGTGGCCGTCCGAGAACCGGGCGCCGCGGCGCAGGTGCCACGTCCACGTGAGGCCATCGGGGCTCGTCTCCCACGACTTCGCGAGCACCGGATAGTTCTGCTGGGTCTCGTTGTCGAAGTCGGCCAGGCCGGCGAACAGCCGCTGGTCGATGTCGCTCGACGATTGCTCGCTCGCCATCAGCACGTTGAACGTGCGCGGCCCTGCCGTGGTGCCGAATACGAACCGGCCGCCGTGGGTGCCAAACTCGGCGGTGGGCAGCGTCAGCGTGTCGGCGGGCAGCGCATGGTCGTCGTGCCACGCGGCCGTGCCGGCAGCGGGTCCGCGCCCGCAGCCGCACAGCGCGAGCGTCAGGCCCAGCACAGCCATGGTTCCTGTCAGTGTGCGCATCGGGCTCCTCGGCCACCGGTTCCCGGCGGCGGTGCATCGAGACCATAGGATCCACGTTCGCGGCCGGTCAATCCCGCGCCACCCGTGGCATCGAACTCGCTCCGCACGCTCGAGCCCAGCACCGAGGCCAGCGCCTCGGCCCACCGCGCGAGCGGCGGGTCCGTCCCGAGCCAGGGGCGCGTGTCGGCGACGTCACCGGACAGCCGTGCCCGTTCCACTGCGCGGTGCTCGGGAGCGACGGCCAGGTAGTCGGCGAGCCGCGCGTGCCCCGGCCCCAGCAGCACGCTGCCCTGCTGCAGCAGGGCGCTCTGGGTGCGGCGCTGGGCGCTGCCGACGAGCTTCCGGCCGCCGGCGACGATTTCGTGGCGCGACGTGGACGCGAAGCACGGCGCCGCAACGCCGGCATCGCCGGACCGGGCGGCGCCCACCGCGCCGCGGCGCACGCGCGGCGCCTGCAGGGCGGGCACGCCCAGCCGGCGCAGCGCCGCGACGAGCAGCATGGAGATCGCGCCGTAGGCGCGCGACAAGCTGCCGCCCCAGTCGGGATCGTCGAGGCGCGCCGCCAGCGCATAGGTCCATTCCTCGGCATGGAAGATCGCGCGGCCGCCGGTGGGACGCACCGCCCACGGCACGCCGTCCGCGGCACAGCGCGCGAGGTCGAGCTCGCGCTCCGGGCGCTGCGAGTAGCCGAGCGTGATGCCTTGCGGCACGAACCGGTAGACGCGCAGCACGGGTTCGAACGCCGGATCGTCGCCGGCGGCCGCGAGCCACGCGGCGTCGCGCGCCATCTGCTCCGCGGGAGTTGCCGCGGCGTCGCAGCGCAGGATCATCGGCGGAGCCCGCGGGGCCCGCAAGGGCGGCGGCACGCGCGGCCGGTCACCGGGCGCGTGAGGCGCGCGCAGTGCGCGGCGCGCACGGGAATCAGCGCAGCCCGAGCCAGTTCTCGAGCAGAAACTGGAACCGTCCGATGAGCAGCGAGATGCGGGACATCACCGTGAACCCGTAACCCGCCCCGAAACCGATCATCAGGAAGTACATGCCGGTGCGCGACGCGACGGCGAGCGCGCCCTTGTGCTCGCGGCTGAAGAAGAAGAACAGCAGCGACGTCACGAGCCCGACCAGGAACACGATCGCGCTGAACGTGAGCCACGGCGACGGCAGCAGCAGCGGCTGCAGGCTGGCCTGCACCTGCGCCACGAAGTCGCCCTGCGCGAACCCGGTGGTCTTGATGCCGGCATAGACGCCGATGATCACCGCCAGCGGCCACCGCGACAGCCAGCCGATCTTGCCGAACAGCCGCGTGAACAGCAGCAGGCCGAGCACGCCCGGCAGTAGCAGCCACCCGCGATAGTCGCCGAGCTCGGCCGCGAACATGCCGGTCCGCGTCGCGTCGACGCCCTGGCCGTGCAGCGCCTTGCCCAGCGGCTGCAGCAGGTTCGGCCAGATCACGGTCCAGTAGTTGAGCACGATGTAATAGCCCGCCGACACCCCCACGAACAGGTGCTCGGCGAGCTTGTAGAACGGATTGTCGCGGTAGAGGAAGCTGAACGCGCACAACGTCAGGAACGCCGCGACCCAGGTGCCGAAGTCCATCGTCAGATGCGGGGTCACCGGGGCTCCTCGCCCGGGCGGGCGCGCCGCGCCAGGTTGCCGAGCACGATGCACAGGGCGACGAACACGTGGCCGAGCGACTGGGCGTCCATGCCCTTGGTGGCCGTGCCCTGCTCGCCGCGCGACTTCTCGTATTCCGCGGCGCCGGCCATGCCGCCGAGCAGTCCGAGCAGCTGCCCCGACTGGAGGTACGGATAGTATTCGGGCGCGCTCACCGCGGTGCAGCCCGATACCATCGGCAGGTGGAACCGGGCCTGCACCTGCTGCACCCATTCCTTGGTGCCGGGATAGCCGGCCGAGATGTTCACCAGCAGCGGGAAGCTCGTGTAGTCGCGCACGTTGTGCATGATCGGGAAGCTGCGGGTCTCGGCGCCGGTATAGTCGCGCGGGAACGCGTTGGCGATCCCCTGCCCCATCACCACCATCACCGCCTCGTTGCCGGCCTTGTAGCCGAGGTTGATCCAGTCCACGCCGTAGCGCTTGCCGGGAAACTCGGCCGCCACCCGCCGGGTCACGCTGTCCACCAGCCCCGGCCCCGCGGGCCACAGCACGGTGATCACCACCTTGCAGTTCTTCGACAGCAGGTGGCGCATCGCGGTGCGCGTCATCGGCACCATCTCGGGGATCGAGCCGGGGTCGTAGTCGCACGACATGAGGATCGTGGAGCCATTCGGCACCCGGTCGATGGCGTCGCGGAAGTTCAGCACGTGCTTCGTGACCGTCAGCGGCAGGTACAGCGGCTTGAGCAACGGGCCCAGCACCAGCAGTCCCATCACGAGGAAAATCCAGCGGCGGTCGAGCCGTTCGAGCCACGTCACGCGATCAATCCTCCCCGCCCAGATAGGACCGTTCGATGCCGAGGATCACGCGCAGGCCGGTGGCCATCACGCCGAGCGCCGCGCCGATCAGGATCGCGCGCTTGGCCGCGTTCTGCGGCACGTCCATGATCCATTGCTGCATGGTGCCCAGGTGCAGCGGCTCCGGCAGGAACGCCGTGAACCGGTCGCCGATCGGCACCCGGCCCAGCATCACGATCACCGCGGCCACCGCCAGCAGGCCGGCCTCCACGGTGCGGATGCGGAACGCCCGGAACGCCGCGGACGCGATGTAGAACGCCAGCAGCGCGAACAGCGTGGACGCCATCGGCGAATAGATCTCGTCGTACAGCCACTTGGAGTTCGTGCCCTGGTTCAGGAACCCGCCGTGGTTGCGGGCGCCGTCGATGACGCCGACGATGACCGTGACCAGCAGCGCCACCACCAGCAGCAGCTTGAACAGCCAGTCGGGGCTGCGGCGGTAGACCGCGTCGAGATTGATGCGCAGCACGTTCGCCCCGCCGAGCACGTAGCCGAACGCGACCAGCACGATCGCGGTCGACTGCAGGAAATCCGCGGGGACGCTGACCCACGGATGCGGAATGAAGAACGACAGGATCATGAACAGCCCGATCAGGGCGGTCATGAGCAGCGGCAGTTCACGCTTCATCCGGCCGGCCTCCTACTGGGTTTCCATCCACCGCGTGAAGCCGTGGATGCCGAGCGTTTCGAGCACGCAGCCGATCAGCACCGCGGAGATGATCAGGACCTTCATGAGGTCGGCGCCCTTGAGGCCGCCGACGAGTTTGGGGTCGCCCGACAGGTAGGCGCTGGCCGCGAACAGCTCCTCGCCGATCAGCGTGTAGTCGCACGCCACGACGAAGAACGGCAACTGCGCCACGTTCGCGGTCCCGGCGACCTGGATCGCGCCGGTCTCGAACCCGGTCTCGGCCAGCAGCAGCGACTCGGCGTAGAACGCACCCATGAAGATGTGGGCCGCGGGCCGGTCGCGCAGCATGATGCCGGTCACCGCCGCGACGTACGCGAACTGCTCGGGCGAGATGAACCGCACCGCGTTGGGATCGTACAGTTCGGGTTTGCCGGCGTTGAGGTAGCCCGCCTTCACCATCTCCTCGGCGATCGTAAACGGAATCGGGTACGACACGGGAACGGTGATCGGCGTCTCGTAGCGGGCAGTGATCTTCGCCACGTTCTCGAGGATCACGAGCCCCGCCACGGTCTGGATGTCGTCGATGTCGAGGATGCCCGGGATGTACAGCACCGACCGGCCCATCTCGGTGGCGCGGCCGATCGCCTCCTCGATCGCGTCGATGCCGGGGATGCGCCGCACGAACGGCTTGCGGCCGGACTGGGCGATCGACATGAAGAACAGCACGAACCCGAAGAACAGGATCGAACCCACCAGCACGCTGTAGCGGCGGTCGTTGAACCATGACGAGGTGGCGCGCAGCGGACCGGTCACGCTGCGCGCCGGCGTGATGCCGCCCGGACCCACCGCGCTGACACGATAGAAATAGTCGGTGTTGCGCCGCACCGACTGATCGACGTACGCCATGGTGCGGGCCAGCACGGAATCCACGATCGTCCACGGTCCGGCGGGATCGGTCGCGCGCTCGATGTAGTACTGGAGCACCTTGTGGTGGCCGAGGCTGTCGTCCGGCGACAGCTGCCACTTGAGGTCGAGTGCCCGGCCCGCGTCGTTCGGTTCGTCGTCGCCGGTGAGGCCCGCGGGCGGCTGCGGCGCGACGCGCGCCATGCCGGCGGCCGAGTCGGGAGCGGGGGCGGATCGCGCGGCGCCGGGTGCGACGAGCAGCATGCAGGCAAGGACGCCGAATACGACTGCGATGCCTGGGACTGCTGCCGGACCAGTGCTGCAGGCCGGCGCGCGTCGCGGTTTGGCCATGAACTCCCCGTTGCCCGATCGAGGGCTGCGCCTGTCGATCGCCGCGACCGCCCTTGATGCTGCGGACGACGACGAACGCCGCACGCTAACAGCGGGCCCGAAACGCGTCAACGCGAATGCGACACGAGTGTGCCCCCGCAGTGATTCTGTCACCCCCTAACTCCGCAGTGAGAGTGTCACCCCCATGGACGACACACTCATGGGACTACGGGATGCCCGGCGGCTGGGTCTGGTCGAAGCCGCACGACGAGGAGACACGACGAACCGC
>JBBRLX010000028.1:0-59345 GCA_038231135.1 Candidatus Eiseniibacteriota bacterium | reverse complement strand
GCGGTAGCGGCTGTGTATCGTCCTGAGGTATTCACGTCGTCCCATGCTGGTCATCTCCTGTGTCCCTCCCGTGCGGGAGGGTTACCAGTCAAATGACTCGACGATCCATCCTCGGGTTACATTTTAGACGGCTTGATGCGTGGGGTCGCGCCGCTCCGGCGCGATTCGGTAGAATCGCCGCGCACCCCTCCGAGCCCACGCGCCGTGGGCGTCGCCCGAGGCCTTAGACGTGACCACGTTCCATTTCAATTACGCCGAGGCCCCCAAGGGCACGAAGGTGAGCCGCCGGGACGCGCTGCGCATCGGCCGCTACCTGCTGCCGGCGTGGCGGCCGTCGCTGCTGATCCTCGTGTGCATCCTGGTGACCGCGTTGCTGGGCATCGTACCGCCGCTCATGGTGCGCGAGGTGATCGACCGCGCCATCCCCGCGCACGACGCGCGCCTGCTCAACCGGCTGGTGTTCCTGATGATCGCGGCCCCGCTGCTGTCCGGCCTGATCGGGGTGTGGCAGAACTACCTGGTCACGGTCATGGGCCAGGGCGTGATGTTCCAGATCCGCAGCGACATGTACGACCGGCTGCTGGCGCAGTCGCTCAAGTTCTTCACGAACACCAAGTCGGGCGAGATCCTGTCGCGGCTGCAGAACGACGTGGGCGGCGTGCAGGGGGTCGTGACGGGAACCATGGTGAACCTGGTCACCAACTTCGTGATCGTGGCCACCACGCTGGCGGTGATCTTCCGGCTCGACTGGCAGCTGGCGCTGATCGCCTCGGGGGTGCTGCCGCTGTTCATCCTGCCGACGCGCCGCGTGGGTCAACTGCGCCAGCGGCTGTCGAAGGCCACGCAGGAATGCCTCGCCGAGCTCACGTCCTACACGCAGGAGACGCTGTCGGTGAGCGGCTATCTGCTCGCGCGGCTGTTCGGGGCGCAGGACTACGAGCGCCGCCGGTTTCGCGACAAGGCCGCGGCCGTGCGCGATCTGCAGATCCGCCAGAGCATGCTGGGCCGCTGGTTCCTGATGTTCCTGCTGCTGTTCGCGAGCGTCGGCCCGGCGCTGATCTACCTCGTCGGCGGTCACGAGGCGATCTCCGGGCGGCTGACGATCGGCACGATCGTCGCGTTCGTGGGCTACCTCGGGAGGCTGTACGTGCCGGCCTCGTCGCTGGTGAACGTGCACGTCGACCTGATGAGCGCGGCCGCGCTGTTCCGCCGCGTGTTCGAATATCTCGATCTGCCGATCGAGATCGCGGAGCCCGCGGTGCCCACGCGCATCGCGGAGCCGCACGGTCACCTCAAGTTCGACGGCGTGTGGATGGGCTATGCCGGAGGCGACGACGGGCCGTGGACGGTGGAGGACCTGTCGTTCGAGGTGCTGCCGGGGCACATGGTGGCGCTCGTGGGTCCGAGCGGCGCCGGCAAGACCACGGTCACGTACCTGGCGACCCGGCTCTACGATCCCGCGCGCGGCCGCATCACGTTCGACGGCGTCGACGTTCGCGAGTTGTCGTTCGCGGACCTGTCGAAATGGGCCGCGAAAGTCACGCAGGAGACCACGCTGTTTCACGCCACGGTCGGCGAGAACCTGCGCTATGCCCGGCCCGGCGCCACCGCCGCCGACATCGAGGGCGCGTGCCGGCTCGCGCAGATCCAGGACGTGGTGGCGGCCCTGCCACAGGGCCTCGACACCATCGTCGGCGAGCGCGGGTACAAGCTGTCGGGAGGGGAGAAGCAGCGGCTCGCGCTCGCGCGCGTCATTCTCCGCGATCCTCAACTCCTGATCCTCGACGAGGCCACGTCGTCGCTCGATTCACGCTCGGAGGCGCTGATCCGCGACGCGCTCGAAGTGCTGCTCGCGGGCCGCAGCAGCCTCGTGATCGCGCACCGGCTGAGCACGATCCTCCGCGCCAACCTCATCCTGGTGATGGAAGCCGGCCGCATCGTCGAGCGCGGCACCCATGCCGAGCTGCTGGCGCGCGGCGGGCTCTACGCAAAGCTGTACGAGGAGCAGTTCCGGGAGGCGGAGGTGGCGTAGCTACCGCAGGCGGCGCCAGCGGCACCGTGTGCAGCGTCCAGGGCACGGTGCCGCCCGGGGCGCTGCGGCGTATCTATCGCCCAAGCCAGACGAACGGTCGGACGATGGTTTCGGATCCCACGGCCAGCCGCGCCAGATACATTCCCGAGCGCAACGGCTGTCCCGCCGCCGTCCGACCGTTCCAACGGACCATGCCCGTTCCCGAAGACGCGGCGTCGAACACGCGTGCCACACGCCGGCCAGCGGCATCGAAGATTTCGAGCCGCGCACGGGCCGGGGTCCGCACGTCGAACGCGAACTCCGCGAATCGCGAGGCGGGATTGGGAGCGATCGAGAGACGCAACGCCGAGACCGGGGCCTGGGGTCCGACACCCGTCACGGTCCACGCTCCCAGGTTGCGTAGCACGAACAGCGTGTTGGACTCCTCTCCGGTCACGACCAGGTCCGGCCTGCCGTCGCCCGAAACGTCTCCGACCGCGATTGCCGAGGGGTAGGCGCCCGCCGCGAAACCCCGTAGCGGCTCGAACGCGCGGCCGCCCAGGTTCTTGAACACGGCGACCGAGTACAGGACGGTCTGGGAGCCGATCAGTTCCGGTTTGCCATCGCCGTCGAGATCCGCGATCGCGACACCCTGGACATTGTCTGCATTCAAGGACACCACGCTCTGCAGCGTCCCGTTACCGTTGCCGTACAGCAGTCCGAGACTTCCGGAGTGGTAATTCGCGGTGACCACGTCGGCGTGGCTGTCGCCGTCGAGGTCGCCGATCGCGACGGCCATGGGGTCCGTCCCACACGGATAATCGACGTGGGGCTTGAACGAGCCATCGCCATTTCCGAGCAGGATGCTCACGACATACTGGCTATGCTCACCCGAGGGATCGCCACTGCAGGTTGCGAGGTCCGGGTGTCCATCTCCGTTGAGATCTCCGATCGCGATCGAAGTGACGACCGTCGTCGGGTAGTCGCCGGCCGCGGTGAGACCGCCGTGTCCGTCGCCCAGCAGGACGGTGACGAAATTGCTGGCGCCTCCACGGCCCACCACGACGTCACGGTGCGAGTCGCCGTTGAAATCGCCGACCGCCAGGGTCCGGGTGCCCGCGAGCGGAATGTCGACGCGTGTGCCGAGGGCGCCGCCGGCCCCGCCCGGCCAGCGGGAGATGGAATTGGCGTTCGAGACCAGCACATCCGTAAAACCGTCCTCGTCGAGGTCGGCGACCGCGACCGTCTTCGGCCCGGTGTCGGTCGCGCGGATGACCCTGGGCTGGAACGACCCGTTGCCATTGCCCACGAACACGGACAACGAATTGTCCCCGTGGCCGACCGTGAACATGTCGCGGCGCCCGTCCCGGTTCACGTCGCCCAAAACCACGCTGGTGGGCTGGGTGCCGGCGAGATAGGACGCCCACGCCCCGAACGTGCCGTTACCGTTGCCGAAGTGCATCTCGAGACCCGCCGCGAAGCTGATCGCAATGAAGTCCTGATGTCCATCCTGGTTGAAATCTCCGGCCATTACGCCGGCCGGAACTTGCACGGTGCCGTACAGGACGGGAGCATCGAACGTGCCGTTGCCGTGACCTCGTACAGTGGACAGAGAGCCCGCGGTCTGTTGGGACGCGACGATGTCGAGATGACCGTCACCATCGAAATCTGCGACGTCGAGATGTTCGGGCTTCGGCCCCGCCGGAATGGTAACCCAGGGGTCGAACACGCTGGTCCCGTGGCCTTTGTAGAACCGGACGTCGATATCATCGGAGGTTGCGATGTCCAGGTGGCCGTCCTCATCGATATCGGCGACCCGCAAGTCAATCGGTTTTGATGGAGCCGACAAGTTGAGGGTCGTGTTGACAGGGTAGGCATAGTCAAAAATCACTCTTACGCCTTCATCCCCCGTCACGACGATGTCCATCTTGCCGTCCCCGTTGAGATCGGCGAGCGCAAGAGCCGTTACGTTCGTGAGCGTGCTGGCGGCCGATTCGGCGCCGAAGGTGCCGTCGCCATTTCCAAACCGGACGGTGAGTACGCCCGAGTCCGCGACTACGACATCGGCCTTGCCATCGCCATTGACGTCGCCTGCGGCCGCGACGACTGGATACGATGCCGCCACGCTGTAGCGCACCGCGGGAAGGAAACTGCTGCCGCCAGCGCCGCGCACGAAATAGAAACCTCCTGTCGCGGCGCTACACGTGACCACGAGATCGGGGTGGCCGTCGCCATTGAAGTCGGCGATCGCCATGCCCAGCCCTGTTGCATCGGCTGGGAGGCTGATGGGTTGTGGATCCAAGAACGTGCCGTCGCCGTTGTTGAGGTAGACGTTGAACGTTGCACCCGCACCGGCGATCACGTCGAGTTTGCCATCGGCATTAAGGTCGGTCTTGACCGAATGCACATCGGAACCGGGATACCTGTAGAACGCCGCCTGGAACTGCGGAGCGGCGACGGTATCGTGCGGGGCCACCACGGTGATCGCGCTCAGGCCAAGGAGCACCACAAGGAATGGACGGAAGCCGTATGTGCGGTACATGAGGCATCCCCTTGGCCTGTGTCTGATGTGCGAGGGCGGGTCATATCCCAACGCCTTGCCATTGCGATAATTCTAACGTTACGATGCGGGTTGCTCAACACGTAACAATACGTATGTAGTCAGTGTTGATCGACGCCTCGATCCGGCGACCCGCGCAGAATAACGAGTAATGCCTGCACATGCGAGCAGGCCCGTCTAACTCTAGGGACCCTCTCGAGCTCAGCTCCGGAACGCCTCGCGTCCCGGCAGGCACATCATGGTCCCGACCATGGTGGCAACGAGCTTCTCGCCCCCGTTCGCGAGCGCGAACGCGTCCGCCTGGCACACGGTGATCGTCTTCCCGGGGCGCACCACGTGCGCGCGGATGTTGAACCGCTCGCCCCTGGCCGGCGACAGCAGGTTGATCTTGAACTCGATCGACAGCACTGCCGCGTCGGCCGGCATCAGCGTGAACGCCGCATAGCCGCACGCGCTGTCCATGACGGTCGCGAGCACGCCCGCGTGCAGGAAGCCGTGCTGCTGGGTGAGGTCGGGGCGGAACGGCAGCGACAGCTCGGCCTCGCCCGGCGCGAGCCGCTCGAGCGTGGTACCCAGCGTGGCCATGATCGCCTGCGCCCGAAAACTGGCCCGCACGCGCGCGTCGAATGCGGAATCCTGCGGAACGTGCGTCATCACGGCCTCCCGTTTTTGTCTTTGATCTGGCGTCCCGGGTGCGCGACAGTACCCGACTCCGGTCCCGAAGGCTCATGCCGCGCGGGCAATCCCGCGTGGTCCACATGCTGCGATCGAGGTGCCCATGACCCGTTCCTCGTCGTCCGGTTCGTCGCGCCGCACGTTCCTCAAGCTCGCCGGCGCCGTCGGGTTGTCTGCGGCGATCGCATCGCCGGTGGCGGTGCTCGCGCAGGCCGCGGCCCGCAGCGCCGCCAAACCGCCGCCCGGCAAACCGGTCCCCGCCAAGCCGGACACGTCCGGCGCCAAGGCGGAGCCGCCGTCGGAATTCGTCGACGACGCGAAGACGATGGCCCTCGTCGTAAAGCGCCGCTATGGCAGCCACCTCGACGCGAAGCAGCTCGAGGCGGTGACGCAGGACCTGGATGACGGAATGCAGATCGGCAAGCTGCTGCGTGCCGTGAGGCTCGCGAACGGCGACGAGCCGGAGGTCACGTTCCATGCCTGAGCGCGCAGGAGCCTCCGGGGGCGCGGCTGCGCGGACGGGCGCGCCAGCCACGCACACCACGCCGCCCGCGTCGGGCGCCGCGCGTCGCGGCCGCCCGGCAGCGACCTTCCTGCCGCTGACCGAACTCGGCCGCATGCTGCACGCGCGCGAGATCACGTCCGCGCAGCTCACCGATTTGAGCCTGACGCGGCTCCAGACGCTGGGCCCGCGCTACAATGCCGTGGTCACGCTGATGCGCGACAGCGCGATGCGCGCCGCGCGCGAGGCCGACCTGGACCTCAAGGCCGGCCGCTCGCGCGGACCGCTGCATGGCATTCCCTATGGGGTCAAGGATCTGATCGCGACGCGCGGCGTGAAGACATCGTGGGGCGCCGCTCCCTACCGCGACCAGGTGTTCGACTACGACGCCACGGTGGTCGAGCGGCTGCGGGCGGCGGGGGCGATCCTGGTCGCGAAGCTGGCGATGGTCGAGCTCGCGGGCGGCATGGGATACGACCACGCCGACGCGTCGTTCACCGGTCCCGGCATCACGCCGTGGAACCTCAAGTTCTGGAGCGGCGGCAGCTCGAGCGGCCCCGGCGCCGCGGTGGCGGCCGGGCTGGTCCCGTTCGCGATCGGCTCCGAGACGTCCGGATCGATCCTCACACCGTCGGCGTATTCGGGCGTCACCGGCTTGCGTCCCACGTATGGCCGCGTGAGCCGCCACGGCGCGATGGCGCTGTGCTGGACGCTCGACAAGCTCGGACCCATGTGCCGGACGGCGGACGATTGCGGCCTGGTGCTGGCGGCGATCGCCGGGCGCGACCCCAACGACGCCAGTTCGGTGGAGCAGGTCTACGAACATCGCGCCGCTGCGCCGCGGGCGGCGAAGTTCCGACTCGCGGTGCCGAAAGGGGTGACCGAGAAGGTCCAGCCCGCGGTGCGCGACAATTTCGAGCGCTCGCTGGCGGCGATCGCCGACGTCGCCGACGTCACGCGCGACGTCGAATGGCCGCAGTTCCCGTGGGGGCCCGCGGTGTCGATCATCGTGGGCGCCGAGGGCGCGTCGGCATTCCTCGACCTGATCGAGTCGGGGCGCGTGAAGGAGCTCAAGTGCCTGAGCGACCGCCACGGCGGCTACGCCGACACCCTGATCCCGGCCGTGGACTACCTGCAGGCGATGCGCCTGCGCGGACCCATGAAACGCGCGGTCGCGAAGCTGTTCGCGAACTTCGACGCCGTGGCGTCGCCGACGCGGGGGACGGTCGCGTATCCGATCGACAAGCCATTCCAGGACGCATACCCCGGCATCAGCAGCGGCCCGCCGCTGATCCCCGCCGGCAACCTGTGCGGCCTGCCCGCGCTCGCCGTGCCGAACGGATTCGGCGACAACGGCCTGCCCACATCGATGGCATTCATGGGCCCCGCATTCTCGGAGGCCACCCTGATCGACCTCGGCCGCACGTACCAGTCACGCACCGACTGGCACACCAAGACGCCGCCGAATACTTGAGAGCGCAATTAGAAAGGCGGCGCGAGCGGATGCCGTGCCGCAGGCGGCTGTGAAGTCTCAGCGTAAGGCGGCGTGAGCGGATGCCGTGCGGGGTGAGGTTCCGGAGGCGGGGACCGAGCGCAGCGCGGGAGTGCAGGGAAGCACGGAGCGCTGCGCGAGTAGCGAGGACCCGCCAGGATGGCGGGGCCGAAGCGTCCCCGCCAGAGGAACCTCACCCCGCACGGCATCCGCGACCTACCCAACGACCTACCCAACGGCCTGCCCGCGACCCGACCTACCCGAAGTGATCCCGCCCGATCCGATTCCCCCAATACAGCCCGAACGCCGTCCCCACCAGGCTAAGAAAGAACGCCATCATGATTCCGAAGCGCTCTCCGAGCCACCACCCCACCCCGCTGCCGATGGTGGTGAACACGAGGATCATGAGCTTGGTCATCAGTCGCGGATCCCGCTCTCGACCGGCGTGACGACGAGGTCCTTCTTGATGCCGCGCCGCAGAAACGTCACGTTCGATATGATGCCGATGCGGCGCTCGTCGAGTGCCCGGTGCAGATCGTCGACGCCGGTGATCGGCCGGCCCTCGAACGCCACGATGATGTCGCCGTCCATGAGCCCCGCGGCATGCGCGGGGCCGCCGGTCTCGACGTGCACCACCATCAGCGCGTTCTCGGATTCGATGCCGTGCGCGCGCAGCGTGCGCCGCTGGAGTTTCACGTGCTGGCCGCCGACGCCGAGATACGCGCGCCGGATGCGGCCGTCCTTGATCAGGGCGCTCGCGACCCAGCGCACGGTGTTCGACGGAATCGCGAAGCACAGCCCCTGAGCCGGCAGGATCATGGCGGTGTTCACGCCGATCACTCGTCCGCGCGAATCCACGAGCGGCCCGCCGGAGTTGCCGGGGTTGAGCGACGCGTCGGTCTGGATGATGTTGTCCATGAGCCGTCCCGTCGTCGACCGCAGCGTGCGGCCGAGCGCGCTCACGACGCCCGCGGTGACCGAGGTCTGGAATCCGAACGGATTGCCGATCGCGACCACGAGCTGCCCGGGCTTGAGCGCATCGGAATCGCCGAGCGTGGCGGTCACGAGATCCGCGGCGGAGACGCGCACCACCGCCAGATCGGTGTCGGGATCGTCGCCCACCAGGTCCGCCGGCAGGTGGCGGCCGTCCTGGGTGATCACGTCGATCCGGGCCGCGCCGTGCACGACGTGGCTGTTCGTCAGGATCAGGCCGTCGTGCGTGAACACGAAGCCGGACCCGCTGCCGCCGCGTGGCGCCGAGTCGGGGCCCTGCGGCGGAATGCCCGGTCCGCCGCGGGGCGGACCGGGGCGCTGCGCGGCGCCGGTGCGCGGCGCCGACTGCACTTCGAGCCGCACCACCGATGGGCCGACCTGTTCGACCACGCGCGTCACGGCAGTGGAATAGGCGTCGAGCAGCGTGTCGTCGTTCGTGCCCGGAGCCGTGGAGCCGGGGACGATCGGCGTGGCGCCGTCCGACGCTACGAAATTCAGTCTGGAGGACATGATTCGCTCCCAGGTTTCGCCCGACGCCGACGTGCCGATTCGCGGCCCGGATCGCACGGCGGAGTCAGGTATGAGATCGGGTGATGAGCTTTCGGGTGGGTGTTTCCCTTCGATGCGGCGCCGCCGGAAATGGATCGGACGCCCTGACAAACGTCCCGAAACGAAACGCCCGCGCTCATCGCAACAGGTCGACCGGCGACAGCGGATCGCGCCGGGAGCCCGACCCGTCCGCGGCCCGCGACACGCGGTGCACGGTGAACGACTGCGCGCCCGCCGCTCCCGACGGGCTGCCGAGCGCGACGGCCACGGGCGTCGATTCGAGCAGCGACTGCAGCCGCGGCAGGTCGGCCGCCTGGCAGCGCATCAACCAGCGGGGCACGACCGCCTCCGGCTGCGACGCGACCACGGCGCCGAGCACGATCGGCGTGGTCGCGAGCGACGTGAACACGGACCCCTCGAGCGCGCACAGTGCGTCGATCGCGATCGCGCCGGGACGCGCCGACCGCACCACGGCCTCGGTCTCCGCGGGCGACGCGGGCAGCACGACACCCATGCTCTCGGGAGGGCTCAACAGCAGGTCGTCCGTCACCACGACGATCGTAATCCCGCGCAGGTCCGACAGCCGCACGATCAGGGCGCGCAACAGCGAGTGCGCCGCGTCCACCGCGGGGGCCCCGGCGAGCAGGATTGCTGCGGGCTGGGACAGCAGCGCGTCCAGCGCTTCGAACGGGCCCGTGACCGGCTCGCCCATGACCGCGGCGCCGACCGCGGGCGCGATCCACAGGCACTCGTTCACGCCACGCACCAGCGTCACCGCGAATGCCCGGCCACGGTGCCGCACCACGCGCCGCCACGTCGCCGCGGAGTCGTCGGGCATCACGCCCGCCAGCATTTGCTGCTTCAGCTCTTCGAACGCCTCGGCATCCATCGGCGCGTCGCCGCCTTCCACGGGCTGCCAGCCGCCGCCGGCATGCAGGCGCGGCACGCAGCCGGGACGCGCGAGCAGCCGGTCGCCCGGCATCTGCAGCACGTCGAGCCACGGATCGCTCCACTCGGGGGCCCGCCGGCTCTCGGACACCGCCTCGCGCGTGACCCGCGAGAACTCGTCGCGCAGCATGTCGAACCGGCTCTGGTGTTCCACCAGCTTCGCCGTCTCGGGCTGCACACCCGCGGCGGCGGCGCCGGCCGACGATTCATCCATACGCCGGGCAGCCTCGAGCATGATCGACTCGGTGCCATCGAGGATCACGACCGGGGATCCCACGTCGAGCGACCGGAATTCGAACTGGCCGTGCTTCCAGGCGAACACCTGGTAGGCGGCTTCCACGCCCTGCTTGCGCTGTTCGTCGACGGCGTTCACCAGCTGGCCGGCGTTGAACATCAGCGACACCCGCGCGGCCTCGCGCGTCACCGTCAGCACGCCGGTCGCGCGGTTGAACATCAGCAACTGCCCGACGTCGAACAGGCTCAGGAGCCCGAGTTCGCCGGCGAGGATGCCCGGAGCCTGCGTCACGGGCCGCTCACGCTGCATCCCGCATCGGCGGCGCGTTGCCGCGCAGCAGCGAACCCAGCAGCTCGCGGTTCGAGACCTGGTTCGCCGCGTCCTCGATCGAGATCGTGCCGGCGCGCACCAGGCCGAGGACGCTGTCGTCCATCGACTGCATGCCGTCCTTGCGGCCGGTCTGGATCACGGACGCGAGCTGGAAAGTCTTGCGCTCGCGGATCAGCGCCGTGACGGGCTGCGTGCCTATCAGGATCTCGAGCGCGAGCGAGCGACCCTGCCCGTCCTTGCGACGGATCAGGCGCTGGGCGAGCACGGCCTTCATCGACTCGGCGAGCATCAGGCGCACCTGCGACTGCCGCTCGCCGTCGAACGAATCGAGGATGCGGTCCACGGTCTGCGCCGCGCTCATGGTGTGCAGCGTGCCGAACACCAGCTGGCCTGTGGCGGCGGCGGTGAGCGCCAGCGCCATGGTGTCCGGATCGCGCATCTCGCCGACCATGATCACGTCGGGATCCTCGCGCAGCGCGCCGTGCAGCCCCTGCACGAACGACGGCGTGTTGCGGCCGATCTCCCGCTGCGTGACGAGCGACAGCTGATTCTGGTGGCGGAATTCGATCGGGTCCTCAATCGTGAGGATGTGCTTCCGCTGCGAGGCGTTGATGTGGTGGATGATGGCTGCCAGCGTGCTCGACTTGCCGGTGCCCGGCGGACCCGTGACGACGACCAGTCCGCGGGTGAGCTCGGTGAGCCGCACCAGCGAGTCGGGCAAGCCGAGGTCCGAGAGTGTGGGCACGGTGTTCGGCAGCAGTCGGAACGCGCCCGCCACGCCCTTGCTCTGCTCGTACACGTTGCAGCGCGCCCGCACGACGCCCGGGACCTCATAGCTGAAGTCGACATCCTTCACCTGCTCGTAGCGGGCCCGGGACTGCGGATCCATGATCTCGAACAGCAGCAGGCTCGCGATCTCCGGCGTCAGGCGCTCGTGGGGAATCGCCGTCATCTCGCCATTGATGCGGACGATCGGCGGCGATCCGGCGCTCATATGGAGGTCGGAGGCGCCCTGATCCTTGACGAGCTTGAGGATCGCGTCGATGCGGGCCATGGGTATCCTGGAATGCGAGGTGCCCCGGGCCTTGGTTGCTGCCCCCGAAACGGCCGCCCGGCACCGGGGACCGGGCGCCATGGGTTTCGGCAGTTTCGCGTTGCGACTAAAGAGCTTTCACGAACCGGCCTCGCGCCCCACTCAAGCTGCCGCCGGCCCGTGCCGATGACTTGTCAAGCCATCGTTGCGCCAATCGGAGACTCCTCGTGCCCGAATACGTCTCGAAGCAACGCGTGACCGTGCGGGTCAGCCTGCCGAACGAGGACCCCATGGACGGCGCGTTGTCCCTTGCCCCGAATTCCGAGACCCGTGAGGGCCCCGAGACGGTGCTCGAAATGCTGAACGGCACGGCTCGCGTGATCCCGTTCCAGAGCACCGAGGACGGCAAGGTCCTGCTGCTCAACCGCCGCAACATCAACTGGGTGATCATGGGGCACGGGGTCGATCCCCGCCTCGTATGCCCGGCGACGTTCGTGGTCACGCGCGAGGAGTCCGTGCACGTGACGTTCACGGACGGGCGCGGCATCGATGGGCGCATCCAGATGGAGCTGCCGGACGGCATGAACCGCGCGTCCGACTTCCTCAATTGCGCCGAGGAGTTTTTCGCGCTGCGTTCCCGGCTCGGCGTCGTGCTCGTGAACAAGTCGCGCGTGCGCGACGTGCTGGTGCTCGAACCGTCGCCGTCGCCGCTGCCTGCGGATCGCTGATCCCGGTCTGATCTGTTACCAGTGCGCGCCCGGTCTATACCACCGATTTGACTTGACGAGTTGAATCGCATTCGTGCGCAGCACCCCTTGCGGTCGTTCCAGCACCGTCCCCGCGCCGCCAGGGATTCAGGACGCAGATGCGGGCGCAGCACACGGCGTCGCTCGCGCGCACGCAGGCTGTCGCGGCAGCGGCTGCCCCGGCCCATCGGCGACCGGAGCGAGCGTGATTGCCGACAGCCCGGAGAACCGCCTCCCGGCTTGAGGAACCCATCGCATCTGAGGCAACCTGTAGGCACGCAGGCTCTCCATCCGACCCGACTTCCCAGGAGCTTCAGCTCATGCACGTCATCGAACCCGCGCGCCTCAAGCCCGGAATCACGCCGGACACGTTACCCCAGCCTCGCGCCGCCGATCTCGCGGCCGTGGTTCCCGGGGGCGTCATCCGCGGTGAGGCGCTGGTGTTCTGGGATCCGAAGCAGCCGGGCCGCAAGCTCGACGCGATCGACACCGACCAGATCACGCCCGCCACCGATTGCGTGTCCGAGAGCCTCGACACGCTGGATCTGCGGTGGAAAGCCGGCTCGTTCCGCTACCTGATGCCGAATTTCCGCGAGCGCGTGCACGCCGGCCAGACGTTCCTGATCGCGGGCGACCGGTTCGCGATCGGCTCGTCGCGCGAGATGACTCCGGCGGGCCTCAAGGGCGTGGCCGAAGAAGTGGGCCTCGAGTTGGTGGTGGTCGCGGGCAACAACATGGGCGACATCTTCCGGCGCAACGCGTTCAACCTGGGGCTGCACGTGGTGCAGAGCCCCGAGGCCGTCGCGGACGCGCGTGACGGCGACCGGTTCGCCTTCGATCCCGCAACGCGCGAGCTGACGAACGAGACCCAGGGCAGGACGTATTCGCCGATCCCGCTCACGCCCAAGGAGGACGAGATCCGGCGCAGCGGCGGGATCTTCGCGATCGGCCGCCGCGAATTCCGCGACGCCGTCGCGCGGCATCCGGAAATCGTGTGGCCCGATGCCGCGACCGCGCGTCGCATGAGCACCACGGAGCAGATCGTGTGGGCGCATCGCGTCGACAAGCAGGCGACGCTCGAGCCGGGCGCGACGGTGCGAGTGTACGCCGACCTGCTGCCGGCATCCGACGGCACTGCGCCGTTCTCGATCCACACGTTCAATCAGATCACCGGCGGCGCTGCGATCCAGCCACGCCAGCTCGCGATCGCGAACGACCATTTCGTGTTCACCGGCCTCGACGCCGACGACAAGCAGACGTCGATCGGCCGCGCGTTCGCCACGCTGCACGACATCCGCAAGCCGTACTACGCGACGCCGGGCGACGGGATTTTTCATTTTTACTTCCCGGAACAGGGACTCGTGATGCCGGGGCAGTTCATCCCGGGCGCCGATTCGCACTCGCGCGCCTATGGCGCCTACGGCGCGGTCGGCATTGGCGTGGGCTCGACGACGCTGGGGTTCGGCTGGTCCACGGGCTACATCTACTTCACGCTGCCCAGGCAGCGGCGGGTGACGTTCGCGGGCGAGCTGCAGCCATGGGTGACGGGCAAGGACATCGTGCTGTCGCTGCTCAAGCAGTGGGGCGCGAAACAGTCGCAGGGCATGTCGGTCGAGTTCGTCGACGCGCGCCGCCAGCTGCCGATCGGATTTCGCAACACCATCTGCAACATGATGGCGGAGGCCGAGGCGATGAACGGGATCTTCGCGGCCGACGACATCACCTACGCCTGGTATCGCGCGAAGGGCATGAATCAGCTGCCGTATCCCAGGCTCGTGCCGGGCGCCGACGCGCGCTGGGAGATCGACGAGACGTTCGAGCTCGCGAACGTGGCGCCGATGATCGCGAAGCCGTTCAGCCCCGGGAACGCGTTCCCCGCCGAGGACGTGGCGAAGGAGCGGATCGCCTTCGACAAGGCGATGATCGGCTCGTGCACGAACGGCGGCTACGACGATCTGCTGAGCGCGGCGCTGGTGCTGCACGCGGCGCGCGCGCGCGGCCGGGGCCAGGTGGTGAAACCGTTCATCATCTTCCCGGGTTCGGGCGGCGTGAAGCGCCAGATCGAGAATCCCGACCCGCGGCTCGACGGCGAATCGATCGCCGGCGTGTTCCGCTCGGTGGGTGGAGAGATCCGCGAGTCGTGGTGCGGCCCGTGTTTCGGGCAGGGACCCGATTCGCTCACGCTCGGCCAGCGCGCGATCACATCGTTCAACCGCAACTGGACGAACCGGATGGGCCTCGGCGGCGAGGGCTACCTGGCGAGCCCGGCCGTGGTCGCGGCGAGCGCGTTGCTTGGCTACATGGCGCCACCGAGCGAGCTGGGGCTGGCCTGGGAGCCCGAAACGTTTGGCGTGTGAGGCTGCCAGGCCTGGGAAAACGGCCTTGTTGCATCGATAACTCCCGCGCGATGCTACAATTTAGCATCCCGACCTTCCCACACCCTCGAATCCACCATCTCGCGAAGGCCTCATGTCATTGTCATTCAGACACTTGCGATCGATAACCGTGCTCTGGCTGGGCCTGGCGGCGTGTGTGCCCGCCCTGGCCTCGGCGGCGGCCACCGTCTCGGATGGCGGCGGCGGCCTCTACAACACCTGGGTCGAGACCCGGAACGGCAACGCCGACATCTACGTCCAGCACCTGAATTCCACGGGTGTGGCGCTGTGGCCGACGTCCGGGTTGCCGGCCTGCAAGGCGGCCGGCGATCAGACGAATCCCGAGCTCACCACCGACGGCGCGGGCGGCGTGATCGTGGTGTGGGAGGACCTGCGCTCGGGCACCAGCGTCATCTACACGCAACGGCTGAATTCGTCCGGCTCGCCGATCTGGACGCTCGATGGATTCCCGGTCACCACGGCCGCCAGCGCGGGAACCGGACCCACGGTCGCAAGCGACGGCACGGGCGGCGCGTTCGTGGCGTGGGAGGACCTGCGCAATCCCACGATCGCGATCTACGGCCAGCGCATCGACTCGGTCGGCACCCGGAAGTGGGGTGCTCCCGGGATACTGGTGGCGTCGCAGAGCGCCGAGCAGTACGAGCCGGCGATCATCGCCGACCAGAAGGGCGGCGCGCTCGTGGTTTGGAGCCTGCTCACGGCGAGCTTCACCTACGATCTCTATGCCCAGCGGCTCACCGCGGTGGGCGCGCGCGTGTGGGCAAGCGCCGGCAAGCCGGTGGTGGTGGCGACCGGCGACCAGAGTTCGCCGGATCTGGCCGCCGACGGCAGCGGCGGCCTGTACGTCGTGTGGGAGGACGACCGCGACGATCTGTTCACCCAGGCGCGCGCGAACCATCTGGTCGCCGCCGACGGCAGCGCGAACTGGGCGGCCGATGTCGCACTGATCACCGACACCAACGGCCAGTCCCGGCCGCACGTCATCGCGAACGGAACCACGGCGATGATCGCGGCCTGGGACGATTGGCGCTACGCGGTCTTCGCGCAGAAGCTGGCCGGCGCCACCGGCGCCCGCGCCTGGACCGTCAACGGCGTCGCGCTGTCGGACCTGGGCGAGGGTCAGACGCTGGCGCACGACGCCACGGACGGAGCGCTGATCGCATGGAACGATCCGCGGGACGGCAGCTCGAGCGTCTACTCCCAGCGCGTGAACGCCGCGGGTGTTCCGCAGTGGACGGCGGGCGGCGTGCCCGTGAGCAGGGCGATCGATGAGCAACTCTATCCGGAGATCGCGGCTGACGGCGTCGGGGGAATGGTCATGGCGTGGGAGGATCACCGCGCCACCGATGCCGACACCTACGCCCAGCGCATCACGGCGGCGGGCGCCCCGCAATGGGCCATCAACGGCGTGCCCGTGCGAATCGTGCCCGGCATCGAACGCAATCCGGCCGTGGCCGCCGATGGCGCGGGCGGCGGGTTCCTCGTATGGCAGGAGAAGCGCAACGGCGCCTACGACATCTATGCCCAGCACTGGAACGCCTCCGGCGCGTTCCTGTGGTCGCCCGCCGTGCGCGTGTGCGCGGCCGCGGGCACGCAGCAGGTGCCGCACGTGATCGCCGACGGCGCGGGCGGGGTGATCGTCGCCTGGTACGACGGCCGCAGCGCCACGACGGGGTATTTCGGAGACCTGTATGCGCAGCGGCTCAACGCCGCGGGTGTGCGCCAGTGGGCGGCGGACGGCATCCCTGTGTGCACCGCGACGGACGATCAGGACGAGCTCGACATGATCGCGGACGGCGCGGGCGGCGCGATCCTCACGTGGGAGGACTGGCGGGGCGGCGTGAACTCCGACATCTACGCCCAGCGCGTGTCGGCGGCCGGCGCGCCGGTGTGGGCCGCGAACGGTGTCGCGGTGAACGCCTCCGTGGGCGATCAGTACCGCCCGCGATTGGTGCTCGCGAGTCCGGGCAGCGCGATCATGGCGTGGACCGACTTCCGTTCGGCCGATCCCGGCAACATCTACGCCCAGCGGGTGACCGCCGCAGGAACGCTCGGCTGGACCGCGGCCGGCGTGCCGGTGTGCAGCGCCGCGAATCAGCAATCGGCCGTGGCGGTCGCCACCGACGGCGCGCGCGGCGCGATTCTCGGGTGGCAGGACGAGCGCGCGGCCTCCGGCATCACGGATCTATACGCGCAGCGTATCGATTCAACCGGCGCCGTGAAGTGGGCGGCGAACGGCGTGGTGGTGAACACGTCGGCCGGCAACCAGCTCGCCCCGGTCATCGTGGCCAGCGGTGCGGGCGGCGCGATCGTCACGTGGAGCGACAATCGCGGCAGCTCGAGCGACATCTATGGCCAGCGCCTGAAGTCGAACGGCACCCTGGCCTGGGCGGCGACCGGCGTCGCCGTCTGCACCGCGGCCAACGCCCAGACGCACCCGTCCCTCGTCGCGGACGGCGCCGCGGGAGCGGTGTTCGGCTGGTCTGACGAACGCCTCACGCCGGGAGCGCCGGTCGTGTACGCGCAGCGGCTCGATTCCACGGGCGTCGTGAAGTGGGCCGCGAACGGCCTGCCGCTGGCGACCGCCGGCAGCCCGCAGCTAGCGCTGTCGATCGCGCCCGACGGCGCGGGCGGTGTCGTGGCGGCGTGGCAGGACGGCCGGAATCCTGCCGAGTTCCGCATCTATGGCCAGCGGTTGAACGGCGCCGGCACCCGTATGTGGACGGGCGCCGGCGATCCGTCCGTCGATGTGCCGAATCGCTCTGCGTCCGGCGCCGAGCTCGCGGCCCGCATGGCGCCGAATCCGGTCAGCGACCACCTGCGGGTGTCGTTCGTGCTGCCCACGTGGGAGCCCGCGTCGATCGAGCTGGTCGACATCGCCGGCCGGCGCGCGCAGTTCCGCAAGCTCGACGGCTTCGGTCCGGGCAGCCATTCGCTCGAGCTCGATTCCGTGAGGCCGCTGCCGGCCGGCGTGTATTTCGTGCGGTTGCGCCAGGGCGCGCGCGTCGCGGGCACGCGCGTCACCGTCGTTCACTAGATCCTGCCGCCGCTTTGACGTTCGTCCCGGGCGGGAGTTACATCCCGCGCGGGAGGGTGTCGTGGGTTCCGAGCGGCGACGACTGATGGCGGTGACGGCGCATCCCGACGACGAGTCGCTCGGGCTGGGCGGCACGCTCGCGAAATATTCCGGCGCGGGCGTCGAGACCCACATCGTCGCCGGAACGCGCGGCGAGCGGGGACGGTTTGGCGACGGCTCCGAGCCCCATCCCGGCCCCGAGGCGCTCGGCCGCATCCGCGAAGCCGAGCTGCGCGCCGCCGCCGCCGAGCTCGGCGTCCGCGAGGTGAGCCTGCTCGGCTACATCGATGCGGCGCTCGATCAGGCCGACCCCGTCGAGGCGATCGGCCGCATCGTGTCCCACATTCGCCGCGTGCGGCCGCAGGTCGTGATCACGTTCGACCCCTGGGGCGCCTATGGCCACCCCGATCACATCGCGATCTGCCAGTTCACCACCGCCGCCGTGACCGTGGCCGCGGATCCGTCGTTCTCCGACGGCACCGCCGCCGCTCCCCATCGCGTGTCCAAACTCTATTACATGGCGACCTCGTCCGGGCGCTGGGCGGCGTATCAACAGGCGTTCAAGAAACTCGTCAGCAAGGTCGACGGCGCGGAGCGCGAAGCGATGCCGTGGCCGGACTGGTCGATCACCACGTGGATCGACACACTCGCCGTATGGCCGCAGGTGTGGAAGGCCGTGAACTGCCATCGCAGCCAGATCGGCCAGTATCGCGCGCTCGCCGAGCTGTCACCCGAGCATCACCAGGCGCTGTGGGGCACGCAGATGTTCTACCGCGCCTCGAGCGTCGTGAACGGCGGCCGCGCGCGCGAGACCGATTTGTTCGAAGGCATCGCCTAGGTTTCTGCGGAGGTCGTCGCTTGCGCGGGATTTCATGTGTCGTGACGCTGCATTCGTTGGTGCTCGCCGTGCTGTCGTCATGCGAGCCGCGCGCACAAACGTCCGCCGCTTCCGACCTCGACGCGATCGGTGAGCGCTACGTGAAGCTCGTGCTCGTAGCGGGCAGGCATGTGAGAGCGATCGCACGCAAACGGGCATTCCAGCTAGACCCGAAACGTCAGGGCCGCCCCCGCACTGAGCGCTCTTGCGCCGCCTGCCTCGCGTCTGCTTCAATAGTCCCGCGCACAGGGCGCATCCCGTCCGCGGGCAGGGACCATCCCACCTGAACTCCTGCAGCACTCCAACATCCACGTCACTCCAGCCCGATCGGCGGACTCCGGGCGCGATTCAGGAGGACGTGTCATGCCCGCCGTGCCCGCCGATTTCCATTCCGAGCTTCCCGCCGTTCCCAGCCTCGAACTGCTTCGCAAGCGCGCGAAGGAGCTGCTGCGCACCGCCCGCGCCGGCGACCCGGCCGCGATCGCGCGCTGCCGCGTCGTGCCCGCGCTCCACGAGTTGTCCGTTACAGCGGTCGCCGCCGCCGTCCGGCTGTCGGATGCGCAGCATGCCATCGCCCGTGAACATGGCGCCGCGAGCTGGCCCGCGCTCAAACGCCGGGTCGAGGATGCCCTGCCGCTGTCCGCCCAGGTCGAGCGCTATCTGGCGGCAGTGCGCGACCAGGACCGCGATGGGGCGCGGCGCCTCGCCACACGCCATCCGGAGATCGCACGGGCGACGTTCATGACCGCGTGCTGCACGGGTGCGCTCGATATCGTGGAGCCCGCGCTCGCCGCCGATCCGGGTCTCGCCGTCGCTACGGACGCCACCGGTGAATGGACGCCGCTGCTCTACCTGTGCGGCGCTCCCGCGCCCGCCGAGGATCCCCAGGCCGTTGCCGCCCGTGAGCGCATCGCCGAACTCCTGATGGACGCGGGCGCCGATCCCAACGGCTCGACACGGTGGGAGGGCGACGGGCGGGACGACCGGCTGGGCGCGCTGTACTACGCGTGCGTCGCGAATCATCCCGGGATCGTCCGCCAACTGCTCGAACGCGGCGCGAATCCCAATGACAGCGAATCGGTCTACCATTCGGCGCAGTACGACCACGAGGACTGTCTCCAGCTGTTGCTCGCGCACGGTGCGGAGCTGAGCCGGGCTGACCCGCGCTGGAACAACACGCCGCTGTATTTCATCACCGGAGCCGAGGAAGGCAGCGACGCCTCGGCGGCGATGGTACGCGGCACGCGCTGGCTGCTCGAGCACGGGGCCGATCCGAACGTGCCGTGCTACCACGTCCGCGAGACGCCGCTGCATCTGGTCGCGCGCAACAATCGCGGCGCGGCACTCGCGGAGCTGTTCCTCGCGCACGGCGCCGATCCCAACCGGCCGCGCGCCGACGGCCGCACCCCGTATGCGCTCGCGGTGCGAACCGGAAACCGTGGCGTCGCCGAGGCGATGCGGGCCCATGGTGCCGACGTGAGCGTGATCACGCCGGTCGACGAGCTGCTGGGCGCGCTCATGGCCGGGGACGAAGCCACGGCGCGGCGGCTGCTGGCCGAACATCCGGACGCGATCGCCACCATCGCCGCCCACGACCTGTTCGTGCAGGCGGCTCGCGACGGCAGGCTCGACGCGGTGCGGCTCATGGCGCAGCTGAAATTCGATCTGGGCCGCGAGGGGTCGGACGGCGGCACGCCGCTCCATCGCGCGGCGTGGTTCGGGAATCCCGGCATGGTGCGGCTGCTGCTCGAGCTCGGCGCGCCGATCGACGCGCGCGATCGCCAGTTCGGCAGTTCGCCGCTGGCATGGGCGGCGCACGGGTCCACCCATTGCCGGCGCGCGGACGACGACTACTGTGCGGTGATCGAGCAGCTGCTCGACGCCGGCGCCGCGCGTGAGCCTTCGTTCAACCGCTGGAACGAGCCGCCCGAGAACCTGGCGCGCCGCCGCGTCGCCGCGTTGCTGCGCGCGAGAGGCTTCGTCCCTCCCCCAGGCTGAGCGTTCGAACCGCCCCGCCGTTCGCCGTGGGCCGCAGCGCTGCGTGACCCCGGCGGACAGGATCGCAATGTCAGCGTGAGTAAAGGAATTCCGGGGGGCTGTGGTGTCGTCCTGCGACGACAGATTTCGAGCCACGCGCAGAATCTCGCGAGTGCGCAATCCACATTCCCGCCACGAACCCGCTGCCAAAATGACCGTTAACGCGCCGTCCCGCATCCCGGCACTCATATTGCCGTTGTGTGTCGCTGCCGTATCGGATCCTCACGGTTTGCGACCCGGAGCTGCCTGATGACCGGCCGACACGATGTCCTGGCGACGCTCGTCGAGCCCGAGTTCGAGTCCGTTCCGCCGCCGACCACGAATCGCGCTCACGATCCCGCGCCTCCGATCTGCGCATCGGCGCCGCGGCGATCCGCCCAGGGGATGGGCTCCGTGCCGCAGGACGGAGCGCCGCGGGAGACCGCCGTGCTGAGGACGATCACCACCCGCGAAGAGTTGCAGGAAGTCATCGATCGGCGCCGGGGCTATCTCTACAACGACTATGGCGGTCGCGAGCCGCGGCTGTGCCCGATCCACGATCTCGCGACGTGTCCGTGGCTGGCGTCGATGCTGCGCGTCGCTCCGGGGCCGCTGTCGCTGCGAAAGCTGTGGAGCGAAGATCTCCCGGAACTGATCGTCGCCATCCAAACCCGCGGCAAGGTGTTCGGACCGTGTCGCAGCGAACCCCATCTGGTACGCAGCCTCGCCGAGCTGGCGCCGGCTTCGCCTTCGCAGCACGAGCGGCGCGACGCACGGCCGGCATCTTTGGTGCCTGTGCTCCAGATCTCGCAGGGATTCGTGCTGCAGGCGGACCCCGTCGCCGCGGTCGTGCGGGCGTGGTGTCCGTCGCGCCTCACGTTCGAGCCGCGCGGAGACATGCTGCGATTGCGGAATGCGCTCGCGAATGCGGTGACGCTGCTCGACTCCGACGGCGCCCGCATCCTCCATGCGGTGTACGTCTCCGAGCGCGACGAGCTGGCGGATACCGAGAACGTGCTGTTCTACAACGTGGGCATGCACCGGTTCCGCCGCGCCACGCTGCGCGGGCTGCGGTTCGAGCGGCGGTTCGAGCCTCCCGAGCCCTCGCCGGACCGGCGCACGTTCCCGCATCAACATCACTACGCGATGATCGACGCCGCAGTGCCGCCCGCCCGCTGGAGCGCGGGCCGCACGCTCGCGCGCTGGGAGCGTGTGCCACTCGACAGCTCGCGGGCCCCGTTGCGGGTGACCGCGCTGTGGCGCGCGCTGCACGAATCGCCCGTGGAGCTTCCCGGGCCGGACTACGCTGGGTGGTTCGGTGTGCGGCTCCATGTTCAGACCGGTCCGGGGCCCGTAGCCGATGCTGCGGCGCTGGTGAAGCCGCTGGTGGATGCGGTGGTGGCGGCGCTCCATCGCCACGACGGCACCGACCTCGACGAGCTGTCGCGGCGCGTCGCCATGACGTCGGGCCTCGAAGCCGGCGCCGCGGCCGGCCTGCTCATGCGCCAGGATCGCGCGCGACTCGGCCCGCGGCGGTTGCTGTGGCGCTGGAAGGACGGCGTGCAGTGGAACCCCGGCGACGACGCGTGCGTGCTCGGCGAACTGTGGATCGAGCCGCCGGTTCCGGCCGAGCCGGCGTGGTTCCGGGCGGAGGTCTTCGAAGTGGGGTAGAGGTGCGGTAGGATCCGGAACGGCGCGGGCGTCACGCGGCCTGTGCCGTTCCGTATCCCGTTCGTGAGCACCGTCATTCCGCCCCGAGGACTTCCGCTATGACCGTTGAAGCGCGGTCCCAGGCGACGCCCGCCTCCGATCGCGTGCGCGTGGTGCCGAAGCACCACGTCCTCGTCCGGCTCACGCACTGGATCAACGTGCCGCTGCTGCTCGGACTGATCGCCAGTGGGTTGTCGATCTACTGGGCGGCGCCGGTGTTCATGCATCCGCGCGATCCCGTCACCATGAGCCGCGACTACCTGGTGGACCTGGGCGCCTGGATCTCCCGCGCGCTGCACGACGGCGACCCGCACTCCTGGCTCTACGACCACATGGCGCTCGGCACGCGCGAGCTGGCGCGGGCGCTGCGTCTCCACTGGCTGCTCGCCTACCTGTTCATGGCGAACGGCGCGCTCTACGGGATCGGGCTGCTCGCGGGCGGCGGTTTTCGCGCGCTGCTGCCGCGTCCGAGCGACGTGGCGGAGTCGCTGGCGATGATCCGCTTCTATCTCGGCGTGATCCCGATGGCGATCCTGCGCCGGCCGTGGCCGCATCCCGTGATCCGCTCCAAGTACAATGCGCTCCAGCGCTCGGCGTACTTTGCGATGCCGGTGCTGGGTACGCTGATGGTGCTGACGGGCTGGGCGATGCACAAGCCGGTGCAACTCGGCTGGCTCGAGCGGCTGTTCGTGAATTACGACGTCGCTCGCGTCATCCACTTCGGCTGCATGCTCGCGCTGGGCGGATTCATCCTGCCGCACGTGGGGCTCGTGATCGCGGACGGTTGGGACACGTTCCGCTCGATGGTCACGGGCTGGTCGCGGCGCGTAAAGGAGGGTGGACGTTGAATACGCCGAATCCCGACCTGCCGCCCGCGCGCGAGCCGAACCCGGACTTGCCGGCGCCGGGCGGGCCGAATCCCGACCTGCCGCCGGTCCGCGAGCCCGGCCCCGAGCTGCCACCGGTGCGCGAGCCGGTGCCGGCGCCGCCGCCCGAGCGCGAGCCCGGCCCCGCGCCGCCCCCGCTGAGCGATCCGATCCCGGCGCCGCCGCCCGAGCGCGGGCCCGATCCGCCGGCAGAATTTCCTCCGATATTCGATCCGAATACGCTGCCGCCGCCGTCGCACGATCCGGAGATGCGCCGCGTCGGGGCCTGGCGCCATCCGTTGCTGGAACGGCCCGAGATCGAGGTGGAGCTGGACGCCGGGCGGCTGCGGTCGCAATCGCGCCGCGACTTCCTGCTGTTGGGCGCAGGCACGCTGGTCGCCGCCATCGGCGCGTGGTGGCTGCTGCCCAACGGCGCCAAGGCGCGACTTACGGGGCCGGCCGCGCGCGACCGGCTCGACACGCTCGCCGGACGCGTGGGGCTGTCGACCGACCGCCGCGAGCGCACGCTGGATCGCGTGCTCACGTTCGACGACGACGTTGCCGAGGCGCTGTATTCGAAGGATCGCCGCGTCCGCACCTACGACCGCGGCCAGGTGACGCCGCTCAGGAACAACTACGACGGGCAGACGCCGGGCCCCGAATATCTGCCGGGCTGGCGGCTCGAGGTGTCGGGACTCGCGTCGGGAGCCAACGAGCGGCTGTCGATCGACGAGCTGCTGCGCCGGTTCCCGCTGCACGAACAGGTGACGCGGCTGGTGTGCGTCGAAGGCTGGAGCGCGATCGCGTGGTGGGGCGGCATCCGGTTTGCCGAGTTCTTGCAGGCGTATCCGCCGGCCCCGGGCATGCGGTTCGCGGCGCTGCGCTCGGGGGTGAACCTCGACGGCTCGGGCCGGCCGGATCCGTACTACGTGTCGATCGATCTCGACACCGCGCGTCATCCGCAGACGCTGCTCGCCACCCACCACGATGGCCGTCCGCTCGAACTGGCCCATGGCGCGCCGCTGCGCCTGCTGGTGCCCATGAAGCTCGGCCTCAAGAACATCAAGGCGGTGACGAGCGTCGCCTACGTGGCCGACCCGCCGCGCGATTATTGGAACGAGCGCGGGTATTCGCGGTACGACGGGATCTGAGCCAGGGTCGCACGCTGGCGCTCGGACCCGGTCGTTCCGGGTGGCAGTTCCGCCCCGAGTTGGCGAACCACGTGCGCTCCGACGCCCCTTCCGCGTGGGCTGATCGATCCCGATCCCACAGACTGCCCGCTCGATCCACTGTGTTACGACGGCGTAATCGGTTGTGGTACAGCCATTTACTACGTCGTACTGGACCGAGAATCGGCTCCACTTTGACATTCTGGCCTGCGATATACTGGGGTCGGCGAGTTTCCAACCAGTAACCGTCCGGACTACCAGGCCCGCTGGGCGGGAGCACAGGACCCATTCGGGCCACCACACCGGGAAAGTCCGTGACCATTGCCGCCGCGCATTTCGTCGCGAAGCGCAGTTCCGCCGCCGCCCGCCGGAGACTCTCTCCGGTGCCCGTGGTACGCGCGAAGCTCAGCTGCCCGGACGTCGACCACCAGGTTCTCGACCGGCCACGCCTGCTGCAGGCGCTGGCGGCGCACGCCACGCGTCCGGTGACGCTGTTGATCGCGGATGCCGGGTACGGCAAGACGACGCTGCTCGGTGCGTTCGCCCGATCGCTGCGCCGGCCGGTGATCTGGTATTCGCTCGCGCCCTCGGATGCCGATGCCATCGTGTTCGGGCGCCATGTACTCGAGGGGTTCCGGCGCGATGCTCCACGGTTCGGACGCGATTTCGAACGCGCGCTGGACGATGCGCGTCCTGGCTCGCGTTCGATCGAGATGCTCGCGGGCACGCTCGCCAACGAGCTGGCGATGCTCAAGGGCCCCACGCGGCTGCTGGTGCTCGACAATTTCCAGGATGTGGCCGCCAGCCGCACGGTGATCGGGTTCACGGATACGCTGCTGCGCTACCTGCCGCCGTCGGTGCGGCTCGTGATCTCGGCGCGCACGGCGCCGCCGCTCGCGCTCGAGCGCGCCCGCTCGTCGGGGGATGTGTTCGAGCTCCATTCCGGCCATCTGCGCTACACCACCGACGAGCTGGCGCAATTGTTCGCCGACGTCTACCGCCGGCCGCTCGAGGCCACAGGCATCGAAGCGCTGGAGCAGGCCACGCTCGGCTGGCCGACCGCGGTGCACCTGGTCCACGAGGCACTGCGCCGGGACTCGGCGCTCGGCCTCGAGGGTGTGCTCGCGGACTTCCGGTCCTCGAATCTCGAGCTGCACGACTATCTGTCGGCCGAAGTGTATTCGCGGCTCGACGGCGACGCCCGGTTGTTGCTCGATCGCACGGTCGCGGTCCAGCGGTTCGATCCACCGCTCGCGGCCGCGCTCACCGGACTTCCGCACCCGGCAGCGACGCTCGAGGGCCTGGTGCGTCGCGGGCTGCTGCGGGCGTTCGGTTCGGGTGCGCAGGTGTCGTACGAGTGCAACGACCTCGTGCGCCGGTTTGTGCGCCACGAGCTCGAGACGATCGGCGGCCCCGCGGCGCTGCGCGAGGCGGAGGCGGCGGTCGCGGCGACGCTCGCCGCTCGCGGTGAGCCGGAGCGCGCGTTGCGTCACTGGCTGCGCGCCGGCCGGGCCGGCGAAGCGGCGGCCAGCCTGCGCGAGCTTGCACCCGCGCTGCTCGCCGATGGCCGGGCCGCGACCGTGCTCGAATATCTCAGCGAGCTGCCGGCCGCCACCGTGCGCGACGATGTCGATCTCGCGCTGACGCTCGCCGACACGCGCCAGACGCTCGGCAACTGGGACGAGGCGGAGGTGCTGTACGTCGAGGTGCTCGAACGCTGCCGCTCGCGCGCCCTGCGCGCCGCCGAATGCCGTGCGCTGATCGGGCTCGGCAAGGTGCTGAATCTGCGCGGCCGCCACGAGCAGGTGCTCGGGATGGCCGAGCGCGGGCTCGGCATGGGAATGGACGTCGGCCCGGGCACGCGGGCGCGGCTCTACCAGATGAAGGCCGGCGCCCACTTCTACCTCGGCCAGTACCAGGCCGCCATCGAAGTGCTGGCACGCGTGCGCGCGCTGCTCGCCGATACGCCGGACCCGGAACTGCTGCTGCCGACGATTCACAACCTCGCCGGCGCCTATGCCGCGCAGGGCCGGTTCCGCGAGGCATCGAGCGAGTTCCGCGTGGCCCTGGCGCAGGTGCGCGGCACGTCGTCGCCGCGGGCCCCGCTGTATTTGTCGAACCTGTCGTTCCACCTGTCGGAGCTGGGCGAGATCCCCGAGGCGCGCCGCGCCGCGGAGGAGGGCCTGCTCGCCGCGCAGCGGTTCTCGAACCGCGCGCAGGAATGCATATGCCACCAGGCGCTGGCGCAGGCGCTCGCGCAGAGCGGTGACCTCGACGGCGCGCTGGCGGCGGTCAAGCGCGCCGAGGAGCTGAACGCCGAGCTGCGGATGGAGGTGATCGAGGCCGACCTGTTGCTGCTCCACGGCCGCGTGTTCCTCGCGCGCGGCCAGTACCGCCGCGCGGTCGAATTCGTGAACGAGGCGATCGGCCGCCTCGAGCAGCGTCCCGACGATCCGCGCCTGGCCGAGGCACGGGCGGCGCTCGCGTGGTGCGAGCTGCGCGCCGGCCGGCTCAGCGTGGCGCGCGCGCTGCTCGCGCCGCTGGCCACCGCGGCCGACGCGGGGGAGAACGGCTATCTCCAGATGCGCATCCACTACTGGCTCGGCGAAGCGCTGCTCGCGCTCGGCGAGCACGCGGGTGTGGGCGAGCACCTCACGATCGCGCTGGCGCGGGTGCGCGAGCGCGGCTACCGGTACTTCCTCGAGGTGCAGGCGCGCGAGGACGCGGCGCCGCTGCTGTACGCGCTGGCGCACGGCATCGAGCCCGACACCGTGGCCGCGGCACTCGTCGAGGCGGGCCCCGCGGTCGAGGCCCAACTGCTCCAGCTGCTGAACGATCCGGCCGTGGGCACGGGCGAGACCGTGCTGGCGGTGCTTGCCGAGGTCGGCGGCCCGGTATCGATCGTCGCGCTGAGCGCGATCGGGCGTGACCGGCCGGCGCTGCTGCCGGCGGTAAAGAGTGCGCTGCGCCACATCGAAGGCCGCAGCGGCCGCGGCGCAGCCGCGCTGGCGCCGGCGGCGCCGGCGGTGCGGCTCGTGCTGCATGGTCCTCCGCACCTGATCCTCGACGGCCGGCCGCTGCCGGCGTCGAGCTGGCGCACCCAGCGAGCGTTCCAGATGCTGGTCTACCTGGCGCTCCATCCGGGCGGCGTGAGCCGCGATGTGCTGCTCGACCGGTTCTGGCCCGGCCGCCAGGCCGCGGCCGGCCGGCGCAACCTGCACCCGACGCTGTCCTACATCCGTGGCGTGCTGCCGCGTGCGGACGCGGCGCCGATCCTGCGAGAGGGCGAGCGCTACCGGCTCAACCCGGCCTATCCGCTGACGTGCGATGCCTGGGATCTCGATCAGGCGGCCGACGCGGCGCGGCGGGCGGAGGATGCGCGCGAGCGCCGCACCGAATTGGAGCGCGCGATCGAGCTCGCGTCGGGCCGGTTCCTGGACGGATTCTATGCCGACTGGGCCGACGAGCTCACGTCGCGGTCTCGTGACCGCATGGAGAAGATTCTGCTCCAGCTGGCCAATCTATGTGCGACCATGGGGGACTTCGAGCCCGCGTTGGGGCTGTTCCAGCGGGCGCTCGAACTCGACGAGTTCCGCGAGGCCACGTGCCTCGCCGTGATGGAGTGCCACGTCCGCCTCGGCAACCGCCGCGCGGCGATGGTGGACTACGAGCGGCTTCGCACTCTGCTGCGGCGCGAGCTGGGGGTGGATCCGCTCCCCGAAACCGAGGACGCCGTGAAGCGGTTGCTGAGCGGCGACAGCGTCCATGGCTGGCGGGATCCCGGGCCGCCGACGCGATCCAAACCATCACCCGAACCGTCTGGGGCACAACATGTTCGCCCACTTGCTCAAGTCCCGCTCAAAGACCCGGTGTGATGCTTCCGACATGAACCCTGCCAACCGGTCCACCCGCCGCGGTTCCGCCGCTTCCGGTTCGATGCTGTTCGCGCTGCTGCTCGTCGTGCTGGCCTGCGCCGCCGGCCCGGCGCTGGCGGCGCCGTTCATCTGGGATCAGGACGACAACGGGCTCGACGACCGCATCGAGTCCGTGCACCTGCTCGGCTACGAATTCTCGTTCGAGAACGGCGACACCCTCGCACCGCAGCGGATCCAGGTGATCCGCACCCCGGGCGGCCTGTCCTACGGCATCTACGTGGTGTTCGATCACGATCCGACTCCGGGTGACATCGTCGCGCTGACGACGCTCGGCATTCCGGTGCTGCATCGCTACGAGGGCGTGCCCGCGGTCCGGGCGCTCGCCACATTCGCGCAGGCGCAGGCGGCGGCGGGGCTCGTGGGCGTCGAGCGCGTCGAGGCTGTGCCGGAGCTCGATCCGCAACTGCACGACTGCGCAGCGGCGATCGCCGCCCGCGACGCATCGGAGCGAGTGTTCCCGACCTGGTCCGGAACCGGCGGCGCCGACGGCGCCGGCGTCGCGGTCGCGATCCTCGACACGGGCATCAACGATGCCGCGGACGGCGCCTATCCCGGTCACGAATCGCTCGCTGGCCGGTGCCTCGGCGGCGCGTCGTTCGTGAACGGCGATTCGCTGCTCGATACGCCGCCCGACAGCAGCGTGAACCCCGTGGACCGCGGCGGCGACGCCACGCATTCGCACGGCACGCACGTGGCCGGCATCGTCCTCGGCTCGGGCGGCGCGAGCGGCTACGCGATCGGCGTCGCGCCCGGCGCGCGGTTCGTGGACGTGAAGGTGCTGAGCGACGCGGGATCGGGCATCGGTGTCGCCGACGGCCTCGACTGGTGCATTCACAATCGCGGTCGCGACTGGGGCGCGCCCGGCTATGCCGGCATCCAGGTGATCAACCTGTCGCTGTCGAGCCCCGACGCCAGCGACGGCACCGATGTCGTGGCGCGCCTCGCCGACCGCGCGGTCGAGCTGGGGATGGTGGTGGTCACCTCGATCGGCAACTCCGGACGCACCGGGTTCGCGCCGTCGCCGGCGGGCGCCAGCCAGGCGCTCGCGGTGGGTGCCATCGACGTGCAGCGCACACCCGAGCCCGGCGACGACCGCTGGGCCGCGTTCTCGAATTCGGGACCGCGCCCCGATGCCGGCATCACGATCACGGGCGGCCAGCAGAAGCCCGATCTCGCAGCACCCGGTGTCGCGGTGCTGTCCGCCGACGGCTCGCTCGCGAGCGACGGCGCCCAATATCAGCGCCTGAGCGGCACCAGCATGGCGGCGGCGTTCGTGAGCGGCGTGGTCGCTGCGCTGCGCTCGGCCCATCCCGCGCTGACGCCCGACGCGATCGCGGTTCTGCTGCGGTCCACGGCGCGGCGTGGCGTCAGCGGTACGCCCGCGGGGCCGGCGGGGGACGACGTGCGCTGGAACGCGTCGCTCGGCTGGGGCGTGGTCGATCTCTACGCGGCGAAGCTCGAGCTGGAGCAGCCCGGGCGCTCGCAGCTGACGGCGCTCGAGCTGACGCCCGGCAGCAGCTCGATCGCGGCGTCGCTGCGCACGCAGCGTGAGCGCGGCGCCGCCCGGTTCGTGTTCGAGCGCGCCCCCGATGTGGCCGGCGCCCCGGGTACGTTCGCGGGCTACGATTCCGTCGCGGCGGCGGGCGACTCGTCGCTCGCGACTGCGGTCAACCGCCACGCCTATGCGCGCAACTGGCCGGTGCCGGCGGCGGAACATGGCCGTCCGTTCTGGTATCGCGCGGCGTACACCGAGGCCGGCATGCGCTACGCAACGCCCGCGCGCCGCGTCGTGAGCCCGAGCGGACCACCGATCGCGACGATCGAACTGACCGTGGTGCACGATGCCTACGACCACGACGTCACAGGGCTCGTCTCGGCCGCCGGGCCGTCGGGTGCTGTCAGCCTGCCGCTGCCGGGCACGAGTGCGGCCGTGTCGAGCGACTGGGTGAACGGCACGAGCACGACCGGCAGCGTGGCATGGACGTTCCGGATCGACGTCCCGGACGGATCGGCGAATTCGCTGCTGCCGCCGTCGAGCTCGCATCCGTGGTGGCTGCGCGTGGACGACGCCGGCTACCTCAATGACTCCGGACGCATCACGGACTACCGGTTGATCTGGCATGCGCCGGGCGGTGACCAGACGTTCGATGGCGGTCCGGTGCCGCTGCCGACGGTGGAAGGCCGCTCGGTGTTCCTGTCGGCGCCGCAGGTCACCGCCGGCGTCGGCCCGGGCTCCCAGGCCGCGAGTGGGTTGCACTACGGCCCGAATCCCGTGATCGCGGGCGCCGCGGTCGCATTCTCGCTGCCGGCCGGCAGCGGCGCTGCGATCGACGTCATCGATCTCGCGGGTCGCCGCGTGGCGCGCATCCCCGTCACCGCGACCGCTGCCGGCGGTGCGGCGGTGTGGCAGACCCGCGATGCCACGGGCCGGGCGCTGCCGCCGGGACTCTACCTGGTGCGCGCGGGGGAGCCCACGGCCGTGCGCGTGGTGATCGTCCGCTAAACGGGCGCGTGTTCCCCGGCAGTGCTATCGTGGCGCGTCCCGTCACGAGCCCGACCCGGAGGACGTTCGATGCCGCATCGTGATCCGCCCGCTCCCGGGGAGTGGGCCGGCCTGATCGTCGCACTGGCGATCACCGCCGCGCTGCTGTGGCCGGTGCGCGGCTACCTCACCGACGATACGTTCATCCACCTGCAATACGCCCGGCACCTCGCGCACGGCGACGGCCTGGTGTTCAACGTGGGCGAACGGGTCTACGGCTGCACGAGTCCGCTGTGGGTCGCGATGCTCGCCGCGGCGATCGCGCTCGGCGCCGACGGCGTGGCGGCCGCGCATCTGCTGGGGGCGCTCGCCACGCTCGCGTCGGTGGTGCTGTTCTTCCTGCTGGCGCGTCGCACGCTGCGGTCGCCGGCGCTGCGCGTGCTGGCCACGGTGGCGTGGGCCTGCCAGGCGTGGATGCTGCGCTGGTCGATGTCGGGCATGGAGACTCCGCTGGCGGTCGCGCTGCTGCTGGCGGGATTCGTGGCGTTCACCGACCGGACGCCGTGGGGCTCGCGGCCCGCGCTCACGGGCACGCTGTGGGCGCTGTTCGCGCTGGCGCGCCCCGAAGGCGCCGTGCTGCTACTGCTGTGGGGCCTGTTCCTGATCCTCGACCGCCGCTCCGCCGTCCGGGCGGGAGCGGGCGCCGATCCCTGGCGCCGGCTGGTGCTCGGTGTCGCGCCGCCGGCCGTGATCTACGGCGGCTGGCTGCTGTTCGCGCGCGGTTACTTCGGCGAGTGGCTGGCGAACACGCTGGTGGCGAAGACCGCGGGCACGGTCGATCTCGCGTACCGCATCGCATCGACACGGCGGGCGTTCCTCATCTTGGGCGCCACCGACGGCGCGCTCGGCCTGGTCCTCGCCGTGTCGCTGGTGATGACGATCGTGAGGAACCGCGCGGGCGCGCGGGCGGCACCCACGGGCGTCGCGGCGTCGGAGCGGGCCGCCGGCGCGCGGGCCGCAATGCCGCCGGACGCCGCGGCGCCCGGTGCCGCCGGCGGCCCGGCGCACGACGCCCAGGGCTGGAGCTTCCCCGCGCGGCGCCCGCCTGCCGGCGACGCCACCCCGGTGTGGCTGCCGTGGGCGTGGATACTGCTGCTGCCGGTGGTCTATGTCGCGAGCGGGATCGACATGCTGTCGCGCTACCTGCTGCTCGTGTCGCCGGTGCTGGCGTGGCTGGCGTGGCGCGGCGCCGAGCGCTGGTGGTCGCCGGGAGCCCGCGAAGCGTCGTCCGCGGCGCTCGCCGCTGCCGATCCGCGGCGCGCGGTGCTCGCCGCGGTCGTGCTCGCCGTGGTCGTCGTGATCCAGAACGGGCTGATCTATGAGTTCGGCGTGCTGCCCCAGGTGCGCTCGCTCACACTGGGCATGGAGCGCAGCCTGATTCCGATGGGGGAGTGGTTCGCCGCCAACGCGCCGCCCGCGGCGACGATCGCGGCCCCCAACATCGGCGCGATCGGGTACTTCAGCCGCCGGCGCGTGCTCGACACCACCGGCCTCGTGACGCCGCGGATGATCCCGATCCTGCGGCGCGAGTCGCTCGAGGACGCCGTCGCCAGGCTGCGGTTCGCGGGATTCGCACGCCCGGAATTCGTGATCGATCGCGCCGATTCGGCGTACGCGCTGCTCGCGCGGAGTCCGTACGCGGCGGCGTTCACGCCGGTCGCGAGCGTCACCGTGCCCGATCCCGGCATCATGCGTCCCACGCAGGCGGTCTACACGTCGTACCGCATCGACTGGCCGGCGTACGACGCGCTGGCCGCTACGCGCTGAGCACGCGGCGCCGGGTGACCGCGGCTCGGCCGCGCCGGAATTCTCGTTGGGTCTCGGGCCGGACGGACGGCGGCGCACCCGGCGCCGGCGCTCGCGCAAGGCTTTCGTAGTTCTCGATCGGGAGGTTTGAGCATGCGCAACGTGTTCGTCGCCGGCATCGCGTTCACGCTGACTCTCGGCGCCGTGGCCGGCGCTTCACCGGTCCGGGCGGCCGCGGCGACGTCCGCGCATCGCGCCACCGCACCCGTGACGTCGCGCCCCGCGGCATTCGAGCCCATGCTCACGCCGATGCGCGAGCCGGGCGCCTATGGCGGCCGGTTCGTGATCGCGGTCACCAACGACCCCCGCACGTTCAATCCGATCCTTGCCGCCGAGACCAATTCGGTCGATGTGTGCGAGCGGCTGTTCACCTCGCTCACCCGCTTCGACAACGCGACGCAGCGGATCCGGCCCGCGCTCGCGAAGTCGTGGGAGGTGAGTGCCGACGGCCTCGTCTGGACGTGGCACCTGCGGCGCGGCGCCCGGTTCTCGGACGGCCAGCCGATCACGGCGGCCGACGTGAAGTTCAGCTTCGATGTCGCGAACGACACGTCGCTGGCGTCCCCGGTCCACGACGCCGTGCTCGTGCACGGCCGGCCGATGATCGTGTCGGCGCCCGATTCCTACACGGTGGTGACGCGCATCGACCGGCCGTTCGCGCTCATGGAGCCGACGGTGGGAGCGGTGCGGATCCTGCCCGAGCACGTGCTGGGCGCGGCCTGGCGGGCGGGCGCGTTCGCGTCGGCGTATGGCGTGGGAACGCCGCGCGACAGCCTGGTCACCAGCGGACCGTGGTTGCTCGAGCAGTATGCGCCGCACGAGAAGGTGGTGCTGGCGCGGAACAAGTACTGGTACGGGGTCGACGCGCGCGGGCGGCGCCTGCCGTATCTCGACCGGCTGATCTTCACGATCGTGCCCGATCAGACCACCGCGGCGATCCAGTTCCAGGCGCCGAACAGCGAGATCGACGGGCTCGACAACGTGAAGCCCGACGACTATGCGACCTACGCAAAGGGTCAGGCCGCGGGCGACTACACGCTCCATGACCTGGGGCCCACGCTCACCAGCAGCTTCTTCTGGTTCAATCTCAATACCGTGAAGGTCGCGGCCGGCGCCAGGAACGTGGGGGATCCCTACGCGGGCGCGGTGAAGTACGCGTGGTTCTCGAACCCGGTGTTCCGCCGTGCGGTGTCGAAGGCCATCGACCGTGACGCCATGATCCGCGCGGTGTATTTCGGCGCCGGTACCCGGAGCTGGTCGGTGATCACCCCCGGCAACCGGGTGTTCCACAACCCGCAGGCGCCCGCCTACGACTACGATCCCGCCGGCGCACGACAACTGCTCGCCGGCCTGGGCTGGCGCGACTCCGACCGCGATGGCGTGCTCGAGGACGCTCACGGCAATCCCGTGAAGTTCACGCTCGAGACCAACGCGAACAGCGCGGTGCGGGTGGCGCTCGCGAACTTCGTTCGCGACGATCTCGCGAAGGTCGGCATCGGCTGCACGATCGCGCCCGTAGCGTTCAACAGCATGATGGCTCACATCACGAACGATTTCGGCTACGACGCGGAGCTGGGCGGGCTCGGCGGTTCCGTGCCGCCCGATCCCGGCGTGGGGCCGAATTTCTACCTGTCGAGTGGCTCGACCCATTTCTGGAACGTCGGGCAACTCCATCCCGAGACGCCCGAGGAGGCCCGCATCGACAGCCTGTTCGACCGGCTCGTGACGGTGCGCGACATGGTCGTTCGCAAGCGGCTGTCCGCCAAGATCGAGCAGATCATCGGCGATCAGGGCTGGGTGGTGTGGTTGCCGGTGCAGGACATCCGGTTGCCGATCCGCAACCGGTTCGGCAACCTCGACCCGAGCCCGATCCGCCACCGCCTGCTGTGGAACATCGAGAGCGTATACGTGAAGCCAAAAGCCGCGCAGCGCCGCTGATCGGGGTTTCCTCCAAAGCATGCGATTCCTGGCCCTGGCGCCTTTCTCGGCCCGTTTCGCCGTGCCGTGACGCATTCCATAACCTATTGCGGCCCAATGCGCCGACCCACCTTGTGCTACCGCCGCTCAACTCCCGCTCAACACCCTCCCCGCAAGGTCACCCGCGGTTGCCTCGGGCGACAGGGGGCTCGCGGTGACCTCACGGCATTCCCTGGAAATCAGGCAGTCCCGAGGAGGGTTTCACCGTGCGACGCTCACTGGTTGCCGCGCTCGTTGCGAGCGTGTTCGTCTCGCTCACCACATCCCTGGCTCTCGCGGCCACGTGGATGTGGGACCAGAACCAGAATCGGATCGACGACCGTATCGAAGCCGTGCAGACGGGCGGCCTGCCCGCCGCGCATCTGCACCAGAATCTCAACGACCGGCAGATCCTGTTCGTCTATCCCGTGACGGGCGGCGTCGAGTACGGCGTCTACGTGGCGTACGACCACCATCCGACCGCGGCCGACGTCGCGGCGCTGACGGCGACGGGCGCCCGGCTGCTGTGGCAGGCCCGCTCGATCGACTACCTGCGTGCACGCGTGTCGTTCATGCAGATCCAGGCGATCCTCGCCAGGCCGGGCGTGCGGCGCGTCGAGGCGTGGCAGCCGATGTACCCGTTCAACGACAACGCCACGCGCACGCTGCGCGCGCGCGACGCGGCGGGCGGCGTCGGCGCCGGCATGTTCCCGTCGGTCTGGAGCCAGCTCGGCATGACGGGACGCGGCGTCGTCGTCGGCATCCTCGACACGGGCGTCAACGACCAGCCGTTCAACAGCTATCCCGGCCATGAATCCCTGCTCGGCAAGTTCGTGGGCGGCGGCGACTTCTCGAACGCGGACGCGAGCCTCAACACGCCGCCCGATTCCAGCGCGAATCCGCGCAACACCGTCGATCCCGAGGGGTCGTACCACGCCACCCACGTCGCGGGCACCGCGATCGGCAGCGGCGGTCCCACGGGCGTGCTGCCGCCGGGCGCGACACCGGGCACCTACGCCGGCATGGCGCCGAACGCGCGGCTCGTCGACTGCAAGGTGCTCACCGATGCCGGCGAGGGCGGCGGCGCGGCGGAGGCGCTCGACTGGTGCATCGCGAACCGCAATCGGGTGTGGGGCACCGACGCCGGCGGCGCCGTGCTCCGGGGTGTGCAGGTCGTGAACATGAGCATCGGCGGCGCGACCGCCTCCGACGGCACCGACGCGGACGCCGTCGCGGTGAACGCCGCGGTGCGCGCCGGCATCGTGGTATGCGTGGCCACCGGCAACGACGGCAAGACCGCGTACATGCCGAGCCCGGCGTCTGCCGATCTCGACATCGCGGTGGGCGCGATGCAGGACGCGAACACGCTGCAGCACTCGGACGACATCGTCGCCAACTACTCGAACGAGGGCCCGCGGCAGTCCGACAACGACGGCGATCACTTCGACGAGATGAAGCCGTCGGTGCTCGGCTCGGGCTCCGACATCATCTCGGCGCTTGGCGACCCCACGAGCGACGGCCGGCACTATCACAACATCAACGGCACCAGCATGGCGACGCCGACGATCACCGGCCTGTGCGCCCTGATCCTCGAGGCGAATCCCAACTTGACGCCGCTCCAGGTTCGCGACATCGCGCAGAACACGGCCGAGCACCGCACCGATCATGGCCAGCAGCCGCCGTCGGCCTCCGATCCGTTCCACCTCGATCCCAACTACCATCCGTCATGGGGCTGGGGAGAGCCCGACGCGTATGCCGCCGTGAAGGAGGCGCTCGACCCGGCGACCACCCAGGTCATCGCCGAAGGCGCCACGCCCGCCAGGCTTGACGGTGTGCTGCAGATCCAGGTGCGGTGGACGACGCAGCGCGAGATCGGCGTCACGGAGTTCGGCGTCTACCGCGCGCCCGATCTCGGCGGCTTCGCGGGCGACTTCGCGGCGGCGAGCCCGGCGGTAGCGCCCAAAGGGCACGCGGTGATCGAGCGCACCGGCAACCGCACGTTCTACACCTGGACCGACACCGATCCCTCGCTGGTCGCCGGCGCGCCCTACTGGTACCAGGTGCGCTGGACCGACACGGACGGCCGCCAGCGCCTGGAGCCCGCGTTCCGGGTGCTCACCGACACCCCGCCGGTGCGCGCCCGCGTGCAGTGGGTGGTGTCGCACACGGCGATCGACAACGATCTGTTCACACGGTTCGGCAGCGGCACCAGCATCGACGCGCCGGCGTTCGTCCGGCCCACCGGCGGCAGCGGCGCAGCGGATTCCGCCGTGGTCGTCGTGCCCGGGGTGTTCGGCGACGTAACGCGCTATTTCTTCCACTCCGATCTCACCGACGCGGACCTGGTGACGCAGTTCCTGCCGCCGAGCGCCGCGAACCCGTGGTTCCTGGCAGTGAATGAGAAGGGGTTCGTGAACACCGAAGGTGTGGTCGACAGCTTCTCCGTCACGGTCTACACCGGCAGCACGGCGACGGTGTTCCGCGCGTCGAATTCGAGCACGCCGACCGTCGAGGGCCAGACGACGACGTTCTGGATCCCGCTCGATCCGGCGACGTCGCTCAATCACACGCCGGTGCTGGATCCGATCGGTCCGCGCTCTGGATCGGAAGGCCTGAACCTCAACATCGACGTGCATGCGACGGACGCGGACGGCCAGGCGATCACGTATTCGGCGACCGGCCTGCCGGCCGGAGCCACGTTCAATCCCGGCGCCCGCACGTTTGCGTGGCAGCCGTCGTTCGGGCAGGCGGGCACCTACCACGTGACGTTCCACGCCGCCGATACCCAGCTCGCGGAGGACACCGAGGACGTGACGCTCACGATCGCGAATCGCGCCCCGGGCAGCAACACCGCGCCGGTGCTCGATCCCATCGCCGACCGCACCACGCGCGTCGGCTCGACGATGCGGTTCACAGTCACGGCACACGATCGCGAATCCGATCCGCTCACCTATGGCGCCACGCCGCTGCCGGCGAACGCCACGTTCGACGGCTCGACGGGCGTGTTCACGTGGACGCCGCAACTCGGGGCGCAGGGCGACTATACGCTGCTGTTCCGCGTCGCCGACCCGTCGGCCGCGGCCGACACGCAGCGGGTCGTGCTGACCGCGACGCCCGGCGAATACGCGGCGCCGCCGAGCGACTGCACGCCCGACAGCTCGATCTACACCGGCACCGTGGGCGTCGACGTTCAGGGCACGAACAACGTGTTCGTGACGCAGCCGTTCACGATCGGCTCGGGCGTGAGCCAGGTGCAGGGACTGCTGAGTTGGACCGGGGCCCCGGCGATCGATCTCGACCTCTACCTGCTCGACCCGGGCGGCAACGCGGTGGCGAGCGGTGCGACGTCGACGAACGATCCCGAGGTGGCGACTTACGTCACGCCAGCGCCGGGTACCTATCAGTGGAAGGTCGTGGCGTTCGACAATCCCAACGCGAGCCAGGCGTTCACCATCACGAGCATCCAGTGCGTGGCGCCGACGCTCGCAGTGGGGGCGGGGGATGGGACGCTGCGGCTAGCGCTCAATCAAAACACACCGAACCCCTTCACTCGCAGCTCGGTGATCCGGTTCGCGCTGCCGTCGACCGCGAAGGTCAGCCTTACGATCTTCGACGTCGCCGGCCGCCGGGTGCGGACGCTCGTCGACGGGCGCCTCGACGCGGGCGTTCACCAGCGCGCTTGGGATGGCCGGACCGAGGATGGCGGGCCGGCGCGGGCCGGCATGTACTTCTACAGGCTCACCACGGAGCGGGGCACGCTCGGCCGGCGCATGGTCCTGCTTCCCTGAGCGGGACCGGCGCCGCCGGGACTGGGACGGCCATCCCCTTCGGGGGGTGGCCGATTCCGTTGGCTGCCCGTCGGTCGGACGCTATTCGGGACGCCGGCGCGCGGGTGGCCGCCCGCCCATCCCCACACGACCCCAGTCCGTCCCCGTCCGCTGCTCCGGGCTGGCTCCCGCCACCGATCGGGTGCACAATAGTTGGGTACCGGGAACGCCCGCGTGCTGCCGCGCACGCCGCCACCACCGCACATTCCGAGGAATTCATGCGCCACAACAGGATGCTTCCGCTACTCGTGCTGTCGAGCGTTCTCGCCGTGCCCGCCCTGGCGAGCATGGGCGGTGGCGGCGGCGGCTCGGCTCCCAGCATGCCGTCGAGTTCGACCGATCCGGCGAGCACCGACGGTCCGACCGTGCGCCAGCAGGCCGAGCGCGCCTATGGCGACGCCTACAGCGAGATCGCGAAGGCCAAGAAGGATCTCGCCGACAAGAAGGACGACAACGCGAAGAAGCGGTTCACGAAGGCACTCGGCCGTGCCCGCGAAGCCGTCGGGCTGGATTCCACCTACCACGAGGCGTGGAACCTGGTGGGCTACGCGTCGCGCAAGCTCGGCAAGTACGATGACGCGGTCGCTGCGTACCAGACGTGCCTCGGCATCGCCTACGACTACGCGCCCGCGCGCGAATACCTGGGCGAGGCGTATCTCGAGATGGGCAAGCCGGACCTGGCGCGCCAGCAGCTCGCGGTGCTCGAGCGCCTGAAGGCGACCGACGAGACGGCCGAGCTCACGGCCGCGGTCAACACCTACGCCGCGGCGCATCCCGAGGCCGCCGCACCCGCGGCCACGGCGAGCGCCGGGTCCTCGTCACCGGTGGGCACCGCGATAGTCACATCGACTCCGAGCACTGCGACGACCCCGGCCGCGGCGGATTCGACCGGCTCGAAGTAACGGCAGCCCGAAAACGAACCAGCGCCCCTTCGGGAACTCCCGGAGGGGCGCTGTCGTGTGTGGTGCCGCCAAGTTGCTTGGGCGCCTACTTCTTGGCGGCCGCCGGCGCGGGTGCGGGCTTGGCGCCGTCCTTGTGCGGCTCGTCCTTCACGGCCTCGACGCCGAGGTTGATCGTGACCATGTCGTCGAGCATCGTGCCGCCATTGTCGAGCGTCTTGTTCCACAGGATGTTCCAGTCCTTGCGATTGATCGTCGTGGTGGCGTCGAAGCCGGCGCGGTGGCCGACCGAATTGCCACCCATGCCGATGTCGCCCTGGCCCACGAACTCGGCGTCGAGCGTCACCGGCTTCGTGACCCCCTTCATCGTCAGGTCGCCGTCGATCTTGAACTTCTGCCCCTCGCCGGGCGTGATCTTGGTGCTCTTGAACGTGATCGTCGGATTCTTCTCGGCGCCGAAGAAGTCGTCGCTGCGCAGGTGATTGTCGCGGCGATCGTTGTTCGTGAAGATGCTCGCGGTCTGGATCGTCACATCCACCGCCGAAGCGGCCAGGTTCTTGTCGTCCAGTGTCACGGTTCCCACGAAGTCGTTGAAGTGGCCCGGCACCTTCGAGAAGAAGTGGCGGATCCGAAAGCCGACCTCGGAGTGCGACGGGTCGATCTTGTAGGCCACCGGGGCGGCCGACGCGGCGGCGGCGACGAATGTCAGCGCGAGCACCGCGAGCACGAACGGGCGTATCGAACGCATCATGACGACGTTCCTTCCGAAGAGCGCATCCGCGAAGCGGCGCGCGGCGAGACAGACACAGGGGAACTCAGGGATCGCGATCCCCGGAACACTCCCCGTAGGCCGCACCCTGTAGATGTGTGTTGCACCACAGTTATTCGGGACTTCTGCGTTCTTTGCCGCGATTTGACCTCCGCGCGGCGAGAACGGTCATTCCGCACGCGCCTTGGTACCGCGCGCCCTGGGCGCCCCCTCCCAGGGGCCCCGCGTCTTGAGCGCCCGGGGCCCGTGCCGTAGCATCTGCCCCCCCCCGCGCCGTGACCCGCCGTCCTTCGGAGCACCTGATCCCACATGCCGGATTTCGAAAAGACTCCTGCCGACGTCCAGGAAATTCTCGGCACGCCCATCAGCAAGCTCGGATTGCGTCTCGAGGGATCTCCCGTCGAGCGGTTCGTGCACCAGCTCTATCGCGAGCTCGAGAAGAAGGGCGTGAAGAAATTTCGCCCGGTGTGCTACCTGACCGACGAGTGGGGATGCCCCGACGGCCAGCCGGTGATCGGAATTCCATTCTACCTGGCGGACCCCAAGCTCGCGCGTCTCGAACGCGAGATGAACGATCTCGAGGACGAGCGCGAGATCATGATGTACCTGCGCCACGAAGCGGGTCACGCATTGAACTACGCCTACCGGTTGTACGCCACCCCCGAGTGGCGCAACATGTTCGGGCCGTACAACCGCCGCTATCGCGACCACTATCGCCCGGTGCCGTTCAGCCGCAAGTTCGTGCGGCACATCGCCGGATGGTATGCGCAGAAACACCCGGACGAGGACTTCGCCGAAACGTTTGCGGTGTGGCTCACGCCGAATTCGAGCTGGCGGCGCCGATACAAAGCCTGGCCAGCGATCCGCAAGTTGCGTTATGTTGACGTGACGCTTCGCAAGCTGCGTGATCAGGATCCGGTCGTGTCGACGGGCGACTTCGACATCACGGTCGAGGACATGCAGGTGACCGTGGGGCAGTTCTACCAGCGCATGATGCGCCGGAACGGAGCTGCCGTGAACGTGGCGCTCGAATCCGACCTCGCCGACCTGTTCGTGGCCGCGAAGGACAAGCGCAGGAATCTTCGGCCGGCGGCCGAGCTGCTCGAAGAGCATCGCGCGACGATGACCGACAAGATCACCTACTGGACCGGCGTGAAACGGCCGGTCGTGAAGGCTTTGGTCGACCGCATCATCCGGACCTGCCGTGACGGCAACCTCATGGCGGAGACGGGGCGAGAGGGTACATACCTCGTGGAGCTGACCGCCTACGGCACCACGATGGCGATGAACTATCTGACGCGGGGGAGATTCGTGCTGAGTTAGCGCGGGGCGGCGCAGGACCGGAAACGTCGGGGGATCCCAGGGAAGGGACATCACATGGCCAAGCTTCGCATCGGCGTGCTGTACGACTACTGGTGGGACGACGACGAGCCGCGCGAGGGGGAGATGCCACGGCCCAAGCGCAAGTCGCCCGACGAGGACGTGCAGGATGTCTACGAGGCGCTGAAGACCAACGGCCACAATCCCGTGTTCCTGCGCATCGACGGCACGGCCCAGAGCCTCGTCGAGCTGGCGGCGTCCGAGACCGACCTGATCTTCAACCTGGTCGAGTCGTTCTCCGGCCACGACGGCTACGACACCAACGTTGCCGCGTATCTCGAGCTGCTGGGGCGCCGCTACACCGGCGCCGGAGCGCATGGGCTGTATCTCGCCCAGGACAAGGCGCTCGCCAAGAAGATCTTCGCGTTCCACGGCATCCACACACCGTACTTCGCCACCGTGTTCCGCGGCCGCACCGAGCACTCGCACGACATCTCGTTCCCGGTGATCGTGAAGCCCGCGCGCGAGGACGGTTCGATCGGCATCCACTTCGGCGCCGTGTGCAGCTCGATCAAAGAGCTGATGGACCGCATCGACTACATCCACGCCCAGTTCGATTCCCCGGCGCTGATCGAGGAGTACATCGAAGGCCGCGAGATGTACGTTGCGGTGCTCGGCAACGGCCGTCCCGAGGCGCTGCCGATCGTGGAGCTGGACCTGTCGAAGCTGCCGCACGGCACGCCCAAGATCGCCGGCACCGAGGTGAAGTGGGACGAGGACACCGATGCCTACAAGCAGACGCAGCCGTTCTTTCCCAAGGACCTCGACGAGGGCCTCACCGCCAAGCTGCAGGACACCGCCGTGCAGGCGTTCCAGGCGCTCGAGTTGCGCGACTACGGCCGCATCGACTTCCGCGTCGCGACCGACGGCACCGTGCACGTGCTCGAGGTGAATCCCAATCCCTACCTGCTGCCGACCGCCGAATTCTCGATGGCCGCGAAGGAGTCGGGCCGCGAGTACGCGGACGTGATCGGCGAGATCGTAGAACTGGCGATGAGCCGGTATCCGAACGGCTCGCGGACGGGGAACTCGTAGCTGCCTCAGCGCGAACACGGTGCAATGGTTCGCGGTGGCCATGCGGCGAATTCCGTTGTGGGCAAGGGTCGCGTACCTGATCGGATGGCTGCTCAGTTCGGCCTGGTTTTGGATCGTGCTCGCCGTTGAAGCGGCCGGCTCCGACGCGTCACCCTATCCAACGCTCCTGCACATCACGTTCTGGGCGCTGTTGCTGGGTGCAATCTGGCCGGTTTCACTGCCGCTGATGCTGTGGTAGATGAAGCGCGGCGGGCCACTGTTCGGACCGTTTCGCTGCCCACCGCGACCGGCGTCACCTCGACGCCCCCGCGCTCCAGCAGCGGCGTCACCTGCGCCGCGAACCGCTCCATCTCCTCGAGCTGCGGGCTGAACTGCAGCAGCAGCAGCTCCGCGCCCGCGCGTTCGAACTCGCGGATGCGCTCGGCGATCTGCTCCGGCGTGCCGACGAGCCCCGAGCGCAGCCCGCGGTTCGACACCGAGTAGTCCTCGAGCGCCAGCCGCTGCTCGAGCTGGGTGCCCTTCACCCATTGGTCGAAATTGCCGAACCCGGGGGCGCCCGGGCGTAGCGTGGTGATGCGCTGCAGCTCGTGCTGGGCCTCGGCCTCGGTGTCGCGGCACACCACGTAGCCGGCGACGCCATACCTCAACCTGGCCCGCCGCTGGCGGGCGCGGCGCGCGGACAGGTCGGCGATCTTCTCCGCGATGCGCGCGGGCGGGTCGCCGTGCATGAGGTAGGCGTCGCACGACCGCGCGATCAGGTCCTTCGCGGCCTCCGATTCGCCGCCGGCATAAATCACCGGTGAAGTCTGCGGCTTGGGCTCCAGCACCGAGTTCTCGACGTGGTAGTGGCGCCCGTAATAGCTGAACCGCGCCTCGGTCCACAGGCCGCGCACCACCGCGAGCCACTCGGCGGTGCGCGCGTAACGATCGTCGTGGGAATCGAACGTCACGCCGTACTGCCGCGCCTCGTCCTCCCACCACGACGACACCACGTTGATCGACACGCGCCCGCCGCTCAGGTGGTCGAGGTTCGCCACCTGCTTGGCGAGCAGCGCCGGCGGATGGAACGTGGGCCGCACCGCGACCATGATCTCGAGGCGCTCGGTGACGGCGGCGAGCGCCGCCGCCGTGGTCCACGCGTCGAGCGACGGCGCGTCGGGACCCTTGATGTCGTTCAGGTTCAGCTCGGCGACGAGCGTGAGGTCGAACCCGATCTGCTCGCTGCGGCGCGCGAGCCGGCTCACGTAGTCCCAGCTCGCCGCCATGCCTTCGTCCGGCACGTTGCGCAGCCATCCGCCGAACACCGGCAGCCAGTATCCGAGCCGCATGCTCACGAGACCTCCTGTTCGAGATAGTCCGCGAGCCGCACGAACGGATCGAACCCGATCACGCGTTCGGCGTCGGCGACGAAGTTCGACAGCGCGTTCACGTCGTAGAAATAGTGATTGCCGTCGCGCTCGTCGATCAGGTACTCGACGCCGCCCACCTCGATGTTCGCGGCGGCGACGATGCGCTCGACGGCGCGGATGATGTCGGCCGGGGGATCGTAGCCCTCGACCCGCAGGCCGTTCTTCGGTGCATCCGCCGGGCACGCCGCGCGTGCCAGCTCGGCGCCGTCGACGCCCTGGCAGATGTCGGCGGGGCACAGGTCGTAGCTGTCGCCGGTCATGTACACGCGGATCGCATACAGGAACCGCTTGCCCAGCGTCTCCACGCGCACGATGCGGCCGCTCTCCGCGGGAATGAACTCCTGCACCAGGCCGGTGCTGTCGATGCCGAGATCCAGCTCGCCGCCCTCGGCGGCCGCGCGCAGCGAGTCGAGCGTATCGAACCGCCGCACGCCGGCGCCGCTGCCGCCGATGTTCGGCTTCACCACCACCGGGAACCGCAGCCCGTTCGCGGCCGCCGGCGCCTGCGCCGGGTGGTGGATGACGCGGGCGCGCGGGTACGGCAGGCCGAGCCGTTCGAGCAGCGCGAGCTGGCGCGCCTTTGAAGTCTCGGTGAGGAACGCGTCGTGTCCGTTCACGACGCGCACGCCCAGGTGCTCCAGGTGATGCAGGAACTGGAGCGTGTAGAAGATCCCGTGGCCGCCGCCGCGCAGCCACGCCGACGGGCTCATGCGGTTGAACACCAGCCCGTAGGGCGGCGGATCGCCGCCAACTTCGTAGCGATGATGCTCGGCCTCGAGCCGCACATACGGCGTACGCCGGCGCTCGAGCTCGGCGAACAGCGGCCGGAACCAATGCGGATGCTCGTGATAGACGGCGATTGGACGGTCGGCTTGCAGGATCATGGTGTCTCCGGTTCTCGGGCTGGGATCGGAATCCATCGGAATACAAAAGACCGCGGCTCCCGGTGGAAGCGGGAGCCGCGGTCGATGCGGTCATTGGAGGCGGGCCTCAAGCCCGTGCGGTCAGATCCTGACGCTCCAGCACCGACATCGCCTGCTCCCGGGGAGCATGCGACAACAACAACAGCAGGTCGGTGTGAGGCTGCGGATCATGAGAACACCCCTGGGAACGGTGAACCGCGACGGTTTCCAGCCAGGCTATTAGAGTGCCAGCGGCGCGGGAGCCGGGTCAAGTACCATCCCCATTCTGTGGGGAAGGACCCGCCTCCTTCGTCCATGCCGAAAACGACCGCGGGCCCGGATCGATTGGGATCCGGACCCGCCGTGCTCGTCATTGCCGGCGCGGACGGCACCGGGATTCCGCGCTACTGGATGATCAGCTTCCTCGTGTTCACGAGCTTGCCATCCACCGAGTAGCGGGCGAAGAACACGCCTTTGCCGGCGAACGCGCCGAGGTCGTCACGGCCATCCCACGCCACGTCGACCGCGCCAGCCTTGGTGCGCTCGTCGCGCAGCGACCGCACCATCCGGCCCTGCACGTCGTACACCCGCAGCGTCACGGCAGCATCACGGGCCAGCGTGAACCTCAGCTGGGCGTTGGGCGCCGGATTCGCGCCGCGCACTTCCAGCGGCGTGTCCTCGTCGGCGTTGCCGGCCATCTCGTCACCCGCGACCGTGATCGTCGCCCCTTCCGAACCGTCCTGCTGCGCGACCGGACCGGGCGCGTTCGCCGGCTCGATGCGATGATGGCTGTGGTTCAGCGGGTCGAACGGACGAGACACGTACGGGAAGTAGGTGAGGAACGAGCGGTCGTTGAAGTCCACGCCGTCGCCGAGCCGGTTGCCGGGCGCGGTGTTGAAGCCGTTGACCAGCACGCCGGCCAGCGCGCGCAACTCGATGTCGACGACGTCGTCCGCGAGCCGGCGGCCGTTCGGGAATCCGGCGAGGTCACCGCCGAGCACGCCGAGGCGGCTGGGATTGCTGGACGGCTTGATCGTCACGTTGAGCCGCAGCATCTCGTTCGGTTTGCCGTTCTTCGGCTGCGTGAGGCCGGGGATGCCGGTGAGGAACACCGCCACCAGGTCGTTGCGCGGCGGGGGCGGCACGCTGATGCCGTAGAGCGCGTGGAGCAGGCGCGACGGCTCGGGATCCGTGACGTAGCTCAGGAACTGGCTGTCGTTGGCCGGATCACTGTGGTTGAAGTTGTCCTTGTCCTTGAGTGGAATCACGACTTCGTTCACGAGCGGGGAGCCGAGGCGCGACACGCGCTTGCCGTCACGCTCGGTCGTCGTATAGATGCCGAGAACCGGCCACTTGGTGTCGTCGGCTTCCTCGCCGTCCTTGGTGAGATCCTCGATCGGCACCTGCAGCGCGATGCTCATGGTGTTGAAGCCGCGCAGCGCGTCGACACCGCCGCCGATGTCGCCCGGGAGATGGCGGATCGTGAGCAGGTCGAATGTGGCACCCAGGTCCACGAAGAACGGATCGTCGCGTTCGCCCGCGAACACCTTCGAGCCGTCGGACAGCTTGTAGGTGACGTCCTCCTGCAGCTTGTTGATGTTGGGCGTCGACTTGGGGCCGACCCGGTTCGGCTGCAAGCGCAGGTCCTTGCCAATCCACTCGCTCTTGCCGTTCGTGATCTTCTTGACCGAGTAGGTCTGGTACTCGTTCAGATTGGGATCGTTCGCCGACAGCACGGGGCCGGTGTTGTAGAGGAACGTGTTGCCGTTCTTGATGTGCGACGTGAAGTAGAACTGGTAGACGATGTGGTCCTGCGCGTCGCCGACGTTGTCCACGATGATCTGATAGACGGCCTTGTCGTCGAACGAGTAGAAGTTCGGACCCGCGGCGGGCTCGAGCAGCGGCTCCCAGTTGCTGATGAGTGTGATCGTCGACGGCTTGTCCGGGCTGCGGAACGCGTAGAGATCCGTGTTGTCGGCCGTCGGATCCTTGGTGATGCCCGGCGCCTCACGATGGCTCGAGGCCAGCGCGAACGGAACGTACAGGGCGCCGGCGAGCAGCAACGACGCTGTCACGGCGGTGAACGACCTGCGGGTGGACATGGGTGAGCCCTTTCCTTCCTGCGGCCGCGCGCGGCGGCCAGTTACCGGGAGCTGCCCGCGGCGGCCATTGGGACCGCGGGCGGTGGGAGCGCGCGCATCCCGGGGCTCCAGGGCCTCGTCGGGATGCGCGTCACACCCTACTACGCGCGCAACGCACGGTCGGATGGAGACGGGTGCGCCCAGGCGGGTTTTTCACGGGAAATTCGCTCCCGCCGCGGCCGGTGGCGTAAACTTCGCGACGAGGCCGCACCGAACCCGCTTCACCCGGAGGTTCCCGGAGGTTCCATGCCTGTCCCCAGCTCCGTACGCGGCCGCCCCGAGGCCCTGTTCCGCATGGTGTTCCCCGGCCTCGTCGTCGCCACCCTGTCCTGCGCCGCCGCGCACAACACGCCTGCCGCCGTCGTGCCGACCGGATTCTCGGACGAGCTCATCGTCGGCGGTCTAAGGTTTCCCACGGGCATCGCATTCCTGCCCGACGGCCGGCTGCTGGTCGTCGAGCAGAAGTCGTCGCGCATCCTGTTGGTCCGCCACTCGGGAGTGCCGCGCGCGGATTCGGCCGGCTTCGTTCCGAACGTCAACACCGGCGGCTCGGAGCGCGGACTGCTGGGCATCGCGGTCGATCCGGCGTGGCCGTCGCGGCCCTACATCTATACGCATTCGAACGACCTCACCGGCAAGATCAAGATCTCGCGGTTCAAGGTCTCGGGCGCGCTCACGGATCCCGCGGGCACGTTGTCGATCGATCCCGCGAGCCGCTACGACCTGATCACCGATATTCCCGACAACGCGTTCAACCATAACGGCGGCACCGTGCGGTTCGCGCCCGACGGTACCCTGTACGTGAGCCTGGGCGAGGATGCGACGTCGCCGGCCGCCCAGGACACGACGAGCCTGCGCGGCGTGATCCTGCGGCTCGCGGTCGACGGATTGCCCGACGGTCCGGGTACCGCGTCACGCGCGCAGATCACCCCCGCCGGTAACCCGTTCGCCGGAGTGGGCGGCCTCAATGCGCGGCTGATCTGGGAGTATGGACTCCGCAATCCGTTCCGCTTCCAATTCGACCATCTCACCGGTGAACTGCTGATCGCCGACGTCGGCGAGAACACCTGGGAGGAGGTCGATATCGCGAACCACGGCGGCATGAACTTCGGCTGGCCCCACTACGAAGGCGATGCCGTGTTCTCGTCGGGTCAGCCGCTCACCGGGCCCGCGACGTTCCCGATCTTCACGCTCAATCATTCGACCGGCGCGGCGGCGATCATGGCCGCCGCGATCTATCGCCATCCCGCCGGCGGCACGCGGTCGTTCCCGGCGGCCTACGAAGGCGACGCGTTCGTGAGCGACTACTTTTCGAGCGTGATGGTGCGCCTCCACCGCGACGGCGACACCTGGGCGGTGGCGGCGCCGGTGCCGGGCCAGCCGTCGAGCGGCAGCTGGGGCACCGGGTTCGATCAGGTCAGCGACTATGCGATCGGCGCCGAAGGCGGGCTGTGGTATTGCCGGCAGTCCGGCGAGATCCGCCGCGTCGTGTCGACCGCCACGTCGAACGTGCCGCCGCCGGCGAGCCTGCTCGAGTTCTCGCAGCCCTACCCGCTGCCGAGTGCGGGACGCGTCGAGTTCGATTGGGTGCTGCCGGCGCTGAGCCGGGTGACGCTCGCGATCCACGACGTGCGGGGCCGGCGGGTGCGCTCGCTGATCGGCGCGCGCTCCGACGCGCCCGGCCGCTATCACGCGACCTGGAACGGCCTCGACGCCGGCGGCCGCGCGGTGGGCTCGGGGATATATTTCGCGCGGCTCACGGTGAACGGACAGACGCTCGAGCACCGGGTACCGGTCGTGCGATGAACCGTGTGCTGCTGCTCGCCGCGCTCGCCGGCGGGTGGGGCATGGGGTTCGGCAGCGCTCTCGGGCCGCTCCGGCTTGGGGGTCCGACCTCGGCGCCCGCGATCGTGTTCGTATCGCGGCGGCCGCCCGCCGGTGGTCGCGGGATTCCCGGACTCGGGCCGTCGCAGCGGGCGACCGCGACCGGCGGGCGGCTGATGGTGCGGTCGGCGGCCGGCCGGGTCTACGAGTTGGTGCCGCGCGGGCGGTTCTTCGACGTCGCGGACCCCGCGGTGTCGTGGGACGGCCGGCGCGTGGTGTTCGCCGCGACCGCCGCTCCTGACAGCGCGTGGCGGCTGTGGATCGTGGGTGCGGACGGCCGGGGGCTCGCGCCAGTCACGCGCAGCGATCGCTCCGTGCCGCTCGACCGCCTGGGCCCGGGCCGGGCGCGATTCGAGCGCTACGACGACTTCGATCCCGCATGGCTGCCCGACGGGCGCATCGTGTTCGCGAGCACGCGCTATCCGCAACTCGCGGAGCATGGCGGGCGGCTGGCGAGCAACCTGTTCGTGGTCGAGGCCCAGGGCGGCGCGCTCACGCGCATCACCGCCGAGCGCAACGGCGCCGAGGAGCCGTGCGTCGATCCGCGGACCGGCCGGATCGTGTTCGCGCGCTGGTGGACGAGCGGACATTTCGCGAGCGATCGCGACGCGGCGGGGTTCACGACTGATCGCGCACGCGCGGTCCCGGCGCCCGAGGTGGACCTGTGGCAGGCCGTGTCGATCACTCCCGACGGCGGGTTCGCCCGGCTCGCCGGGGGCTTCCCGCTCGACCGCGCGCGCATGATGGCGTACCAGCCGCTGGTGCTCGAGGACGGCACGCTGGTCGGCGTCACCGCCGAGCACACCAGCCTCGATCCCGATCCGGGTGCGGTGTCGGTGTACGCGTTCTCCGGCGGCTTCGGGGAGCCGGTCCCGGTGCCGCGTCCGGATCGCAACGGCCGGCCGGTGATCGCGTGTGCACCCGCGTCGCTCGGCGGCCGCCGGATCGTGCTGGCCTGCGACGTGAAGGGGACGGGCGATTTCGGCCTGGAGGTGGCGAGCCTCGACGGCGGCTCCCTGGCGCCGCTCGTGGACCTCCCCGGCACCGATGAGCTGGACCCCGCCATGCTCGCGCCCCGGCGGCGGCCGCCCGTGATCCCCGCCCGCGCCTCCGGGCTGCCGAACGAGTTGCCGCCGGCCGACGCGGCCGGTTACCTCGACCGTGGCGAGACGTTCCGGTTCGACTGCCTGAACGTGTTTGCGAACGCCGCGGTCGACGTGCCGATTCCCGACGCGCCGCCCATCCAGACCGGCCTCCGCATCCGGTTCTTCGCGGCGCTCGCGCGCCCGGGCGTGTCCAGCGGCGACACCGTGGTGATGATCCGCGAGACGCCGCTGCTGGGCGGAGGCGCTGTGCACGAGGATGGACTCCCCGGCGACACGCCGATGTTCGAGCAACTGGTGGACGCCCATGGCCACGTCGTGCGCTCGGTGTCGGGGCCGGCGCACGTGCCCGGATTCAACGCCAACCGGGTCGGCAGCGGCACCAAGTGCGTCGGCTGCCACCTGGGGCATTCCACGATCCCGGTGGCCCGCAGCGACTTCGAGGGCAAACGCTTCAACGCCGCGCCGTCCGCGCGCGCCACCGCCACCAGCACCGCACCCGGCAGCGCCGGTCCCGGGGCCGCCATCGACCGCCGCACGCTGGGGCCGGACGCCGACGTGGGTTGGATCAGCGACACCGCCGGGGATCAGACCCTCAGGCTCGACTGGAGCACGGCCATTGAAGTGGACTCGTTGATTCTCTACGCTCTAAGGGTTCAACCTGCTTCCGGTACGAGCCTCGAGGTGCGGGAATGCACGCTGGCGTTCTTCAAGGACGGCCGGCAAGTCTCGCAGCAGCAGGTGCGTACCGTACTTTCCCCCCAGGGAACGCGGGTCGCGTGCGGCGGTGTCCGGGCGGATGCGCTCGAGTTCCGCCCCACCCGGTACCGCGGCACGGTGCTCGGCCGGGAGCGCGTCGGGATCGCGGAGATCGCGACCGTGGCCCGGCTGGCCGAATACTGACCGCAGCGACCGCACGGCAGCGCCGCCGCAGGAGCTCCATGACCGGCCGTATCCAGCGCAGATTCCTGATGCTGCTCACGAGCGTCCTGCTCGCCCTCCCGGCGGGGGTTCGCGCGCAGGGGTTCCAGGGCCTGTTCACGCCCGATGGCCAGGACGTGTGGGCGGTCGGTGACAGCGGCACGGTCTACCGCAGTACGAACTCCGGCGCCGACTACTTCAGCACCACGGTCGGCGTTGGTCCGCTCCACGGCATCGCCGCACAGGGACTCACCGCGATCATGGTCGGCGATGGTGGTCACGTGTGGACCAGCACCAACGGCGGCGGCGCGTGGACCACGCAGGTGCTGCTCGGCACGCCCCAGTTGAACGCCCTGGCGTTCCCCGCGCCCGGGGCGGCCTACGTCGCGGGCACGAGCGGCAGGATCTTCAAGAGCACGGACGGTGGCGCGAACTGGACCTATCAGATCTCCGGCGTCGTGGCCACAGTGTGGGCGCTCAAGTTCACCGACGCCGTGACCGGGTGGGCAGTCGGCGACAACGGCACCGTGCTGCATACGGTGGACGGCGGATCGAACTGGCTGCCGGTCGCGGTTCCGACCACCAACCGGCTGCGCTCGGTCGATGCGAGCGGCGCCACGGTGTGGATCGGCGGCGATCGCGGCACCTGCGTGCGCAGTCTCGACGGCGGCGCCCACTGGCAGCCGGTGAACCTCAAGCTCGATGCGCGCTCCGACGTGCGCGTGGTGCGGGTGCAGTCGGCCACCACGATCTGGCTGGCCGGCGGTGGCGGGTTCGTGCGCAGCACGGCCGATGGTGGCAACACCTGGACGTTCGCCAGGCACCGCATGCACGGGACGATCTCGGCGCTCGAGTTCTCAGGCGCCCGGGGCTACTTCGCGAGCTCGAACAATCGTGCCGTGTTCCACAGCGCCGACGGCGGCGTCACGTGGGTCCTGCCGTCGGGCATGGGCATGACGCAGACGTTCGTGTCGAAGCTCTCGATCTCCAACGTGCGCGGCAGCACGATCCGCATGAATCCCGCGAACGAGCACGCGTTCTTCTGCGCCGCGAACAAATACGTCTACCGCAGCCGCGACGACGGCGAGACCTGGGCCCAGATCGCGACGCTGCCGGATCCGGATTCGGTGTTCACGTTCAACAAGTGCAATGCGTTCGTGGTGTCGCCCAAGGATTCGAACGTGTGGCTCGCCGCAGCGGCGGGGAATTCTCCGCTGCTGGACCGCATCCTGCGAACGACGAACGCCGGCGCCAGCTGGGACACGGTGCTGACCCAGGACTTCGGCGAGTACGGCATCCCGCTCGAAATGGACCCGGACCATCCCGACACCGTGTACTTCTCGCCGGAATCGTCGGTTTTGCAGCGCTCGACGAACTTCGGACTGACCTGGTCGCCCGTGATGGTCGGCACCCCGTTCCGCAGCCCGTGCGACATCCTGTGCGTGCCGGACAGCACGAACATCCTGTACGTCGCGGACGGCGTGACCGGCGTGGGGCAGGGGCAGTACTTCCGCTCGACGGACGGCGGCGTGACGTTCCAGCTCGAGGCGACGGTCACGGCGTCGGGCGGCTCCGAGATTCCGGGGCTCGCCTGCGGCCGGCTGCGCAACAACGCCGTGATCGGCACCAACTGGTCGGCGGGCGGAGTGCAGCGCAGCCTCGATTACGGCGCCACGTGGCCGACCGTGAACTCGAACGACCAGGCGTGGGGCGTGGACGTCGCGCGCGACGACCCGAACGTGATCGTGTTCGGCCAGTACGCCCGCAACAACTTCTACTTCACCTACGATGGCGGCGCCACGTGGCAGCCGCCCGTCAATGTGAACGCCGTCGGTTCGAACTACGGGATCTTCACCCGCGACCGGAACCTGGTGCTGGCCCAGCAGGGGTTCGGGATCTGGAAGCTGCAGACGCAGTATCCATACACCCCGTCCTCGACCCAGTCGATCAATCTCAGCGTGCCCAACGGTGGCGAGACCTGGGCCGGGGGCAGCGTTCACAACATCCTGTGGACGCATTTCAACGTGCCCACGGTCCGCATCGAATATCGCCGGACCGCTGACGATCCCTGGCAACCGGTGGCCGACGTGGCCGGTGACGCGGGCAGCTACGCGTGGACCGTGCCGTACGACGTCACGTACGACGCCAGCGTCCGGGTGAGCGACGCCTGGGACGCCTCGCCGTCCGACGAATCGGACCAGGGCTTCCAGATCTCGACCCCGCTCGCGCAGGCCGCTCCGGCGGAGCTCGACTACGGCTCGCGCGTGACCGGCAGCGCCTCCACGCTGGTGGTCTCGCTGCAGAACCCGGGCAGCGCGGCGCTGGTCGTGAGCTCGGTCTCGATCGCCGGCGCCGGATACACCGAGGGCCGCACCGGCTTCACGATCCCCCCGGGTGCCCTGGACACGATCGGCGTCACGTTCCGGCCCACCACGCTGCTGAAGTACCCCGCGATGCTCTCGATCGCGAGCAACGCGCACGGCTCGCCCACGATCTCGGTGCCGCTCATGGGCACGGGAGTCGGCAGCACGTTCTCGGCGCTGCCCACTCCGCTCGAGCTCGGCACGATCGATCCGGGCGCCACGGCGTACGGCAACGTGCGGGTGTCGAACTACGGCGGCGGCCCGCTCGCGATCTCGAACGTGTCGAGCAGCAACCCCGAGTTCGTCGCGGGCCGCACGTCGTTCACGGTGCCGGCCGGCGGGAGCGATACGGTGCGGGTCTACTATCACCCGATCGCCGCGGGCGCCGACACCACCGTGATCACGTTCACGGCGGCGGATACCGCAGCACCCCACAGCGTGGTCGCGCATGGGACTGCGCGCGGCAACGTGGCGGTGTCGCCGGCGCCACCGGTGGCGTTCGCGCTGGATCAGAACCATCCCAATCCGTTCGGACGCTCGACCGAGATCCGCTACGCGCTGCCGCGCGCGGCGCGCGTGACGCTCGAGGTGTTCGACGTCCGCGGCCACCGGCTGGCGCGGCTCGTCGATGGTGCGCAGGAGGCGGGTCGCTACGCCGTGTCGTTCGGTTCCGGCGCCGCGACGTCGGACGGCGCGCGGCTGGGCGCGGTGACGTCGGGAGTGTATTTCTACCGCCTGACCGCCGGCCGGTTCACGAGCACGCGCAAGATGCTGTTCATACGCTGATTTCGACCGACCCCGGTCGAGGCGGTCGATTCCCCGTGGTGGCACGCTTCGGGGTTAGCCGTCCCGCGGCCCCCGCCGCCGGCCGAATTCCGCGCCGGCTAGTGCGATCCCGATTTCGCGCGGCGGAACTCGCGCACGAACGCCCGCGCGTCGTGTTCCGAGAATCCCTCCATGACGTTCCGATCGTCGACGTCGGTGTTCTGGAACAGTTGCTGGCCGTTGCGCGTGATGAGCCGCAGCCGTCCGTGCTGGTAGTCCACGTCCCGCACGTCATCGATCGCGACCTCGGCGCTGTGATCGAGCAGGGCGCGCACGCCCGACAGCACGGCCAGCTTGATCGAGTGGGCGAGCACGTTGTCGTCCGAATCCTCCTCGTTGCGCAGTTTCCGCTGGATCTTGTGCAGCACGTGGTCGGAGAGCTGGAGCGCCAGGACGTCGTCGGTGAGGACCAGGTTCACCTCCCCGTCCGTGGTGGTGATCGTGAGCCGGGATGGCTCGAGGGTGTGGCGCTGAGCCCAGCGGACGGGTGGATCGCAGCACGAGAACGACATACCGCACGCATCGGCGTCGTGGGCGAGGGCGCTACGGGCTGGCAGGATGGCCAGCAGGGCGAGGGCGAACAATGCGCGCTTCATGGGCAGACTCCGGTGGAGGGATTTCGAGTGGAGCGCTGACACTGTTCTCTACGGCGGCCCCCTGCCACGGGTTTCAACGATATGCCAAGGGCCCCGCTCGCAGGAACGGGGCCCTCGTGGCACTAAGGGGTAATGCGGCCGGTTACTTCTTCTTGAGCGCGATGACCCGGCTTTCCTTGACCGTGCCGGCGCCGAGCAACTCGGCGCCCTTCGCTTCGGCGGCCTGGCGGCTGTCGAACGCTCCCAGCACGACCTGATAGGTCGTCGTCCCGCCGTCGTCCTTCGGGACCACCGACGCCTCCAGCGACGTGGCGGCCGCGAGCCGGTCCTTCTCCGTGGCCGCCTTGTCGTCGAACAGGAAGTCCGCGACCGCGATGCCGAACTTGCGGGTGGGCGCGGGCGCCGCAACGGCTGGCGCGGCTGCGCCGGCCGTGGCTCCCGCCGGATTGCCGGCCGTGGTTCCGGCCGTCTGCGCGGCGGCCGCCTTCGCCGCCTTCGCCGCCGCCTTCGCGGCCGCGGGCGTCGGCTTCGACACCGTGGACTGCGCCTGGGCGATGCTGTCGGCCGCCGCCAGCTGCGCGACGGAATCCGCCTTCGCCGCGGAGTCGGACATCGCCGGAACCGGCGCCGGCGAGGCGTCGGCAGTCTGGCCCGTGGTCTTCTTGGCGTGCTGTTGCCCGAGCAGGAACAGCGTGCCGCACACGAGGATCACGGCAATCAGCCCAACCACGGCGATCGTCGTTCCCGTGCTCGACTTCTCCTCTTCCTCGTAGCGATCCGACATCTTGGACCGCAGCCGGGGGGAGATGTATGCCGTGGGCTGCGGTTCGTCCTTCGCTTGATCCTGCTTCGGAGGTTCGTTCTCAACCATGACGGTTTCGTTCCTTTGTGAGTCCTGCCACGCCGATGCGGGCGTGGCCGACGCCGATCGAATGAGGCCCAGTCAGAGAGAAAGCCAGACAAACAGTTTACCGCGTCAGGCGGTCCGCCGCGATGGTCAAAGCTAGCCCGGCGAGCACGAGGCCCGCCCCCAGCGCCCCGGTGGCCCCCAGGGTCTCGTGGCGGACCAGGCTGCCCAGGATCAGGGCGACCACCGGGACCACCACGGCGATGAAGCTGGCGCGGCTGACCTTCCACTGGCTCACGAGCCAGGTATAGAGCACGAACGCCCCGATCGAGCCGGCCACCGCGAGGTAGACGATTGGCAGCAGCTGGGCGGCCGTCCGGGGCAGGGGGTGGGGCTCCCGGAACACGAAACTGGCGGTGAGGCAGATAACGAGGCCGGTCATGGCGGCCACGGCGTTGAGTCCGAGCGGGTTCTGCCGCGGACCACGCTTGAGCAGCACCCCCGCCAGCGCCCCCAGCAGCGCCGCCACCATGACCGCGCCGAGCCGCACCGGCGGGGCCGTGGTGTGGAGCTGCCCCGAAAACAGCGTCGCCACCCCGGCCAGCGCGACCAGTGCCGCCAGCAGCTTGAGGAGTTTCAGGCGTTCCAGGCCGAGCGCGCTCGCGATCAGGGCCGTGGTGACCGGAACCAGGCCATACATCACGGCGGACAGCCCCGAGGGCGCCCCCTGCTCGCCCCAGTAGAGCAGGCAGAATCCGAAGCCGAAGGCGAGCATGCCGAACACCATCGCCGAGCGCAGCGCGGCCCCGCGGGGCAGCCCCCCGGCCGTGCGCGACGCCAGCGCCGTCAGCAGCACCACGGCGAGCATCAGCCGGACCGATGCGGCCCACAGCGGCGGCAGCGAGTCGTTGCCGATCCGGATCACGAGGAACGTGCTGCCCCAGATGGCGCAGCAGCCCACGAACGCGAGCCAGGGCAGGGCCGCGGCACGCCGGGTGGTCTCGGGTTTGGGGGTGGCAAACATGACACTGTCACAGTAGAGGCAGCGGCCGGCGTTCGACAATCCGGCCACCGTTGCCAATCCGGCAACGAGCATCGAGAATGGGGACGCAAGTAAGTCACGCCGATCCATTCCCGTGAGCGATCACGAGCAGACCTTCGTTTCGCCGGCTGGCGCGCCGGCGCGCCGTCGCCAAGGAGGAGTCATGAATCCGACCACCGCGCGCATCGTCCCGGTCGATGCGCAGTCGCTGCCGGAGTACGCCCCCACCACCTACGTCGACTTCGCCCAGCCCCAGCATCGCGCGGCGTTCGAGCAGGCGATCGTGCAGGTCAAGTCCGAGCTGGGGCGCGATTATCCGCTGGTGATCGGCGGCGAGCGCCTGACGGGCGGGAAGACGTTCGAGTCGCACAACCCCACGCGCCCTTCCGAGGTCATCGGCCGGTTCCAGTCGGCAACCCGCGAGCAGGCCGTGCAGGCGATCGAAACCGCGCACGCCGCGTTCCCCGCCTGGAGCCGGACACCCGCCGCCGAGCGCGCCGCCTACCTGATCGAGGCCGCGAAGCGCATGCGCGAACGGCGCCACGTGTTCTCGGCGTGGATGGTGCTGGAAGTGGGGAAGAGCTGGGCCGAAGCGGACGCCGACACCGCCGAGGCGATCGACTTCCTCGAGTTCTACGCCCGCGAGATGCTGCGCTACGACCGGCCCGACCCGATCGTGCAGCTCGCCGGCGAGCGCGACTCGCTCGTCTACCTGGCGCTCGGCGTGGGCGCGATCATCCCGCCGTGGAACTTCCCGCTCGCGATCTGTGTGGGCATGGCGAGTGCCGCGATCGTCACCGGCAATACCGTGGTCGTGAAACCGTCGAGCGACTCGCCCGCGATCGCGTGGCAGTTCTACCAGCTCATGGAAGAGGTCGGACTACCGCCCGGCGTCTTCAATTTCGTGAGCGGCGGCGGGGGCACGGTGGGCGACACGATGGTGCGCCATCCGAAGACGCGGTTCGTGTCGTTCACGGGTTCCAAGGCCGTGGGCATCGGCATCAACAAGCTCGCCGCCGAGGTCCAGCCCGGCCAGATCTGGCTCAAGCGCGTGGTCGTCGAGATGGGCGGCAAGGACGCGATCGTGGTGGACGAGGAGGCTGATCTCGACGCAGCGGCACTCGGCGTGGCGCAGTCGGCGTTCGGGTTCCAGGGGCAGAAGTGCTCGGCGTGCTCGCGCGCGATCGTGAGCGAACAGGTGTACCAGCCGTTTCTCGAGAAGCTCAAGGCGCACGTCGACAAGATCACGATCGGCGACCCCGCGACCTACGGCACGTACCTGGGACCGGTGGTGAGCGGCCGGGCGCGCGACACCATCGCCGGCTACATCGAGAAGGGCAAGCAGCAGGGCCGTCTGATCACGGGCGGCGGCCCGGTGCCCGGCGCCGAGGGCTGGTTCATCCAGCCGACCGTGATCGCCGACGTGAAGCCCGACGCCACGATCGCCCAGGAGGAGATCTTCGGCCCGGTGCTGGCGGTGATTCCGGTCAAGAACTTCGACGAGGCGCTGGCGGTGGCGAACGGCACCGAGTACGGGCTCACCGGGGCGGTCTACACGAAGAACCCCGACAAGATCGAGCGCGCCAAGCGCGAGTTCTTCGTGGGAAACCTCTATATCAACCGCAAGTGCACGGGCGCAATCGTGGGTGCCCATCCGTTCGGCGGCTTCAACATGAGCGGCACGGATTCCAAGGCCGGCGGCCGGGATTATCTGCTGTTGTTCCTGCAGGCCAAGAGCGTGGCGGAAAAGGTCGGCTGATCCCGCGCGAAGCGCAGTCTGTCCGGCGCTCCGCTTCGCGCGTATCTACGCAGTAATACCGAGGGATTAAAGGGGGTTCCGGGTGCTATGCTTCCGGCTCACCTACACCGCCGGAAAGGAGCCCCGATGAACCTGCGTCTCCGATACCTCCTGCCATTGTTCGCCGTCGCCGCGCTCGCGCCGCGCCCCGCCCATGCCTCGTTTCATGTCATGCAAATCGAACAGGTGATCGGCGGGGTGAGTGGCCACACCGACGTGCAGGCGATCCAGCTCCGCATGCGCGCGTCGTTCCAGAACCAGTTGCAGAACGGCGAACTCATCGCCCATGACGCCGCCGGCGCGAACCCGATCGTGCTCATTTCGTACCCGACGACCGTGACACCTACGGCCGGCGGCACGCACATCCTGGCAGCGACCACGGGATTCCAGGCCGCCACGAACACCAACCTCGCCCCGGACTTCATCCTGACGAACCCGATCCCGGCGTCGTATCTCCCGGCGGGCTCGCTGACGTTCGAGGATCACTTCGGAACGGTCTACTGGCGAGTGAGCTGGGGCGGCGCGGGCTTCACCGGCGTGGGTACCGGCAACACGACGAACGATTTGGACGGCCAGTTCAATCCCGATTTCGGCGCCGCGCTGCCGTCAGCCACCGAGCAGGCGCTGCTGTTCAAGAATGCGTTCAGCGCGGGCAGCACGAACAACGCCGCCGACTACGCGGTGACTGTGGGCCCGGCCACGTTCACGAACAGCGGCGGCCAGACCGGCACGGTTCAGCATCTGGCCGGCGTTCCCCTGGGAGGCGCGGGCTCGCTCGCGCTGAGCGCTCCGTCGCCGAATCCAGCGCATGGCTCGATGTCGTATCGCATCGTGCTGCCGCGCGAGCAGCACGTGCAGGTGCGCATCGTGGATCTGAGCGGCCGCCTGGTGCGGACGCTGGTGAATCGCTCGATGGGTGCCGGAACGTGGAACCTGACCTGGGACGGCAAGCGTGACGGACGCCAGGTATCGAACGGCGTGTACTTCCTCGACCTGGCCGCCGAGGGTGGGCGGAAGACGCAGAGATTCGTCGTCGCGCGCTAGTGTTCCGTACTGCAAGTCGTGATAACATGGCTATGGCACCCTACGGGAGGGAACCCATGGCGAATCACCTGCGTTCGATTACGCTCAACGATTCGGACCGGCAGGAGCTCGAGCGACTCCTGCGCGCATCCACTACG
>JBBRLX010000027.1:0-63757 GCA_038231135.1 Candidatus Eiseniibacteriota bacterium | reverse complement strand
GAAGGCGAGCCACACCTACGCGGCACCCGGTACCTATACCGTAACCCTGATCGCCACCGACACCGGCGCGCTGGCGTCGACTCCGGCGACCGCCAGCATCACAGTGGCAGCGCCGCCGCCGCCGGACTTCGCGCCCGTCGCCAGACTCGTGATGGCCAACGCCGCGCCGTCGCTCGCCGTCCAGGCCGACGGCACCGGTTCCACCGACACCGACGTGTCGCCGGTCGCCAGCTACCGGTTCGACTTCGGCGACGGCACGGCTCCCGTCACGGTCGCGGCGCCGGCCACGAAGGCGAGTCACACCTACGCGGCACCCGGTACCTATACCGTAACCCTGATCGCCACCGACACCGGCGCGCTGGCGTCGACTCCTGCGTCCGCCAGCGTCACGGTGGCAGCGCCGCCGCCGCCGGACTTTGCGCCCGTCGCCAGACTCGTGATGACCAACGCCGCGCCGTCGCTCACCGTCCAGGCCGATGCCACGAGCTCCACGGACTTGGACGGCACGCCGATCGCCAGCTACCGGTTCGACTTCGGCGACGGCACGGCTCCCGTCAACGTCGCCGCGCCGGCCACCACGGCGAGCCACGGCTACGCATCGCCCGGCACGTATGCCGTAACCCTGGTCGCCACCGATACCGGCGCACTGGCGTCATCGCCGGCGACAGCCAGCGTCACAGTCACCACCGCGCCGCCCCGCTACGTGGCGCGGATCGCCAGCACGACGTTCGCCACGACGTCCACCACCATTTCACTCGCGCCGGACCGGGATGTCGCCGGCGGCGATGCACTGCTAGTGGCGCTGCTGCTCAGTTCGTGCAAGGCCGGCGCCGTCACCGTCACCGACGCCGCCGGCAACGCGTACTCGCTCGATCGCGAGCAGACCAACGGCGCGGCCGGCGACCGCACGCTGCTGTTCTCCGCCCGCAACGCGAAGCCGCTCGCCCAGGGCCAGGTGCTCAAGATCACCTATCCCTCCGCCGCCGCCTGCCACGTCGCGGTCGAGGAGTTCTCAGGCATCACCGCGTTCGACAAGGCCGCATCGGCGTTCGCCACCGGCACCGCGTTCAGCTCCGGCCTCACCGCCCCCACCGCCCAACCGTCCGAGCTGGTGTTCGGCGTGGTCGGCATCGAGTCGGGCGTGGCGCCCGCGTGGGCTGCTCCGGCGACGGCGCTGCCCACGCTCTCGATCGGCAGCGATCTGCTGGGCGACGACTACCGCATGGCCACGGCAACCGGAGCCTTCGCGTCGGCAGGCACGGCCGCCGGCTCCTGGATGTCCATCTGCGCCACCTATACCGCGGGACCGCCGCCCGAGGCGCCCCCCGTGGCGGCGCTGTTCGTCACGCCCCGGCCCAATCCATCGCTCGCCGTGATCGCCGACGGTTCGCCGTCCACCGATCAGGACGCGACCCCGATTGCGAGCTGGCGGTTCGATTTCGGCGACGGCACGGCGCCGGTCACCGTGACGAGCCAGGACGCCACCGCATCGCACACCTACGCCGTCAAAGGCACCTACACCGTGACGCTGATCGCCACCGACACCGGCGGCAGTGCCTCCGCTCCAGCACACGCAACGGTCACGGTCCCGGCGCCCGCCCCGGTGGACGATCCCCCCATCGCCCGCCTGAGCGTGAGTCAGGCCTCAACGCCGGCCCTCACGGTGATCGCCGACGCGTCAGGCTCGACGGACCTGGACGCCACTCCCATCGCCAGCTACAAGTTCGATTTCGGCGACGGCACGCCGGTCGTATCCCGGACGGCCCCGGTATCGACCGCGAACCACACCTACGCCGCGACCGGCACTTTTGTGATCAAGCTCACCGCGACCGACGCCGGCGGCAAGGTCTCGGCGGTCGTGAGCGCTTCGGTCACCCAGAGCAGCACGACTTCGAGCAGTGGTCCCGTCGCGGTATACGTGGGGTACTACGACACTCATCATCCGGGAAATACTCAGACCAAGCCGAATCCGTGGATGAGTTCGTCCAACGTGGTGTTCGTCGGCGTTCCCGATCCCGGCACCGTCAATTCCTGGGACTCGGCCGCGCTACGCGTCGACAACCTGACCGGCGCCGCGGCGGCGGTCACCGTCACCGCGAACATCGGGTCCAAAGTGTACGACCTGTGGGGGAGCCAAACGGTGCCCGCGGGCGGCAGGCTGGTTCTCGCGCAGACGTCGTTCGAGGCGTTCGACGGCTCGGATACCAACCCGGCGGGCTGCTACGGCTGCGATCCCGCGGATTGCGCACGACTGATCTCGAACACGATTCCGGTGGTGCACGTCACGGTCGCCGGCAAGACCACGGACTACTACGACTCCGGGCAGGTGCTCAACACCAAGGGCGCCGACGGCGCGGGGTGCCCCTACACGGGCACACGCAACGACGAGTCACACGCGTGGCAGCAGGTCCTGCCGAAACCCGCGCTCCTGGCGCAGCCCGCGCACGCCGGCGCCGCGGTCGCGGATTCGCCGCTGCAGGGTGTCTGGCTCGCGCCGGCGGCCCCGAACCCGACCCTGGGCGATCTCGACATCCGGTTTCGAACGCCGGCGGCGGGCCCGGTGCGGATCGGCGTGTTCGACGTGACGGGGCGAATGGTTCGCACCTGCGCCGACGGCGTGTTCGAGCCCGGCACTCACCTGCTGCACGTGAACCTGGCCGGCGCCCCGGCGGGCGTCTATTACTGCACGCTGTGGACGACCTCGGGAACGCGACGCACGGCATTTGTCCTGATGAGGTAAACCCGGCTGCGTGCACAGCCGCGCCAGCAGTCGCAGCATTCAGGTGTCATTCAGGCGCCGGGCCCACGATTGTTTCAGGCCTCCGACATCGTGGGCGGTTCTCGTGGATTCGATATCGCCGCGGCGAACCTTTCGATCGTCCCCCTGCACCGGAGCGGATTCATCGCGTGCCAGGCAGGATGATCGAGAGGGACCCTATCGTGCGCCGACCGTCGATCATGGCCTTGCTCGCCGCCTCGCTGATGTTCCCCGCGGCGGTCCACGCCGCCGACGAGATCCACTGGACGATCATGGGTCCAACCGCCGTCACGTTCGACTGGCGGGGAGTCGACAACACCCTCCGCTTTGGTCTGACTTCGGCGTACGACCATGAGGCCGTGGCTCACGCCCCGAGTCCCGTCCCCTATTCCTCGGCGGGGCCATTCCGCGAAGCACCGCTCACCGATCTGCAGCCCGACACCCTCTATCACTACGCGATCGGCGGCGGCGGTGATCACACGTTCCGGACGCCGCGGGCTCCCGGCACATCCGACTTCACCATCTACGCCGAGGCGGACATCGGCAGCACCGAGAACTATGCGCGCTGCGGGGTGGTCCAGGGATTGATCGCGCAAGGACACCCCACGTTCGCGCTCCTCGTCGGCGACCTCACGTATGGCGACAACAAGGGCCTCGAGAGCATCGACCAGCACTTCAACGACATGATGATCTGGTCCCAGGACGCAGCCTATATGCCCGCGTGGGGCAATCACGAGTGGGAACCGAGCGACAGTCTCGACGATCTGCGCAACTACAAGGGCCGGTTCGATCTGCCGAACGGGCACACGTCCACCGGTTCGCCCGCGATCTCGTGTTGCGGCAAGGACTGGTATTGGTTCGACTACGGCAACGTCCGGTTCATCGCATATCCAGAGCCCTGGCCGAACGCTCTCGACGAATGGTTCCCGGTCGCCAACGCGCTCATGGATTCGGCGGAAGCGGATGGCAACATCACGTTCGTCGTGACGTTCGGGCACCGTCCCGCATATTCGTCCGGACACCATCCCGGCATGCCGGAGCTGAAGGCGGACCTCGATTCGCTCGGGGCCACGCACAGCAAGTACAAGCTCAATATCACCGGTCATTCCCACAACTACGAACGCACGTACCCGCAACACGGGGTGACGCACATCACCACGGGAGGCGGTGGCGCGAGTCTCGAGAACGACCAGGGACTCGATTGTTTCTGGCTCGGCGGCTGTCCGCCGCCCTACTGGTCCGCATACCGGGCGTTTCACCACCATACGGTGCGGCTCACGTTCTCGGCGACCGCGATCAAGCTCGAGGCGATTTGCGGCCCGCCTGGTGGCGACGTGCTCAATCCGAATGACATCACCTGCGACCTGGGTGCCGTATTCGACAGCACGACGATCTCGGTGAGACCCCCGCATGGCGTGATCACATCGCCTCCCCCGGGCGACATCACGATCGTCCAGGGTCAGGACATAACGTGGCAGGGGCGCGGCGTCGAGCGTGACGCCGATGGCGATCCGTTGCGCTACCACTGGAATTTCGACGGGGCCGCGCCGAATCTGAATGTCCAGAGTCCCGGCCCCGTCATGTTCAACGTCCCCGGAATGTACCGGGTGTCGTTCACGGTGGTGGATTCCGAAGGGTTCCGGGACCCCACACCCGACATTCGCGAGGTCATCGTCCTGGCGCCCGATCAGGTCGACCGCGTATCCGCGAGCATCTCGCCCAACCCGGTGCAGACGACCGCCACGTTCACGATATCGCTGCCGCGCAGCACCCGCCTGCGCTGCGCCGTGTTCGACGTGCGAGGCAGGCGCGTCCGGACGCTGGCGGACGAACCGCAGGCCATCGCCGGGACTCATCGCCTTGCGTTCGATGGCAGGAGTGCGGGCGGGAAGCGGCTGCCCGCAGGGGTCTACTTCTATGCGGTGGATACCGGAGCTGGCAGCGTCACCCGGCGGTTCACGATCGTGAGATGACGGACCCGCGCCTCACGACGTCCGGCGGCGCACAATTCCGGCTTCACGCTGGCGCGCCCAGCGATCGAGCCACCGCACGAACGGTCGCGGCGACCGGATCGCGAAGTCTCTCGCCGTCGCCAACCGGCCGCTGAGCAGCAGCTCCTTCGGCTGGTGGTAGGTGCCCAGGCACCAATCCGGGATCGGCATCCCGAAGAATCCCGAGATGGCTTCGTTGCACCCGATGTTCGCGTGGTGCATCAGGTGAAAGCCATAGAGCCTGCGCCAGAAGGCGCCGAACCGCGGATGCTCCGTGGCCTTCTTCCACCACTCGTACGGCCAATGGTCCATCGCGTGCAGGATCTCGTAGAGCGACACGGACCACGCGATCGCCGCATACCCCGCGAGCATGACCGGCCATCGGGGCGCGAGCCACTGGGCGCCCATCAGCAGGGGCGTGAATACCACCCACAGCGCGGCCAGCGCGTAAACCGGAAAGTCGGAATCCGGATACTGCTCTTTCTCGGTGATCGGGTATTCGTTCAGTACGAAACGGTCGGCGCCTTCGGGGGCCGGCTGCAGGCGAATGGACGTCAGGCTGTGGTGATGGCGGTGTCCCCGGGCGAACCGCGTCAGCCACCATACGGTCACCCCATGCAGGACGTAACGATGGAAGCACCACTCGAACAGTGACAGGAACAGGTGCACGACCAGGAATGTCAGGGCAATGGCCAGTGCGCCTGCGCTCGACTGCGAGGCCCAGAGCTTCGGAAAGAACTGGCGAAAGCAGAAGACGAGGAGGGCTACCTGACAGGCAACGAGCAGGGCGAACCGGGCGATGGAGAATCGTCGACGGTGAATGGACACTCAGCGTTCCTCGATCGTGTTCCGGGCACTCGTGATGGCCGGCCACCATCGCTTCGGAGACTGCGGACAGCAGGATGGATCGGAAGCCTGAACGGCGACTGAATCATCCCGCCCGGTCCCGCCGGACGCCCGCGGACTTGCACCGTGTACCCGGCCCGCCGGGCAGATATTCAATCGACACCCTCGGCGCTTCGACGGGACGCCCTCCGCGGTTCGCCTGCCGGCCATCAACTGGCTGTGACTGCGGCGGTTGATCGAACCGGTGCGGCCGAACGGACGACTGCGGCCCGTGCAAATCACCCTAAAGTCGGGCGCCGCCCCGGCCGATCACGTGCAGGAAGCACGATCGCTTCCTCACCCACAGCACCACAGGGACCGCGGCGCAGCAATGCGCGACCGGGCACAGCGCGGCCCCAGCTCCCGTGTCGCAGCGGAGTTCGTCATAGCCGTCCACGTGGTCCACCGCAGGCCGGCCGCCTGTCGCTCGTGCACCACGCCCCCCGGTGCGCTCCCGATGTGGCTGCCCTCCGGCCCATCGGCCCGTGGAGGCGGAGAACGCCCGTCGCAGCTGGCGACCGTCACCGCAAGCGCGCTTCCAGAGTGCCCATGAACACGGAGGGCCAGCGCTCCGAGGCGCTGCTGAGAACCGGGGCCCTGCAGAACGCGATCTTCAACAGCGCCAACTTCTCGAGCATCGCGACCGATGCCAGCGGCGTCATCCAGATCTTCAACGTGGGGGCGGAGCGAATGCTCGGCTACACGGCCGCCGAGGTCGTGAACCGCATCACCCCGGCCGACATCTCGGATCCACAGGAACGGATCGTGCGAGCCGCCGCGCTAAGCGCCGAACTCGGAACCCCGATCGCACCCGGGTTCGAGGCGCTGGTGTTCAAGGCCTCGCGCGGCATCGAGGACATCTACCAGCTGACCTACATCCGCAAGGATGGGAGCCGGTTCCCGGCGGTGGTGTCGATCACGGCGCTGCGCGACGGGCACGACACGATCCTCGGCTACCTGCTCATCGGCACCGACAACACCGCACGCAAACAGGCCGAGGCGGCGCTGCTCAAGGCGAACGCGCTGCAGAGTGCGGAACTCGAGCATCGGGTCGCGGAGCGCACGGCGGAACTCCGGGAAGCCAACCATGAACTCGAAGCGTTCTCGTATTCGGTTTCCCACGATCTGCGGGCGCCTGTCCGCCACATCAACGGCTTCGCGGATCTGCTGCGCCGCCATTCCTCCGCGGCCCTCGACGATCAGGGGCGCCGCTACCTGGCGGCGATTTCCGAGTCGGCGCGCAGCATGGGGACGCTCATTGACGATCTGCTGTCGTTCTCCCGGATGGGCCGCGCCGAGATGCGGCAGTCGGTGGTCAATCTCGCGGCCATGGTGGCCACCGTGCGGGCTTCGCTCAAACTGGAGATGACGGATCGCGACATTCGCTGGATCGTCACGGCACTGCCCCTCGCTCATGGCGATCCCTCCCTGCTTCGCCAAGTGTTCACAAACCTGTTGTCGAATGCCATCAAGTACACGCGCGGGCGGACGCCAGCGATCATCACCGTCGGATCACTCGAAGATTCCGACGAACTGGTGTTGTTCGTACAGGACAACGGCGCGGGCTTCGACATGGCCTATGCGAGCAAGTTGTTCGGCGTGTTCCAGCGCCTGCACAGCTCCGACGAGTTCGAAGGGACGGGGATCGGCCTGGCGAATGTCCGCCGCATCATCCAGCGGCATGGCGGCCGCGTGTGGGCCGAGGGCCACTTGGGGATGGGCGCCACGTTCTACATTGCAATACCGAAGCTCAAGGAAACGTTTCACCAACATGAGGAGGCTGCATGATGACGGGACTCAAACGAGTGCTGCTGGCCGAGGACAATGCCAAGGACGTCGAACTCACGCTCGCCGCCCTCAGCGAACACAATCTCGCCAATGAAGTCATGGTCGTGCGTGACGGAGTGGAGGCCTGGGACTACCTGACGTGCGCCGGCCATTATGCCGATCGCCCGCCCGGCTCACCGGCCGTCGTACTGCTGGACCTCAAGATGCCCAGGATGGATGGCCTCGAGGTACTGCGCCGGATGAAGGCGCACGACACGCTCAAGTCGGTGCCGATCGTGATGCTGACGTCCTCCCGCGAGGAGCGGGACCTGGTCGAGAGCTACAGGCTGGGCGTGAACGCCTATGTGGTCAAGCCCGTGGCGTTCGACGAGTTCATGCACTCGATCAAGACCCTCGGATTGTTCTGGGCGCTGCTCAACGAGACGCCGCCGGGCACCATTCGCCGCGCCGCCTGATCGGGTGAGGGCCGGGATCCCGGCCCCGGCCCCCTACTGCTGGGTTCCGCGTCTGTCGGTGGCGGGCAGCACGAACGCCACGGTGCAGCCGTGACCGGGGGTCGAGTCGATCCAGATGCGGCCACCATGGCGCTCGACGATGCTGCGGCAGATCGCCAGGCCCGCGCCGGACCCACCCGGAGCGCCGGCTACGGCCACCCGCTGGAACAGCCTGAACACGCGTTCGTGGTCGGAAGGGTCGATGCCCGGGCCATCGTCCGTCACCGAGACGACGTGGCCGTCGCCGGCATCGTGGGCCGCGATCTCGATTCGCGGGGCCGGACCGTCGTGATGCACGATCGCGTTCACGATGAGTGTCTGCAACAGCAGCGCGAGCTGGGCACGGTCTCCGGTGACCACAGGGAGCGGCTGGTGCGTCAGCACAGCTCGGGCATCCGACAGCCGGCGGCGGAGCCCGTCGAGAACGCCCGCCAGCACGTTGTCGAGCGGTACCGGGTCGCGGGGACCCTCGCCGCAGCCGACGAGCCAGTAGGACATGAAATCCCGTGTCATCGCCTGGGCGCGTCCGGCGGCATCGATGGCGCAGCGCAGGTGCTCGCGGGCCTGGGGGTTGAGCTCGGAGTGGCTGCGCCGCTCGATCAAGGTCAGGAACTGCAGGACCTGGCGCAGCGGAGCCTGGAGATCGTGCGAGGCCGTTTCGGCGACGACACGCGGGTCCTCGAGGCTCGGGGCGCGTTGGGTTGCCGTGCGCTCCGCGGAAAACGCCGGCTGGCTCGTCGCGCCCTCTGCTGGCCGCGGGTCGCCGGCTTCACGGATGTCGGGCACGATGAGTGCGTCCGCGTTCACAGCGCGTTCGGGAACCGACATGGCACCGGACTCTCCTTGGCTATTCGAACTGTCGATCAGCTCTTCGGCAACAGGGCGGTGCAGAACCAGAATGGCAACAGGCTATTCGTGACGGCGCACAATTCGACGAAGTTGTCGGGCTTGTGGATGTAGCAGTTGGCATGCAGTTCGTAGGACAGGTTCACGACGATCGATTCCCGCGAGCCGGACATGATCACCACCGGTATCCGTCGCAGATCGGGGTCGGACTTGAGCTTGCGCAGCAGTTCGTGCCCGCCGACTCCGGCAAGCTGCAGATCGCACACGATGAGATCGGGGCGCCATTCCCGACCCGGTACGGAATCCTCGCGCAGTATCGCGAATGCCCTGTCGCCGTCCTCGGCCACCCTCACGTCGACTTCGATGCGACTCTCCCGCAGCGCCTCGATCATGAGCAGGGCATCGTTCGGATCGTCTTCCACCAGCAACAACCGGTTCATGTTGCGCCATCCTTCACATCGTACGCGAGGGACCAGAGCGCCTCCAGGACCCGGGCATCCGGCGGCGCCGTCCGCTGTGGCGACGCCGTCGTCCCTGACTGCTCCCGTCCCTGCTCGATCGGCGCCCTCACGGCACGCCGTTTCACGCCTCGAGCGCCTGAAATATTGCAGCCTTCAGCACGTTGTTCCGCATCGGCTTCTGGTAGTAGGCGACGGCGCCCGCATCGAGCACGCGCTGGCGCTCGACCGCAGGCTCGCGCGCGGACAACACGATGATCGGAATCTGCGCCAGCTCCGGCATCGCACGTAGCCGCTCCATGAACAGGTAACCGTCGCCGCCGGGCAGACCCAGGTCGAGGATGATCACATCGGGCTTCTGCAGGCGAGCGAGTCGCAGGGCACCCGGCACGTCCACGGCGAACAACGGCTCGAAGCGGTCGTGTCGCAACCGCTGTGACAGTCCGCTGCGGGCATCCGCGTCGTCCTCGACGACCAGGACTCGTACGTTTTCGGGTAGCCGTGCGTGTTCGTGAGGGGCAGTTACCGCCGGATGGGGCATGAAGTGTCTCCCTGGGGGCAAAGCTTGAAGTGCCGCCGCTCGAGGATCGAGACGACGCGGGAAGTGTCGGTCCGCAACGGCGCGGGACCGAGTGACAGTGCTTCGAGATCGACCACCAATGCGGAATCGTTCCACGAGCCGTCGTCGGTCAGCCGCCACTCGATGTTCGCAACGTATTCACGTGCCACGGACTCCGGCGCCGCCAGGACCACGCCGAGCTGGCTGTGCTCGTCCGCCTGAACCCGCGGAATCGCCACATACGGGCAGTTTCCGACCACGGCTCGCACGATGTCCTTGAGTTTCCACAACGCGCCCTCGGGAAGCGGCTCGAACGCGGCGGCCTGAGGCCAGTGGACGCGGACGAGCACGGCCGACCACTCGATGGCGTCGATCTGCCCGCACAACGGCTTGAGGAGTTCGTTCCACGAGAACACCGGCAGCAGCACCTCGAATCGCATACCTTTGCCAGGCTCGTTCCGAGCGTGGATCTCGCCGCCCAGGCCGCGCACGAGTTCGCGCGTGATGTACAGGCCCAGGCCGAGGCCGCGCCGTGTTCGATGGACGGTCTCGGGAACCTGGTGGAGCTGGTCGAAGATGTCCTCGAGGTGTTCGCTCGCGACGCCGCCGCCGGTATCCGAAACCATGAGGGACACGCGGCCGCTCGCGACATCATGACAGGCGCTCACCTCGACTTTGCCGCCTCGCGGCGTGAACTTGATCGCGTTCTCGGTCAGGTTGGCGACGATCTGCCGTACGCGCGCCGGGTCCGCAAGCAGCTGTGGAAGTCCCGCCGGCACCCGGCACTCGAATCGAATGCCGTGCTCGCGGGCCGACGCGTTCAGCACATCGACGAGTCCGGCCATTTCGTCGGCCAGCCGCACGATCCGGGGCTCGATGCGAAGCTTGCCGGCCTGCGAGCGCGCCACCTCGAGGAGGTTCGCGATCATCGCCAGCACCTCGTCCACATTGCGGACCGCGACCTCGAGGCTGTGACGCTGGGCGTCATTGACCGGGCCGTCGATGCCGTCGCGCACGTTGGTCACGAATTGATAGATGGCCGCGAGCGGCGTGCGCAACTCGTGCGACATGTTGCCCAGGAAACTGGTCAGCATGTCGAGGCGGATCTGGTGCTCGGTCGCCTTGCGCCGCTCGCTCACGTCGCGCAGCGACGCCAGGCGTGCGGGTTGATCGCGCCACACCACATCCGCGGTGCGCATTTCCGCCACCACGAGGGTTCCGTCGGGCCGGGTGATCTCATGCTCCTGGTCGATGTCCGACGAGGCCTGCAATGGGAACTGTCGCAGTTGGGAGCCGGCCTGGGCCCAGCCGAACAACTCCTCGGCGGCGACATTCGCGAAGCACACGCGGCCATCCGGGAGATAGACGACCAGCGCTTCGGTCCCGCCAAGCAACAACCGACGCAGATTCTCCTCGCCTTCCAGCGAGGCCTGCACGCTGTCGCGCATGCATGCGAGCAGATGCTGGCGCTCGATCGCCAGACGGAGCGCGCGACCCAGGCTGCCCGGAGTCATGTCGTCCTTGACCAGGAAGTCCTGCGCGCCCAGGCGCACAGCCTCGACACCCATGTCCATGGTCGACCGGCCCGTCATGGCCAGGATCGGCTGCCCCGCACTCGCGGCATGCGCCATCGCCACCGACTGCAAGCCGCTTGCATCGGGAAGGTGCAGATCGACCAGAATCGCATCCACCGAGGGATCGCTCAGCATCGGCGTCGCTTCGGTGATATTGCGGGCCTGCAGGATTTCGATCGACGGGTCGTACTCGAAGAGGTACTCGCAAATCAGGCGGGCATCGTGTGGGTCGTCTTCGATCAGCAGCAACCGAACTCGGCCCGGGCGGGTTGCTGCCTGGCCCGGATTGAACTGCATGGAGCTCCGATCGGGGAGGCTCGCGCGGATCGCGGGAGCGTGCAGTGGTGATCGGAGTGGTGGATACGGACCTTGAGAGTTATTTGCCAGCAACTTGCAGAGTGAATCGACCTGGTGCGGCGGACGTTGCAATCGGACCGATCGCCGCGGACGAGAACTTCGGTCACGTGGGGACGCCACGCGCCAACCGGAGGCGGCGAATGTGGTTGAACCAAGATCGGCCCGGACTCAACAGTGGCGCGATGGGTGCGTCTGTCGACGCGCCGCAGTCGTCCACCACCCCCGGTTCTATAGAAGGGAACACACCGCCATGGCTGCACGAGTGCTGATCGTCGAGGATGACGCTGATCTCCATCTGAGCCTCGCTCTGCGCCTGCAGTCGGGCGGATATGAAGTCATGAGCGCCATGAATGGCGCCGAGGCGGTGTCCATCGCAACGGCGGAGATCCCGGACGTGATCCTGCTCGACATCGGCCTGCCTGACCGCAGTGGCCACAAGGTCGCCCTCGAACTGTCCGGACAGCAGGACACCCGGCGGATCCCCATCATCTATCTGACCGCGCGCCACGAGGCGAGCTACCGCGTCGAGGCGTCGCAACTGGGCGCCGCCGCCTACCTCGTCAAGCCCTGCCGGCCCGACCGGCTGATGCTCGCGATCGAGGCCGCCCTGGAATCCGTCGCCTCGTAGGGCCGAAGCCGGAGCCGTCCCGAGACCCGGGAGCATGTTCGTCACGTGTCCCGCCCGGAATTGCAAGAACTGCCCGGGCCGCCGGGATGCGGACACCGGCAGCGCTCGGCGCCGACCATCAACCGGCTGCGACTGCTGCGGTTGATCGAACGCGGGGCCGGACGGACCACGGTGGCGCGATGGGTGCGTCAGCGCCGTCGCGTCGCCGCAGAACTACACCTGGCGACGGTGAAAGCGGGCAAATTGCATGGCTTCACGAGTCCTGATCGTCGAGGATGATGCTGATCTGAATCTGACCATCGCTCTGCGCCTCAAGTCGGACGGCTACGAAGTGACAAGCGCCATGAACGGCGCCGAGGCGGTGTCCCTGGCGACGACCGCGATCCCGGATGTGATCCTGCTCGACATCGGCCTTCCCGATCTCAGCGGTCACAAGGTCGCGCTCGAGCTGTCCGGTCATGCGGAGACCTCCCGGATCCCCATCATCTACCTGACCGCCCGCAACGAGCTCAGTTGTCGTGTCGAGGCGGCGCAGATGGGCGCGGCCGCCTACCTGGTCAAACCCTGCCGGCCCGATCGGCTGATGCATGCCATCGAGGCCGCCGTGGCCGGTCCGTAAGCCAGCACGCCGGCATCACAAACCGGCTCGGGCCACTTCGCCGGATGGCTGCATGAAACTCTTGTGATCGCCCGCGTCGCGCGAGTAATCTCCGCGCCGTTCGGGGATTCCTGTGGGGACCCGACGCCCGGCCGGAACGCATGCGCGACGCGACCGCCGGGGAGTCCCCCGGCCGCGCGGGACCACGCGAATGCACATCGATACCGGCAACACCGGATTCATGCTGCTGTGCTCGAGCCTCGTCATGCTCATGACACCCGGGCTCGCGTTCTTCTACGGCGGGCTGGTCGGTCGTCGCAACGTGCTCGCCATCATGATTCAGAGCTTCGTGTCGCTGTGCTGGACCACCGTGATCTGGTTCGTGTGCGGCTACTCGTTGTGCTTCTCGGGGGATGTCGGCGGCGTGATCGGCAATCTCGACATGGCGTTCCTGCGCGGCGTGAATCTCATGACGCCGTCCCCCAACAACAGCATCCCGCTGATCGTGCACGTCGCGTATCAGATGATGTTCGCGATCATCACCCCGGCGCTGATCACCGGAGCGTTCGCGAACCGCGTCCAGTTCAAGGCGTACATGATCTTCCTCACGCTGTGGCTGCTGCTCGTGTACTTCCCGTTCGTGCACATGATCTGGGGCGGCGGGATCCTCGCCCGCTGGGGGGTGCTCGACTTCGCCGGCGGCATCGTGGTGCACAACATCGCGGGCATCGCCGCGCTGGCGTCGGTGCTCTACGTCGGACGCCGGCGCGTCAAGGACACCGGGCCGCACAGCATTCCGCTCGTCGCGCTGGGCACCGGGTTGCTGTGGTTCGGCTGGTACGGCTTCAACGCCGGCAGCGAGTTCCGCGTCGACTCCGTGACCGCGACGGCGTTCATCAATACCGACCTCGCGGCATCGTTCGCGGGCATGTCGTGGTTCATCGTCGAGTGGCTGACCGGCAGCAAGCCGAAGTTCCTCGGACTATTGACCGGATCGGTCGCCGGCCTCGCCACGATCACCCCGGCGGCGGGCTACGTGTCGCCCACCGGCGCCGTCATCATCGGCGCGATCTCCGGCGTGGTGTGCTTCTACGCGGTGGCGCTCAAGAACCGGCTGCAGTGGGACGACGCGCTCGACGTATGGGGCGTGCACGGCGTCGGCGGCTTCATCGGCATCATCATGCTCGGCATCTTCGCCACCCGCAGCTTCAATCCCGCCGGAGCGGACGGCCTGCTGGCCGGCAACAGCGCGTTCTTCCTCAAGCAGTGCGCGGCGGTGCTGATCTCGTCGGTATGGGCGTTCGTGTTCACGCTGGGCATGCTGTGGCTGATCGACCGCATCACCCCGGTCAAGGTCGGCCCCGCCGACGAAGAGCTGGGCCTGGACGAATCACTGCACGGCGAACGGGCGTATCTCGAAACCGTGTGAGCCGCGGGCCCGCTCCCGGTGCGGCAACGGGTTCATGACTTCTTGAGCGGCAGGATTTTCGCGTCGTCGAGTCCGAGCACGTTCAGCAGCTCCGAGCCCGAGGGCAGCACGAACTTCGTCTGCTGGGCGAGCACGTGATTCAGCACGTCCAGTTTCCGGCTCATCTCCGCGCGCTCCTTGAAGAAGCTTTCGGCGGCGTTCGAGACCATCTCGATCGCCCGGGCGTCCGCGGTCGCGCGCGTGATTCGCGCCTGGGCGTCGCCCTCGGCCTTGAGGATCTCCGACTGTTTGACGCCTTCCGCCTGTAGGATCTGCGCCTGCTTGACGCCCTCGGCCTCGAGGATGTTCGCGCGCTTGTCACGCTCGGCCTTCATCTGGCGCGACATGGCTTCGGTGATGTCCGCGGGCGGGTCGATCTTCTGCACTTCGACGCGCGTCACCTTGACGCCCCAGGTGTTCGTGGCCTCGTCGAGCACCGCGCGCAGGTTCGCGTTGATCGTGTCCCGCGCGGTCAGCGTCTCGTCGAGCGATTTGTCGCCGATCAGGTTGCGCAGGTTGGTCTGCGCCAGCGTCGTCGCGGCGTAGCCGAAGTTCTGGACCTCGAACGTGGCCTTCACCGGGTCGCTGATGCGGTAGTAGATGACCGCGTCGACCGTGACCGACACGTTGTCCTTCGTGATGACCTTCTGCGGCTCGACGCTGATCACGCGCTCGCGCATGTCGACCTTGATCACGCTCTCCACCATCGGCATCAGGAACGTGAGCCCGGAATCGACGGTGTTGCGGTAGCGTCCGAGCCGCAGCACGAGGCCCTTCTCGTACTGGGCCACGACACGCGCCGAGCGGGCCAGCCCGACGAGCGCGATGAACACGATGATCACCAGCAACACGAATCCGATCTGAGACAGCATGGCTACCTCACCTGCAGGGTGACGCCGTCGACGGCGGCGACCGTTACGTGCGCGCCCGCCTCGACGGCCTGGGTCGTTCCGTGCGCCAGCGCCGCGCGCCAGACTTCGTCGTTGACCTTGACCTGGCCGGGCTGGTGCGGCGCGATGCGCTGCAGCACCAGGGCCTCGCGCCCGAGCAAGGCATCGGTGTTGGTGCTGATATTGGGCCGCTGCACGCGACGGCGCACGAAGCGCCGCCCGATGGCAACGTAGGCGACGCACAGCACGGCAGCCACGGTGAGTCCCACCGTGGCGGACCCCGCCCACAGCCCGATCCCGCCGCCGATCAGCAGCGTGGATCCGATGAGGACGAGATCGAAGCCCGCGAAGCCGCCGAGCGCGACCTCCGCCAGGATCATCAGCGCCCCGGCGATGATGAGCATCCAGTTCCAGGACCGCATGCGCGGCACCTCCTCGTGAGGCCGCGGACGATCGTCGCGGCTCTGGAACTATCGGGGGATCGGCCGCATCCTGCAAGCGGGGGTGTCCGCCGGCCGCGCCCATCCCGGACCGGTGAACTCGGGACGCCGCTGCTCGTGGTCCTGTTCGCGTTGACAAATCTCTACGCCGGAAAGACGGATGGCGCTTCTACCGGCGCCCCCGGGGAGTGTAGCGTTTGTGTTCGATGGCTGGCCGCGTCCGTCGTATGCGATTGCCCGACGGCATGGACCTCTCGCGACCTCAACGACGCGCGCACCGGGGATTCCCGGGGCGTGATGCTCGAGGACATCCAACGCTCATCATCTTCCGGGTGACCGGGTGCGGCCCGCCGGCGCAGATCCGTCGCGGGGCGGCACCGCCGGCATCCGCATGGCTCGTCGGGCTCGGGCTCGCCGCGATCACGGCCGCCCTGCCGGACATGGCACTCGCCCGGCAGGACGTTCACGGGACGATCGTTGAACGCGGCACGAAGCTGCCGGTCGGCGAGGCGCACATCCGGCTCGTCGACGCGGCGGATTCGACCGACATCCACGTGGCGATTTCCGCGGACGACGGCACGTTCCGGATCTCGGGGCTGGCGCCGCACGCGTACCGCCTCGAGGCCCTGCGCCTCGGGTACGAGCCGCTGCGCCGCTCGTTCCAGATCGGGCCGGCCACGGCGGACCTCGGGACCCTCGTCCTGATTCGATCGGCGGTGCCACTCAAGGGCGTGGACGTTCGGGCATCTCCGCCCCCATCCGTCCAGCGCGCCGACACGACCGAGTTCAATGCCCGGGCGTTCCGGACGCATCCGGACGCCGACGCGGGCGACCTGCTCGAGAAGCTGCCGGGCATCACGGTCACGAACGGCCAGGTCAAGACGAATGGCGAGACCGTGCAGCAGGTGCTGGTCGACGGCAAGCCGTTCTTCGGCCAGGACCCCACGCTGGCCCTGCGCAGCCTGCCCGCCGATGTGATCGATCGCATCCAGGTGTTCGACAAGCTGAGCGATCAGTCGGAGTTCACGGGCTTCGACGACGGCCAGTCGTCGAAGACGATCAACATCATCCTGCGGCCGGACCGCCGCTCGAGTGAATTCGGCAAGGCCTACTCCGGCGCCGGCCGGGATGATCGCTATCTGACCGGCGGCAGCGGCAATGTCCTGCGCGGCGACACGCGCCTCTCGGTCATCGGACTGAGCGACAACGTCAACCAGCAGAACTTCTCCTCGCAGGACCTGCTCGGAGTCCTGTCCGCCCCCGGGCAGCGCGCCGGCGCGTTCGGCGGCGGCGGCAACGGCCGGCGCGCCGGCGGGCGCGGGCGCGGCGGCGGCCAGGGAGGCGGGTTCGGGGGCTTCGGCGGCAATGGCGGTGGGCCCGGCGGATCGGGGCGTTCGGGCAACTTCCTCGTCGGGCAGCAGGACGGGCTCACCACCACTAGCGCTCTCGGCACGAATCTCTCGAAGAGCTGGGGCAGGGCCGTGACATTCACCCAGAGCTACTTCTTCAACGCCGCCGACAACCACAACCTCCAGGACCTCGCCCGGCAGTATGCCGTGCCGGCGGATTCGATCGTCGCGTACGGCCAGGCGTCGGACACGCGCAACCGGAATCTGAACCACCGCTACGACGCCCGGTTCGAGGCCACGCTGAGCCCGGCCACCTCGTTCGTCGAGGAACCGCGCCTGTACTTCCAGACCAATCGCTCGACGAGCATCCTGAACGGGGCCAATTCGGCGCTGGACGGGCAGACGGTGAGCGCGTCGACGAATGACGACCGGGCCGCCACGTCGGGCAACAGCCTCTCGGATCACGCCGTGCTCCGCCACCGGTTCGGCACCCCCCGGCGCACGGTCTCGCTCGACATCGGCCTCGGCTATTCGCTCAGGAACGGCGGCAGCACGCTGAACTCGGAGGACGAGTTCGCGCCCGGCTCGGCGACGCCGGCCGACACCACCGACCGGCACACGAACCTCCACACCATCACGTCGTCCGCGACCACGCGGCTCGTGTGGACCGAGCCCGCCGGCGGTGCGGGCATGCTGCAGTTGAACGTCGCGCCGCACCTGACGAGCAGCCAGTCGGACAACCACTCCGCGCTGCGCGACCCGATCACCGGCGCCTATTCGCTGCCCGACACCGCGCTGCGCAACTCCTACACGAGCACGAGCACGGCGCAGGCGGCGGGGCTCGGTTACCTGGTGCGCTCGAAGCGGTTGAATCTGGCGCTCAATGTAGGGTGGCAGGCGACCCGGCTGCACGACGAGCAGACCGCGCCCGTGACCTCCACCGTCGATCGCTCGTTCACGGACCTGCAGCCGTCCATGACGATGAACTGGAATGTGGCCGCCGAGCGGAATCTCCGGTTGTCGTACTTCACCACGTCGAGCACTCCGAGCATCAGCCAGTTGCAGAACGTGATCGACGTCTCGAACCCGCTGTCGCTGACCACCGGCAATCCGCAGCTTCAGGAGTCGGTCACCCGCACGGCGGTGGCCCGGCTCTCGAGCACCGACGCGGCGAAGGGCCATGGGCTGTTCCTGCTGCTGTCCACCCAGCGCACCGACGGCTACATCGGCAACACGACGCTCACGGCGGATCACGACAGCACGCTCGCGACTGGCGCCGTGCTGCGGGCGGGGAGCCAGCTCGTCCAGCCCGTGAACCTCGACGGGCGCTGGAACGTGAACTCGTTCCTCACGCTGAGCCGGTCGCTCGCCCCCATCAAGAGCGTGCTCAATCTGAACGGCGGCGTCAGCTGGACCCGGACGCCGGGGCTCGTGCAGGGCCTCGGGAACCTGGCCGACAATCGGACCCTCACCGGGGGTGCCGTGGTCAGCAGCAACATCAGTGAGAACCTCGACTACACGCTGTCGTACGCCGGAAACTGGAACACGACGCGCAACTCGCTGGCGAGCACCCCGAACAGCCGCACCTACAACCACACGGCCGGCCTCAAGCTCAACGTCATCGTCTGGAACCGGCTCGTGGTGCGCAACGAGCTGAGCCAGGTGCTGTACCGCGGGCTGGGCGCCGGCTACGACCAGAATGTCGTGCTGTGGAACGCGAGCCTCGCGGAGAAGTTCCTGCAAGGCCGCCGCGGCGAGCTGCGACTCACGGCGACCGACCTGCTCGACCAGAATCACAGCGTGAGCCGGACCACGTCCGACAGTTACGTGCAGGACACGAGCAACCTGACGTTGCGCCCGTACGTGATGCTGCTGTTCACGTATACGCTGAAGTAGCGCTCCCGGACGCGGCGGGGCCGATGGGCGCCGCGTGGGCGATGCCGGCGCCAGATGCTAACGTCATGCGCAGTAGCCCTTTCGTTCACAGGAGGCCGCCCCTGGCACGTCACCCCGCCACCCGCGTTCCAGCGAACGTGCTGCAGCGACTGCTGCTCGCGGTCGCGGTGGTCTATCCGATCGCCTACCTCGTCGTCGCGGCACTCCGCATGGCGTACCCGTTCGAGCTCGAATGGATGGAAGGGGTCGCGCTCGAACAGACGCAGCGCGTGCTGCACGCCCAGCCACTCTACGTGGCGCCGTCGCTCGGCTATATCCCGCTCCTCTATACCCCGCTGTATTTTCACGTCGCGGCGCTCGCGACCCGCATCCTCGGCGATGGCTTCCTCGCGCTGCGGGCCGTCTCGTTCGCGGCCTCGCTCGGCTGCTTCGTCCTGATCTTCACGCTGGTCCGCCGCGAGACCCGCAGCACGACGGCGGGGACGCTGGCGGCCTGCATGTTCGCCGCGACCTACCGGCTCGGCGGGGCATGGTTCGACATCGCCCGGGCCGATTCGCTCCACGTGATGCTGCTGCTCGCGGCGGCGCTGGTGCTGCGAGCCGACGCGACGCGCTGGCGCGGACCCGTCGCGGGCGGCGTGCTGCTCACGCTCGCGTTCCTCTCGAAGCAGTCCGCGGTGACCGTCATGGCGCCGCTGCTGCTCTACGAACTGCTCTCGGACCGGCGCCGGTTCATGGTGCTCGCGGCGACGCTGGTCGTGCTCATCGCGGGCTCCACGCTCGCCATCGATCTCGCCACCCACCACTGGTATTCCTATTACATCTTCGACATTCCATCGCGCCACACGATCGATCCCGGGCTGATCCCGCAGTTCTGGAGCCGTGACGTGATGGCGCCGCTGGCGATCGCGGTGCTCACGTCGCTGCTGTTCCTGGTCCTGCCCGGCGAGGCCGGACGCCGGCCGGCGCGCGGGTTCTACGGCGCACTGGCTGCCGGGCTGGTGGCCTGCTCGTGGTCGCTGCGCATGTTTCGGGGCGGGTATGACAACGTCCTCATGACCGCGCATGCCGGAATCGCCATCCTGTTCGGGCTCGGGTGGCATGTGGTAACGGAATGGATCCGTGGAGCCGGTACCGACGTGACGAAGCGACTCGCGTCGTTCGTCGCCCTCGCCTGGGTCGCGCAGTTCGTGCTGCTGGTCTATGACCCGCGCCAGCAACTGCCCACCGCCGCGGACCGCGCCAGCGGAGACTACCTCGTTCGAACGCTGCGGAGCACCGCGGGTGATGTGCTCATTCCCGGCCACTCCTACCTCGCGGTTCGCGCCGGGCGTGCGGCGAATTTCCACGAGATGCCGTTCATCGAGATCGTGAACACGGCGAAGACGCCGCTCGAGCACGCGCTGATGGACAGCCTGCGCTCGCGTCTGGCTCGCAACGCCTACAGCGCGGTCGTCCTCGACAACCGCGACTTCCTGAAGAAGGTCGTGGAGGACTATTACGTCACTGGCTGGACCGTGTTCGACAACGACACCGTGTTCTGGTCGCGAACCGGCCTGATCACGCGTCCCCAGGCGGTGGCCCGGCCGCGCACGCCCTAGTTCGGAGCACACCGCGCCCGAAACGCGCGGGCCGGGGGCCGCGCGCGGCGATGCTGGTTCGCGGCGTACTGGCTGCCATGGGATGCCAACGTCGGGCGAATCGAAGCCGGGGCCGGCTACCGCCTGAGCCACGACACCAACGTGAGACTGACCTACCCGCGCACCCAGCTCGATACCGGGCGTCCGAACGGTCGCCGCACCTACCTCTCGTCGCCGGTCAGCTCTCGATTGCGTTCTAGCGGTGGCGGAAGCTGCGCGCACCGGTTCCGGACACCGCCTTCGTGCCGTCATACAGCACGGCGCCACCCTAACGTCACACGATGCGAAACCGCACGCCCTGCTCCTCGAGGAACCGCGCGGCGGCGGGGCCGCGCAGGCACGCGAGCGTGGCCAGCATGCCCGCCTCGACGCAGGTCGCGGCGAGCACGGTGACCGAGCGCGGCGCCCCCGCCACCGGCCAGCCGGTTCGCGGGTCGAGCACGTGCCCGAGCCGGCGCCCGTTCCACATCACGAAGCGGCGGGCGTCACCACTGGTCGCGAGTCCGCCGCGCGACAACTCGATCCGCCACAGCGCGGCCTCACCGGTGCGCTCCGGATCGTCCACGCCCACGTTCCACGGCTGGTCCCCGCGCCGCGGACCGGAGGCGACCAGGTCACCTCCGAAGTTGACGACGCACGCGGCCCGGGTCGCGGCAGGCACCAGCCCGGCCGCCCGGTCGACCGCGTATTCCTTCCCCACGCCACCGAGGTCGATCTCCATGCCCGCGGGCATGACGAGAGTGCGGCCGCTCCAGGTCACCCGCTGCCACCCGACGTGCCCCAGTGCCTCGGCCACGGCGGCCGGGTCCGGCACACGATCGCCGCCGTCGAACGTCCACACCCGTCGCAACACACCCGACGTGATGTCGAAGCGACCCTCCGACATCTCGTGGCATGTCGCGGCGTAGTCGAGCAGCCTCGCTGTCTCGTCGTCGACTTCGACCGGGCGACCGCCGGCATGATTGATGGCGTGAACGACGTTGTCGTCGCGGTAGCGGCTGAACTTGCGCTCGACGCGCAGCGCCTCGGCCCGCACGATTTCGAGCGCCGCCGCCGCTTCGTCGCGGTCATCGGTATCCACCAGCAACTCGCACGGGCTCGCCATCGCCACGAACCGTCCGAGGAAGTGATCCCCGCGACGTTCGAGCGACAGCGAGCCCGCGTTCCCTGGCTGCGACCGAACGGACACGGAGCCTCAGAACTGAACGGTGTAGCCGGCCAGGAGCGATCCGATACTGGTTCCGGAAACGGATCCACCGCCCGTCCCGCCTGCGGTTCCGCCGTTCTCGTTCTCACCGTTGTTCTGCTGCAGGCTCGGCCCCGCGGGCTGGCCGGACACCCACTGATACATGTACTCGCCGCGGATCGTGAACTCGCCCGGCTGCCCGGGCACGCGGAACCCATAGGTGGCGCCGAGCGTCACGGAGCGCAGCGGACCCAGGCGGTCGTCCGCGCTCGCGTACGTCGGCAGCGACGCCGGCGGCCCGTGGGTCAGACCGAACACGAAGAATTGCGCGCTCGACTGTTCGTAGCCACGGACGTGCGGCTGGATCCACATGTCCTGCGAAATGTCGTGCCGCACCTTGATGTCGAGTGTGTTGGAATGGATGCGCCAGTCGTCCCAGTAGTAGCGGTGCGAGAGATAGAACACGTCGCTGTCGAAGTGAAACACCGAGCTCGTCAGAACGTCGTTGCGCATCCGGTTGGATGGGCGGTTCTCGGTCAACTGCCCGGTCGGCAGGCCCGTCGTGGGATCGAGGACGCTCACGATTTTGTAAGGTTCGGTGAGGTACCCGGTCTCGCGGGTGCGGGATGCGGTGACCCCGAGCATCCAGCGCCGGCTGAGCACCTGGGACACTCCGGCAAGCGCGGTCGTGACGTCCTTGGCCTGCGTTCCGAAGTGTTTTGCCACCGTGCTGTCGGCAAGCCCGACCGGAGTTCCGCCGACCGGGAACACACCATCGTGATATACGGCTCCACCGAGCGTGACCGTGGTGAGGCGGTGCAGCAGATCGACCGACAACGTGCCATGCGAGCCGAGCGACTGGTAGTCCTTTTCCCGGGATGCATGGCCGCCGGCGGTGATGGTGACGAGCGAGCCGATCGGACGCACCCACTGCAGATCCAGCGCTCCCCGAAGATCATGGAACGGATGCGTCGGGACCGCATTGGCCGCCGTCGTCGATGTCTGGCCGGAGGCGGAGGTCGTGGTCTGCACCGTGCCCGACGGCATCGCGCCGGTCGGTGACGCGCCCGTGATGGCGTCCAGCGTGAACTGCGCCGACAGCGCCTGCCCGCTCGAGAACAGCCGGGTGATGCGCGCCACCGGCTCGACGACGTTGGCGCGGCTCTGCTCGCCATAGAGCAGGCCCGAGCCTTCGAACCGCCATTTCACCGCGGCTTCGCCGGTCGCCGCCGCCGGCGTCGCGCTCTGCCCGCTCGCGGCGCCGGGCGCTCCGGCCGCCAGTAATACACACGCGGCCGCGGCCAGCCGCCGGCGGACGCTCGCGCCGCCGCGATCCTCTAGTTGCACCCGCAGCCTCCGCCGGCGGCGTCCATTCCGCCCGTGGAACCCTCGGTGCTGAAATAGATGTGGTCGTCCGCGGCGGCTTCGAGCGGAACGGGCACGAACCGCATCTTCTTCTCGGCGAGCAGGTCGCGATCCCAGGGCCGCACCGTCGCACAGCCGCTGGCCGCCATCGCGGCGAGCAGCAGCACGAGCCCCCATGCGAGTCGCGTGCGCGGGCTCATTTCGACACCGCCCCGGCGATCACTGCTTCGATGGCCGCCGCGCGCTTCGCGTCGAAACCCGCGTGCGTCTCGAGGATCTTGCCGTCGCGCCCGATCACACAGCCCGACGGCATCGCCTTCACCTTGTACGCTTCGGCGGTCTTGCCGACGGGGTCGAATGCCACCAGGAACGGCGCCGGGAATTCCGCGAGGAACTGGTCCGCCGCGTCCCGGGACTTGTCGAGATTGATGGCGACGATCGCGAACCCCCTGGGTCCGTAGCGCTGCTGGAGCGTGCTCATCCAGGGGAACGACTTCCGGCAGGGTTCGCACCACGACGCCCAGAAGTCCACCATGACCACCTTGCCGCGCAGCGAATCGAGCGATACCGGGCCCGACAGCGTCGGCAGCGAGAACGCCGGCGGAGTGGCCGGCGCCTTCGCCGTCCTGGCCGACACTGGCATCGCAACGACGAGCAGCGCCAGACAACCTGCCAGCAGCCTTCGCATCGGCGACGACCTCGATGGGATCCGGAACTACGTGAGGGCGGACTTCCGCCCGGCGGCAGCGCGAGGGGTAACGGCGCGCACCTATTAGATACCCGCATGGGTACATGCGGTTCCGCCCAGGCCTCGAAAGGGCTCACCTCTCGATGTGGACTGACAGACCCTTGACGTCAAGGCCTGCGGGGTGCACGAGATCGGCCCGGCGGGCCCCTCCGGAGACGCTCAGCGGGCGAACGCAGGAGCCAGCCATTCCCTCAGACAACACCCGCGCCCGGTCGAGAACCCGTTGGAGTGTGTCATCCGGGACCCCGGCGCCCCATCCGAACCACCTCCACGCGATCACCTCCACGACGACCGCGCCGGCCATCAGCGCGATCGTCTCTGGAGGAGCCGCGGCGATGCCCGCCCGCGGTGATGCTGGGTTCGGGTCGTCTATTGCGCGGTCTTCGCGGCCTGCGCGGTCTTCACCCAGGTCGGAAGCGCCTTGCCGGTTTCGAGGAATGACTTGAGGCTGGACAGCACGCGCGGCCAGCCGGCAGAAATGCTGCGGTTCATGTCCGAACCCGGCGTGAGCCGGTCGTGCGTCACCGTCAGGCGCACCATGCTGTCGATCGGCTCCAGCTCGAACGTCACCCGCGAATGCGCGGCCGGGTCGGCGGCATCCCGGGGGGCGGCCCACGTCAGCACCAGTCGCCGGGGTGGTTCGCTCTCGACCACTTTGCCGGCGATCATCACCGAGCCGGCGTCATCGGTATCGCGATGCTCCCAGGTCGAGCCGGGTTTCCAGTCCGAGACGTTGGCCTTGCCCCAGTACTGTTTCGTGAACTCGGGCTTGACGAGGGCGTCCCAGATTCGCTGCTGTGCGGCCGCGATGTACGTCACGTAAACGAATTCCGCTTCAGTCATACGCCTCCCCTTCCATCTGCCTCTTCAGTTGATCCAGCGCCTTCAGTCCGCGTCGTTCGAACTTCCTCACCCACCGGTCGTAGATCTCGTGGATCGGAACGGAATTGAGGTAGTGGTGCTTCTCCCGTCCGCGCCACACCGTGCTCACGAGGTTCGCCCCCTCGAGGACTCCGAGATGCTGCGTCACCGCCTGCCGGGACATGCCCATCTGCTCGCACAACTGGCCGAGCGTCAGCCCGCTGGTGGCGTAGAGCCGGTCCAACAACTTCCGCCGGCTCGGGTCCGAGAGTGCCTTGAAGACCTTGTCCATGATGGGTAGCGGAATAATATGCAAGTGCATGCTTGCATGTCAAGACCCATGTGCGATGCTCGTCAACCGCGTTGGACGTCCTGCGGTTCCCCGCGACCCCGCTCGTGGGAGTAGCTGCGGCACGACGAGTTGCCGTCGTCACGACCTCGCCTCGACGCCCGGCATGCAGTCCTGAACCACAGCCGAATGGACGCGTTCGGCGAGCCCAATTTTTTGCTTCCGGCGGCTCGGAACGTTTAGATTGAGTTCATGCTCCACGAATTCGTCACGAAGAATCGCGCCGAGATCATCGCCCGGACGCGGGCCAAGGTCGCGAAGCGCCTGGCCCCCCGGCCCACCCCCGAGGAACTCCAGAACGGCGTGCCGCTGTTCCTCGACCAGCTCGTCGAGCAACTGCGCCTGTCACTGCCCGACACCGACGCCATCGGCGCGAGCGCCACCATTCATGGCGCCGATCTGCTGCGCATGGGATTCACGGTCGCCCAGGTGGTTCATGACTACGGCGACATCTGCCAGGCCGTCACCGAGATGGCCACGGAGACCCACGCGCCGATCACGAACGACGAGTTCCACACGTTGACCCGGTGCCTGGACGACGCCATCGCGATCGCCGTCACCGAGTACACGCGCCTGCGCCAGGCTTCGCAGAACCATGCGGAGACGGAGCGCCTGGGATCGCTCGCGCACGAGCTGCGCAACAAGCTCAGCGCCGCGATGCTGGCACACGCGACTCTCAAGAGCGGGCTCGTCGGCATCGGCGGCAGCACGGGCGCCGTGCTCGACCGCAACCTGCGCGGCCTGCGGGACCTCATCGACCGGTCGCTGACCGAGGTCCGCATCGACTCCGGGGTCCAGAACCGGGAGCGTATTTCCGTGACCGAATTCGTCGAGGAGATCGAAGTCGACGCGTCGCTCGAGGCCAATGCCCGCGGCGTCGAGTTCACCGTCATGCCGGTCCAGCACGGGCTCGCGGTCGACGCCGACCGGCCCACGCTCTCGGCAGCCGTGACCAATTTGCTGCAGAATGCCTTCAAGTTCAGCCATTACCACGGTCATGTATCGTTGAAGACCTCCGCCACGATGGATCGCGTGCTGTTCGAGGTCGAGGACGAGTGCGGCGGGCTGCCGCCGGGTGACGTCGAGACCATGTTTCGTCCCTTTACGCGAGTGGGAACGAATCGGGAGGGCCTCGGGCTCGGACTCTCCATCAGCCGCAGGGGAATCCAGGCGAGCGGCGGCGAGGTTCGCGTGCGCGACCTGCCCGGCAAGGGTTGCATCTTCACGATCGACATGCCCCGCCACGACAACACGTAACACCGTGGGGCGGTTACGATCCCGAACTCACGCCGCGACGCGAGCGCCCATCACCAGCCCGACGACTTCGCCTCACCCGGCGGCGGCCGCAGGCTCATGAGGTACGCCACCAGATCGCGCAATTCCTGGCCGGCGATCAGGTCGCGGAATGGCGGCATGCGGAGCGGGGGCTCGGGCCCGGTGGGGTCGGCCTTGCCCACGAGCGGGACCCCGCCGCGGATCTTCTCGGCCAACTCGTCGGCCGTATAGGTCTCGGAGACGTGCAGGAGCCCGTTCACCTTGCCCCCGCTCTCGGCATTGATGTTCATCATGCCGCCGGCGCCGCCCGCCCCATGACACGCATTGCAACTGTACTTCGTGAACACCGCCTTGCCGCGCGCCCCTTGCGGATTCGCCGCGTCATCGAGCAACGCGTCCGCATGCTTGCGCGCGCTGGCCTGGCGGCGGGCGTCCACCGATCCCGCCGCGAACAGCGCCGCCACGAGCGCGAGGCTCAGGCACGCCACGATCAGCTTCTGAGCCGTAAGCGTCATGACAGCGCCTCCCATAGGAACAGGACGAGCGTGAATACGAATCCCGCGGATCCCAGCCAGAGGCCGAGACGCCTTCCGGGCGCCAGCCGCTCGAGTGCGGCGTCGATCCACGGCCAGCCGAGCATGGCGAGGACGAACGCCGCGGACGTCCAGATGCCCACCTGCATCGGCACGACCTTGAGCCACCGGTACGAGGGGAAGAAGTACCACTCGGGGCGGATGTGCGCCGGCGTGAAGTTGGGATCGGCGGGCTCGCCGATTCCGGGGGGCCGCGCGGTGGCATACACCACGAGCGCGAACAACAATACGATCGCGATCGCCGCCTCACGCAGCACGTGTTCGGGGAAGAAATCGTAGGTCTCGCGGCGCGGATCCCCTTCGAGCCGCGCGACGCCGTGCAGGCGCACGAGCAGCAGGTGGGCTCCGATCACCAGCACCATGAGCGTCGGCAGCACCCCGATGTGGAAGTTGTAGAAGCGCGACAGCGTGTTGGGGTTCACCTCGGGTCCGCCGCGCAGCAGCCACAGCAGCTGCGCGCCCACGACCGGCACGTTGCCCAGCAGGTTGGTGCCGACGGTCGTCGCCCAGTAGGACAGCGAGTCGTAGACCAGCGAATAGCCGGTGAAACCGAAGCCCAGTGCCAGCAGGAACAGCCCGACACCGAATACCCAGGTCAGCTCGCGCGGGCGCCGGTAGGCGCGGGTGACGAACACCCGGATCATGTGCAGCAGCAGCGCCACGATCATCAACTGCGCCGCGTTCTGATGCAGGCTGCGGATCAGCCACCCGAACCGCAAACTGAACGTGATGCGGCGCACGCTGTCGAACGCCCGCGACGGATCGGGCGTGTAGTAGAACGTGAGCAGGATCCCGGTGATGACCTGGATGCCGAACAGCACGAGCGGCGTGCCGCCGAGCCACCCCACCCAAGTGCGCAGGTGCACGGGCAGCTCCTCGCGCAGCGGTTTTCGCAACTCCTCGATGGGAATCGGCACGCGCTCGGCGAGCCAGCGGCGCAGCGCCTGTGCCGTCACATCGTTCCCGCGGGCGGACGCACGGTGAGCTTCACCACCACCTGCCCGTCGCGCACCACCGCCGCGATCGGTGTCAGCGGGCGCGGCGGCGGGCCGCCGACCACCCGTCCGTCACGGTCGTAGCGACCGTGGTGGCAGGGGCAGTACCACGCCTGTCCCGCCACGGGCTGCCACTGGATCACGCATCCCAGGTGGGTGCACACCGCCGAGAACGCGCGCACCGTGTCGCCCGTTCGCTCGATCGCGACGTGACCGCCCGGCAGGTTCACGATCGTGCCGCCGCCGTCCGGGATCGCGGCGAGCGCGATCGCCGGAATCTCGACCACGCGCTCCGGAGGCCGGGGCGGCGACAGGAACTGGAAGAACCGTTGCGCCAGCGTGGCCGCGCCGAGCGTCGCCGCGACTCCGAGCACCAGGTTGCTCAGGAATGCCCGTCGCGACGGGTTGCGGGCGTTCCCGATCTCGTGCCCGGTCATGGGTTCCGCCTACTTGCCGGCCGGCTCGAACGCGGGGTTCAGCGTCTTGATCTTTGCGATCGCGGCCTCGCGCTCTTCCGGCGTCAGGCTGGCGAGGTGCGCGCGCAGGCTCTCGGCCTTGCGGACGCTCGAGTCGTAAGCCAGGAACCGGTAGATCGCCTTGCCGTCGGTCTCGGTCATCTTCGAGTCCGGCTTGAACACCATACGCTTGATGTAGCGCTCCCACTCTCCCGGCAGAACGAAGCCGCTGTTGATCGCGCGCGCCGGGCTATGGCACTTGGCGCACTTCTTCTCGAACAGCGCGTAGCCGGCCTGCATGTCCTTGGGGTATTTGGCGACGTCGAGCGTCTTCGGGCCCGAGTCGAGCTTCTTGAGCCGGGCCTTCAGTGCCGCGACACTCTCCTGCTCCGCCTGCCCCAGCCCTGCGGCAGCCAGCGACACCAGTACCAGGACCGCGAGCGCATAGATCCGCCGCACGTTGGTTGCCCTCATTCAGCCTCCCCCTCGGAAGAACATCCCAGAATCAATAGAGCACGCGGATGCGGGCCAGGACCCCGTGCGACTTGTCCTCGATAACCTTGATCTCCTGGTACTCCAGGGACAGGAACACCGTGCTCTCCAGCAGATACGTCGTGCCGATCACGTGATCGCTGATCTTGAAGTTGTCGTCGTCCTTGTCGGGTTTCACGTTGTCGTAGCGGTAGGTCGCGATCCAGTGCGGCAGGATCTCGCCGGTGATTTCGCCGTAGTAGCCGTTTATGGTGACGTCGCGTGCCAACTGGTCGGACTTGTCCTTGCCGCCGCCGAATCCGGCCGCGAGATCGATGCGGTCGACCGGCGCGAAGTTGCCCGTCACGCCATAGCGCGTGAACCGGTCGCGGAACGGCCCGGGCACCGTCAGCACACCACCCGGATCGACGACCGTGTGGCCGTCGTAGTAGTAGACGTTCGCGGTGTTGCGCGACCCGAACAGCGCCGTAGCCTGCGCGAGCACGTCCATGCCATCTCCGGAATGGGTCCGCGCATCGCTGCCGTCGGCCGCGAAGCCGTTCAACGCGGCAACCGAGACCATTCCGGACATGAGCTTGCCGTTCTTGAGGCTCGCTCCCATATAGCCGACTTCCATGCCGGCCAGCATGTGGCTCAAGCCGGGGCCCGCGAAGTCGCCGATCGCCGCAGGCGAACCCTCGTCGAGAATCAGGGGCGAGGACTGCGTCATGCTCCCGTGTCCCGCCTTCTGCCACACGAGCGGCTGCATCTTTCCACCACGGACGATGAGCTGGCTCCCCGGCTTACCGTAGTTGAGTTGGAACTCGGCGTTCTCGAGCTCGGACTCGCCGGCATCGTTATAGGGTATGAACAGCATCTGCGCCGAATAGTGGTCGCCGATCGAGGTGCCGGTGATCAACTCGACCTCGCTGAGCTCGAACGTCGACTTGCTCGCCCCCGGTTCGGGGGTCTGAATCAGCGTTCCGTCGAACTGACCCGCGATCGCCGCCGCATCACCGATCGTCGTCGCGGGTACGGCCTTGAGCATGAGCTTGCCCGAATCATCGGCGTCGGGAAGCCGGAATCCCGAACGGCGAAACACCATGCCGACGTTGTTCAGCCGGGGCGGATTCGGCGAGTGGCACGTCTGGCACTCGACGCCGAACCGGCGCGCGTAGGCGGGTGTGGCCGTGACGTCCCGCGGGGCGCACAGCGCGATCCATGCCAGCGCGACACAGGCCGTGGCGAGGATCAGGAGCAGCGGACGCATCCCGGACGACCGGATCGTGGGCATGAAGGCACCTCCCGAGTAGGATCGGCCTTCGGCCTGTGAGGAGACTGCCTCGATATGTCGACCGACGCCGGCGAAACCATGGGCCGTGCTGCGGTCGTGCGGCCGTCCGCCCGCATGTTCGCCGCACACTGTCCACCTCGCGAACCACGATGTCAAAATAGATTGACCGGCGGCGAAGCGAAAGTATCCAGAGGTAGCAGTGTGGCTGCGCCCAATTGCCCTGGCTCACGGACGCGTGGATCGTCGGGATCGGCCTGCGTTGCCGTCGCGTCGTGGCACGCACGTGCCTCGACGCGACGGGTATCACACCAGGCGGCCGCCGGCATCCGTGATTCGCCGGAAGTCCGACTGGAACGCCAGCACCTTCTCGGTCGTCGTCTGGGGCGGCTCCACGACGTCGCGATACCGTGCGTAGGCGCGTCCCCAGGAATCGATATGGGTCACCGGCTCCCGGATGATCTGCCCAGGGGTTCACGCCGCGGCGGGCCAGTGCCTGACGGCGCCGCGGCTGCGGGCGTCCGTGGGACGCTTCCCAACTCCCCGGGCATTCAACCCGGCCGCATCACCCGATTCGCTCGCACGAGATCCGTGACCGCCTGAGCCACCTGCGCCGCCGAGGCGGACGAGTCGTCGAGGAGGGCCCATGTGCGGTCGTCCGCGAATGCCGGTCGCGCCATCTTGGGGTATAGCTCGGCGGCACATCCGCCCGAGCGACCCACCGGGATCACGACTGCCGGGCGAGCCATGGCAACGGCGGCCTCGTGCGCCGTGCCCGGGCCACCTTCGATCACGACGTACGCCTCGACCAATCGTCCCAGGACCTCCCTGCGCTCTCCCATGTCGGATCCGGCGAACAGCGTTTCGCCGAAGTCCCGCGGGGAGTAACCCTCGGGGAGCACGTGGTACAGGCGGCCGTCCGCCGCAATGCGTTCCCGGGTCGCCAGGAAGCTCCGGCCAACCGATTCGCCGGCGCCCTCGACCCCGCCGGTCACGAGCACCAGCCCGTGCACGCCCGCCAGCGATCGTCCGAGTGCGCCGCACGTCTCCTCGCTCTCCGCGTGCCAGAACGACGTGCTACCCAGGATGGCGAGGCGTGGCCCCGCGGGTAATTGCGCCTGGAGCCGAGCTACTTCGCGATCAAATGCCATCGATTGCATTGGACGGTTCCACCAGGTCCCACTTGTTTCCGTAGAGATCGAGGAACACGACCACGGTGCCGTAGGGCTCCTGCCGCGGTTCCTCCGTGAACCGGACACCATGTGTCCGCATGCGTTCGTAGTCGCGCCGGAACTCGGATGTCCGCAGGAACAGGAACACCCGCCCCCCCGCCTGGTTGCCGATCGAGGCGCGCTGCTCGGGAGTGACGGCCTTCGCGAGCAGCAGGGCAGCACCTCCGTCGCCGGGCGGCGCCACGACCACCCAGCGTTTTCCGTCGGCGCGCGGGTCATCTTCGATGAGTTCGAACCCGAGCGCCGCGGTGAAGAACGCGATCGCCTCGTCGTACTCCCGGACCACGAGCGCCACCATCGAGATTGCGTGCGGCACGGCTGGATCCCCTTCCGTCGTGAACGGAGTCTAACCGCGTCGCGGCAGCCCACACCAGTTCCTGAATCGGTTTCTGAATGCGGTCATTGAGCCGTGGGTGCCGCTCCGCTAGGGTATGGTCAGCTCACCCCCTCGAAACGGCCGTCGTGGCGATCCTTGGCACCCGCATCGAGCGGGCCCGGTGGGGCCGCCCCCTGAGAAGGAGTTCGTCGATGCCGGTATCCCGCGCGAGAGTTTGGACAGGTTCCTGGGTGTTCGGACTGATGGCGCTGCTGATCATGCCCGCCGCCGGATGGAGCAAGAGCCGTCACGCCAGGAGCACGTCGAACAGGACTGCGGGCGCAGCCGCCAATTCCACCTCGGGACCGGTCGATCTGAACACCGCCAGCCAGGCGCAACTCGAGGCGTTGCCCGGCGTGGGCGCCGCCACGGCGAAGAAGATCATCGCGGGCCGACCCTACTCCGACGTGGCCGATCTCAAGCGCGCCGGCGTGGCCGCGGGCACGGTTCGAACCATCTCGAACCGGGTGACCGTGAGCGGCGGCGGCGCATCGCGAGCGTCGTCCTCCTCACCACCCATGACCCGCACCACGGGCCGCTCGAGGAAGTCCGCGGCCATGCCGGCTTCGGCATCCGCGGGCCCCGTCGACATCAACAACGCGACCCAGGCCCAGCTCGAGGCGCTGCCCGGCGTCGGAGCCGCCACGGCGAAGAAGATCATCGCCGGCCGGCCCTATTCGTCGGTCGCGGATCTCGGACACGCGGGGGTGTCTGCGAGAACGATGCGAACGCTCGCGGGCCGGGTGTCGGCCGGGCCTACCAGCGCTCCCGCGGCTGCCGCATCCGTCCGCCCCGCCGCATCGGGGAACCGGCTGTCCCGGTGGTTCGGCGGCAAGCGGAACCAGGCATCCCCGACCGGTTCGGAAGCCCAGTCCGCCACGCCGCCCGCAACATCGGCGCCCGAAGCCCGGTCCACGCGTGCGGACGCGCCGCCGGTCGCGGGAATGGTCTGGGTCAATCTGTCGACCAAGGTCTACCACTACCCGGGCGACCGCTGGTATGGAAAGACCAAGGATGGGCAGTACATGACCGAAGCCGACGCCATCAAGGCGGGCTGCCGCGCATCGAAGACTCACGTTTCGGCGACCTCGAAGTAGGAACCCACGGCGGCTCCGTTGATTCGCGGAAGGTTCGCCGGGCTCCTCGGGCATCGAGGCTCGCGCGGACCACGGCTATTTCAACAGGACCACGCGCGAGGTGCTGATTTCGTCAACACGTCTCAGCCTCACGAGATAGATCCCGGGCGCGAGTCCGGTCGTTTCCGCGAGTTGGAGCCGATGCTCGCCCGCTCCCAGATTTCCGACATCGTGGGACGCCACCCGCCGCCCCGCGATGTCATAGAGTTCGAGTTGCGCGGGCTCGCGGTCGCGCAGCGTGAAGGCAACACCGACGCAGCCGCGCGCCGGACTCGAAGTGCGCAGCGCGAACTGCGAGTTCGGCGGACGCGGTCTCGGCCGTGGGTAGGGCGGCGAGCCGGGCGTGAATGCCCACAGCGCGATGCAATTGACGGGGCCGATATTGCCTCCCCACATCAACATGCGTCCGCGGCGGGTATCGAACACCACGGAGCTTTCGATGCGTGGCTCGGGAATCGTGTCGCCCACGGCGACCTGCTGCCACGCACCCGAGCCATCATCGGGCCGGATCCACACGGTGGACGGATTGCCCTCATTGAGAAGGAGCGTTTGGTGATCCGGGTCCCGGACGATGGTGGGACTGTTGGCGGCGGCGGGCCCGGTGCACGCGTCGACCGACTGGTACGCGAATCGCGTGCTGTCCAGCGCGATCGCCCACGTGTCGCAGACCGTTCCGTCGACCTGATCGTCCACGCCGCCGAAACTCAGGATCGTAGTGCCCGAGCGCTCGAGAGCGGCGGCCTGATTCGTACGATTTCCGGCGGGACCGCCGACGACGTCGAGACGGCTCCACGTAGGATCTGCCAATGACAGCGCGAATGCGCCCGGCCGGAACCGCCAGTAGTCGAATCGCCTGCGTTGAAACGTTACATCTCCTCCGAAGTCGACGATCCGGTCGCGCAACGAGTCATAGACACAACTCGAGTTCTCGCCGCCCTCGGGCAGCGTGTCGCGCGGAACGATGAGCGACCAGGTGGGAGGTTCCGACAACGTGAGCGCCCACGCGTCCTTGAGCGGAGAGGTGGGTCCCTGCGACCCGCCCAGCACGATGGCTCGATCACGTCTGGCGTCGTAGACGATGCCCGGGCCCGCACGCCAGCCGGGCGAGGGCCCCTGCGTCGCGAGTTTCGACCACCGCAGCGCACCACCCAGCGGCAACACCCAGACCGAGTCGTCGAGCGTCCCGCCGCCGAACAGCAGCATTCGATCCCGTGCCGCATCGTAGAGCGCTGCGTGAGTCGACCGCTGTTCGGGGAACGGCGGCGAAGCGAGCAGGCGATGCCAGGCGCCTGCGCCGTCGAAATCCAGTTCCCACAAATCCCCGAACAGGTCCCGGTTGGTCGAAAGGTACGCGGCGCCGCCGTAAACGAACATTCGATGACCATGAGGATCGGTCGCGGCCGCGTGCAGGTACCGGGGCGCCGGCGTCGGACCGGCCGGCGAGGCCGGCAGGATCGGCTCGTCCGCCAGCGGTACGTCCCACACTGTATTCGTGCGTTCGGAGCCGAGATTGCCGCCGAATATCACCATTTGCTGCCGACCGGCATCATACCCCGCAACTCCTCCATACGCCTCGATGCCCGTTCCATAGTGGCTCCAGTGTGGGATCGAATCAGCCAATCCGATGCTCCAGACGCGCGGCAACAGGGTGTGAGCATCCTGCCAGCCCCCCACCTCGACCAACCGGTCTCCGATGGGATCGTAGATCCCGGAGCCGAACGCATGAGGCTTCGGGGTTGCGTCGGGGGCTACCCAGCGTTGCCAGGTGGCGTGGAAGTCCATCGTCCGCATGATCCACTGGTCACCATAGGATGACCCGCCGCCTTCGGGCTGGCCGCCGAACATCCGCATGGCGTCGAGCGACGGGTCGTAGAATGCGCTGGCGAACGCGCGCTTGCGGGGCCAGTCGCCGATCACGGCGAGCGGCGACAGCCGATCCGGCTCGGGCGCCATCTCGAACTGCCATGCATTCTGCAGCCAGTTCACCCCGTCGGAGCCACCGAACAGCAGAACTCGATTGTGGATGGGATCGTACGCGGTGGCGACACCGTAGAGTCCGGGAGCGGGGAAGCCATAGTCGGCGAACAGGTTCTGCGACCAGCGGCCTGATTCGAAATCATAGTTCCAGATATCCCTCAACGGCTTCGAGCCGTCCCAGCCGAACAGGATCACCCAGCGCCTGTGCACCGGATCGTACACGGAGGATGCATATTCACGCGGACTCGGTGCGCCGGAACCCGGTCCGGCGAGGCGGGTCCAGTGCATCGAGTCACCCAGACTCAACTGCCATAGATCCCCCATCACGGCAGATTCGGTGGCGCCGCCAAAGACCAGCACGCGGTCATGCAGCGGGTCGTAGACCGCCGCGGCGCCATGCAGTGGGGGCGGCTGTTCACCCGGAACGTGGCGCGGAGCGCCGCGCGTCTGCCGCGCGAGGTCGATCACCGACAGCTCCATCGCGAAGTCCGGATCCGCTGATCCACCGAGGACGATCAACTGATCCCGCAGCGAGTCGTACACCGCGCACGGGTCCCCGAGCCCGACGGGCCCCTGGTCCGCGTAGTCGAGCTTCGACCAGCCGTTGCCGCGCGCCATGTCCCACGACAACAGGTCGTTGTAACCCTCACCCCCGAAGCCCAGCCAGCGCTGCCGCCGCGAATCATACGCAAGCGCCAGATGCGAACGGGCAAGCGCTTCGACCGCCTGGGGAACCATGGTGGCCCAGTGACCCGTATCGAGGTCGAACCCCCACACGTCGTTCAACACGGTCAGATCGGTGGCGCCGGCCGCGATCACGAGGCGATGACGGGTCGTTTCGAGCACACCCACGCAGCCTCCCCGCGGAACGGGCCGGGGCTCGTCCGCCTGCTCGAGCTCGCGCCAGCCGGTCCCGCCCTTCAAATCCAGGGTCCAGATGTCACCAAGGTAGTGATTCGCGTCCTGACCGCCGTACACGACCATGGCGTCGGCGATGGAATCGAACACCGCGACGTGGCGGCTGCGGCCCGGCGGCAGGCGACCCTCCAACGGCAGCCGTTGCCATTCGGTTTCGCCATCGGCGGGCCGCTCCCAGGTATCATTGTGGTATTCCGACCCATCGAAGCCGCCGAATAGAATCAGGCGTTTGCGAATCGGGTCATAGACCAGCGACGGAGAGTCGCGCGGCTCGGGGTCGGCGTATCCCAATCGCGACCACCTGCCCTGTGGGTCACCGGTGGAGCGGGGAAACTTCTGCCGCGGCAGGCCGCGAGGAACGGAGCGCAGAATGGGAACGCCGGCAGTTCGACCGGGGAACGCAGTCACCAGCGAATCGGCCCGCACTCCATCGAAAGACTCCGTTCCGGGCGCCACGATGAACGACGTGACCTCCGCGTCCGCAGCCGCACGTTCCCCAAAGGACACCAGCACCGCCACGGGGATGGCAATGCGGAATACGATTGTCAGGGCTCGCATCGGGACTGCCCTCCTCACGTTCGCTGGTGTTCACCGCGGAGAATCCTCGACCGGCGCGGCCGCGCCAATGTCTTGCGGGGGGTAGCGAAGAGTCGGGTCTTGGCCTTCGATCATGGATGACGCGAACGGGGCGGGCTGTCGTCAGTCGACGACGTACGGACAGTGTAGTCCTGTACTGCCTCAGGCACCAGGCGCAACTCCGGGTGGGCGGCCACGCGGCTGAGCGTGCCTGTGCCCGACTCGCATCCTAGAGACGCCGGCCCACGTCCGCGGCGGCGTCCGCGGATGTGACGACCGGGAACACCTCGAAGCGCACGAGGTCGTTCCAGCGTGCCATCCACATCTCGAGCAATGCCGGGTCGGAACACTCCATTACCTGATAGCACCGAGCCGAATCGGCGGTGACCCAGCTCGCGACATAGGTCAGCCCGTCCGGGGCGAGGCGGCCCTCGTCCCGAAACCTCCGGTAGACGGGAACGGCGTCGCCATCGCGAAAGTGTTCGACGACCATGTACAGCATGGCAGCCTCCCGGCGAATCGAGCCTGCTTCATGGGCGGCCGGGAGCCCGTGGCCGATCGACCACGGGCTCTCTTGCGCGGGCTCAAGTCACGGCCACCGCCTACGGATAGTAGTCGACCGGAACTTCCGACTGGATCTTGAACGGGATGTGCCAGCGATTCGCATCGTACGCCGCCGCATCATCGAACAGCGACGCGTGTGCGATCGCGTCGACCCCGAAGTGCCGCCAGCCCGGGAACGCGCCCGTCACGAACGCCAGCGTGTAGGTGTTGTCACCGTTGTTGCGGAACAGCCGCCGATGGTCCCGATGATGGAGCACCACGACGTCGTTGTTCACCAGCATCGTGACCGTCAATCGCACGCTGTCGCTGGGGGGGAAGCTCAGCGTGCGTCGCAGGGCCAGGGCCGCGAGCGGATCGGTGAGCGTGGTGTCCAGGCCCGTCGTCACGATGCGCAGGCTCTGAATTCGCGTCACGGCACCGGTCGACAACATGCTTGCTCCGGACACCGCGCGGATGCGCCAGACCGTACGGGTCGAGTCCGTCGGCGCCCTCAACCGGACGAGCTGCACCACCCGCGTCCAGGTCTCGTCGAGGGGCTTGTGGATCACGTTCACCGAATCGGTGCTGGCGATGACGTTGAAGGCTCCCAGCAGGTGCTTGCGGATCGTCACCAGCACCTGGCGCGGGCGGCCGGTCGAATCGCTGTCCGAGAATGCGAACTCGTACGAGCGCGTCACCGAGTCGATCCGCCTCCAGAAGTACAGCGGAGTGATGGCAGTCTCCGCGGCGTCGCTGCCCGCGGGTCGCATGCCAAACGCCTGCGTTTCGGTGCCGGTTACATCGTCATCGATGAGAGGGGTCGCCTGGGTGAGGACCGTTGTGACCTGCGACTGCTCCGTCGGCGGAATGATCGGAGCGGTCGTGGACTTGCTGCAGCCCGTCAGCGCACTCGCCAGCGCCAACACGAACATGCCCGGCAACAAATACCTCGAAAGCACGACGCCGCCTCCCGTTCGTTTCGGCTCGGGATCCGAGCCTGTACCTGTCGAGGGGCCCATGGCGATCAGGACGCTTCCAGGATCGTCCATGGCGGGCACGCTACACCGGGCCGGAAGGCGGGGCCATAGAAGACACGGGTTCCACTGACAAGTTCTCGTCAGGGATCGTCAGCTCGCCCGTTCGATGGCCAGGGTCACCGTGTACTGACGGGCGGCACCTTGCACCGGCTTTACCGTCAGCGTGCCCTTCCAGTCGTGGCCGTCGAAGTCATTGAACTTCCAGCTGGCGGGATCCGTGGCGGATGACTCCACGTGAGTCCATTTTGCCTCGCTCTCGAACGCCCTGGTGAGGTTCGTGAGCACTTCCGAACTGCTGAGCCGGGTCCCCCCTTTCACCACGAGCCGCCAGCGATCCGCGCCGCCAGCGTTGCTCACGATGTCCCACTTGCCGACGGCCTCGACCGTCTTGTCCAGGTCGATGTGCGGAAGCAGCCGGTCGGCCAAGGACGGCCGTACGTAGCCCGCGTCGGGATGCCAGTCGTACTCCTCCTGCAGCGCGACCTCCCGGGCCGCGGTGTCACCCTGCATCACGGCGACCACGTGGAGCGCGCCGTCGATGCCCGCCGACAGACCCGCGGTCGTGATGACCTTGCCGTTGTCCACGTAGCGCTGGTTGCCGACCACCTTGATCTTCGGGAACTCGGCCTTGAGCGTCGCGACGTTCCCGTAGGTGGACGTGGCCGTGAGCCCGTCGAGGACCCCGGCACTCGCGAGGATGAACGATCCATTACAGACCGACATGGTGTGTTCGGTCTTCGCCGTCGCGTCGGCCACGTACTTCAGGGTCGCCGGATCGCGCTGCGCGCCACGCACGCCGCCGCCGGGAACCACGAGCACGTCTGGCTGCGGAGCAGTGGCGAACGTGTACCTGGGAACCACGGTCAGCCCCATGGCGGTCGTCACCGGATCCGGGGTCGCGGCCACCGTGAATACGTCGTAGTTGGCCGCCCCGAACACCTCGTAGGGTCCGGAGTAGTCGATGATCTCGACGCCGTTGAACACCAGGATCCCGACCTTCTTGCGCGTGTCCGGGGCGGCAATGGACTCGGGAGAGCCCTGCTCGACGAGCGCCATTCCGCACTGGGGACAGGTGCCGGGCTTGTCGAACACGGTCGCGTCGCACGGCAGTCCGCACGGCACGCAGACGTAGTGCCTGGCAGGCGCGGCGGCGAACGCGCCGTACGCGGCGGCTCCGAGCAGCGACAGGGCGATCAGTGCGGCGGCGAAGTTGCGTGTGAACGGTGTCACAAGGTGTCTCCTCTTATGGAATCGGGTCCGGCGAGCGCGGCGTTCGCGCGAGTACCTTCGAAGGCCAGCCGGCCGGCTGCGCCTGTGATGGCTGCTGGCGGTTGAAGCGCTCCCGGTACTGGCCGGGAGGAATGCCGACGATGCCGAGGAACGCGCGGCGCATCGATTCGCGGGTGCCGAGTCCGCTCAGCTCGCAGATCGCCTCGAGCGACTCGGAACTCTCCTCGAGCAACCGCAGGGCGGTTTCCACCCGCACCGAGGTGACGAATCGCGCGGGCGTGACGCCCAGCTCGCGCGTGAACACGCGCGCGAAGTTCCGCGGGCTCATGGACGCGCGGCGTGCCAGGTTCTGCACGGACAGATTCTTGCCCGGGTGGTCGATGATATAGGCCTGCACGTCGCTCAGCGGCTTGTGCGTCGCGAACTGTACCGAGAGCTGCGCGCTTGAACTGCGCCTGTCCGCCCGGACGCCGCAGGAACATCACAAGCGCGCGCGCCACCGCGAGCGCGAGTTCGCGTCCCTCGTCCTCCTCCACCAGGGCGAGCGCCAGGTCCATACCCGCCGTGACACCGGCCGAGGTATAGACGGATCCGTCCTGCACGAAGATCATGTCCCGTTCCACGCGCACGTTGGGATAGCGCCGCCCCAGTTGTTCGCAGTCGGCCCAGTGCGTGGTGGCACGGCGGCCCTCGAGCAGGCCGGCTTCGGCGAGGAAGTACGCGCCGGTGCAGACCGACGCCATGCGCCGGACCTGGCCGGCCTGCCTCCTGAGCCAGCGCAGGATCCTGGGATCGGCGTGGTAACGCTCGGCCCCCAGTCCGCCTGCGACCAGCAGCGTGTCGATGCCGCGGCCGGCCTCGGCGTAGCCACGGTCGGCGAACAGCCTTAGCCCGGAGGACGCCCGGAACGGACCGCGCTCGAACCCGAGGATCTCGACGGTGTACGTGTCGGTCGTGCGTCTGCCGTTGTCCTTGAGCCAGCGAGACGCGCGCGCGAACACTTCGAGCGGTCCCGCGACGTCGAGAATCTGGCAATCGGGATAGGCGAGCATCGAAATGAGGCGGGGACGTCCCGGTACCGTCGCGCGTGCTTTGGGCGGCGCATCGTGGGTTCGTTTCGTCATGGGAGGAGCATGCGCCGGCGCCATGTTGGCAACAATGCCATTGTTGCCACGATTCCTGCCAGTGCTACAGCGACGGAGCCCGGGACGCCGGGAACACCGTCCCCCCGGCCCTGGCGGCTCAGCCGGCCACGACCTCGCGGCTGCGCGATGGCAGGTAGAACGCGATTCCGATCCTCATTATGAGGCCGGAGTAGTCGGTTTCGACCCTGGGGGCGAGGCTGCGGCCGTCGACTTTCGTGTCGGCGATTCGGGCCATCCGGTATCCGACCGAGCCGTTCAGGGCGACCCACCGCTGCGCCGGCCACTCGAACAGTCCCTGGAATTGCATTCCGGTTGTCGTGCCCGACAAGCCGGCGGTCTTGACTCCCGAGCTGGCGCGCAGGCCGTGAAGCGAGTAGTACCCGAGCCCGGCGGAGAGCCCCAGGCGCAACGCTCGGGCGGTCGGAAAGAAGTACGCGGCGCCGAGCTGGAGCGAGCCGGCATCGAAGTTGAGCCTGCGGCCCGTAGCGGCGTCCCGCGATTCGAGCCGCAACGGCTCCCAGTCCGCGTGCACCCTCCATGGCCGCGAAATCCAGACCCGCGCGCCGAGACCGCCCGTGACATCGACGTTCAGATGATGGAACCGGCCGCCGGCCGCATTGGCCACATCGAGGTCGGTATTCCAGAACGTCATCGCGTGCGTGTCGAACGCGCCGAACGCCTCCACCCCCAGCGTGATCGCACCGGCGGGGGTGACGAGGAACGCCAGGATCGAGATGGCGAGCAGGTGAATTCCGCAGGTCACGCCAGCATCGGTTCGCATGCATCGATCATGGTACACTGCAGTCCATGGCAGTCTGTACCCCGTGGCCGCCACCATGGATTCGCGCAGGATTCTGTCACCCCGCCGATCTATTGTGCACGCACCACGGGAGGTTCGATCATGCCGTGCCAACTCCCCTCAAGGGTACGCGTTGCCCTGCTCCGATCGGTGTTCCGGCTCGCGGCCGCGCTGGCGATCGGCTCCGCCGCCACGAATCGCGCGCTTGCCGTCGACCTGGGCTTCGACCTCGCCGATAGGCCCGTCCACGCGGTCGCCACGTCCGGCAGCACGCTCTATCTCGGAGGCGATTTCATACGGGTGGGCCGGCCGACCCCCAACGCGGTCGGACTGTCTTCCGCGACCGGCAGACCCGTCAGCATCCCCGACGTCGATTCCGAGGTCTACGCGGTGGCTCCCGACGGCTCGGGTGGCTGGTATCTGGGCGGCCGGTTTCACGTGGTCGGCGGGATTCCGCGCGAGAAGCTTGCCCACGTGCTCGCCGACGGCACCGTGGCCCCGTGGGACCCCCAACCCGGGTATGACGTGTACACGATCACCGTCAGCGGCTCGACCGTCTACGTGGGTGGCCACTTCGCGACCATTGGCACCGAGACCCGCTATCACGTCGCCGCGATCGATGCCGTGACCGGCGTTCCCACGGCGTGGAATCCCAACGCCGGCGTCGTCGTCTCCACCTCGGTCAACTCCATCGTCGTCCGCGACGGCATCGTCTACCTCGGCGGCGACTTCACGCGATTCGGCGGAGTGTTTCGACAGAACCTGGTGGCGGTCGATTCCGCCACAGCCCAGGTGCTCGACTGGGATCCGGGCGCCGATGCGCCGGTCCATACGCTGCTGCTCCGCGGCAACACCCTGTATGCGGGCGGCGGGTTCACCACGATGGGCGGACAGCCCCGCCAGCATCTTGCCGCGATCGATGCCGCCACCGGCGTCCCGACCGGGTGGGACCCGGACGCCGACGGTACCGTGCAAACACTCGAACACGACGGTTCCACGATTTATGCCGGCGGCACCTTCCAGAACATCGGCGGCCAGCCCCGCGCCTTCCTCGCGGCCCTCGACTCCGCCACCGGGGGCGCGACGCCATGGCAGGCTCACATCACGAACTCGCGACCGGGCTTCGTCAACGCGCTGCATCGCGATGCGTCCACGCTCTATGTCGGTGGTGAGTTCGACAGCATCGGCGGGAGCCCGCGCAGCAATCTGGGTGCGCTCGACATTGCCACCGCCGGCGCCACCCCCTGGGATCCCGCGTGTTACGGGTTCACCGATGCCATCGCCGTGAACGGCTCGACCGTGTTCGTGGGCGGAATGTTCTCGATGTGCGGCGGCGAGGTTCGGCACCGCCTGGCGGCGATCGATCTCGCCACGCATCACGTCACGGCGTGGAATCCCACCGCCGACAATTCCGTGAGCACCCTGATCGCCGACGGACCGACGATCTATGCCGGCGGTTCGTTCGACAGCATCGGCACTGCCCGGCGCCGGTTCCTCGCGGCGATCGATGCCGCCACCGGACTCCCCACCGCCTGGGATCCTGCCCCCGACGGGAGCGTTCGGGCGCTCGCGAAGAGGGGTTCGGCGCTGATCGCGGGCGGCACGTTCAAGCACATCGGAGGCCAGCCGCGAGAACGCATGGGAGCCGTGGATTCCAACTCGGGCCTTGCGACGGCCTGGGTGGCCGACGCCGACAGCACGGTGCGAACGCTGACCGTCCAGGGTTCCGTGGTCTACGCGGGCGGCTCGTTCCGGCACATCGACGGGCTCGGGCGCAGCCTGCTGGCCGCGCTCGACGCGACGACCGGATCCCCGACGGCGTGGAATCCCGGCGCCGACGGCCTCAATCCGGACGTGTATGCGATCGCGCCGGACGGCGACATCATTTACGTGGGCGGGGATTTCCTGACCATCGGCGGGGCATCGAGAGCCCATGTTGCCGCCATCGACGCCACAACCGGGCTCGCAACGTCCTGGACGCCGGGTTTTTCACAAACGGCATACACGCTCGCTCTCGGTGGGCCGTCGCCGGGGGCGAGCGTGGTCTATGTCGGCGGTGAAATCCTCGGCGCATTCGACACGGCGGACGGCAACGTGACGGGATGGAATCCCGGGGTGGGTGGTGTCGCCCAGGCGCTGGCAGCCACCACGAGGACCGTCTATATCGGCGGGGATCTCACGGGCCCGGACCAATTCCGCCACTCGGGATATTCGGTCGTACCGGCCGATCAACTGACTCCGACGCTGGTGTCGCTGTTCGATTCCGAGTCTCTGGAGGACGGCATCCTGCTCCGCTGGGAATTCGCGATCCCGGAGCGGGTGACGGACACCTGGTTCGAGCGTTCCACCTCCCCCGCCGGGCCATGGCGCCGCCTCGCTCTGGTGGCTCGCGCCGCAGGGCGTGCGGAGTCGGCCATCGATCGCGACGTCGAGCACGGCGTCACCTACTGGTACCGGCTGGCCGCGACGATCGCGGGCAACACCGTGCGCGTCGGACCGATCGCGGCGAGCACCACGGAGGCGCTTCGGGAGTTCGGCCTCACCCGCGTGACTCCGTCCCCGGCCTCGGGACCGGTGACGATCGAGTTCACGATGGCTCGGGGCGCGTGGGCACGCCTTCAGATAGTGGACGTGAATGGCCGGCGCGTCGCGAACATGGTCGACGCGAACCGGCACGAGGGCCGCTACCAGGCGGTCTGGAACGGCGCCGACCGCGCCGTTCGGCCGGGAGTGTACTTCGTCGTGTTCGAAGCCGCGGGCCGCCGCACGACCCGGCGGATCGTCGTTCGCCGGTAGCCATTCGGTGTTCAGGGAGACGCCAGGCCCGTGATGGGATTCAACGACGCAGTCGCGCCAGCGCCTCCCGAGCCTGCCGCTCCGCCGTGGCATCGCCCTGGGCATGGAACAGCTCGACCATCCGCTCGAGCGTCGGCCGGTGCGAGGTGCTGCCGGCCACCGGCCGCCACGCGGCGGCGGCGCGATCGTCGTGGCCCGCGCCGAGCAGCAGCCAGCCGAGCGCGATGCGCGTGTTCGCATCCCCTGGCTCGAGCGCCAGCACGCGCTCGAACGCGGCGATCGCACGCTCCCGGTCGCCGAGCCTCAGGATCGCGTCGCCGTAGAGCCGCCAGCCGAGCGGATCGGTGGGGCGCAGTCGCGTGACCTCGGAGGCATGCGCGAACGCCTCGCGCCAGCGCTGCTGCTCGAATGCGGCGATGGCCAGCGACAGCCGAGTGCGCCAGACCCACGCCGGCCGCGCGAGCGCGAGCACGCGCCCCTCCGATCGCACCCGGGCGCTGTCGTCCCCGAGCCACGCCGGCACGATGCCGAACCCGGGGCCGACGCGATACAGCACCGCCGGAAGCTCCCGCGTCACGAGCTCGCGCGTCAGTCCCGGCACTTCGGCCGCGGGATCGAGCAGATACCAGAACGACGGCCGATTGTTCGCTTCCAGCCACGAGTAGTAGAGCTGGCCGACGTGCTCCCGCCGGCAATCGTCGGCGAGCTCCGCCAGTGATGTCGTCGCCGGCATCGGCACGAGCGCGGCGCCGGAGTAGTAGGCGATGTGGGATTTGAGCGCCATCACGCGCGCGCCGGGCCCCGCTCGCTCGCGCAACGCCCGCGCCACCGTGAGCACCTCCGTCGGCAGCGACTCCCACACGCCGCGCTGCTCGGCGACGCTGGCACGGATCGACAGCGCGAACGGCACGCAGACCAGGACCGCGAGCGCGACGCCCGAGCGCTTGCGGGCGACGGCGCCCTGCCATGCCGCGTCGATCAGCACGCCCGCGAACATGAGATAGCACGGGGCGAGCACGAGCGAATATCGCTCGGAATAGGTCGCCGGCACGAGGGCCAGGTAGAGCAATCCCCCGATGGCGATCAGCGGCACGAGCCGCCGCCACGCGCCGGTGACCGCCGCGACGACGAGACCCGCCACGCACACCACGGCCACCGGCCGGCCCAGCAGGCTGCTCGCGTCGCCGGCGGCATGCGACAGGAGGTTCGCCCAGTCCCGCCGCACCACGGCGCCCGGGTCGCGGACCAGCACGTCGACCAACGACCGGAACCCGGGCTCAAGCCCCGCCTGATAGTCGGCCCACGTCCGGCCCTGTGCGCGGGAATAGATGTCGTAGGCGACATCGTGGAACAGCAACCCGCCCGGCACCTGCCCCGACCTGAGCGCGAACGCCAGCCACGGACCCGCGACGCACACGAAACCAGCGAGGTAGAGCGCCAGTGCGCGCCGGCGCGAGCCCGCGCCGGCCGTCCATCCCGCCACGTGGCACACGACCGCCGCCGGCAGCAGCGCGATCGCGCTGTAGCGCGTCAGCGCCGCCACGGCGCACAGCGCGCCCGCCGCCAGCGGTGCCCAGTGATTGCGCGGGGCGAGCAGCGCATATACGGCCGCGGCCTCGATGCCGAACGCGAACATGTCGGTCGTCGCCGAATAGCCGTAGCGGAAGAACGTCGGATTGGCCGCGAGGAACGCGATCGTTCCGAGTGCCACGCAGTCGCCGGCACGGCGCCGGAGCAGTGCGAACCACAGCCACAGCGCCGCGATCGCGCCGAGAATCGACAGGGCTTGAGCGGCCGTGAACAGCTCGCGGGTGACGAACCCCATCGCGGCCAGCGCGAGCTCGTAGACCGGCCCCACCACGCCGTAGCGGGCGGGATCGAGCACGCCACGCTGGATCAGGCGCGCCCCTCCGGCGTAGCCGCCGTAGAAGTCCGTCTCGGTGTAGTAGTCACCGATCCGGTGCGGCCCCAGCGCCACGGCGGCGAGCGCGACGCCGACGGCCAGCACGAGTGTCTGGGCGGCCGGGCCGGCCCAGGATGAACGGGATCCAGTCATGGTCGGAAGCTCTCACACCGCGCCCCGGAAACGCATGGCCGGGTTGGCAAAACGCGGGTGTCCAGCGCCGCCACCAGCTCGCCCACGATGCGCGGGCAACGACTTGGCAGCGCGAATTACAGCGATCGTTTATCGATGACCTGCGCCAGCCAGCGGGCGCTGGGGCGGACGATGCGGTCGAGCGACTTCGTCTTCACCGCGATCAGGCCAAACTTGGGATTGTAGCCGTCGGCCCACTCGTAATTGTCGAGCAGCGACCAGTACAGGTAGCCGACGACCGGCACGCCCGCGGACATGGCGCGCATCACCTGCCACAGGTGCAGGTAGATGAAGCCCCAGCGGTCGTCCTCGTCCTCCGCCGGGACGCCGTTCTCGGTGATCAGCAGCGGCACCTTGTAACGCCGGAACGTGCGCAGGAAGTACCCCAACCCCTCGGGAAACACTTCCCAGCCCAGCTGGTTGCGCTTGCCGATCCGCGATTCCTTTTCGAGCGTGGCCGAAGTGCCCATGAGCCCGGGCAGCGTGAGGCCGGTGTTCTTCACGAAGTCCCGCGTGTAGTAGTTGATGCCGATGAAATCGAGCGTGCGCCCGAACGGCAGCCGCTCGAAGAACTGTCCGGGCAGCGCGAGGCGACCGGTGTGCAGCGCCTCGATGAACAGGTTGTTGAACAGGAAGTCGCGGCCGCGCGTGGACGCCACGTCGAACGGGTTATGCGGATGATTGGGGCTGAGCGCGAGACAGTGCTTGGCGATGCTCACCATCGCATCGGGGCGCCGCTCGTGGATCGCGTGGTAGGCCAGCACGTGGGAGCGCAGCATGCGGCGGATCACCTGGAACGCGCGCGCGTAGTCGCTGGTGCGACCAGGCGGCCACTGGCCGATGATCCAGCCCTTGAACGTCTGCACCACCGGCTCGTTGAGCGTGACCCACCAGCGCACGAGGTCGCCGTAGGAGTCCACCACCCGCGTCACGAACCGCAGGTAGAACTTCTCCATGTCGGGGCACTCCCAGCCGCCCTTGTCCGCCAGCCAGCGGGGCAGCGTGTAGTGAACGATCGTCACCACCGGCTCGATACCGCGCGCCCGCAGCGCTTCGATCACGTCACGGTAGTGCTGCAGCGCGGTGTCCGAGAACCTGCCGTCCTCGGGTTCGATGCGGCTCCATTCCAGCGAGAACCGGTGGGCGGTGTGGCGCAGCGAGTGCGCGAGATCGAAGTCCTCGCGATAGCGGTTGAAGTGATCGGTCGCGATGCCGGCGGGCACCGCCACGCGACCGGCCTCCTCCCACGCCGACCAGTCGTTGTTCGCGTTGCCGCCCTCGACCTGATGCGCCGACGTCGCCGCACCCCACAGGAAGCCTGTCGGAAACCGAAATCGAGCGGCATCCGGGCGCATCAGCGGCACGGCGGGCGCATCGACCGACGCCGGCGTCTTCAACGGCGCCGGGTCGGGCACGTCCTGAGTCCTGGGTGGCTCCACGGGCACGACGGCCGGACTACGGTCCGCCGACTCCCCTGGGAAGGCTCACCACCAGCTTCGCCGACGACTTGTCCTTGCCCGCCTTGAGCTCGATGTCGTAGGTGCCGGCAGGGACGAACACGAACTGGCCGGTGCGGTCGGCATCGATCGTGTCGTAGCGCTGCTCCTTGTCGCGCGACAGGTCCCAGGTCACGCGATTGAGCCCGGCCTCCGCGGGGCCTTCGAGCTCGCGCACGACGTGCCCCAGCGAATCCTTGACGGTCAGCTTCACACCCTCGCGGTCCCGCTCCTTGATCCAGTAGTTGAGCGTCGCCTGCGGCCCGCCGTTGGCGGCACCGAACTGATCGTCTCCCCACATGCCGCCGCGCGGCCGCATGTAGGAGCCGTGCGCGGGCCGCGGCTTCAGCAGCACCGCGGGCTTCGCCATCACCTCCGGCGTAAGCTGTTCGAGGCCGGTGATGTCGTCGAGGATGTAGATCGAACGTCCGTGCGTGGCCGCGACGAGATCCCGGTCGCGCGGCTGGATCTGCAGATCATGGAACTGCACGGACGGGAATCCCTCGGGCCGCAGCGGCAGCCAGCGACGGCCGCGGTCGAGCGACACGAACGCGCCGAATTCGGTGCCGGCGAACAGCAGCCGCTCGTTCTCGGGATCCTCGCGCACGACGCGCACCGGGCCCTGCGCGGGCAGGTCGCCGGCCGCACTGCGCCACGTCTTCCCGCCATCGCGGGTCTCGAGCAGGTAGGCGTGGTTGTCGCCGGTGCGATGGCCGTCGAACGCGGCCAGCGCGGCGCCGGCCGAATAGTGGGACGCCTCGATGCGCGACACATAGGTGCCCCTGGGCACCAGCCGGCCCAGGTCCGGCGTCAGCTCGTTCCAGTTCCGGCCCTCGTCGCGCGTGAGCCACACGCGACCGTCGTCGGTGCCCGCCCACAACACACCCTTCGTGAGCGGCGACTCCGCGAGCGTGACAATCGTGCCATGCGTCTCCGCCCCCGAGCCGTCGGTGATGATCTTCTCGGCGTCCTTGCTCGACAGGTCGGGCGAGATCGGCTCGGCGGTGCCTTCCGGGTTGTGGATCCGGAACAGCCGGTTGCCGCCGATATAGAGGACGTCGGGATCGTGGTGTGACAGCAGCATGGGTGTGTTCCAATTGAACCGCAGCGCCGGCGTGCCTTCCTTGGCCCGCGGCCGCAGGTCCTTGACGCGGCCGGTCGACAGGTCGATGCGCCCCGCGTAGCCCTGCTGCGATTCCGCGTAGCGGATGCCGGGATCGCGCGGGTCAATCTGCACGTAGTAGCCGTCGCCGCCCCAGATGAACCGCCAGTCCTCGTTGCTCGCGTTCAGCACCTTCTTGCCGGCGGCCCCGTCGCCTTCGCCGAAGAACGCCGTGCCGCGCGACGGCCCGCACCAGCAGCCGTTGTCCTGCAGCCCGCCGCAAACCGTGTAGGGATCGTCCATGCCGAGGCCCAGCTCGTAGAACTCGCCGATCGCCAGGTTTCGGTGATAGTTCCAGGTCTTCGAGCGGTCCAGACTCTCGTAGACGCCGCCGTCGGTGCCGAGCCACAGGTGATCGTGATCGTGCGGATCCACGACGAGCGTGTGGAGGTCGCCGTGCGGCAGCTTCGCCCCGTCGGCGAGAAACGTCCGGCCGCCGTCGTCGGACACGCCGAGCCCGTAGCCCAGCACGTAGACGCGGTTCTCGTCGGTCGGGTCGACCACGATCTTGCTGAAGTAGAACGACCGCGGCGCGAGACCGTTGAGGCGCTCCCAGTGTTCGCCGCCGTCGACGCTCCGAAACGTTCCGCCAGCCTTCGAAATCTGTTCGTCGATCGTGGCCACGCCCGCGTCGTCGGATTCGACCACCGCGTACACGTGCCCCGGCCGGGACGCCGACACCGCCAGCCCGATGCGGCCGGTCTGCTTCGGCAGCCCCGCCGTCAGCCGGTGGAAATGCCCGCCACCATCGGTGGACTTGTAGATGCCGCCCTTGCCGCCGAAGCCGCCGCCCTGGAAGCTCCACGGCGTGCGGCGGCGCGCGTACATCGCGGCGTACACCGTCTGCGGATCGTGGGGATCGAGCGCCACATCGATGCAGCCGTGGTCGTCGTCGATCTGGAGCACCGGCTTCCAGGACTTGCCACCGTCGGTGGTGCGGTAGAGGCCCCGTTCATGGTTCGCGTCCCACAGGTGCCCCATCACGGCGGCGAACACGATGTCGGGATCGCGCGGATGGATCGCGAGGCGCGGGATGTCGCGCGAATCGTCGAGGCCCCCCAGGTGCGTGAAGCTCCCGCCGCCATCCATGGACTTGTAGATGCCGTTGCCCCACGTCGAGGAATTCCGGCCGTTGCCCTCGCCGGTTCCCACGTAGACGATCTGGGAATCGCTCGGCGCCACGACGACGCTGCCGATCGACATCACCGGCTGATCGTCGAACACCGGCGACCACGTCGTGCCGCCGTTGTCGGTGCGGAACAAACCACCGGTGGCCGTGCCGACGAACACCGAGTGTGCCTTGCCCGGCACCAGCGTGATCTCGGACACCCGGCCGCCCATGTTCGCGGGCCCGATCGAACGCCACGTCAGTGAGCGGAGGTGATCGACGGTGAGCTCGGGAGCCGCGTTGGCGCGCGCGACGGGCTTCGATGGTGCAGGTTTCGCTGCAGTGACGCCGGGCGGCCCCAGCGCCGCCGGGGCCGCGGCCGGGGCGGGCGCGGCGACGACGCAGACGGCGAACATCGACAACATCCACGACAGCATTGCGACGGGCCGTTGCGCCGGGATCGGCGACGGCAAGAGATCTCCATGCGGCATTGGGAACCCCCGGAATGGACCGACGAGGGCGGCAGTGTAACCGCTCCGGCTCCGGGCCGCGACAGAGGGTCACGCCCGCGCGATCACCACCGCGAGCGGCACCGTGAGCTCGAGACCACCCGCGCCCCGCGCCCGCCGGTCGAGCGCTGCGCGCAACGGCCCCAGGTGTTCGGAGCCGCCCACGACCTCCTCCCATGCCGGCACGAACCCGAGCCGCATGAAATGATGCTCGAGGACCGCGCTGCCGTCGCGGAACCGCATGCGCTGGGCGCGCTCGTGTACGTCCGTGACCTCGAGGCCGTGGCGCGCGAGCGTCCGGGTGAGGCCGTCGATCGTAGGACGATGCTCGACGTGCGTGCGCAGCCGCGCGGCGGCTGCGGGATCGCTCGCGACCACGTCCGCGAACGCCGCGTATACCTCGGCGAAGTGCCCGAACAGGTTGGTGGCGATGGCCACGGTGCCCCCCGGAGCCAGCACCCGGCGGCATTCGCCGAATGCCGTTTCGGCATCCGCGAAGTTGTTGATGCCGAGGTTCGACACGATCAGGTCGAACCCATCGTCACGGAACGGCAGGCGCGCGGCCTCGCCGCGCACCAGATCGACGTGGCGCACCGGCCACAACCGCCGCTTGGCGTTCGCGCGCCGGATCGCGGGCCCCCAGGGATCGATGCCGGTGACGCGCGCGCCCGAGCCGAGTCGCTCCGCCAGCTCGAGCGCCGGGAATCCCGAGCCGCACCCGAGGTCGAGCACCCGCCGCGCGTCGAGCGGCACGTGGTCGAGCAGCAGCAGGCCCGCCATCGCCGACCACAACGGCAGCTCGTCCCACAGTCCGACGTGCGCGTCCTCCGCGGGGTCGAACGGTTGGGCGACGTCAGTCATGGCGGCTCCGGGCATGCGCACTTCGAAGGCGATCGCGAACCAACAGAACGGGCGGCGCAGTGTACGACCGCGCCGCCCGCAGGTGAATCGCGAATCGGTTACGGGAGCAGCAGCACCTTCGTCCGTGCGGTGCCCGGCGTGCCGGTGAGACGCACGAAGAACAATCCGGCCGGCAGTGCGCGCCCCAGCTCGACGCGATGCGAACCGGCGCCCGCCGACGTCAGATTGCGGGAGTCGAGCAGCCGCCCCGTCACGTCGAGCAGATCCACGCGCGCCCGGCCCGTGTTCGGCAGGGTGCAGGAGACCGCAACGGATCCGGCGCGTGACGCCGCACCGTCCGGACGAACACCGAACGCCACCGTCTGCGGACCGACGGCGGTGGTGCTCTGGATCGTCAGCCACTGCGGCGCCGAAACGAGCTTCTGCTTCGCTACGCTCTCGCGTACGCGCCACGCACGCGTCTGGCCCGGGGCGACGCCGTGATCGACGAATACCATGCGGCCCGTCCGTGTCGGCAACACCGTCCCCACCCGCGTCCAGGTCGACCCGTTGGTGCTGCGTTCCACGATCGCGGGGTTCGGAATCGATCCGGGGAGGCTCCACTCGAGCCGCGCCGTTCCCTGCGTCGCGTTCGCCGAGTGCGTCGCGATCGCGCCGGTGGCCGGAGCGTCGAACCACTGCAGGAACCACAGGTCGCGCTGATAGGTGTCCGCCCAGCCGCCATAGAGCCACATGCCATCGCGGTTCGGGTCGTAGAGCGCCTTCATGCCCCACCGCGCCGATGGCGGTACACCGATTGGGGCCGGCTGGGACCACGCGGGTGAGTCGCCGAGGTCGAGCGACCGGAGATCGCCGTAATTGATCAGCGAGCTATTGTAGCCGCCAAAAATCACCATACGGTCGCGCTTGGAGTCGTACACGGCGCTCTGCTCTTCGCGCGGGCCCGGCAGCGTCCCCGACGGGTTGATCAGCGACCAGCTCGGCGTGCCGTCCAGCGACAGCCGCCAGGTGTCGTTGTAGTAGTTCGGATCCGTGCCGCCGAACACCACCATCGCGTGATGCTGGGCGTCGTAGACGGCCGTCGCGCTCGAGCGTGGATTCGGACCGGGCCCGGTCGAAAGCTGGGTCCAGGTCGGCGTTCCGGACAACGACAGCTCCCAGGTGTCCCCGATACGGTTTCCGGGCGGGGTCACGCCGTCGTAGCCGCCGAACACGATCATGCGCTGGCCTTCGGGATCGTAGATCGCCACGTGACCGCCACGCGGCGACGGACCTGTGCCGGAGGCGACGAGAGGGCTCCACGTGGGTGTGCCGCTCAGCGACAGCTGCCACAAGTCACCGAGCAAGGTGTCGTCGTAGCCGCCGAACACGATCAACCGGTCACCCACGGGGTCGAAGATGCCAGTATGCAGGCGGCGCGGTCCGGGCGGGGTGCCGCTGGTGGCGAGCGGATCCCAGCCGCGGCCGTAGACCATGGAATGCGTCCAGGTGTCGTTGCGATACGCGCCGTCGGTGCCGCCGAACGACATCAGCCGGTCACGATTCGTGTCGAGCACCATGACTTCCTGGAGGCGCGGCGGCAGCAGGATTTCCCAAGTCTGCCAGGACACCGGGTTCGCGACCGACACCGACCACACGTCGGCGAGCACGTCCCAGCCCGATCCGAGGCCGCCGTACACATACATGCGGCCGTCGGCGGCCAGCGCCGATACCGCACCGAGGCGCGGCGTGATCTGCGGCGTCGGAGCCGGATTGCTCCAGGTCGGCGTCGCGCCCGCGAAGTCGAGGATCCACAAGTCGCTCTGAATGCTGGTCCCATCCTCGCCGCCGTACACCGCGAGCCGGTGCGACGCAGGATCGAACTGCGCCGTCTGTCCTTCACGCGACGACGGCGCCGTGCCCGCCGTCGCGACCAGGCTCCACGCGGGTGATCCACCGAGGCTGAGGCGCCACACCGCGTTCGACAGATCGGGGGTATAGCCGCCGAACGCCAGCAGTGCCGGCCCGCTCGGGTCGTACGCCACGCTCGAGCCGTAACTCCCCGCCGGTCCCGATCCGGACGGGGTGATGAGGTTCCATGCAGGTGTGCCCGACAGCGACAGCGCCCACACGTCGTTCGCGAGACCTGTGATGCCGCCGCCATCGAAACCCGCGTACAGGATCATGCGCTGCGACGCGGAATCGAAGACCGTGCCGGATCCGGCGCGGGCCGACGGGCCAGTCACGGATGGCGTGATCTCCGACCACGTCGGGGTACCCGTCAGGGTCAGTTGCCACACGTCGTTGAGCAGCGAATCCGACCAGCCGCCGTAGACGATCATGCGCTGGTTCGCCGCATCGTAGACCGCCCCGTGGAGACGCCGCGGCGACGGCGGCGTGCCTGCGGTCACGAGCGTCGACCATGTTCCGGCCGGAAGCTGCAGCGCGGTCACGGTGTTCGTGTACTGGTAGTGATCGTCGACGCCACCGAACGTGATCAGCCGATTCGAGCCCGCATCGTAGATGAACGACGACTCGAGCCGGTCGCTGCCGGCGGGCGGCGCCACGCGCTGCCACTGGCCGTCACTGATGTCGTTGACGACGTTTCGCGGAGGCCCGATCTGCGACAGTGCCTCCGGCATTCCACGCGGTGGAGCGGTGGCCCAGGGACCGATGGGGCGTGTGCCCTCCCAATCCGTGGCGCGTGGGGCGGCATAGGCAGCCGCCGCGAGGAATACGATGGGCAGTGCGAGCATGACTGCAGCCCGCCATGACATGGGAATCCGATTACCGGTGACGCGATTGCCTCGCATGTCCCCTCCGAGGGGTCGTCGTTGCGATGAGGGGCCGACCGTTGGCGGACGGCGCAGCCAGCGAAATCGTGCGTTACGTGGCTTTCACATATATAGGAGGGTAGGGGGTTCCGATGATTCATGCGAAGGATTTGTGCTGGTGCTGGAATTTTCACCGGGGCAATCAGCCGGCGCCAGCCCGCCAATTCTTTGCGTGACAACAACATCGACCTGAAGGCGCAGTTCAGCTTCTGTTCAGCTGCCCGTGGGCCCAGCGCATCAGTTCCTCGGTCTCTTCCCAGCCGATGCAGGCGTCGGTGATCGACACGCCATAGCGCAGCGCTCCCGCGTCGTCTCCCACGTCCTGGCGCCCCGCTTCGAGATTGCTCTCGAGCATCGCCCCGATCAGCGAGCGGTTTCCGCGCGCCCGCTGCTCGATCACGTTCTTCCACACGATGTGCTGGCGCTCGTGGTGCTTCTCTGAATTCGCGTGGCTGCAATCGACCATCAGTCGCTCGGGAAGGCCCGCGGTCGCCAGCCGCCGGGCGGCATCGGCGACGTGCGGCGGATCGTAGTTGGGCGCCTCGCGACCGCCGCGCAGAATGATGTGGCCCGCGGGATTGCCGCGCGTCACCACGATGCACGTGCGCCCATCGTCGTCGATGCCGAGGAATCGGTGCGGCTCGTGCGCCGACTGGAGCGCGTCGAGCGCCGGGCGCAGGTTGCCTTCGGTGCTGTTCTTGTAGCCCACCGGCATGCTCAAGCCGCTCGCCATCTGCCGATGCGTCTGCGATTCGATCGTCCGCGCGCCGATCGCCGCCCATACCACGAGATCGTCGATGTACTGCGGCGTGATCGGATCCACCATCTCGGTGCCGGTCGGCACTCCGAGCGCCGTGATGTCAAGCAGCAGTTGCCGCGCCAGGCGCAGCCCGCGCTCCATGTCGAAGCTGCCATCGAGACGCGGATCGTTGATCAGGCCCTTCCATCCGACCGTGGTGCGCGGCTTCTCGAAGTACGCGCGCATCACCACCAGGATCCGGTCGCCGACGTCGTGCCGGACGCGCGCCAGCCGCCGCGCGTAATCCTCGGCCGCCCCGACATCGTGAATCGAGCACGGCCCCACCAGCGCCAGGAACCGATCGTCGCGGCCCTCGAGGATCGCGGTCACAGCCGCGCGCCCGTCGATGACGGTGGCGCGCGAAGCGTCGCCCAACGGCAGATCGTCCTTGAGCCGTCGCGGCGTGATCAGCGATTGAAAACTCTCGACATTGACATTGTGCGTCGGGGTCCGCTGGTACGGCACCCCGGGAGCGGAGCCATCCGCCATGACGGGACCTCGTTCGGTCGACGTTCGAAATGCTCTCGCCACCCAAGGGACGGCGCGCGGTCACGTTAGCACGAACCCGGATTCACAGGCCCGTGACTGGCCGCTATCTTGCGGGGGCACTCGCCGACGGCGCGCTCGAACGAGCATGCGCGGCTCCATCCTTCAGGTCTCGCGCATCACGACGAGCCACGCCGCAGACACTGGAGCGGCGTGGCCGCAAGGAGATCGGCCGTCGGTGACGCCGATACGGTCGCCAACATCCGGTTGCGGGACCACGTCCTGCGGCGAAGCATGGAGGGTTCGTTGTGACGCTGCGCGCGCAGGAATTGCAGGAGATGCACTACCGGGACGGCTCGCGTCACACGTGGGCCGCCTGGCTCACGACGCTGATCCTCGCGTCGGCGACCCTCACGGATGCTTCGATTGCCCACGCGTGGGGCTCAGGCCTGCACCACGGTATTCGTCGTGCGGCGGAGGCGGACTCCGGCGGGACGCGGCGAAACCTTGCCGTGTATGCCGGCTACTACGACACCCATCACTCCAATGGGGAGCGGCCCAAACCCGATCCCTGGCAGGACTCCCCCAACGTGCAGTTCGTCGGAGTCGCCGACAGCGCCGGCGTCGGCTGGGACACGAGCGCGCTTCGGTTCGACAATCTCACCGCGGATACGTTGTTCAACGTCAGCGTGACGGTCCAGATCGGATTTCGATTCTACGAACTGTGGGATCCCTCGACGATCGCGCCTCATCAGACCCTGATCCTCACCCAGACCGCGGCGCAGAATTTCGACGGTTCCGACAGCAACCCGGCGGGCTGCTACACCTGCGATCCCGGGGACTGCGCCACGCGCCAGTCGCGTGACGTTCCCGTCGTTCGAATCGTCATGAACAACGTCGCCACGAGCTACTACGACGAGGGCCAGATCCTCAACACGCATGGCGTCGACGCCGCCGGGTGTCCCTATAACGGCGTCCGCAACGACGAGTCCGAACTGTGGCAGCAAGTCTTCGACGCCGCCACGCTGGCGACCGCGGGCGTGCCGGCCGCCGCAGCAACCCTCGACGCGCGGGAGCCGACCCTGGAACCACCCTCGCCGAGCCCCACCCGCGGCCCGCTGGCGATCCGGTTCCGGACCGAATCGCGCGGCCTCGTGCGGCTCCGCGTGCACGACGTGCAGGGTCGGCTGGTGCGCACGCTGATCGAGGACGTGCTCGAATCGGGCGAGCACACCCAAACCCTGACCCTCACTGGAGTACCGGCCGGCGTCTACTACTGCACGTTGTGGACGCCCCAGGCGTCGAAACGGAGGGCGTTCACGCTGGTGCGGTGAGACGTGGCAGGGATCCACTTACCGCGCGCTCGTCGTGCAGCCCAACCGCGGCGACCATTCGACGCCGACGCTGGTTTCTGGCGGCGCGGCGGAACTCGACCACGGAGTCGTTCGGGTGCACTGGCTGGCCGTGCAGTCCGACCGGGCGCAGGTGGAACGCGCCCGCGGCCCCGCATCGATGTCGTCTCCGACGAAACCGTGATCGACATTCCCGCAACCCTGACGCTTGCGCTGCTGCGCCCGAGCCCCAATCCCACGAACGGTCCGCTCGGCCTGTCGTTCACGTTGCCGGTCGCGGGCGATGCCCGGGTCGATGCGTTCGACGTCACCGGGCGGCGGGCGGCGGCGCGCTCCCTATGGGCGCCGCCGCTGGTTCCCACTCGGTGACGCTGCGCGACGCTCCCGCCCCGGGGATCTACGTGATCCAGCTCACCCAGGGCTCGCACAGCGCCCGCGCCAAGGTGTGCGTCATCCAGTAGGGCCGCCCGGCCCCGCCGATCCGCTCCTTAGCTCTCGAGGCGGCGGTCGCGGCCCGTGGTTCCGAGCCAAACCGCCCCCTCACGCGACGGGCCCCGCCGACCGATAACCACGGCAAACTCCCCTGCCTGCTTCCGGCGGGGGACCTCCCGGAGGGTCTTGCGGCATGTCATTCCACAGCTGGCGCTGGCGCGCCGCGGGCATCGCGCTCGCGGTCACGCTGCCGGTTTATCTCGCGACCATGAATCTCACGATCGGATTCATGGATCGTGGCGAGCTGGCCGCGGTGGCTGCGACCTGGGGCATCCCGCATGCCACGGGCTATCCCACGCTGATGCTGCTCGCCGGCGCGCTCGTCCACCTCGTGCCGCTGCCTCCCGTGCTGGTGCTGAACACGTTCGCCGCGCTGCTCGTCGCCTGTGGCGCCGCGGCGCTGACGCTGGTGTTCGACGACGTGCTGGCGCAGGTCGCGCCGGCGCTGGAACCCGGCCGCCGCGCAGGGCTCGCGCTGCTGGGGGCGCTGTTCACCGGCTTCACGCTGACGTGGTGGCAGCAGGCGAACGGCTTCGAGGTGTATCCGCTCCACTGCCTGATGATGCCGCTCGTGGTGATGCTGGGAATTCGCTGGGCGAACGCCGCCGCCGCCGGCGAACCAGGGGCACACCAGGCGGGATTCGCGTTCGCGCTTGTGACCGGGCTGTCGTTCACGAATCACCTCACGACCGTGCTGCTGGCGCCCGCGCTGATCCTTTACGCGCTGATGGCGCTGGGCCCGCGCCGCCTCGGTTCCGCGCTGCCGCGGCTGATCCCGCCGTTCGCGCTCGGACTCGTCCCCTACGTCTGGCTGCCGATCCGCTCGTCGATGCATCCGCTGTTCGACTGGGGCGCGCCCCGCACGTGGCGCGCATTCCTGCACCACGTGACGGGCGCCGACTACCATTCGTGGATGTTCGGGGACCCGCACAGCTTCGCCGAGCAGACCCGGTATCTCGCGTGGCGGATCCCGGGCGAAGCCGCGTGGATCTCGCTCGTGCCGATCTGCGTCGGCGCCGTCGCGCTGGCGCGGCGGTCGCCGCGCCTCGCGGTGCTGGCGCTGGCGCTCGTGATCACGGGCCTCGGCTTCGCTGCGGGCTACCGGATCCCCGACCTGGACTCCTACCTGCTCACCGCGGTGTTCGGGCTCGGCATCTGCTTCACGATCGGCCTGCTCCGGGTGTCCGAGAGCTTCGGCCCGCGCGCGGCCGCGGTGTGTGGCGTGGCGCTGGTGCTGGTGAACGCCGGGTTCCACGCGAGCGACTGCAACGAGCGCGGCGATGTGCTGGCCGAGTCGTTCATTCACGACCTCATCGGCCCGCTGCCGCCACACGCGCTGCTGTTCACCGACGTGTGGGGAGCGGGCACCTCGGCCGCCGCGTACGCCCAGAACGTCGAGCAGTTTCGTCGCGACGTGACGGTCGTGAACCTCGAACTGACGCGCGTGAGCTGGTATCTCGACGTCCTCGAGCGGCAGGAGCCGTTGCTGGTGAGCCGCGCTGCCGGCCCGTTCCAGGCGTACCGCGGCATGCTGCGGAACGTGGAGCGGGGCATGCCCTACCGCGGCGCCGGGGTGGAGACCGCACGCCGCGCGTTCCTGAGTGCGCTGGCCGCCGGCGCCCGCCCGAACCGCGCCGTGTTCAGCACCACCGGCCTGCCCGAGCTCGGAACCGGCGAGGTCCGCGTCCCATACCGGCTGGCCTGGTGGCTCCGCGCCGACAGCTCCTATGTCACCGAACCGCCGTGGACCTACGCGTGGCGGCCGTGGCACGGGCGGCTGGACGAGGAGACGGCGCTGGCCATCCGCGCCTACGGCGCCTCGCGGCTCGACCGTGCCGAATACGAGCTGGCACATGGCCGTAAGAGCGCCGTGATCCCGCTGCTCGAGACCGCGGCGGGGTTCGATCCACACATCCGGCCCGAGCAGGTCAGCCCGCTACCGCTCGACACCGACCGCAGCGTGCTCGAAACGGCGGCGTATTACCGCGATCTGGACGAGGCGCTGCGCGTCGCCGCGCGCTGAACCGTGTGCGTGGCCCGCGCCGGGGCGTGACCGCGACGCATGCCGCGCTTCCTTCGTCGCCGCAACGTCGGCGCTGGTGCATGAAATCCACGCGCCGGGGTCATCGGAGTCGCGCGGAGGCTGCCGCGACCCTAGCGTGCTGCCATGCGCGAGACTCCGGGAGCACTCGTCCGTGTCGTGATGACATGCTCGGCGCTGTCCTGTGCCGCCAGCTTCGCGCACGGCGCGCCAGCGCCCGCCGATAGCTCGGCCTACCACCACGAGGACGCACCCCGCATCCGGGCCGCCGCGCTCACGGGTGCGGTGCGCATCGACGGCGTGCTCGACGAGGCCGCGTGGAGCGCCGCCGAACCCGCCACGGCGTTCACCCAGCTCGACCCTCACGAAGGCGCGCCGGCCTCCGAGCGCACCGAGGTGCGCGTGCTGATCGGCGACAACGCGCTCGTGATCGGCGCCCGGCTGTTCGATCGCGATGCCCGCCGCATCAAGGCGCAGCTCGCCCGCCGCGACGATGCCACCGCATGCGATGCGTTCGAGGTGTCGATCGACTCCTATCACGATCACCTGACCGCCCGGCGGTTCCGGGTGAATCCGTCGGGGTCGATCCGCGACGCCGCGATCGGCACCGATGGCAGCGAGGACGCCACGTGGGACGCGGTGTGGGAGGCCGCGGCGACCGTCGACTCGCTGGGCTGGAGCTGCGAGCTGCGCATTCCGCTGTCGCAGCTCCGCTATCATTCCGTGCCCGACGCCACGTGGGGAATCCAGTTCTCGCGCGTGATCTTCCGCAAGGGCGAGACCGATTACTTCGCGTTCACGCCGAAGAAGGCCCAGGGCGGCGTGAACCGCTACGGGCATCTGACGGGCCTGGGGCAGCTCGCCGAGCCGCGCCACCTGGAACTGCTGCCATTCACGGTGCTGCGCAACGAACGCCTCGATTTCCCCAACGGCAATCCGTTCCGCAGCCGCAGCGACTACTTCCGCAACGCGGGCGTCGACGCGAAATACGGCGTGACGAGCGATCTGTCGCTCGACGTCACCGTGAACCCGGACTTCGGCCAGGTCGAGGTGGACCCGGCCGAGGTGAACCTCACCGCGTTCGAGACGTTCTTCCCCGAGCACCGCGGGTTCTTCGTCGAGGGCGCGGACCTGTTCGCGTTCGGCCGTTCGCGCGCGTTCAACAATTTCAGCGTGCCCACGATCTTCAATTCGCGCCGCATCGGCCGCACGCCGCAGCTCCAGCTCGGGGGACCGGAGTTCGGATTCCTCGACGCGCCCTCGCAGTCGACGATCGCCGGCGCCGCGAAGCTCACCGGCCGCACCCGCGGCGGCTGGGCGCTGGGCATGCTCGACGCCGTCACCACGCGCGAGGACGCGCACTACGTGGACACGCTCGGCGTCCGGCGGGAAACCCCGGTCGAGCCACTCTCTCAATACTTCGCGGGGCGCGTGCGCCGCGACCTGCGGGGCGGCGACACCTCCGTGGGCGCGCTGTTCACCGGCGTGAACCGCCAGCTCGGCGACCCCGCACTGGCGGGCCTGCTGCGCAAGAATGCGTACATTGGCGGCCTCGATCTCGCGCAGGCGTGGGCGCAGCGCAGCTGGGCGCTCGATGCCGCGGTGACGGGCTCCACCACCGAGGGCAGCGCGAGCGCGATCGCGGGCGCCCAACGCTCGAGTTCGCGCTACTTCCAACGCCCGGATCATGGCGACTACGCCAGCTACGACCCGACGCGCACCCGGTTGTCGGGCTACGGAGTCGACGGGTCGATCTCGAAGACCTCGGGCGAGCACTGGCTCGGCTCGCTCGCCTACGTGAGTCGCAGCCCGGGTTACGAGGCGAACGATCTCGGCTTCCAGACCCGGGCGGACTACCGGGCGTTCTCGAGCATCGCGCTCTACCAGCAGAACAAGCCGGGCGGCTGGTTCCGCAACTACGCGATCTTCCCGTACGAAAACCGGATGTGGAACTTCGGCGGCGACGTGGTGTTCGATTCCTGGGCGCTCGACGCGAACGGGACGCTCGCGAACTTCTGGTCGTTCGACGCCCGCGGAACGCTGAACCGCAGCACGCTCGACGACCGCCTGACGCGCGGCGGGCCGCAGGCCCGGCTGCCGGAGAGCGGCTCCTGGATCGGCGACCTCACCACCGATTCGCGGCGGCCGTGGTCGGTGAGCGCCGACTACACCTATTCCTGGAACGAGATCGGCGGCACCGGGCACTTCCCGTCGGTGTCGGCATCGTTTCGCCCGTCGCCCACGCTGCGCATCCGGTTCGAGCCCGCGTATTCCGCCACGCATGCCCTCGCCCAGTACGTGAGCGTGGTAACGGATCCCCTTGCAACAGCAACGTATGGGCGGCGCTACGTATTCGCGAACCTGGAGCAGCGGACGCTGTCGCTCGTGACCCGCGCCGACTGGACGCTGACACCTCGGCTGAGCTTCCAGCTCTACCTGCAACCGCTGGTGGTGTCGGGCGCCTACACGCATTTCAAGGAGTATCGCGAGCCGCGCACGTTCCAGTTCGACGTCTATGGACGCCAGCGCGGCACCATCACGCCTAACCCCGCGACGGGTGGCTACACCATCGATCCCGGCAATGGTCCGGCGTTCGAGCTGTCGAATCCTGACTTCAACTTCCGCTCGCTGCTTGGCAACGCCGTGCTGCGATGGGAATATCGCCCGGGGTCGACGCTGTTCATCGTGTGGCAGCAGACCCGCACCGATGTCGAGCCATTTGGCGATTTCGATTTCTCACGGGACTATCGCGGGCTCGTCGATCGCGCCCCCCAAAACGTGTTCGCGGCCAAGGTCACGTTCTGGGTGGGCCTCTAGCAGACCGCGCCTTCCTCCATACCCTCGCCGCTACCCGCACCCCTTCGGCAGCACCGACCGGGCCGGCGAACTCCCGTTGGATTCCGTTTTCCCGGGTAGTCACCGGGAAAACGGGGCAAAACGGTACACAGCGGTTTTCTGGCGGCGAACTTGGAATGGCGTCCCCGAACACTCGCGGCGCCCAATATCGAATCACGCGACTCATCGTTCGATCGCAACAATCGACTCTTGGATTTTGCCTCCCCCTCTGTCAGGCTATTCCGAATCTCCGCCATTCCTTAACCGCACCTTGCCAGGAGCACCCTTACGATGAGGATCGCCGCCCCTCTCCTCGCGCTCGCCGTCGCGCTGGGGTCCGCCGCCCCCGCTTCCGCAGCCATCACTTACGTAGGTCGCGTCGCCAGCGCCACATCCGCCGTGTCCGCCACCTCGGCCGCGGTGAAGACGACGCGCGCCGTGCCCGCCGGCGACGCGGTGATCGTCGCGGTGCTGCTGTCGTCGACGACCACGGCCACCGCCAAGGTCACGGACACGGCGGGCAACGTGTATTCGCTCGATCGCGACCAGAACGATGGCAGTGCGGCCGACCGCGTGCTGATGTTCTCGTCGCGCAGTGTGAAGGCGCTGGCGAGCGGTGCCACGCTCACCGTGACGTTCCCCAAGTCCGCCGCCTGGCACGTGAGCGCCGACGAGTTCACCGGAGTGCTGGCTCCCGATCGCTCGGCATCGGCGTTCGCCACCGGTACGAGCTTCAATTCGGGGACGTCGGGAACGACCACCCAGTCGAACGAGCTGGTGTTCGGCGTGGTCGGCAACGAATCCGGCAACGCACCCGTCTGGGCTTCGGGATGGACCGCGCTGCCGACGCTGTCGATCAGCACCGACCGGCTCACCGCCGCGTGGCGCCTCGCCGGTGCGCCGGCGGCGTTCGCGGCGTCCGGCACGATCAGCGGCACGTGGATGGCAGGCGTCGTGACGTACACGCCGTCCGCACCCCTCGACCTGGCGCCGGTCGCGCGGCTGTCGATCACCTCCACGGCGGGATCGCTGGCCGTCACGGCCGACGGGTCGCTGTCGACCGACACCGACGTCACGCCGATCGGGAGCTACCGGTTCGATTTCGGCGACGGCACGCCGCCCGTGACGATCACGTCTCCCACGGCGAGCACGCCCCATACCTATGCGACGGGTGGCACCTACACCGTGTCGCTGATTGCGACCGACACCGGCGGGCAGCCGTCCGCCGCCGCGACGGCCAGCGTAACCGTGAACCTGCCGCCGCCCGATTTCGCGCCGGTGGCGAAGCTGACGGTGACGAATTCGCCGATCCCGTCGCTGCACGTCACCGCGGACGCAGCGGGGTCGACCGACACCGACCTCACGCCGATCGCCTCCTATTCGTTCGATTTCGGCGACGGCACGCCGCCCGTGAACGTCACGGCTCCGGCCACCACGGCAGACCACACGTACGCCACCGGCGGCACCTATACCGTGACGCTGATCGCCACCGACACCGGTGCGCAGCCGTCCACCGCCGTGACGGCCGACGTGACCGTCAATCCCGATCTGCCGCCGGTGCCGGGGCTGACGCTCGCGAACGCCGCGTCGCCGCCGCGCACGATCACCGCCGACGCCTCGACCTCGACCGACACCGATGGCACCGGCGTCGCCACCTATTCGTTCGACTTCGGCGACGGCACTCCGCCCGTGATCAAGCATCCGCCGACGGCGACCGCCACGCACACGTATGCGG
>JBBRLX010000026.1:0-64724 GCA_038231135.1 Candidatus Eiseniibacteriota bacterium | reverse complement strand
ATGCGGCGCACGTGGTGCTGATGCGAGAACCCGCGAGTATCGCCGATGAATGTGAACTGGTTGTTGATCGCATTGAGCCCCATGCGCCAGAGGATCGCCCCGGTCTGGCGGTCGATCTTCGTGATCTCGTTCAGGTGGCGCAACGACAGCAGGATGTTGTCGTCGGTGTCGACCTGCATCGAGTTGCCATGGACGCAATCGACCTGCGGCCCCGTCAAGCTGACATCGCACCCGATGGCGTCCGTGATCTTCAAATGGTCCCAGCTGCGCCATTGGAAGATTACGTTCTTCGAGGCGTCAAGTTCCTGGATGATCAGCCCGGTGACGATCGCGTTCGGATTGCCGCCGGCGACGACCGTGTCCATCCGCACCGGCTCCGGGTCGTAGGCCTGCATCAGCGCGTGCCCGTTCGGCAGCAGCTGGAATTCGTGCAGATCGGTCCGGTAACCGTTGCCGGTTCCGAACGAATCGACCACCGCATACGTCGAATCGAGGATCAGATCCCTGGAGGAGACGGGGTCGAAGTAGCTCAGCTCACCATTGGGCTGCAGCTTGAAATCCGCGGCCTGGGCGGGCACCGAGCGGTCGAACATCGGCTGCCCGGCGTTGTCGACGATCAGCAGGTTCCCCTTGTTGCCCGCGCCCGGCGTCAGGAACAGCACCCCGGGGTCGGGCGCGTTCGACGACAGGATCGACACCGGCGAGTAGCCGGTGGGATAGATCCCGGCGGTCACGGCCGGCGCGGAGCGGGGCGGGCCCATGGCCGCTACGCCGCGGTCTCCGGGACTGCTCCCGGCGGGCATGGGCTCGGGATCGGATCGCGGCATGAGCGACGGGTCGATGCCCGACACGGTGAACTCGAACGCCGCGGCCGGCGGCGCGAGTGCACCGGGCATCGACTCGAGCCGCACCGATACGCGCTCGCCGGCAACGAATGGCGTCGCCGGCGTGAACACCAGCGTGCGCCCGTCATCCGACAGCGTGGAGCGCCCGGCATGTACGCCGCTCGCGGCGCCCACGACCCGCACCAGCACGCCGCCGGCGGCGACCGGATCGAGCGGGGAGTCGCTCCGCAGCACGATGTTGTTATGGGGGGAAACGTGATCCGACCCGGGTGCCGGCGAGCGGTAGATCCACGTGGCGCCGGCACTCGACCAGGCGGGTCCGGGAGCCCCGGCGCTCAGCGCGATCCCGGCGATGAGGAGGGCACGGCATGCGGCAACACCCTGGGCGAGTGGGGACATGAAGTACCTCCTGGAGGGCGCTTCCGGAGAGCCAGAGCGAGGTGTTTGGGAGCCGCGCAGGTTCGCGCCGATCCGCAGCAGCCAGGGGAAGGGTGCCCGTGGCCAAGGCAAGCAACTCAGCGAATGGTAGTGATCATGAATTTACCACGCACCACAAATTCATGTCCTTTACCTGTTTTTACCGGACTTTACCGGGCGACCACGAACCGGCGTACCACCGTCCGGCCGGCGAAGCCGGCGCGCAGGAAATACAGTCCCGCCGGCAACCGGCGCGACCCGTCCCATTGCAGCCGCCGGATGCCCGCGGCGTCGAACACCTGCCGTTCGTCGACGATCCGGCGGCCGGCCGGATCGACCACCTCGAGCCTCAGGGTGCCGGCGCCGGGGAGCGCGAGCGCCAGTGACAATGGACCCGCGGTCGGATTCGGCCCGAACCGCACCAGTTCGAACCGCTCCGGCCGCGGCAGTTGCACCGCCACCTCGGTGGCGGCGCCGCGGTTGCCATGCACGTCGACCGCGAGCACGCGATAGAACCGCGGCGTGACCTCGGCCGTGACCGTGATGCGAGGTTGCGCGACTCGTGCGACGAGGGTCGCGGTCGACGTCTCGAACCCCGGGTGATCGCCGCGATGCACCTCGTAGCCATCGAGGTCGCTCGCGGCGACCGTGCTCCACTCGAGATCGACACGCTCGAGATCGAAGTGCGCGGTCACCACGGCGGGCGCGCCGGGCGGCAGGTCGTCCACCGAGTACCCGCTGTCGGCCGGCGCATCGAACGCGCGGCTGGAATCGACCGATACCGCCCGCACGAGGAACGTCTCGTAAGGCACGCCGGCGGGCGTGGAATCGGCCCGCGTCGTGGCGATGACGGAGTATCGCGGCAGGAACGCCGCGGGGACCGTCGTCACCAGGCCCCAGTCGCGGGGCCCGCGGCGCAGCAGGCGGTAACTGCCGATCAGACCGCGGCCGATGCGATCGAAGTCGCTCGCGAGCCACGTCACGGACACCCGGCCGCCCTGATCGCCGGGAACGTCGCGGACGCTCTCGATGCGCGGCGCGGTATCCGGCGGCACCACGGTGAATGCGAACGCGCTCACGACCCGGCCGAACGGCGTCGCCACCGTGACGGGCCCGGTGGTGGACAGCGTATCGACCACCGCCGCGAGCGCCGTGTCGGCGAGCGCCGCGAACGGCACCGCGGGGCCGCCGCCGATGCGCACCTCACGGGTGTCGGTGAAGAACCTGCCGAACACCGTCACCGTGGCGCCGGCCTTCGCGTTCGGCGGCTCGATCCGCGAGAGCACGGGCCGCTCCCCGACGAGGAAGCTCGCCCCTGACGTCGCGGCACTCCCCGGCCCTGCCACCGTGATCGGTCCGCTCGCGGCGCCGGGCGGCACGATCACGGTCAGCGAGGTCACCGCGTGCGTCACGATCGGCGCCGCGACACCCAGGAATCGCACGCCGGTCACCGACCGGAACGCACGCCCGCTGATCGTGACCGTGTCGCCCGCGGCGCCGGCCCGTGGTTCGAAGTCGTCGATCACCGAGGCCACCGCGGCGCAGGTCCCCCACGAGACTGAGTACTGGCTGGCGAGTCCCACCGTTACGACATCCATCGAGCCGTCGCCGTCGAGATCGGCGGCCGCGATGGCCGACGCTTGATCGGGTCCGGCATAGGTGATGCGGCTCGCGAAGCCCTGGCTGCCGTCGTTGAAGTACACCCCCACGTGATCGCTGGCAGCGGTTTCGGCGCCAAATGGCAGCACCGTTGCGATGTCCGGCCGCCCGTCCCCGTCCAGGTCTGCGATCGTGACGCCCCGCGCATTCGGGCCGTTGATCACGCTACCGCCGGGGTCATAGGTGCCGATCGAGTGGAATCGGAACCCGCCGGGTCCGATGCCGCCCAGCAACACGTCGATGCCCTGGGTCTGGCCGCGCGCCACCACGCAATCGAGCACGCCGTCGCCGTCGAGATCGTCGACCGCCAGCGAGACCGGCCGCGCTCCGGTCGAGATCCGCAGCAGCGTGAACGGCCGGAACAGGCCGCCTCCCACGCCGCTGGCGCCGTTCCCCAGCAGCACGGCCACCCCGGCGGTCGTGGAGACGGCGGTGACGACATCGAGGATGCCGTCCTGATTCAGGTCCGCGAGCCGCACCTCACCCGGCGCGCCTCCGACGAAGTAGTCCGACCGCGAGCCGAACGTGCCGTCGCCGGCGCCCAGGAACGCGGAGATCGAAGCCCCGAGATTGTTCGCGACCACGAGATCGATCGTTCCGTCGCCATTCACGTCGCCCGCGGCGACCGACAACGGGCGCTCCGGCGTGTCGTAAACGGCGGCGCGCGCGAGCGACCAGCCGGCGCCGCGCCCGGCGCCCAGGTAGATCGCGAGTTCGTTGACGTCGAGCGACACGACTGCGAGGTCGGGAATGTGATCGCCGTTGAAGTCACCGGTCGCAAACCCGAAGGGTGCGGAGCCGGCGATCACATCGCGCGTGACACCGAACGAAACCGCTCCAGTGTCGTCGACCGCACCCAGCCGGATCGTGATGTGGTTCGTGAACCCGCCCATCAGCAGGTCGGGCACGCCGTCGCCGTTCATGTCCGCGACCGCCACGTGCCCCGCAGCTTCCTGCTGCGCGAGCAACTGCGTCGCCAGCAGTTCCGGGCGGGGCGGGCAGTCCGCCGCCGCGATCGACGGGCCGAGCGCGGCACACACGGCGAACGTCGCCAAAACCGCGGCGAGCCGCGCGGTCCGGCGGGGCCCGGCGCTGGCGGCGAGCGCGCCGATCCGCATGCGGTCACCAGGCGGGCGCCCGGAGCCGCACGCACGCCAGCCGGGCCGGGCGCGGAGCGTGGCCATCATCGCGCGCCGCCTTTCACGCCGGCGGTCACGTCCAGCCGGATCGGGATCCGCACCACCGGCCGGGCGGGATCGTTGCTGTCGAGTCGCAGCGCGGCGTCCAGCGTGCCGGTGTTCCGGCCCACCGCCGACAGCACCACCTGGAACGGCTGCGCTGCGCCGGGGGCGAGCCGCAGCGGATCCGTGCGGAGGCTCACCCACTCGGACGCGGTGCGGATCGCGTTCGTCACGACGCGGCGGATCACCGCGCGATCGTCGGGATCGCTCCACGCGGCGTCGGTGGGAGTGCCGGTCCACAGCAGCAGCGATCCCAGGCCGAGGCGCTTCGCCGCCACCCAGGGCGCGCCGTGGCCATCGGCCGCGATCACCTGGGCCACCGGGTCGGTCACCTGCAGCATCGAATAGGCCGCAGCCGCCACGCGCCAGGCGTGGGTGGCCGGCAGCGAGTCGGCCAGCGCCGTGCCCGGCGCCCGCAGCACGAATCCGGGCGCCGCCGACCGCGACCAGCCGCGGGGGCCGGCGTTCGCGATCATCTCTGTGCCGAGCGCGGTCGCGAACGCCGGGTACCGCGTGCCGCCGAGCATGACGACCGTGGCGCCGGCGCGGGCCGCGTCGGCGAGGCGGCGGACGGCTGCCGCCGGCACCCAGCCGCCGTCGAGCGCGACCACCACGACCCGGCTCAACGCCAGCGTGTCCGGGTTCATCACCTCCGGGTTCAGACGCAACACGGTGAATCCCAGGTCCGCGAGCAGCGATTCGAGCCATGCCACCTTCGTATTGGCAGCGAGAATCGCGATGCCGCCCGCCGCCGCGGATAAGGCGGGCGCGGACCCCGCCAGAGTCCCGTGTACCGCGCCCGTCGCTAACGCACTCGGGCGCGGTGCGCCCCGGAGCGCCGCCGTGGCTCCCTGCAGCTCGAGCGCGGGCGTGAGTTCGAGCGGCGCGTCGCCGCGATTCTCGAGCGTCAGCGTGACGTGCCCCGAGTCGCCCCGGGCGAGTGTCGCGCGCACCGAGTCGGGGGTAACCACGAGCCGCGGCGGCGCGATCCCCGTGGCGGTCACGCGCACCTCGGGCCCCGCGTGGATGCCCGACCGGTCGCGAACCGCGAGGACGATGGCACTCGCGGCGCATGCGGTCGGCGTGGCGCTCACCGTGACCTGTTGCGCGCGGCCGGGCTCGATCCGGAAACTCGCCGGCGCCACGTCGAATGGCGCGGCCGCCCCCGTCACGTCGATCATCAGCGTGTCGGTGGTGGCGTCGATCACGTGGAACGTGCTGCGCGACGAGGTCCCGAGCCAGACGTCGCCCAGCGCGATCGTCGCCCGCGACACCAGCAGACCCCGCGACGTGTCCGACTCGCCCGGAACCGGAGCGGCGAAGCGGCTGCCGGTGCGCGCGGGGTCGCCGCGCGCGGTGCTCCATCCGGACCGGGGCAGCACGCCGCCGCCGCGGGCGCCGGCATACAGGTAGAGCTCGCCGTGAACGCCGCCCGGCGCGATCAGATCCATGGTCCCGTCGCGGTCGACATCTCCGAACGCCTCGCCGCCGCCCGCGCGCCCCGGCCGCGGCCAGCCGGGCCGCACAGCGCCGTCGCGATCGAATGCCACCGATCCGAGCCCGGGAACGAACACCACCACGTCGAGATCGGTCGCGCGGACCAGTGTTCCCACCAGCGGCTCGCCGGAACATGGGGTCGCCGATCGCGCGGACCAGTCGAGCGGCGCGAGCGACGTGCCCTGCGCATCGAACACCTGGACGCGGGGCCGGTGGAGCAGCGGCACCAGGATCTCGTCGGCGCCGTCGCCGTCGAGATCCGCGACCGCCGGTGCCGGGGCGGCAGGTCCGTCCAGGTACTGACGCCAGCGCATCTCGCCCGTGGGATCGAACCCGAACAGGCTTTCGCCCGCCGCCACCACGATCTCGGGATCGTGGCTCGAATCGCCCGAGATCACGACCGGCGCGCCGGCGCCGGCGGCGGTGGCGCGCGGCCAGCCCGTCACCATAACGCCGCCCCGCGCCAGCACGCCGAGCGTCCCGTCGCTCGCGGCGACGACGATCTCGAGTCCGGGGACCGTGTCGAGGCTCGCGAGCGCCACGTGCACGTCGGCCGTGTCGCCCGCCACGCGCACCGGGAACCCCGGCAATGGCTCGCCGAACGCGTTCAGCGCACGCACAATTCCGCCGCGGCCGCCTACCACGACGTCGAGCCGGCCGTCGCCGTCGACGTCTCCGAGCGCGGGCAGCGCACCCGGGGACGTCGCGCCCGGATCCACCGGCCAGCCCGGCAGCGGGTCGCCCGACTCGTCGACGCCCGCGAGCCGGCCATCCGCGAGCGGCACGAACAGCGCGAGCCCGCGGCCATCCCCGAGCGCGGCCGCCGCGACGCCGCCCGCGGGGGCCGCCGGCAGCGGCGCACGCACCACGACCGAGCCGTCGAGTCCCTCCCGGATCACGAGCGCTCCGTCGCTCGCGGCGCTCGCGATCACCGGCCGCGGTCCGTCGAGACCCAGCGCCGCCACCGGTCCCACGCTGGTGTCGCCGGCCGCGAAGATGCGCGAGCCCGGGGGATCGGTCAGCGCGCGCGCGACGTTCAGCCGCCCGGCGCCGAACCCGGTGAGCCCGAGGTTCGCGCCGGTGATGTCGTCGGCGGTCTCGGCCAGACGCAGCTGCATCTCGGCGGGCGTCAGCGGCGGCAGGTGGCGCCGGCGCCGGTCGCCCTGCACGAGCCCCACCGCGCCGCTCACCAGTGCCGCCGAGAACGACGTGCCGGTGGCGCCGGTGGTGTAGGACGGCTGGCGCGCGCCGATGCTGTCGGTCGCGGTGCGGCGCGTGACCGTGGCGGGCAGCGCGAAGCCGGGCGCGGCGAGCGTCACGTAGGCGCCGCGGTTCGCGAACCGCGGCACCTGGTCGGCGTCGTCGACCGCGGTCGCGGCGATCACGTCGCCGCGATCACCGAGCGCGTGTTCGGTGCCATTGTTGCCGGACGCGGTGACGACCACGACTCCGGCGTGGATCGCCGCATCCACCGCCGCGTCCAGATCCGGGCTCGGGGTGGTCGCGAACGAGCAGTTGATCGCGTCCACCCCCATGCGCGTCGCGTACTGGACCGCCTGCGCGACGTACGACATCGCCACCTCGCCCGTCGGCGAGTCGGCCGTCGCCCAACCAACCCGCAGCGCCATCAGCCGTACGTCGGGCACGAGTCCGGCCACCCCGATCCGGTTGCCGACCCGCCCGCCGATCAGGCCCGCGATCGCCGTGCCGTGGCCGGCGAAATCGACCGGATCGTTGTCGGCATCGCGCCAGTCCTCGCCCAGATCCGCGAGCGCCCCCGGCGCCGACGCGACGAAGTCCCAGCCCCAGAAGTCGTCGACATAGCCGTTCCCGTCGTCGTCCACTCCGGGTTGGCCGTGCAGTTCCGCCGCATGGGTCCACAATTGCGTGGGTGCCGTGAGGCCGCCCAGATCGGGATGCCAGGGCAGGATGCCGGTGTCGAGAATCGCGATGACCACGCTGGAATCGCCGCGATAGGTGTCCCACGCCGCGAGCGCGCGCACGTCGCGCATCGACGGCTGATCGAGATGATGGCTCAGCGGCCACAGGGAGTCGTTGGGCGCCGCGACCGACACCGGCAGCACGGCGATCGCCCAGGCGTCCGCGATGCCGGACGATCGGCGCAGCGCCGCGAGCGCGCGATCGACGCCGGCGCCGGGCGCGAGCCGGGCGATCAGGAACTCCGACAACGGCGCGAACGCGAACGCGCTCGTGCCCGGGGCGGGCGGGAACTCGGGCTCGAACTCCGCGACGCCCGCCGCCGCCGCGACCGCTGCGAGGCGCGGCCGCACGCAACTCGGACGCGAGTGCCGGGGTCACCCGCACGGCAACGCGATCCTCGAGCCGCCGCGATGGCACGGGGGGCGCGTCCGCGGTGCCGAACGCAACCGCGCGGACGGGGAGCGCCACCGCGGGCGTGGCTGCGGATGCAACCGCGGACGAAGCCGCGGGCGGGATCGCGGGCAGGGCCGCGAGCGCCAGCGCGGCCACGAGCACCCGGGCGCCGGTCATTCGCGCCTCAGGATCCCGCGATCGGCGCCCCGGCGGGCGCTCCCGCGACCGCTGCGGCGGGCACCGGACCGCGGGTCATCGCGGACACCGCGACCATCACCGCCGCGTTCGCGGCCAGCGCGACCAGACCGACATTGATGTCGGTGACGATCGCCGGCGCATTCGGCAACAGCCGGGGCAGCGTCGCGCCCGACACGGCGAACGCGATCACGATCGTCTCACCGGTGAGGATACCGGCGGCGGCGCCAGCGGGCGTCGCGAGCGGCGTCGCGGGTAGGCAGGCCATCAGCGCCGGGAACAACTGGGTGACGACGTTGTAGCCGAGCAATAGCAGCGGCACGAGCGCCTGGCCGCCGCGCAGCGCGAACAGTGCGGCGAGCACCGCGACGACCGGCACCAGTCCGCGCGCCAGCCGGGCCACCGTGCGGTCACTCGCGCCCGGCACCGCCACCCGGAACACGTTCTTGGACAGGATCGTGCCCGCGGTGAGCAGCAGCATCGAGCCGGGCACCAGCGCCGTGAGCAAGCCGGCGGCGCCGATCAGGCCGACCGTCCACGGCCCGAACGCGAGCTTGGACAGCCGGAGCAGCGACAGGTCGGCGTCGGCGCCCGTGAGCCCGGGCACGGTCGTGATGGCGGCAAACCCGGCGAAGAACACGAACAGCAGGACGAGCTGATAGAGCGGCATCACCACCGCGTTGCGGCGAAACACGTCCTCGGACTTCGCGGTGTAGACCGACGCGAACCCGTGCGGCCACATGTAGAACCCCAGCGCGCTCAGCAGCACCGTCGAGATCAGCCACGTGGCGCTCAGGCCATGCGGCGGCAGCGTGAGGAACCCGGGTTTCGCGCGATCGATCGCCTCGAACATCGCGCGGAACCCACCGTGAAAGTGGCTCGGGAAATAGACGCCGAGCCCGACCGCGACGCCCAGGATCATCACGTCCTTGAGCACCGCCGTCCACGCCGAACCGTGCACGCCCGAGATCACCACGTAGACCACGAGCGCTGCGACGCTCAGCCACACGGCGACCTCCACCGGGATCGCGCCGTACGACGTCTCCGAGACGATGATCCCGAGGCCCTTGAGCTGCAGCGTGAGGTACGGGACGATCGCCGCCACGCTGACGAGCGACACCAGCACGCCGAGCGGCGTGCTGCCGTACTTGCGCGCGAAGAAGTCGGCCTGCGAGTGCAGCCGGTGCTGCGTGGCGTAGCGCCACAGCACCGGCAGCAGGAAGTACGACAGCGCGTACGCCACCGCGCCGTAGCCGAGGATGTAGAACGCCGGCGCGCCGCGGCCATACGCCCAGCCGCTGCCGCCGAGAAACGTGAACGTCGTGTAGATCTCGCCGGCCATCAGCAGGAACACGAACACCGAGCCGAAGCCGCGGCCGCCGACGGTCCACTGCTCGAGCGTCATGGGCCGTCCGCGCCGGGCGAGGATGCCGATGCCGAGCGCCAGTGCCAGGAACACTCCGAGGACGGCGAGCGCGGGAGTCATGGCGCCGGGGGAGCCGGGGGCGCCGGGGACCCGCAACTGGGTTCGGCGGCATCGCGCGCATCCGCGCGGCGATCGAGCCAGCCGACGCACGCGAGCGCCACGGAAGTGAGCAGCACGCACGCGACGAAGAAGAACAACAGGAACGGCAGGCCGAACACGTACGGGCGTACGTGATTCGCGAACGGCACGCCGACCAGCATGACGGCCGGCGGGACCGCGGCGAGCAGGCGGTGCGGGCGCTTCATTGCGGCGCCCGCACTCCGTCCGCCACGAACTCACTCCAGCATGGCGAACCGGCCCTGCTGGACCCCGTTCGGGCTCTCGATGCGATAGAAGAACACTCCGGCGCCGAGCCGGTGTCCGCGGTCGTCCCTGCCATCGAGCTCGAAGATGTGCGTCCCGGGTTCGGCATGGGCGGCATCGTACACCGTACGCACCCGCCGTCCGCTCAGATCGTAGACACCCACGTGCATCGGCCCCGGCCGCGAGAGCGTGATGCCCAGCATCGCGCGCCCGCGGAATGGGTTGGGATAAACGGTGGGCCTCTCGAACACCATCTTCCCGGCCGATTTCTCTGCCGCCGTCGCGGGCGCCGGCGGCGTCACCAGCGGCCGGATCGTGACGTCGTCCACATTGAAAGCGGTGCCGGCGGCATCCGGATAGCACAGCACCTGGAAGTCCAGCGTCGAGCCCGCTGCGCCGGTGACGCGATCGACCTCGACCTGCCGCCACTCGGGTGTCAGCGAAATCGTGGCCGAATACGACGAAGCGCCGACCTTCAGCGGGCCCTGGAACTCGCGCACGCGCAACACCCCGACCCCGGTGCCGAACGCGGCGCGCACCCAGGCGGAGAACCGGTAGGGAATGCCGGCGCCCGGCGTCGTCACCACCCAGTTCGGCGCATCGTTGATCCCGTACTCCGCGGTGGAGTCGGCTTCGTGCACCGACAGCGCCCAGGCGCCGGTGCGTCCGGGAGTGACACGCTCGAACGTGGCGCCCTCGTAGCCGTGCCACCCGATGACTTCGGTTTCGAACGACGGATTGGTGACGAGCGGATACGGATCCGCGTGAGCCACGTGGATCTCGGTCGAACGCGACTTGTCGAGCACGCTCGTGACGCGGAACGGCACGACGTAGTCACCATCGGCGTCCTCCGGCTGCGGCGTCCAGCGCAACACGCCGCGCGTGAGGTCGGGGTCCGGAGTGAACACGGCGTCGTTCAGCATCGGCAGTCCCGACAGGTCGGCGACGAACGCGTGGATCGGCTCGCCGCCCGGATCGCTCGCGGTGACGGTGATCTCGACCGGCACTCCCGGGGTGGCGTTGACCGACGACGGCACGACGAGCACCGGCTCGCTGCCCATCAGCGAGACCTCCACGTCGTCGATCTGAAACACCGTGCGCGGCGCCGGTCCCGCGCCGATCACCTGGAAGTCGATCGTCGACGAGTCGTTGAGGCTCGTGATCTGGGCCTGCACCCGCTGCCAGTCCGTCGTGAGCGGGACCCAGGCGCTGGTCGCGGTCTGGACCCGCACCCGACCCGAGTATTCGCGCATGCGCAACTGGATCGGCGACGGCGCGCCGATGGCGCGGGCGAACAGCAGGAACCGGTACGAGCGGTGCGCCGCCGGCACCCGCGCCACCAGGTTCGGCGAGTCGTTGATGCCGAACTCGCCCAGGGAATCCGCTCCCGTCACCTGCATCGCAAACGTACCGGTGTGGGACTGCGGCACCCGGTCCAGCGTGGCACCGCCCACCGGTCCCCAGCCCGCGAGCGAAGTCTCGAAGGACGGATCGCGCACCAGGTTCGGGCCGCCGTGGGACGGCTGCCAGCGGATCTTGGCGCTGACCGCGACCGCGTCGAGCGTCGGATCGTCGTGGAGCTCGGGCGGCTGGAACAACTGGATCTGACGGAACGTGATGTCCACGGCGTCGCTGCACCCGTCGCACGTGCCGGCGCCGGTCGAGCGCGCACGCGTCACCCGGACGCGGAACGCGTAGTACTCCTTCCCCGCCTCGAGCGCGTCGCGGGTATCGAACGGCACCGCGTACGTCAGCCGGATGCGCGCGGAATTCGGACCATGCTGGCCGATCTCGTAGACGAAGCCACCCGCCGCGCGGCCCGTCGTCGGGTCGAGGCAGGTGAACGGACCCTCGGTGAAGTTGAAGTCCGCGCTGATCCCCGTGCCCCGGCAGGTGCCGGTGCCGAACCGCCACCAGTCGGGCAGCACGTCGGCCTTCGACTCCACCCGCAGTTCGGCGGTGGCACCGACAAACTGCGTGATCCCCGCCGGCGCCACGAACGACCCCACCATCGTGAGCGGCGCGCCGGAGTTCGCATCACACGTGAACGTCTGATCCGGTTCGCCGGCGGCGCCGCAGTCGTCCCACGACAGGTTGATCCCGCCGCCGGATGGCTCGGGGCTCAGATGATAGAGCTGGGCCGATACCCCATCGCCGGCGACGTTCGATACTTGCACCGCCCCCGTCGCCACCACGCCCGCCGGCACGAACGCCTCGATCAGCGAATCGCTGCGCACCGAGAAGTCCGCCGCCTCCACGTCGAACTGCACACCCTTCGCCTGCGTGAAGTTGCGTCCCAGGATCGTCACCTCGTCGTTCGGCCGCAGCTCGAGCGGCGAGAACGACTGGATCACGGGCGGCACGATGAACGCGATTGACGTGTGCGCCACGCCACCCGCCGTGGTCATTGCGATCAGCCCGATGGCCGGACTCTGCGGCACCGTCGCGATCACGAGCACGTCGCTCGACTGCCGGAACGTCGCCGGGACCCCGCCGAACGTGACGGACGTGGCCCCGGCGAGATTCTCCCCGGCGAGGCTCACCTCGGTGCCGGGCACACCGAACGCAGGCGTGAACGACGAGATGGTTGGAGTCGGCACCGTGGTGGAGCCGAAATGGAACACGCCATCCGACAGCGCCTCCCCCGCGGCGTTGTTCACTCCGATATGACCGTCGGTGGTGTTGCGCGGGGCCACCGCGGTGACCACCGAATCCGATACGACCTGGAATTGCGCCCCCTTGCGGTTGAACGTCACACCCACCACGTTCGCCAGGTTCGTCCCGTGGATCGTGATCGTGGCGCCGGCCGGCGCCTGTCCGGGGGTGAACGACCCGATCAAAGGCGGCGTGATGAACACGCCCTCGCTCGCACCCGCGCCATACGGCGTCTTCACGAGGACGCGGCCGGACGGCGCCAGGAACGGGACGAGTGCGCTGATGAGCGAATCGGAGCGCACGGTGATCGTCGCCGACGGCACGTTCCCGAACCGCACTTCGGTCGCGCCGGTGAAGTGGCTGCCGGTGATCTCGACCGGGGTGCCCGCCACGCCGACCCGCGGCTGGAAATCGTCGACGCGGGGCAATGGGCCCGGGGCCCCCTGCCACAGCACCGAATTGCGGTGGAATGGCGCCGTGATCACGGGATCGAACGCCGCCGCCGCGGGCTGCAGCAGCTGGATTTGCTGCAGCACCAGCCGCACCGGAATCGAGCAGCCCGCGCAACCGCCGGTGGAGCGCGCGGGCAACAGGTTCAGGCGGAACGCGTAGTACTCGGCGTGCGGGTCCACCGCGGCCGTGGACACCTCCGGCATGGCGCCCACCACGTGGAACCGCGCGGAATTCGCGCCGTAGTACGCGAGTTCGAAGGTGGTGTGGCCGCTCGCGCGGCCGGTCCATGCGTCGGTGCAGGCGCCACCGGGCGGACCGTCGAACGTCGTATTGAAGCCGAGGCCGGCGCGGCAATCGCCGGCGCCGTGCTTCCACCAGTCCGGCAGTTCGGTCGCGAACACCGCCACGTCTGCGTCGATGCCCGACAACTGGGTCACGCCGGACGGCGGCGCGAACGACGCGACCAGCGAGAACGGGGCACCGGTGTCGCGGTTGCACGCGAACTGTTTGAGCTCGCTGCCCGCGGCGCCGCAATCGTCCCACGCCAGGTCGAGCACCCCGCCATCGACGCCGACGCGGAACACCTCCGAGCCACCGGTGCCGCCGGGATTCGTCGCGACGATCGGACCGTCGGCCGCGGCGGCGGGAACGATCGCCCGCAGCGCCGAGTCGCCGAACACCTGGTATTCGGCGGCAACGCCGGCGAATTTCACGCTGGAGACGTTGCTGAAGTTGCGGCCGTGGACGACCACGTCCGTCCCCGGCTGGGCCTGGCGCGGCAGGAACGACTCGATCACCGGCGCCGCGACGAACGCACTCGCGGTGCGCGAGGCACCGAACGGCGTGATGAGCTCGAGCGGTCCGCTGCGCGCCCCGGCGGGCACGGTGGCGTCGACGAGCGAATCGCTGACCACGGTGAAGGGCGCTTCGACCCCGTTGAAGCGCACCACCGAAGTGCCGTCGAGATTCCTGCCGTGCAGATGGACCACCTGGCCGGGCATGCCGCCCGCGGGTTCGAACGAGGCGAGCGTGGCCGGCCCGCCGACCGACGCCTGCCAGGATACGGCGGTGCGGTCGAGCGGCGTGTCGATCACGGGATCGTTGTTGGCCTCGGGCGACTGGAACAGCTGGAGCTTGTTCAGCGTGATCCCGACCGGGACGTCGCAGCCCGCGCAGCTCCCCGATCCGATATCCGGCAGCAACAGCAGTTTGAACGCGTAGTACTGCTTGCCCGGATCGACCGGCCCGCGCTTGTCGATCGGCACCGCGCTCGTGATTCGCAGCCGGGCGGTGTTCGCGCCGAACGCTCCCAGATCATAGAGGAAGCCACCCACGGCATCGCGTCCGTAGAAATCCGAGCAGGCGCCTCCGGCCGCAAAGCGGAAATCCGTCATCAGCCCGCCCGAGCGGCACTGACCGTCGCCCAGCGCCCACCAATTCGGCAGCGTCTTCGACGCCACGCGCAATTCGGCCTCCGTACCCAGGAACTCGTCGACCCCCTCCGGCGGCTGGAACGACCCGATCAGCACGAACGGCGTCGTGGTCGCCGATCCGCACGCGAAGGTCTTGAGCTCGGTGCCGGCGGTGCCGCATTCGTCCCACGACAGGTTGATGCCGTCGGCTCCCGCGCAGGCGGCGCACATCGCGGCGAACACGCCGGCGCACAGCACCGCGGCGCTCCACGGCTGGAATGTTCTGAACACGCGCCAGGGGCGCGGACGTGAGGCGGCTGGCGAGGAGGGGTGACTCGGTATCATGGACGCCTCAAAGGTTCGTGCGAGAATGCGGCCGCGATCGTCGCCCGGCCCGAATGTCGATGCGCGCGGGGTAAGCTGAAACGTTCAGGCAATTGTGAGGCCGCCAAGACCCCTGAGGCGGGAACTCCAATGAGTGTAGGGATCTAGTCCGTCCGGCAGCAATCGAAATGGCGTTCGCGTAGGCTGTCGTCCACGGAACTGTCGTCACCGGCTTACAGACCACGGGGACGACGCCCGCCTGCGCCTAAACAATGTTTCCCCCGGGACCGAACCGGGGTCGGAGGTCGGTCATGAAGCTCGAAGGCATCCATCACGTCACGTGCATCACCGGTGACGCGCCGCGTAACGTGGAGTTCTACGCCGGGGTGCTCGGCCTGCGGCTGGTCGCGAAGAGCGTCAATCAGGATGATCCCGAGGTCTACCATCTGTTCTACGCGGACGAGACCGGCGACCCTGGTGGCGACATCACGTTCTTCGAGTATCCCGGCTCGCCGCTCGGCCGCGCCGGCGGCGGCATGGTCCACACCATCGTGTGGCGTGTCGGCTCCGAGGCGGCGCTCGAGTTCTGGGCCGCGCGGCTCGGCCGTCACGGCGTGGAGAGCGAGCGAACCGGCGCGGAGCTGCGGTTCGCGGATCCCGAGGAGCTGCGGCACGCGCTGGTCGTGAGCCACGCTGCCGATGCGCCGCTCGTGGCGCACCACCCCGACATCCCGGCGGAGCATGCGCTCCAGGGCTTCGACGGCGTGCGCGCGTTCGGCCCGCGCATCGACCGCAGCGGCGATCTGCTGGAACGTGTGCTGGGCGCGCGCCGCGCGGGCGACGGCGTCTGGGAGGTGCGCGGCGATCGCCGCGGGGGCACGATCGCGTTCGAGCCGCCGCCCGCGCTGCGCGGAACGCCGGGCGCGGGCACCGTGCATCACGTGGCGTGGGGCGCGCGGGCGGCCGAGCATCCCCAGTGGCTCGAGCGGCTGCAGGAACTCGGCGTGAATTCGACGCCGATCATCGACCGCCACTACTTCCACTCCATCTACTTCCGCGAGCCCGGCGGGATCCTGTACGAGATCGCCGACGACGCACCGGGCTTCACGATCGATTCGCCCGTCGAGGAACTGGGGCAGCACATCATCCTGCCGCCGCAGTTCGAGCCCCTCCGCACGCAGATCGAGGCGCGGCTCACTCCGTTGCCGGATCCGCGCGCGAGCTGGACCCGGACCGGCTGACGGCGCGCCGCCATGCCACTCGAAAAGGACTACGTGCTCGGAACCCACGACGACGAGGTCGCGCGGCTCGGGCTTCAGCATTCCGTGTGGCGGCCGCAGGCGACCCGGGCCTGGCGGCGCGCCGGGTTCACGATCGGCGACACGCTCGTCGACCTCGGCTGCGGCCCCGGCTACGCCGCGCTCGACCTCGCGGAGCTCGTGGGGCGTGACGGGCACGTCCTCGCGATCGACCGCTCGCGCCGGTTCCTCGACCGGTTGCAGGCGGCCGCGGGCGGCCGGGGGCTGCCGCAGATCGAGACGCTCGAGCTCGACCTCGACGAGCAGCCGCTGCCGCCGCTCGAGGCCGACGGCATCTGGTCGCGCTGGCTCTACTCGTTCGTGCGGCACCCGCGGACCCTGCTCGAACGCGCCGCGGGTGCGCTGCGCCCGGGCGGGCACATGGTGCTGCACGAATACATCGACTACCGGTCGTGGCGATCCTCGCCGCGCAGCCCCGTACTCGAGGAGTTCGTGGACCACGTGATCGCGAGCTGGCGGGCCGAGGGCGGCGAGCCCGACATCGGCCTCGAGCTGCCGCGCTGGCTCGCGGAGCTCGGGTTCGAGCTCCGCCACCTCGAGCCGCTGGTGGAGATCACCCGGCCCGGCGACCCGGTGTGGGCGTGGCCGCGCGCGTTCATCGGCGTCGGTCTCCGGCGGCTCGTGGACCTCGGCCGCATCGACACGGCGCGCGCCGCCGAGATCACCGCCGCGTTCGCACAGCTCGAAACCACCCCGGGCGCGTTCCAGGTGACGCCGATGGTGGTGGAAATCGTGGCCCGCAAGCGCTGAACGAAGACCGGCGGCGGCGCGGGCGCCGGTATGCTAGCTTTCGGGGAGTCGCCTCGAGCCTGCATGCCGGAGTCTGCATGTCCCAAACGAATCCGCCCGATCCACATCGCGCTTCACATGCTTCCGCCCCGACGCTCGAGAGCGCGCAGCGCGTGCTGGTCGAGACCGCCCGCCAGCTGGGCAGCAGCCTCGAGCCCGAGGCGATCTTTACGCGCCTCAAGGACAGCGTGTGCGACGCGATGGCCTGCGACGGCCTCATCGTGTCGTCGTTCGACGCGCGCGAAGGCCTGATCCGCTGCGCGTACGCCTGGGTCGGCGGCAACGTGCTCGATCCAGCCGCGCTGCCGCCGCTCGTCTACCGCCCCGATGCCGAGGGCATGCAGACGCAGGTGCTGCGTACCGGCCGCCCGATGCTGTTCTCGGACGTGAGCGAGCGCGTGCGCGATCCCCAGGGGACGTTCTACGAGGTGGAGCCGAGCGGCGAGGTCCGGGACCTGCGCCGGGGGCCGCCCACCGGCAGCCGCAGCGCGATCATGACGCCACTGCTGCTCGAGGGTGACGTCACGGGCGTCGTACAGGTGATGACGGACCGCGAGGGCGCCTACACGGAGACCGATCTCGAATTGCTCGAAGGCATCTCGCTGCTGCTGGCCGTGGCGCTCGAGAACGCGGCGCTGTATCGGCGGTCCAAGGAGGAGCTGCTGGAGCGGAACCGGACCGAGGGGGTGCTGCGCGAAGCCGAGGAGCGCTACCGGGCGTTCGTCACCAACAGCACGGAGGGCATCTACCGGATCGAGCTGGCGGTGCCGATCGACATCTCGCTGCCGGTCGAGGACCAGGCGCGACTCGCCTATGCCTATGGCGTCATCGCCGAGTGCAACGACGCATTCGCCCGCATGTACGGGTACGAGCGCAGCGAGGACATGATCGGATTCGGCCTCGACCGGCTGCTGCCGGTGGACGATCCGGTGCGCTGGCGTCACCTGTGCCGTGTGGTCGAGGCCGGCTACAGCGTGACCGATGACGAATCGGCGGAGTTCGATCGCGACGGCAACCCGGTGTGGTTCTCGAACAATTTCGCCGGCGTGGTGGAGAACGGGCGGCTGCTGCGCATCTGGGGAACCCAATCCGACATCTCGGAACGCCACCGCAACGAGCAGGCGCTGCGCGAGGCCGACCGCCGCAAGGACGAATTCCTCGCGACGCTCGGGCACGAGCTGCGCAACCCGCTCAACCCGATCCGCAGCGCGGTCGAGCTGCTACGCCTCAAGGGCACGACCGACCCGGACGTGAGCTGGAGCCACGACGTGATCCAGCGTCAGGTGGTGCACCTCGCCCGCCTGATCGACGACCTGCTCGACGTGAGCCGCATCACCCAGGGCAAGCTCGAGCTGCGCCGCGAAACGATCGAGCTGGGCGCGTTCCTCGACGGCGTGATCGCCGCGGCCGGCCCGGCGATCGGCGAGACGGATCGCTCACTCACGCTGCAACCGCCCGGTGGCCCGCTGCACGTCGACGGCGATCCGGTGCGGCTCGCGCAGGTGCTGTCGAACCTGCTGGACAATGCGGCGAAGTACACGCGCCCGGGCGGCAGGATCACGGTGGGCGCCGCGGGACGCGGCGATGCCGTGACGATCTTCGTCGAAGACGACGGCAAGGGCCTGAGCGCGGAGCACCTGCCCCACGTGTTCGATCTGTTCTACCAGGCCGACCGCTCCCCCGATCATTCCCGGGGCGGACTCGGTCTCGGCCTCACGCTCGTGAAGCAACTGGTCGAAATGCATGGCGGGTCGATCGCCGTCGCGAGCGACGGCCCCGACCGGGGCAGCCGGTTCACGATCCGGCTGCCGGCGCAGGCGGCGAGCACGCCCGCTCCCGAGCCCGCGCGCCCCGACGCCACGCCCGCGGCGCGGCCGCGACGGATCCTGGTCGCGGACGACAATCGCGATTCCGCGGACTCCATGGCGATGCTGTTGCGACTCGGCGGCAACGAGGTGGTGGTCGCCTATGACGGCGAGGAGGCGGTGCGCAGCGCCGAAGAGTTCCGTCCCGACGTGCTGCTGCTCGACATCGGGATGCCGCGCCTCAACGGCTACGAGGTCGCGAAGCAGGTGCGGGCGATGCCGTGGGGCCGCGACGCGTTGCTGATCGCCGCGACCGGCTGGGGCCAGGAGGAGGATCGCCGGCGCTCGATGGACACCGGCTTCAACGCCCATCTCGTGAAACCCGTGGACCACGGAGCGCTCGTCGCGCTGCTGCGGAACCACTCGTCCTAGTCCGGCGGGTGTGGTCTCGTGAGTTCCGCCCGCGACCGGATTCGCGAACCCGGAGCTGAGCGCGACGCCAGGCTAGTCGCCGGCGGGCGCCGCTGCCTGGGCTTCTGCGCGGGCCGTCGCCGGCAGGCGCTCCAGCCCCGCTTCGGGCGCCAGCCGCTCGATCTTCACGCGCGTCGTGCCGCGAGCCACGAAACCCAGCTCGAGTGCCGCCCGCCAGGACAGGTCGATGATCCGGCCGGCTGCGAACGGGCCGCGGTCCGTGACCATCACGATGATGCTGCGCGCGTTCATGAGGTTCGTCACGCGCAGGCGCGTTCCGAACGGCAGCGTCCGGTGCGCGGCGGTCAGCGCGTTCTCGTCGTAGGCATCGCCGCTCGCGGTCATGCGGCCGTCGAGCCGGTGCGCGTAGTAGGACGCGATGCCGGAGCGCCGATGAGCGGCGTGCCGGGCCACGGCTGTCGCCGGTGCCGCATGGATGTCGAGCGGGGCTGCCGGCCAGGCGGCCGCCTGTGAACTCGCCAGCGCGAGGAGCATGGCCGTGCCCAAACCGATGCGTCGGAACATGGAGACCTCGTGGGGTGGACGTGGGGGATGGCGGGACCGCTCGCGGGCATCGGCAGAACGGGATACATACCCGATCGGCAGGCAGGGTACCAGTTCGCGACGTGCATGTTGGGAACCGGCCTCCGCGGAGGAACGCAAAATCGCACAACATGTTGGGGACATTGGAGTTCAAACCAGGCGTACGTTGGAACCATCGAGTTCACGGCGCGCCGGGAATCGCCTCTTGTTGGCCTTCGTCATTTCATCAGCGCACGCACCGTCTCCACGGTATCCGCCTCGTCGGCCCGCTTGTCGGGCCGGTAGGCCTTCACGCGCGCGAGGCGCAGCGCCATGCCCCCCGGATAGCGCGGGCTCCTCTGCACGTCGTTGAACGTCACCTCGACGACGAGCTCGGGGCGCAGCCGCACCATGTAGCCTTCGCTCTGCACGGCGAGCCGCTGGAACTCGGCGGTCTGCCACTCCAGCATCGCGTCGGTCATGCCCTTGAACGTCTTGCCGAGCATCACGAATCCGCCGGTCGCGGGGTCCCGGGCGCCCAGGTGGATGTTGCTGAGCCAGTGGATGCGCCGGCCGCTCCCCCACTCTGCGGCCAGCACCACCAGGTCCAGCGTGTGCACGGCCTTCACCTTGAGCCACGCGTGGCCGCGCCCGCCGGCCTCGTACGGCGCATCGAGCGCCTTCGCCATCACGCCTTCGTGTCCGAGACCGACCGCCTGCTCGTAAAACCGCGTCGCCTCCGCGACGTCGCCGGTCACGAGCTGCGGCACCGCGATCCGGGGGGCGCGCTCGCGCAACGCCGCCCCGCGCGAGCGCGCGGGCTCGCCTGTGCGATCCACGCCGTCGAGGCGCAGCAGGTCGAACAGCGTGAGCGTGAGCGGCAGTTCGGCGCGCATGCGGGCCACGTCGAGCTGGCGGCCGAAGCGCCGCATCGTTTCCTGGAATGGCAGCGGGCGACCGCCCGCCCCGAGCGCGATCGCCTCGCCGTCGAGGATCGCGTCGTCGAGCCGCAGCGCGCGCACGGCCTCCACCAGCTCGGGCACCGCGGCCGTGACGTCGTTCGACTGGCGGGAATAGACGCGCACCTCGTCCCCGTTCCGGTGGATCTGCACGCGCGCGCCGTCGAGCTTGAATTCGAACGCTGCGGTGCCGAGCCGCGCCAGCGCCATCGCGATGTCGGCGACCGGCTGGGCGAGCATCGGCAGCACCGGGTGGAACAGCCGGATCTGAAACCGCTCGAGCCCGGTCAGGCCGTCGGTGAGCGCGGCCACCGCGACCCGTTCGAGATCGCCGGAGCGCATCGCGGCGCGGCGGATCTCATCGAGCGCGAGCCCGCTCGCCCGCGCCACGGCATCCTCCATCACGCCCAGCAGCGCGCCCTGCCGCAACTCGCCCCGCACCAGCCGCAGGAGGAAGTCGTGCTCCTCCGCGGTCGCCCGGCCGAACAGCTCGCGCAGCAGGCCGGCGCGGGCGCCGGTCACACCCGGGCCGGACACACAGGCCAGCCGCTCGAACGTGGAGTCGACGTCTTGCAGCGTCAACGGCGCCACCGCGTGCGCCCCGGCGCCCTCGAACAGCGAGGGCGGCGTGGCCGGCGACGGCGGTCGCGCGGCCGCGCGCAGCACCGCTGCGCCGATGCCGATCCGGCCCTGGCGGAGATGTCCGGCGAGGCAGGCGACGCCGATCGCGATCTCGTCCGGATCCAGCCGCTTCAACAGGCCGCCGAGCAGCTCCGCCTTGTCGATGCGGCCGGGCGCGGAGGCGACGCGCCGTGAAACGTCGACCAATTCCGCGAAGTTCATCGGCGGCCCCGCCGGGCACCGCGGCCCGCGTCCATGCCCATGTCGCTCATGGCGACAGGATCCCACGAATTGCTTCCGCGACGCGATGCGGGCACGCTCTGCCGAATTCCCCGATCCCCCACCGTCTGGAGACGCCTCCCCGATGCCGCTGCTGAGCCTGAATCAGGTGTCCATCGCGTTCGATGGCCCGCCGCTGCTGAATGCCGTTGGCCTCCAGATCGAGAACGGCGAGCGCATCGGCCTGCTCGGCCGGAACGGCGCCGGCAAATCGACACTGCTCGCGATCGTCGAGGGCACGCTGGCGCCCGATGCCGGGGAGGTTGTGCGCCAGCCGGGCCTGCGCATCGCGAGCCTGCCGCAGAACGTGCCGTTCGACCTGACCGGAACCGTCCACGACTACCTGCGGCACGTGTGCGGCGTCACGTCGAGCGACGCCGCCTGGACGATCGAGACCCGGATCGACCAGGCGGCCTCCGACCTGACGCTCGACGTCGGCGCCGATCTCGCCGCGTTGTCGGCGGGATCCAAGCGCCGCGTGCTGCTCGCCGCCGCGCTGGTGCGCGATCCCGAGCTGCTGATTCTCGACGAGCCCACGAACCATCTCGACATCGACGCGATCGACCACCTGGAGCAGGCGCTGACGCGCCGCCGCGGCGCGCTGCTGTTCGTGACCCACGATCGCAGCTTCCTGCGCGGCCTCGCCACCCGCATCCTCGACCTGGACCGCGGCGCGCTGCGCAGCTACCGCACCGGCTACGACGCCTATCTCGAACGCCGCGAGGACGAACTCCGCGTCGAGGCCGATCAGGCGGCGCTGTTCGATCGCAAGCTGGCGCAGGAGGAGGCATGGGTGCGGCAGGGCATCAAGGCACGGCGCACCCGGAACGAAGGCCGGGTGCGCGCGCTCGAATCGCTGCGCCTCGAGCGCCGCGCGCGGCGCGAGGAGCCGGGGCGCGTGCAGGCGCAGCTCCAGGAGGCGGAGCGGTCGGGGCACATGGTGATCCGGTGCCGGAACCTGAGCCACGAGCTCGGGGGGCGGCCGATCGTCCGCGACCTGTCGTGCACCGTGCTGCGCGGTGACCGCGTCGGCATCCTGGGCCCGAACGGCTGCGGCAAGACCACGCTGATCCGGCTGCTGCTGGGCGAGCTGGCTCCGGCGCACGGCACCGTCGAGCGCGGCTCGCGCCTCGAGGTCGCGCACTTCGAGCAGCTCCACGACTCGCTCGACGAGACGAAGACGGTGGCGGGCAACATCGGCGAGGGGCGCGAGGTGGTGTTCGTCGGGGGCATGGAACGCCACGTCGTCGGCTACCTGCGGGAGTTCCTGTTCTCGCCCGAGCAGATCCGGGGACCGGTGACGAAGCTGTCGGGCGGCGAGCGCCGCCGGCTGCAGCTCGCGAAGATCCTGTCACGGCCGGCCAATCTCCTGGTGCTCGACGAGCCCACGAACGATCTCGACCTGGAAACGCTCGAACTGCTGGAGGACCTGCTGCTCGAGTTCCAGGGCACGCTGCTCGTGGTATCGCACGATCGCGCGTTCCTCGACAACGTCGTCACCTCGACGCTGGCGTTCGAGGGCGACGGGCGGTGGACGGAGTACGTGGGCGGCTTCACGGACTGGCTGCGGCAGCGGCCGGCGGCGGCGCCCGCGGCTGCGGCCGCCGCGAAGTCCCGCCGGCCGCAGCCGCGCGCCGCGGCCGCGCGGTCGCGCAAGCTCGGGTTCAAGGAGCAGCGCGAGCTCGAGGGCATGCCCGCGCGGATCGAGGTTCTCGAGACCGAGCAACAGGAGTTGTTCGCGCTCATGGCCGCGCCCGGCTTCCACGCGAAGCGGGGTGCTCAGATCGTGGCGGCGCAGGCGCGCATGGCCGAAGTCGCCCGCGAGATCCAGACGGCGTACGCGCGCTGGATGGAGCTCGAGGCGATCGGAGCCGGCGACACGGGCTGATCGCGCGCGATCGCGACGACGTCTCACCTCGATCGGCACTGAGGATCGCGCCCACGGCCGCCGAAAACCGGGTATCACGCATCACGATCAGGCCGCTCATCCTTCATAGGTGCCCAGGGAGGGCGTTCCATTGGACTTCGAGCGTCATGGCAGGCGAGCGCCGCGAATCGTTGCAGCCACGCTGGTTGCGCTTGCCACCATGATCGCCGGCCTGACCCCGACGGTTCCAGGCAACGACGCGGCGGCCGCCGCTCCGGCTTCGCCGGAGCGCGCGGTCACGTTCTCGATGCGCACGATGGGCACGTACGCGAACATCACGATCGTCACCGCCGACTCGGCGCGGGTGGAACCCGCGGCGCGGATCGCGCAGAACGTGCTCGCGCGTGTCGACTCGCTGATGAGCAACTGGACCACGACCAGCGAGGTGGCCCGGCTCAATCGCGAGTGCGCGGCGGGCCCGGTGCACGTGCAGCCGGAGGTGGCGCGGGTGATCGCCGCGGCGCTCGACGTGTGGCGCGGCAGCGCGGGCACGTTCGACATCACAGTCGAGCCGCTGGTGCGCGCGTGGGGATTCATCGGCGGGACTCCGCACGTGCCGACCGATTCCGCGGCGACCGCGGCGTTCCGCCGGGTCGGCGCCCGGCAGCTCCGCTTCGACGTCGTGGCGGGCACGCTGGCCTACGACAATCCCGGCGTCCGCATCGATCTCGGCGGCATCGCCAAGGGTTACGCGGTCGACGTCGCGGCCGAATCGCTGGCGGCGCACGGCGTCACGAACGCGCTCGTCGACCTGACCGGCAACATGATGGCGCTCGGACACTCGCCAACGTCGGACGGCTGGCGCATCGGCATCCGCGATCCGCGCGACCGCATGCCGTACTTCGCGCACATCCTGCTGCGCGGCGAGGGCATCTCGACGTCGGGCAAGTACCAGCAGTTCGTCGCCGCCAACGGTCGCACCTACGGGCACATCATGGACCCGCGCACCGGCCGCCCGTCGGAGGGCCTGCTGGCGGTGACGCTCGTCACCCGCAGCGCATTCGTCGCCGACAGCTGGGACACGCCACTGTTCGTGCTCGGCGCCGCCGCGGCGCGCGCGAAGGCGAAGGAGCGCGACGACATCCAGGCCGTGCTCGTGACGCCGGGTCGCGCCGGCACGGACACGGTGTGGGTCGAATCGTCGCTCGAAGGCCGGTTCCTGCTCGAGCCCGCCGCCCGCTCGCTATTCGAGGTCGTCTACTTCTGAGCGGAAGTTCATGGCAAGTGCGCACCGCACGGCCGACACCCGCCTGGGGTGATTCACCGCGGGCGGATCGCAGCGGCTGAGCGAATCCCCCCAGCCTCTGCACGCGAGGGCACGGTGCTTGCGCTTGGGCCGCCCATCTTCCCAGAGGACGGGATCATGAACACCGCCTAGCCGCAGCAATTCGAACCAGTTGAAGAGATTCGTTCGGGTTTCGCCCGAAAGTGCTCTCCGTTCGATTCGCAATGGCTGGAAATGCGAACTGCAATCCCGGGGAGCCTCGTGGCGAATGAACTTCGAATCGGATCGGGTCGGGTTGTGGCACGTGCGACGGCACTCGCGCTGCTGCTCGTGTCCGCTACGGCGGTGCCCGGCTGCCAGAGTCCGACCCGGCCTCCCGCCCCTCCGTCCGGCGGCCACATGCTGACGCTCGACTACGACGAATTCGTCGCGGCCGTGGAGCCGGTGCTGGTGCGGAATGGCTGCGACGCGGGGGGCGACTGCCACGGCGGCGGCATCCGCGGCACGTTCGCGCTGTCCCCCGCGGGCGCCAAGGACCTGCGCTTCGACTTCGATCAGGCTGCGCTGCAGGTCAACCCCACGCAGCTCGATTCGAGCCACATCCTCACCAAGCCGCTGGCGCTCGCCGCCGGCGGCGTTCCGCACGGCGTGAAGGTGTTCGCGACCCCCGCGGACTCGGGATACCAGGCGATCCGCGGCTGGATCCTGCACGGGGTGCTGCGATGACCGCAACGCGCACGGCGCTCGGTGCCGCCGTCTGCTGCCTGACGCTCGGAGCCATGGCCGCGCGGGCGGACGTGGCTCCGGAGCACGATGCCGCGACCGGCACATCGGTCGCCACGGGCACCACCGCGGCCGACACGCCGGTCATCGCGGCCGACGGGCTCGAACACCTGGTGCCCGAGCTGGCCGCGAACCCGTACGCGCTCGAGCCCGGAGTGCGGCCCTACCTGAACCGGCTGTCGATCAGTCCGGGGTTCGGGCTGCTCGGCTCGCAGCGGCTGTTCGTGCTGCGCGCGGCCTACAACCCGAACGCGTGGCTCGGCTACGAGGCCTCGATCGGACACAACCCCAGCCATTCCGTGCAGGGCATCCTGCACCGGTTCAGCGCGATCGTGCGCCGGCCGCTCGCCGGCCGGTTCCAGCCCTACGCGTCGGCCGGCTACGGCATGACCATCGTGCTGCCGGGGCGCTCGCTCAACGCCGACCCCGTGACGAAGAACGCCCTCACCCTCGGCGGCGGCCTCGAATGTTTCATCCGCCGGGATCTCGCGCTGCGCGCCGAGCTGCTCGGCATGACCGTGATCGGCAGGCAGCAGTACCGCCAGGGAACCGTCGCATACGAATACCGCGAGGCGACGATCGCCCTGGCCTTCTACCGGACGCTCGCGCCGTAACCCCCTGGAACCCGAACCATGCTCCGACTCCCCGTTCATCGTGCAGCACTCCTCACGCCGGCCGTCCTGCTGTGGCTCGGCGGGCTCGCCGGCTGCCGCGGCAGCGCGCCTGAAGACCTGATCCAGCAGGAGGCGACGACCGACGCGCTGGTGTTCGTCAAGTCCACGGCGACCGAAACGCTCAACCGCACCGAGGCGCCGGCGAACCTGTGCAAGCTGTCGCCAATCGCGCCCGACGGTGTGGTGACGCCGATCACGAACTTTACCGGCGCCGCGGTGTCGGACCCCGCGGTGTCGTTCGACGGCAGGAAGATCCTGTTCTCGATGCGGCCGGCGGGCGGCGCCTACCACAACCTGTACGAGATCGGCGCCGACGGCACCGGGCTCCGGCAGGTGACGAGCGGCGGCGGCAACGACTTCGACCCGCTGTACCTGCCCGACGGGCGCATCCTGTTCACCAGCTCGCGCGACAACGAGATGGACGAGTACAACCACGCGCCGGCCGAGCACCTGTACGTGTGCGACGCCGACGGCGGCAACCTCGAGCGCATCAGCTTCAACCAGAGCGACGACTTCGATCCCGAGCTGCTGGCCGACGGCCGCATCGTCTACACGCGCTGGGAGCACTTCGGCGACTTCAACCGGTTCCCACTGTTCTTCACGAACCCCGACGGCACCGGCACGTTCCACTTCTTCGGGCCGCACGATCAGAACTTCTTCCACGCGGTCCCCACCCCGGACGGCCGGATCATCGCGATCCAGTCGACCGAGGTGGAGGGCGACGCGGGCCCGCTCGCGATGCTCAAGCTGGAACAGGGCCCGGCTGACCCCGCGACCGACGGCACCTCGACGCACTGGGACGTGCTCACGCCCCAGGTGAACACCGACGGCAAGCCGTGGCCCTATGGCGCGTTCAAGTACCCGCGGCCGCTCGGTGGCAACAAGTTCGTCGCCTCGTACTCGCTGCCCGCCGCGACCGATCAGGACGTCGACTACGGCCTCTACACGTTCACGCTGGACCAGTCCGGCACCGGCGCCTCCGGCGACCCGGCGACGTTCAGCGTCCATAACCTGTCGTTCCTCTACAACGATCCCCACACCCAGGAGTACGACGCCCAGTTGCTCGCGCCGCATCCCAAGCCGCCGGTGATCCCGTCGGTGGTGGATCGCACCAAGGACTACGGCGTGTTCCTCGCCCAGGACGTGTTCAACCGCGGGCACGGCGACGGGCAGGAGGTGCCGGTGCGCGGCGTCGACCGCATCGACAGCATCGCGGTGATCGCGGCGCGCCCGACGCGCCCCGGCGAGATGAACGACTTCTCGGCGAACGAGTTCGAGAAGCGCGCACTGATCGGGTTCGCGCCGGTCGAAGCCGACGGCTCGTTCCGCATCAAGGTGCCGGCCGACACGCCGATCAGTTTCGCCACGCTCGACAGCCACGGCCGCGGCTTCGTGGTGAAGCGCACGCATCTGGCCGTGCGCCCCGGCGAGGAGTTCGCGCGCTGCATCGGCTGCCACGAGGACCGCGTCGCGGGTGGCCCGGTGCCGACGAACCTGAACCCGATGGCGGCGGCGCACGCGCCCTACGACGTGAACGTGCCGAAGGCCAACTGGATGATCATCAACTACCAGAACGACATCGGCCCGATCGTCACCGCCAAGTGCGCGAGCTGTCACACGCCGGTGATCGCCGGCATCGACACCACCGCCGCCGCCGGGAACCTAGACCTGAGCGCCGCCGCAGACACGGTCCGCGGCAACCGGATCTTCCCGCGCGCCTACGTGAACCTGTCGGGCGCCACGATGATGACCGCGCACGGCCCGACCGTAACGGTCCCGCCGTTCCCGCGGCGCTCCGTGCTGGTCGACTACGTGATGGGCCTCGGCACGCACGCCGGCCTGGGCTCGCATCCCGCGGGCCCCGACTCGCTCACCGCCCAGGAACAACGGAAGTTCAACCTCTGGGTGCTGCTCGGCGCCCAGTACAAGTGAGGGACCACACGTCATGAACCTCGTCCATGGGACTGCATTGCGTACCGCCGGATCCGGTGGGCCGCACCGCCTCGAAGGAGCGCGCGACGGCGCGATGCGTGCGACCGCAGCCATTGCGGCGCTCGCTGCGGTGCTGCTCGCCCCGGCGGCCGCGTACGCGGCTCCGGTCGCGTTCGCGGGCCTCGGCGCCGGCACGGCCGTCGCCGAGCGCGCGCTGCGCGATCATCCCCTGCACACGCTCGACGGGCGCACGCTCACGCTGGGTTCGCTCGCGGGCAGCGTCGTCGTCGTGAACTTCTGGGCGAGCTGGTGCGCGCCGTGCCGCCGCGAGCTGCCGCGGCTGGGCGCGCTCGAAGCGCAGCTCGGCGGCGGCGCCCGGGTGATCGCGGTGTCGATCGACGAGGAGGCCGCGAACGCGCGCCGGTTCTGCGGCGCCCATCGCGTGACGCTGGCGGTCGCGCAGGACGGGCCGGACGGCCTCGCGCGCGCGCTCGACCTCGGCAGCGTGCCGCTGACCCTGGTGCTCGATCGCACGGGGCACATCGCCTGGACCACGACCGGTTCCGACGACCGGGCGCTCGCCGGCCTGGCGTCCGAGGTGCGGACCCTGCTCGCCGCTCCCCCGCCGATGATGAACGCATCCACCGGAGGCTCGCGGTGACCCCGGGCATCCGGAACCTGCCGCGCGGAGCCCGCAGGGCACGAGCCGTGGCGCGCCGCCTGCTGGCGTGCGCCGCGCTCGCCGCGATGCTCGCGACCACGGCCGGTTGCGCCGCCCGGAACGTGCAGGTCTATCAGCGCGAGCACCTCGCCGACCCGATCATGTCGTTCAAGACGGAGGCGAAGAAGGACGCGCGCCGCACCAAGGCGTTCGAGGCGCGCGAAGGCTCGACCGGCGGCGACGGCGGCGAAGGCGGAGGCTGCGCGTGCAAGTGACGCCGCGCATGACCGCGCCTATGCCGTGCCGGCCGCGGAACGGCCGCCGGCCCGGCTGCAGCGCCGGGCTGCTCGTGCTGGCGCTGAGCCTCGCGTGCGCCCGGGCGGGCGCCGCCGCGGACGCCGACGATCCGCAGACGGCGAACGGGTTGCTGCGCTACTTCGCGGACTCGAAGCACGTGCTGGTGCGCTCGCTGATCCAGGACGTGTCGGTGCCGCTCGGCCCGGACTACGGGCTCACGCTGCACTACAACAACGAGCGCGTGACCGTGCCCGGCATCTCGGCGCCGGCCGGCAGCCCCGAGGCGGTCGACGCGATCACCACGGCGAGCCGGCCGATCCGCGGCAACGCGTACCAGGACTTCTCCAAGCTCCGCAACGAGCTGCAGGGCCAGGTCACGCACGGCAGCGCCGAGCTCGACTACTACCACTCGATCGAGAGCGACTACCTCGCGCGCCAGATCGGCGGCTCCTACAACCGCGACCTGCGCAACCGCCAGCTCAACCTGGCCGTCGGCACCAGCTACGGCTGGGACCGCATCGACCCTAAGTCGAACGACAACACCAGCACCGGCGCGGATCACAAGACGACGCTCCATTGGAACGCGGTCGCCACGCAGATCCTGTCGTCGACGTCGATGGTGCGATTCGGCGTCGAGGAGAACCTCGTCGACGGCCTCCAGCACAACCCCTATCGCCGCGTGTACGCCGGCGGCACCAGCGTGCCCGAACGCCATCCGCGCAGCCGGTCCCGCAGCGACGCGTTCGTGAAGTTCAACCAGTACCTGCCGAACCGCTCGAGCCTCAAGTTCGACTACCGGTTCTACACCGACGACTGGGGAATCCTGTCGCACGAGGCGAGCAGCCGCCTGAGCCAGTACCTCACGCACGGAATGTTCGCCCAGTACGAGTACCGCTATTACACGCAGACCGCGGCGCGGTTCTACCGGCCGGAATACGACTCGACGAACGGCGTCGACGGCTATCTCACCGGCGACTACCGGCTCGGCCCGCTGGCCTCGCATCTGTTCGGCGTGACGCTGGATTTCGATCTGGGAGTGCTCGCGGCCCGGACGCCGCTGGTGCGGCAGTTCGACCTGACGCTCGACTACGAGCGGTACTTCAACAGCAACAACTACTCGGCGGACATCCTGGAATCCGGCGTCGTCTACCGGTTCTAGTGCCCAAGGGTGGCAGGACAGGGGAGCTGAGCGTGCGAAGACTCGTGATGATGTGGTTCCTGATCGGTGTGGCCCTCGCATCGTCCGCGACGGCGGCGACGTTCTCGCCGGCCCGCATCGCGCCCGACCAGGGGCTGGATGCGCTGACCCGTGATGCCGCGCGCCGGCAGGTGGGCCGCGAGCTGTTCGCGAACCCCTATGCCACGGTGACGCTCGGCTCGGTCGACGTGTACGACGTGTTCCCGTACGTCGAGACGCGGACGTTCCAGGTGGTGTCGGACCCGCGCTGGAACCGGCTGGTGTTCGGCGAGCTCGGGCGCTCGCTCGACGCCTACGACGGCAGGAACCAGCCGCTGGGCGCGCTCAACGACCCGCACGGGCTCGCCGTGGACGCCTCGAATCACGTGTACGTCGCCGATACCGGCAACGATCGCGTGCTCGTGTTCCTGGCCTCGAGCGAATTCGGCGACATGACGCTGGTCCCGCAGTACGAGATCCGGGGGATGAGCCGCCCCTACGATGTCAGCTGGTCCGACGGCGGCACGCCGTTCGTGACCGGCGACGACCGGCTGTATGTCGCCGACACCGGCACGAACCGAGTGCTCGCGTACGCGCTCGAGCCCGCGGGGCCGCGGCTCGCCGCGGCGATCGGCGGCCTCGGCAACGGGCCGGGCCGGTTCGCGGGGCCGCTGGCGCTCACCGTGGGCCGCGCCGGCGGCGCCTGCACGCCCGACGTGTTCGTCGCCGACGCGCACACCCGCCGGATCGTCCACCTGCGTTACGAGGGCGGCGCGCTGGCGTGGATCGCCGACGCGCCGAGCGACGTGGACGTCGTGACGTCGCTCGACGCCGACGCGTGGGGCAACCTGTACGCGGCGGCGCCGAACCAGGGGCTCGTGCGGAAGTTCGCGGCCGACATGGTCCCGCTCGCGGATCTGCACTCTGGCCTCGCGCGCCCGCGCAGCTTCCGGGTCCCGTTCTTCACGGTGCGCGACCATCGCAGCAACACGGTCACGCGCGAGGGCCGGCCGAACGCGGTGTCCGTCGAGCAGTGGTCCGACGCCACCGGCATGCGGCTGTGGAGCCTGGGCCTCGACGTCGCGGAGCTGGCGGTCGTGCAGGACCGCTCCCCCGCCGCGCGGTTCACGCTCACCGATCGCGGTCAGGTGACGCTCGAGCTGGCGGACGCCGGTTCGGGCCGCACGCTCGTGCGTCACGATGCGGGCATGCTCGAGGCCGGCATCCACACGCTGCCGCTCAGCGACGGCGACCTGGCCGCAGTGGGCACCGGGGACGTCGTGCTGCGCATCGTCGCGGCGTCGGCGTATTCCGGCGGCACGGGCGCCACCGCCACCACCGGGTTCCGCGTCAACGGCGGCGCGGCGACGCTGCCGGCGGTCGCGATGCTGCTCGGCAACACGCCGAACCCGGTCGTCGGCTCGACGCGCATCGCGTTCGTGCTGCCGGCGTCGGGCGGCGCGAACACCCGGCTCGCGCTGTACGACCCGGCCGGCCGCGCCGTGCGGCACTTCGCCGGCGCGTTCGCCGCGGGGCGCAACGAGGTGGTGTGGGATGGCGCGGGCGACGGCGGCACGCGCCTCGCGCCCGGCGTGTACTTCGTGCGGCTCGCGGCCGGCGCCGCCGAGCGGTCGCGGCGACTGGTGCTGGTCCGGTGACACGGCGGTTCGTGCAGGCCACCCCCGTCGTGCTGCTGCTCATGGGCGCCGTCACGCTCGGCGGCTGTCTCGACAAGCCGAAGATCGAGGATCGCTGGACACGCGTCGACGTCGTCAGCGCCAGCGTCGCGCCGCAGCAGGTCGTGCCCGCGGGCGCCGCGCAGCCGATCACGCTGCACGCGACCGTCACGTGGCGCGCGCTGCTCACCGGCTACGCGGTGGCCGAACTGCGCGCCAGCGATTCGCTCGGGACCGCGGCACTCGGCATCGCCCCCGACGCGCCGCGGGTGCCGATGGCGACGAGCATCGACGACCTGCTGCTGCACTCACGCTCGCTCGGGCGCGCGACACGCGCGGTCACCGGCTGGGACCACCTGATCCAGCCCGTCGACTTCACGTTCACCGCGACCACGCCCGCGAGCGGCTCGCGGCTTTTCCTGGTGTGCTACCTCGGCAGCGGCCAGCGCATCGAGCAGGACAGCGGCGCCGATTCGATCCTGATCACCCCGTTCGTGTCGTCGCAGCGCGAAGTGCTGCCGGTGGGCATGGAACTGCTGGTGTCGGGCGCGGTGGCGCCGTGACGCCGGCGGCCCGCATCGCGCTCGTGGTCCTGCTCGCGCTGCCGGCGGGTGCGCACGCCGCGACGTCCGGCGCCAGCGACGCCGCGCGCGACGCGGCGGCCGGCGCCCGCACCCCGCGCTGGATCACGCTGGGCCTGCTGTCGGGAGCCTCACAGTCCGACCGCCGGCTGGCCGATTACCAGTGGGACGTGGGCGCGCGCGGCGCGTGGGGAGCCCAGGTGGTCGCCGGTGCCGGACGGTTCGGCGCGGGCCTCAGGGCGTGGACGACGAGCACGACCCAGCACATCGATCTCGGCGGCGCCCCGGATCCGCGCGTGCGCGCGACGAGCCTGGACGCGGTCGGTCGCGCGCGGCTGGTGTCGCGCTGGGGCGGCTCGCTGGAGGCGCTCGCGAGCGTGGGCCGCATGCGCATCGGGTATTCGCCGGATCACGTGAGCGTTCCGACGGGCGGCGCGCCCGCGGAGGTCGCGCTCCGGCCGGTCGATAGTTGGGCCGTGGGCGGCGGGCTCGCGCTGCGGCGGCGCGTGGCGGAGTCATGGGAGACGGGCATCGAGCTCGACACCCGGGCCTTCGGTATGGACACCGCGCACCAGAGCGGCGGCGGTACCGTGCTCCGGCACGAGCGGTTCCGGGACTGGAACGCACGCATCGAGCTGGCACGAATACTCGGCAGACGATGAGTCGTCTTCACGATGAAAGGGACGTCACGATGAAGCATTGCGTTCGCAGTTCCACGGCCGGCCCTGCCGCACTCGCTGCGCACGGGCCCGCACGCAGGGCCGCGTGGCGCGCGCCGCACGCCGTCCGGGCGGCCGTGTTCGCCGGGCTGATCGTGGCAGCCGCGCTCGCAAACGCACTCGTCGGCGCCGCGACCGCGTGGGCCGAAGCCGCTACCGCCGACAGCACGGCCGCGCCGGCGCTCGTCCCTCCCGCCGCCGAATCGGCCGCGACGGCGGACCCGGCCGGCTCCGCCGCGCCGGACCCGGCGCGCACCGCCGCTCATCCGGCTTCGGTCCAGAACCCGGGCCTCCACAGCACGCGCAAGGTGCGGCTCACGGGCGGCGCCCACAACGTCGTGCGCTCGGGCCCGGGCGGCGCGTATTCGATCGCCGGGGTGTACAACGACAAGGCGGTGTTCCCGGTGATCGCGAAGAGCGGCGACTGGTACAACATCCGGCTGTCCGACACCGAGACCGGCTGGGTCCACTCCTCGCTGTGCCGGGAATTCGACGACCTGTCGGATCTCGAGTTCCGCCCCAACCCCAAACTGTATTCCCGCACCGGCAGCTTCATCCTGTCGGGACACGCGGGCGGCTACGCGTTCGACCGCAAGTCGAACTCGCTCGTGCTCGGCGGCGGCATCGGCTACTACGTGTTCGACCGGCTGCAGGTGGAAGGCGGCCTCGGCTGGACGCACGTGCACCGGCCGGCCGAGATCGTCGAATCGCTGTTCGGCCTGTCGCTCGAGGCTGAGGACTTCCACATGCTGTTCTACCACCTGAACGCGACCTGGGAGCTGATGCCCGGCCGCCAGATGGTGCCGTACGTCAGCGCCGGCGTCGGCTCGGCGATCATGCGCGGCGAGTCGGAGCCGAGCTTCAACTTCGGCGGCGGCACCACGCTCTACCTGTCGAAACGCTCCGCGATGCGCTGGGAAGTTCGCGACTACCGGTTCTCGACCGGCTCCGCCGACGCGCGTCGTCCCAACAACAACATCGAATTCACGCTCGGCAGCCTGCTGCTGTTCTGAGGAGGGATCCCGCGATGCCGACCCCGACCGAACCGTTCCATTCCCGGCGCGAACGCACGCCGTTCGCCGCCGCCGTTTTCGCACTCGTGATGTGCGTCGCGGCCGCGGCGCCGTCGCGCGCCGCGCCGACCGCTCCCGTCGAGGCGCGCTCGGGCCTCGAGCTCGCGACCGCCGGCGCCCGGTCGTGGTCGCCCGACGCGATCCTGATCTATCTCGAGAACGACGAGGACCTGACCGGCGCCGGCGCGGCCGCGCGCTGGAGCTACCTGTTCTACTCGCCGTTGACGCGCAAGGCGCGGGTGTATTCGGTGCGCGACCGGCGGATTCTCGTCGCCGACAATCTCGACATGACGCTCGAAGCGCCGCCGGTCGCGTCCGACTGGATCGACAGCGGCGCCGCGATCGCAGCCGCGGATCGCGAGGCCGGGTACTCGTTCCAGCACCCGCCGGGCGGGCGGCTCACCACGATGCTGCTGATGCGCGGCGCGTTCGACGAATCCGATCCCGACCGCACGAGCTGGATGCTGGTCTACACGGTCCCGAACGCGCCGTCGCTGTTCGTGCTCGTCGACGCGACGCAGGGGAAGGTGAGGCGCACGTGGCGCGGCTGATCGTATGGCTCACCTGTCTCGCGCTCGCGCCTCACGCCGCGAATGCCGCGCCCGCGTCGCGTGCGCACGCCACCCCGACCGCCACCGACGTGCGGGTCGAGCGCGTGCGTCCGCACAAGGAATCTCATCCGACGCTGCGGTTCCTGCGCGAGAACCGCGATTTCATCCGCGCGGCGCTCGACCGCACGCGGCAGCAGCCTGCCAGCGGCTCGGCGGCCGCGGTATCGATCGACCCCAGGTTCCTCACCTATCGGGAGCTGCTCGCCGCCGTCGCGGCGTCGCGGGACTCCGTGGCGCTCGCGGACCAGGCCGGACGGTCGCGCGAGCTGCTGCACAGCGTCACCGAGCTCGGCGATCTCGAAGCACAACTCGATGAGTTCGACCGGCAGCTCGCAGCCCAGCGCGCGCGGCTCGGCGTGCTGCAGGCCGACTTCACCGGCGACCAGCGCACCTCGCTCGCGGTGGTGCTGAGCGGCTATCCGCCGGACGCCACGCCGTCCGCCGTGCAGCTCACGCTCGAAGATGGTTCGCTGCTCACGGTGACGCTGTCCGCCGGGGAGCGCGACGCGCTGCGGCAGGGCGGCGCCGTGCAGATCTTCCACGGCTACGTCGAGCCGCGCGAGCAGGTGGTGCAGATCGCGCTCGCGGGCGGCGGCGCCGCCGGCGACGCGGGATTCGTCACGCTCGATCCGCCGCGTGACCGGCTGACGCTGCTGCACCTCGACCTGTCCGCGGTGCGTGCCGCCGAAGGCGCACCCGGCATCCACGCGAGCACCTGGCTCAATGACGCCCGGGTGCCGTGAGCGAGCGCAGGATGCACGCTGCCGGGTCCACGATGGACCGCCTCGTCATGATCGCCGTTGCCGCGATGTTCGCGGCGAGTGGTGACGCACGTGCCGCGCTGGCCGCGCGTCCGGCGCAACCCGTCCCCGTCACCGGGAGCGCCGCGGCGGGGCACATGTTGAAGTCGGCGCGCCCCCGCGCGCACCTACGGGCCGGCGCGGCCGGCGTGCAGGCCGCGGCCGCGACCGTCCCGCCCGCGCGCCCGGGCACGCTCGACGCGGTGCGCGATTCCTCGGACGGCGGCGAGCTGCGGCTGCGGCGCGCGGTGGCGGAGCAACGGCTGGGCAAACTGCGGGGCGTCATCGACGCGCTCGCGCCGGTCGCGTTCACGCCCGAGCCCGCGTTCGTGGGCGCCGATCGCGCCGCGTTCCTGCTCGGCCACGCGTGGCTCGAGCTGGGTGACGGCGCGCGCTTCGAACAACTCGCCGCCGCCGTCGCCGGCTGGCGCCGGCACAGCGCGTGGACGGCGTGGCTCGCGGTCGAGCACGAGCTGACTGCGGCGGCGGCCGATCCGCACCGGGCGCCCGGCCTGCCCGGCGTCGCGGTGACGGCGGCCTGGGCGGACCTCGCCCACCTGTCGCGTTCGGCGGCGCCGCCGGATCCGGGAGCCGAGGCGCGCGACCTCGCCGCGATGGCGGCACTCGATACCAGCACGGCGCTCGGCCGTGAGCTCGCGGGGGCGGCGCTGCTGCGCGCCGCGACGCGCCGGCTCGAGCGTGGGGAGGACGCGATGCCGCTGCTCGAACGCGTGCCCGCCGGCAGCGCTCTGTCGTCCCGGGCCCGGCACCTGCGCGGCGTCATCGAGCTCGACGGCGCGGACGCGGAACACGGTCGCAGGATGCTGGAGTCATTGCTCGCCCGGGACCCGAACTACCCGGCACAAGACGAAGTGAACATGGCGCTTGCCGGACATGCCATGGATGTCGGCGATTGGCCCGGAGCGCGCAGCCTGTATGAGCGCGTCCACCGCAACTGGCTGGCCGAGAACGATACGCTGCGCGGCCTGCTCACCGCCGGCGCCACCGATCGCGTGTGGCGCGCGTGGCAATCGCCCGCGTCGGCCGGCGATGCGCTGATGCTCGACGACGGATCGATCGTGGCGTGGACGGACCGGCTCGTGCGCACGGCCGCCGATCTGTCGGCGACGCCGGAGCCGGACGTGCCCGCGGTCACCGTACCCGTGCCCGCGGCGCCGTCGCTTTGGGCGGTGCCGCTGCCGGGTCCCGAAGCCTGGGCCGAGGTCGCGGCGTCGGCGAGCCGGCTGGCCCAGGCGCGGGTAGCGGTCTCGGACGCGCGTGCCGACGCCGACGCCGCGCGCCGGGTCGCGACCGAGCGCACGCGCTACCTCGGCGCCGGCCTCGGCGCCGTGCACCACGAGCAGGCGCAACTCGACGCGCGCGCCGCGCGCCTCGATTCGCTGCGGCAGCGGCTCGGCGAGCTCGACGCGCAGCTTGCGGCGGTGCGCGACGAGGCCACGCGTCACGTGCTGGCGCGGGTGGCCGCGATCCTCGCGCAGACCGCCGACCAGCTCCGGCTGGTGCGCGCGATGCGGCTCTACCATGTCGACGGCCCGACGCCGGTGCGCGCGCCGGCGGTACCGGACGGCTTCCCCACCGCCCGCGAGTTGCTCGCGGGTGAGGAGGCGCTGGCGGTGGCGATCGCCGACGCGGCCGGGAATCTCGGAACCACGGCGCCGGCGCTGATCCGGCGCTCCTACGAGCAGGCGTGGCGACCCGGGATCATCGATCGCGCGGGCACGCTCGACGCGGCGGCCCGCCTGGCGGCAGCCTGGGCGCGGCGGCTCGCGATTGCCGTCGATTCCACGCTCGCCGCCGCGGCCGCGCCCGACTCGCTGCGCCGGCTCGACGCGCGCGCCGCGGCACTCGCGCACGCCGCCGACTCGCTCGGCGCCGGACACGAGGCGCTGCGCGCCGGCGTCGCACGCGCCGCCATCGAACGCTCGCTCGCAGGTCTTGGTGAGCAGCGGGAAGCCATCGACTACGGCCTCGCCGCGTCGGCGTACGCACTCAGCGTCGCCGGCATCAGCGGCCCCGACGGCGAGCCGCGCGACGACGGGGCGCCACGCGCCGCCGGCCCGCAGGCGAAGGCCGGCGCGCCTGCCATCGCCGCGGCGGCGGTCGCCGACACCACCGACCCGGCGCGCGACGATCCCAAAGCGCGCCACTGGCGTGGCGTCGCGGTGCCCGAGCTGCGGGCGTTCCTCGACCGCCATCCGCAGTCGTTCGCGCGCGGCGAGCTGCGGTGCCGCCTCGCCGACCTCGAGATGCTCGACGCGCGCCAGACGTTCCATGACCGGATGGCGGTATTCGTGAAGCTGGGCGGCGCGAATTTGGCGCTCCCGGTGCTCGACGCCGCGCCCGCGCTCGCGATCTACCGCACGATCCTGCGCGAGGACGCGGGATTCGCGCACGTGGACGCCGTGCTGTTCAACGCCGGCTCCATCATGGCGGACGCCGCGGATCCCGGCGCGCTCCCGATGTTCCAGCAGCTCGTGACCGCCCATCCCGGCTCGCGGTATTGCCAGGAGGCCTGGGTGCGCATCGGCGATCTCGCGTTCACCGATCGCAATTACGCCGATTGCATTCCGCCCTACCAGAACGCCGCCGGCGGCGCCGACACGACGCTACGGGCGATCGCGCTCTACAAGCTCGGCTGGGCCGAATTCAGCCTCGACCGGTTCCTCGACGCGGCCGATGCGTTCCGTTCGATCCTCGATCTCTACGCCGCGGGGGGCCGGGTTGACGCGCGCGTGAACCTGGCCGACGAAGCCGATGCGTACTTCGTGCAGACGATCGCGCGCGCCGGCGGCGCCACGGCGTTCGCGGGCTACTTCGATCGCGTCGGCCCGCGTCCGTACGAGATCCGGCTGCTGCGCGAGCTCGCACAGCACTTCCGCCGTTACAGCCTGTATGCCGACGCGATCGCCGCCGACCGGCTGCTGATCGTGCGGCATCCGCTCGACCCTGAAGCGCTGCTGAGCGCGGGACGCATGATCGACAGCTTCCACCGCTGGGAGCGACCGGCGCTCGAGTGCTCGGCGCGGCTCGAGTACGCGCCGGTGTTCGTGCCCGGCAGCGCGTGGTACGCGGCGCAGAGCTCGGATTCCGTGCGCGCGGCGGGCGCCGCGTTTGCGCGCGACGCATGGACCACGGTGGCGCAGCAGCACCATCGCGCCGGACGCGCCACCGGGTCGCGAGCCGATTACGCCGAGGCACTGCGGCTCTACGAGGTGGTGATCGCGCACTGGCCGGACGGCGACGCCACGGCCGGCATCGAGCTCGACGCCGGCGAGGTCGCCGTCCAGCTCGCCGAGTACTCGCGGTCACTCGCGCACTACGGCGCCGCGGCGCGCATCGGCCGCGACAGCGTCGTCACGCAGGCGCTGTGGCAGCGGGTGTCGGTGACCGACGCGTGGTATCGCAGCACGCAGACGCCGGCGCGCGCCGCGGACGGCGCGGTGGGCGGGTCCGCGGCTGCCACGGTGTCCGTGCCCCGGACGCGCCGCGGCGGGGCGGCGCAGACCGCCGCCCTCACCTCGGCCGGCCTCGGCGCCGATTCGCTGGCACTCGCGGTGATCGCCGCCGCCGATACGCTGCTGAGCCGCAGACCCGGTCATCCGCAGGCCGCGGATCTCATGTGGCGGCAGGGCAACCTCGCGTTCGCGCACGGCTGGCACGAGCGGGCCGCGCACGACTTCGGCCGGCTCGCGACCGAGCGGCCCGACGACCGCCGCGCCCCGCTGGCGGCCAGCCTGCGCGCCGACGCGCTGTTCCGGCTCGCGCGCTACGAGGACGCCGGCGCCGCGTACCAGCAGGCGCTGGCGGCCGCGCGGCGCGCCGGCGACGATTCGCTGGCGCAGCGCGCCGCACAGGCGATCCCGGTGAGCTATTACCGCGTGGCCGAAGCCGCGGTGGCGGCGGACTCCTCGGCGCACGCGAACCATGCCGCGCTGTTCGAGAGGGTCGCGGCGAACTGGCCCGGGTTCGAGCACGCCGATCTCGCGCGGTACCGCAGCGGCCTCGCGAGCCTGGCCGCCGGGCTGCCGCGGGTGGCGCTGCGCCAGATGCAGGCGCTCGTCGCCGACTTCCCGCACAGCGATCTGGTACGCGACGCGCAGCTCGAAATGGCGACGATCGCCGATTCGCTGGGCGATCGTTCGCAGGCCGCGCAGGCGTATGCCGAGTTCGCGAACCGGTTCCCCGCGGATCCGCAGTCGGGTGGCGCGCTGCTGCGGGCGGCCGACCGTTTCGCGCAGGACGGCAAGTTCGATCGCGCGGACACGCTGCGGTTCGGATACATGCAACGCCATCCGGAGGACGTCGCGGGTTCCATGGAACTGCTCGCCGACATGGCGCGCCGCGAGCTCGCCGCGATCGACGCCGGCCACCCGATCTCGTCGCTGCTGCCGGCCGCGGCGCCGTCCGCTGCGCCCGCGCGACACGCCGGTGCCAGGCGCGGCGCTCCGGCGCGCGCTCCGGCGTCCGCGCCGCCGCCGTCGCGCGTGGCCGACTACCTCGCCCGCGCCGCCGCGCATCCGCAGCTCGCGTCCCACGAATTACTCGCGCAGGTCCGCTACCTCCAGGGCGAGGAGGCGGGTGCCGCGCTCCGCAACGCGCCGCTGCGCCAGCCGCTCACGCAGACGATTCCGGTGGCCCAGAAGCTGCTGGACGCCACGCTGCAGCGCTATCGCGAGAGCGTCGACTTCGGCGATTCCGAGTGGGCGCACGCGTCGACTTTTCGCATCGGCCAGACGCTGCTCGCGTTCGGCGACGAGCTGCTCCACAGCGAGCGGCCCGCCGGCCTCGGCGCCGCCGATCTCGCCGCCTACGATGACGTGATCGCGCAGCAGGCGCGGCCGTTCTTCGAGCGCGGCGAAGGCGTATGGACGGACCTGCTGCGTCAGAAGCAGGCGGAGGCGCCCGACGATCCGTGGATCCGGCTGGCGCAGGAGTCGCTGTGGAAGCGCATCGGCGGCCGGTTCGAGAACGTGACCGAGGCCGAGGTGCCGCTCGTGATCGGCGCGCCGCCCGCGGACGCGCAGAAACGCAAACCGCACCCCGAAGACCCGGACCGCAAGGACGGAGACGGAGGACGAAGATGACGAACCCACGACCCGGTATTCCCGTTCCCGCACAACATCCGGGACGCTGGCTGCGGGTGCGGGCCGCTCGCGCACTGCGATCGCGCGGAGCTGGACCGGCGCTCACCGTTCTGCTGCTCGCCACGCTCGCCGTGTGCGGCTGCGGCGCGAGTCTGCCCGGTCTGCGCGGCGGGCTCGCCCTGCCCGGCCTGCGCAGCCACGCCAGCCCGCATTCATCCGCGGGCCGGATCGAGGACGCGCGCGAACTCGCCGGCGCGCATCCCGCGGAGCCCTATTGGCCCTACCGGCTCGCCGCACTCTACGCGTCGGCCGATTCGGTGCCGCAGGCGGAGGACGCACTGCGCCGCTCGCTCGCCTGCGACAGCAGCTACGCGCCTGCGCTGGCGCTGCTGTCGCGGCTGGAATTCGCGGCAGGGCGCCACGACGAGGCGATCCGCCTGCTGGAATCCGCGCGCGCTACGGCACAGCAGGGCTCGCAGGCGTTCGCCCCCGAGTTGCTCGCCGGACTCGCGCTGCACTACGACGCGATCGGGCAGCACGCGAAGGCGCGCGACGTGCTGGCCGCGGCGCCGCGGATGTCGCGCCCCGGCGCCGACGTCGCGGCGGTGGTGGTGGCGCTGCACGGCGGCGCCCCCGACACCGCGGCGGATCTCGCGGAGGCCGCCATGCGCGCGCATCCGAACAGCGCCGCGTGCCGCAACAACTACGGCGTCGCGCGGCTGCGCGCGGGGGATCCCAAGGCGGCGCGCCGCGCGCTGCTGGAGGCGATCCAGCTCGATCCGTCACTGCCCGGCCCGTATTACAACCTCGCGATCCTCGAGAAGTACTACACGCTCGACGACGAGGCCGCGGCGCGCTGGTTCACCGAGTACCGGGCCCGCGCGAAGGCCGACCCGGATGGGCTGGCGGGCGTGCTGCCGGCCGCCGATAACACCGACCTGGCGAAGGGAAAATGACCATGACGCGTACGCTCGGAATCCTGGCCGCACTGCTGTTGGCCACCGCCCTACCCGCACACGCGGGGACGGCCGATGTCCGCGTGCACGCGCGGACGGACAGCCTCCGCGCGCGCGCAGGAACGCGCGCCGGCGCCCGGCACGCCGCCACGGCCGGGCCCCCGACCTCACGCTCCCCCGGACACGCGGCGGCAACCGACCGGCCGGCAACGCACGCCGGCGCCATGCCACGCACGCTCGGCGACATCCACATCGAAGGCGAGACTCCGGTGCCGCAGGTGCTGTTCATCACCGCGCGCGATCAGCGGCGCTTCATGGACTTTCAGCATTACCGCTACCTGAAGACCACCACACAGCTCGGCGAAACCACGCCGTTTCCCACCTGGGTCGCCGTGATTCACACCCCGCCCATGGATTCCCCAAAGGAGACTTCCCGATGAACGCACTGTCCGCCGTCGCCACGTTCTACAAGCAGGGCGGCATATTCATGCACGCCGTGCTGGTGCTCGGCATCGTGATCATCGCGATCATCGTAGAACGGATGATCGTGATCGGCCGCGCCGCGGCCGTCGATGGCCACAAGCTCACCGAGGAGCTCGTGCGCACGGTCGCGCGCGGCGACCTGAACGGCGCGCGCCAGATTGCGATGCGCTCGAACACCCCGCTCGCCCAGGTGGCGCAGGAGATGCTGGCAGCGGGCCCCGCGAGCGAGGAGGTGCTGCAGTCCGCCGCCGACGACGCGGCGACGATCGCGCTGCCCAGTCTCACCCGGCGGCTGTCCTACCTCGGCATGCTCGCGAACTCCGCCACGCTGATCGGGCTGCTGGGCACGATCACCGGCCTCATCACCGCGATCTCGGGCGTTGGCGTCGCCGACGCGGCGCAGCGCTCCGCGCATCTGTCGGCCGGCATCTCGGAGGCGCTCCATACCACCGCGTTCGGCCTCACGGTGGCGATTCCCACCCTGCTGCTGCAGGGGTGGTTCGCCGGCCGCGTGGACGGCATCGCGGAGCAGATCGACGAGCTGTCGATCCGGCTGAGCAAGGCGATGGCGAAGGCGCTGGGCCATGCGCAGCCCGGTGTGGCGGCGATGCCGCGCGTGCCGCCGCAGGCGGCGAGCCAGCCCGTGACGCCGCAGGCCGCGAGCGGCTTCGGGGGACGCTGATATGAAGGGGCGTTTCCAGAAGCGCCGGGCCGGCAAGACCGACGTGAACCAGGAACTCGAGCTGATGCCGATGCTCAACGTGTTCATCTCGATCATCCCGCTGCTGCTGCTGTCGGCGGCGTTCGTCCAGCTCGCCGTGATCCCGGCGTCGCTGCCCGGGGCGCCGGGCGCGGCCACCGTGGCCGCGGCGCCCGGCGATGTGCCGCTGGCCGTGGCGATCGTGATCCGCACCGATGCCTATGAAGTGCGCGCGAACGGCAGCGTCGCGGGCACGGTGGCGCGCCCGGCGGCAGGCGACCGCGATGCGGCCCCCGCGGCGGCCGCGCGGCGGCAGCTCGGCGAACTGCTCGCCGGGATCGCGGCCGGGCATCCCGGCACGACGACGGTCCGCATCGAGGCCGGCGGCGCCGCGCGTTACGAGGACATCATCGACGTGATGGACGTGTCGCGGAGCGCCGGCCTGCCGGACGCGGCGCTCGCCGACGCGGCCCAGGGAGCATCGTGACATGAAGCATCGTGAGAAACGCAAACTGCGCCTCCGGAAGAGCCTGCGCGGCAGCTCCAACGTGAACCTGATCTCGATGATGGACATTCTCACCGTGCTGCTGCTGTTCCTGCTCAAGAGCCACGTCGCCGAGGGCGAGGTCATGGTGCCCGCCCCCGGCGTGAAGCTGCCCACGTCGACCGCCCAGCAGGCGCCGCACGCCTCGATGATCGTCGCGATCGACTCCGGATCGATCTGCGTCGACAAGCAGCCGGTGGCGAGCGTGGCCGACGCGATGCGCGACGACAGCCCGGAGATCTCCGGGCTGACCGCGCGGTTGCAGGCACTGCGCGCCGAGTCGGGCGCGGCCGGCGCCGATCCGCTGGTGACGATCCAGGGCGACCGCAACATGGAGTATCGCGTGCTGCGCAAGGTGATGATCACGCTCGGCAGCAACGGCTTCGCGAACGTCTCGCTGGCCGTGCTCAGGAACACCCAGTGATGGCGACCATGACCGGCGTCGCGTCCCATGCCTACCGTCCCGCGCTCGGGCGCGGAGACGATCTGTTCTCGCGCTGTCTCGCCGGAGCCGCGGTGGCCGGCGTGGTCTTCCTGCTCGTGGTGTTCCTCACTCCCACCGCGCAACAGGCCATCGAGTCGCTGACGCCGGAGCCGGTGCGCATGGCGCGGCTCGTCACCGGCGACGAACCGCCGCCACCACCGGCCATGGTCGCGCCGGTTCCCGACGCGGCGCCCGGCACCGTGGGCCCGGGCGACACGCCCCAGGCGCCTCCCGGACCGCGTGGCGGCACCGGCGGACGCGGCGGAGCTTCGGGTGAACGCGTCGCCGACGCCCGACCCACGGGCGGCAACCCGGGCCCCGTCACCGGCGCGCCCGCGGGCAGTGCCGGCCGGCAGCGCGCGGCCGAAGTCGCGGCGAGCCTGTCGGGCGCCACCGCGGCGTTGTCGCAGTCGCTCGCGGGCCTGTCGTCGTCCCTGCAGGCCGTGTCGTCGAGCGCCGCGACGCCCGGCGCGCCACGCGCGTCGCGGGTCGTCGCCGGCGGCCGCAGCGATGCCCAGCTCGCGTCGGTGCAGAGCGCCTACGCCGGCAGCGCGGGCGCCACCGATGTCGGCGGCTCCGCCGTGCAGGGATCGCTGGTCTCGATCGGAACGCTGTCGTCGGTTGGAGCCGGCGGCGGCGGACGCGGCACCGGCAGCGGATCCGGCACGGGTCCCGGCACCGGCGCGGGCGGTGGTGACGGCGGCACCGGCGCGGGCTGGGGCGGCGGCACCGGCGACGGCACCGGCACGGGCGGCGGCAGTGGCGGCGGCACAGGATCGGGCGGCGGTGGCGGCGGTGGCGGCGGCGGCGGCGCCGGACCCGGCGTTTACCGCAGCAACGCCTCACTGATGGCGGTCGTGCAGAAATACGCGGCCGGCATCCAGTTCTGCTACGGCAACGAGCTCAAGCGCCACGAGGGCCTCAAGGGCAAGCTCGTCGTTGCGCTCACCATCGCCGCGTCGGGCGAGGTGCTGCAGGCCGCCGTGGTCCAGAACACGCTGGGTTCGGCCGCGCTCACCGCGTGCGCACTGTCCCAGATCCGCGACTGGAAATTCCCCGCGATCCCGGCCGGGGTGACGACGTTCCAGGTGCCATTCGTGTTCACGCCACCCAACTGAACGGGTGGACTCGGCGCCGCCCCCGGGCGCCGGTTACTTACTGGGCACCACCCGTCCCAGTGGCGTTTTTTTGGCCCGTCCGGGGGTGGGCGTCGCGGTCCCTGCCGGTCCGGGCTTCGGGACGGTTCGTGGCTCGGGCGCCGGTGAACCGCCGGGGCTGCCCGCGATCGTGCGAACTGCCATGTGCTTGGACGACCCGGCCGCGAATCGCCTGTCACGGCCCCGCGGTGATCCGGAAAAAACCACCGCACTTCAGGCGGACGGTCCGGGTCTTGCGGTGGGGCCCGCGAATCCCTCTCCAGTACTCGTGCGTTCACGTCGAGGAGCCACAACTTCATCGCATCGGACCCGGCGCACCCGCCCCGGACCCCGCACCAGGAGCGAACCATGGCCAGTCTCAAGAATCTGCTCGGTAACGGAACCAAGGATCGAGAGCTCTCGGAGGAGATGCGCGCGGTGCTGCAGGAAATGCGCGCGGAGCGCGAGCGCTTCCAGGCGCTGATCGACAACTCCGGAACCGCGGCGGACACCCTCACCCAGCTCGGCGAGCCCATCACCCGGGCCACGAACGACGTCAACGCCGTGACCTCCCGCCTCGCCGACGTCGAACAGCGGCTGCAGGACATCACGGTGCTCGCCACCCAGATCCAGACGCTCGACGAGCGCTGCGAGGCGCTGACGCTCAACCAGCAGTCGGCGGCGACACACATCACGTCGGTGCTCGAGGACACCCAGCGCGTGCGCACGGTGTTCGAGGAGCTGAGCCAGAAGGTGGATCTCGCCGTCGAGCTCAAGGACCGGCTGGGGTCGTTCCTGGAAGTCGAGAAGCCGTTTCAGATCCTGCGCGAGGACGCCGAGACGTTGCGCGGCCACGTCGACGGCGCCGGCGAGCACATGGGACGACTGCGCGAGCAGCATGAACGCCTGCTCGACGCCCACAAGCTCGCGATGTCGAAGATGGAGGCGCTCGATCGCCGCCGCGAAGAGTTGAGCCGCGACCTGCAGGACAAGGAGCGCCGTGTCGTCGGCGTGGAGACCGCTGTGCGCGGCATGGACGGCGTGCGTCAGACCGTGGACGACGTGCGTCGCGAGCTGGGTACGCTCAAGGCGCAGGCCGATTCGGTCGCGCAGAAGGCGTCGGCGCTCGAGGTGCAGAGCGAGGCCGTGGATCGCGCGCTGTCGCAGGCCGACAGCCTCGAGCGCGCGATGAAGCAGGTCGACACCGGCATCCGCCAGCAGGAGGACAACGAGCAGAAGCTGAACACGCTGCAGGAGCAGGTCGCCGCGCTACGCTCGATTCATGAAGTCGTCATCGAGCGCTCCGGCGAGATGACCCAGCTCCAGCGTCAGACCGAGGAGCAGGCCAGCATCATCCGTCACGAGGTCGGCGCCGCGCGCGACGAGATGAAGAACGCCGTCGAACGCTTCGACTTCGAGAGCAAAGGACTCGAATCGGTGAGCCAGCGCGTGGCCGACCTGCGCCGCGAGCTGTCGGAGTTCGAGAACCGGTTCAAGACGCTGCGGGAGACCGGCCTGGCCGTGACCCAGCTCGCCACCCAGACCGAAACGCTCGCCACCCAGTTCACCACGTTCGCCGAGGAGACCGCCCGCATCGACGGCGACGTGAAGAAGCTCACCGCCATCCGGCGCGACCTGGACGAAGCCGTCCGCACCACGCGTGGCCTGACCGTTCAGGTGACGCGCATCGAGGAGGGCCGCACCACCGTCGAGACGGTGCTGAACGACCTGCAGCAGCTCGCCGGCACGCACGCCGCGGTCAAGGATTCCCTGGAGCAGAGCCGCAACGCGCATACCGAGGTCGCGCGCATGGCGGAGACCCAGGCTCAGACCCGCGGCTGGCTCAACACCGTCGAGAAGTCGCTCGGCGAACTGCGCAACCAGGTCGAAACGCTGAACGAGCTGGCGCCGACGCTGACGTCGGTGCAGCAGCAGACCCAGCACATCACCGAGTCGATGAACGCGATCGAGGCACGGCGCAACCTGGTCGAGGACCTGCAGCGCCGGCTCACCGAGCTGGTCGCGCTGGGCGGCAGTCTCGACGAGCGCGCCCGGCAGCTGCAGACGCGCATGGACGGCGCCGAGCAGCGGTTCGTGGCGCTCGCCGCACAGTCCGAGGATGCCGACCGGATCCGCAACACGATCGCGACCGTCACTTCGAGCGTGCTCGAAGCCGCCCACCAGACGAAGACCATCGCGAAGACCGTGGAGGAGATCGAGGGCCGCTGCGAGTCGGTGGACGCAATCGCCCAGCGTACGACCACGCTCAAGAAGGAGATCGAACAGCGGCAGCATGCGCTGGACGAGGCGTCGAAGAATCTGCAGAAGGCTTCGAAGCTGCGCCAGGATGCGGCGACCGCGGCGACACAGCTCGAGGAATTGCTCGGGCGCATGACGACGACCCTGACGACGGCCGACGAACGCGCCACGCAGGTGGGCCAGGTGTCGAGCCAGCTCGAGGAGCGCGTCACGAATCTGACCCTGGTGGACAAGCGCCTCGCCCAGTTCGAGGAGCGCCTCGCCAATTGGGAGACCGTCGACGAGGACGTCACCCGCTCACTGGAGCAGATCGCGGCGCGGCAGAGCACCGTGCAGGCCCTGCAGGCCGACCTCGACCGCATGTTCGTGGTGGCGGAGAAGACCTCGACCGACGTGCGGTCGATCACCTCGGCCCATCGCCAGATGGCCGAAAGCCGGGAACTGCTCGAGCACGTGATGAGCCGGCTGCAGGAGATCCAGAAGGCCGCGAGCGACCTGGACGAGCGCAAGCGCCAGATGACGAAGGCCGAGGAGCGGCTCGCCCGCGCCGAGGGCTTCCTCGTCGACGTGCGGTCGAGCCTCGAGGCGCTGCAGGGCCAGAAGGCGCTCGTGGACCAGGCCGTCGAGAAGGCCGGATCGCTCCGGTTCCTCGTGAAACAGGCCGAAGCCATGATCGACGGCCTGCGCGAGGAGCGGAAGATGACCGCCGACGTGCACGACGCGGTGGGTGGGGAACGGGCGGAGTCGGAAGGCGAAGGCGCGGAGGCTCGCGCGGCATAGGGCACGCATCGAATTGCGGGTGACATGGTGGCGCGGAGCCGTTCGGTCCGCGCCACCGCTGTTTTCTTTCGATCGTGGCCCGGAGAACTGCTGCGTCAGGTCGCGGCCCGATCAAGCCGGCCGGGCAGGCTGCACCCGTTGTGCTACGCTCGATGGTCCACGGCGATCAAGTCGTGGAGATGCAACGGGGCCGCCATGCGATTGCTTCTTCTCCGATTCCATGCCTGTGCTTGGGCAATCGGATCGAGTCTGTCGGTAGCGTCCACTGCGAGCGCTGTCGACATCCCCGTTGAGGTCTCCGCCGGCTCCGCCACACTCACCGGCCAGGGTGCGGCCGACGATCGGACCGGCCTTCGACTCGGCCTTGAGACCCACCAGCCGCCTCGCGGGCACAACCAGTGGCTTGCCCGAATCTCCTACGAGCGTTTCACGAGTGCGAGCCCACGCTCCGGCTTCATGTTTCTGCCCGATGGCGCGCTCGCCTATTCCGTGGGCAGCACCGAAGACGGCTCGCTGGCTGTGGGCAGCCTCGAGATCGGGCTCAAGCGTGAAGCCAGCATGGGCTTCCTGCGGCCATTCGTCGCGGGCACCACGGGTGTGGCCTACGTGGACCAGAAGGGTCCCGGACCGGCACCGGGCAACGATCGCCGGCCGGATGTCGGCCCGCGGCACTTCCGCGAAACGGCCACCACACCCGTCGCGGGCATCAGCGCCGGCCTCGGAATCCACGCCCCGCTTCGACTCGGAATCGTATTCGCCGCCGAGGCGCGCTGGTTGCCGCTTCGCGATCTCGTCGGGCCGGAATTCCCGATTTCCGCCGCCATCGCGTGGCCGGAGCCGGAAGCGTCTGCGGCGACCACGCAGCCTGCCACGAGGCGGCTCCCGCACCTGCGCATCACCACAGGACCGAGCGCAATGGGATCACCCGCCGGATTGCGTTCCTCCACACACTCGGGCCTGTCGACCGCCATCGAGCTCGATCAGCCCGTATGGCGCGGGGTCGCGCTGTCCGTGGAGGGCGTGAACGCGTTGCGGCGGTCGGAACCGAACGTGGTGGTCCGGCAGGAAACCGACCCGTTCGGCAACCTCGTAAACATCTACTCCAGGGCGCCGACCTCGTTCACGATCACGGCATTGACCACCGGTTTGCGGTTATCGGGGTCCTCCGGAGCATTCTCACTCACATCGCGGGCGGGCCTGGGAGCCGGCCGCATCGGGGGTTTCGGCCGAACGTTCACGGTCACGGGGGAGACCCAGAGCGGCACTTCCCTCGAAACCTTCACCGTAACGGAGGACGTGGGCGCAGGCGCCCAGCGCACGGGCCTCGCCTGGTCGGCGGGCATCGGGGCCGAGGTCCGCCTGTTCGGATCCGTGGCGCTCGCCGTCGACGCCGGAGCTATGGCGCTATGTGTGGACCGCATGACTTTCGTCGTAGTGCCGGTTCGCGCGGGATTCGTATTGCAGTAGGAATGGCCGGATTCGAGCCGCGGCGCATGAATCGACTCAAACGGCGCGGAGGCTCTCGCCCCCGCGCCGTCCTACTTCACTGCACTCAGCTTCCCGTGACCACCGTCGCCGTCGCCGCTCCCGCGCTGTGACGCGGGCACGACGCCGGGCACTTCGACGGATCCGAAACGGGGCAGACCACGCCGTTCATCATCAACGGCTTCGCCTGCGTCTTCACCCTCGTCGCGGATGCGGTCACTGCCGCCGCCGAGGCCGAGGTGCCCCTCGAGCACGAGCCGACCGTGCAATGCGCCGGGTCCGAGCACTGGGCGTTGCTCGCCAGACGGGCATGAACGCCATGCCCGTTCTTCGAGGCACGGTGTGTCGAGGCGCTGACGACCGCACTCGACGTGACGGCGACCAGCGCCATCAGGGCGAGCCCCGAAATAATGCGCTTCATGGTGTGTCTCCTTGCGATGAAATCCGGAATGTCGGCCGGTGGCCCGGACGGGCCTCCGGCAGGAACGCATCGGATCAACCGCGAGGACTGGGCGGCGCGCGCGCCGGCGGAAGTGCTACCGGTGTTTCAGGAGGTGGTCGCTCCTCGGTCCACTCGCCGAGCGGAGTGGCGAGCCCGGGATCGGCTTCGACGGCGACAACTGCGAGCACTGCCACGACCCACGGCGCACGTTCGAGCTGAACGTGATGCGCACCCAGAGCCAGCCCACCATTCGGCCCGCTCAGGCAATACGCGCGGCTGGAAGTCGCAGGCGCCGCAGCGTGAGCACGGGCTACGGGCTCCGGCGTCGCACAGGCGACACCCGGGTCACGCGACGTCAGTCCTGACGGCGAAACTGCGGGGGGTGGAGTGCACGTCGCCCGTCCCCTGGCGAACGGGCAGGATTCCATACCCCCGCAGCCGCCACTCTGCGCGACCGAACAGTTCTCGGGATCTGGTACGGCCACGCATTTCGGTGTCGCGGACCGCATGCAATCGGCGGACGCACCCGGGATCGCCGAGCAGCGCAACAGGTCCAGCGCGCATACGTGGTCCCAGCCCACCGGGCACCATTGGACGGCCGGCAACGCCGCCCAGAGCGCGAGGGGCATTGCGAAGATCGTATTCCAGCGTCTCACCCGCGGGCCCGTGAGCATGGCTATAGGATCGGCCGCGACGATTCCCGATGTGTCCGGATCCCGTAAGAAATGTTTTGTAAGCGGTGTCGTGGGGCGGCGTCATCGCCTCAGATTGCAGCTCCGTGCCCATTCTCCGCTACCCTGCCGCTCATGCGCACCGTCACCGCCACCCGCTACGTCACGCCGCTTCGCGAAGGCGGCTCGCTGCCCGCCATCGTCGAGGCCGACGACTGCGGGCTCTACGTCGTGAAATTCCGCGGCGCGGGGCACGGCGAGAAGGCGCTCATCGCGGAGCTGGTCACGGGCGAGCTCGCACGGGCGGCGGGGCTGCGCGTGCCCGACATCGTGCTCGTCCAGATCGGCGAGGCGCTCGGGCGCAGCGAGCCCGATGCGGAAATTCGCGACCTGGTGCGGAGCAGCGTCGGCATCAACATCGGTCTCGACTACCTGCCGGGCAGCATCACGTTCGACCCGGTGGCGGGGCCGCCGCCGGCCGCCGCCGAGGCGTCGGCGATCGTGTGGCTGGACGCGTTCGCGAGCAATGTCGACCGCACCGCCCGCAACCCGAATCTGCTCGGGTGGCACCGGCGGCTGTGGCTGATCGACCATGGCGCGTCGCTGTACTTCCATCACACGTGGGACGATGAACTCGCCCGCAGCGAGAGCCCGTTCACCGCGATCCGTGACCACGTGCTGCTGCCGTGGGCGTGCGAGCTGACGTCGGCGGCCGCGGTTCTGCTGCCCCGGCTGAGCGGGGGTACGATCGCACGGGTGCTCGCCGACGTTCCCGATGCGTGGCTCGCCGGCGAGCCGCGATTCCCGTCGCCCGCCGAACATCGCGCCGCCTATGCCCGCTACCTCGAGCGCAGGCTCGGCGCGGCACCCAGGTTCCTCGAGGAGGCCGAACGTGCCCGCGCACAGCTCGTTTGATTACGCTGTCCTGAGGATCGTGCCGCGGGTCGAGCGCGAGGAGTTCATCAACGCGGGCGTGATCGTGTTCAGCTCCGAGCGCAATTATCTGGACGCGCGCGTGGAGCTCGATCGGGCGCGCGTGCTGGCGCTGCATGCCGGAGCGGACCTGACGCTGATCGCGGAGCACCTGAACACCGTTCCGCAGATCTGCGCCGGCGGCGACCGCAGCGGGCCAATCGGAAAGCTGTCGCAGCGCGAGCGCTTCCATTGGCTCGTCGCGCCGCGCAGCACGGTGCTGCAGGTGTCGCCGGTGCACTCCGGTGTCAGCGACGATCCGGCGAGCGAGCTCGAGAACCTGATGAACCGCATGGTGCGGCCGCCGGCGCCCGACATACGCTGACGGTCGGCCCCTCGGGCCGTGCCAGATGGCGTCAGCGCCGGACGCGCGTCCCCGACGACTCCGGCGCCTCCTCCCGCGGTGTCATGGTGGTCTGCGGCGGCACTGGCGGTGCCTCGGGCACGATCGCCAACGGTCTCACGCGCAGATCCACGCGGAACCCCAGCCTTACGAACTCCCGTTCCACGGCAATCGTCGGGGAATACGCGCGCGCCGCGACCTGGTACGCCTCGGCCACGTACGAGCGCTCGAGCGACACCGGCAGCAGGAACGGCTTGAACACCTTGGGCGGCAGCCTGAGGTTCATCCCGGCCTGCGCGAGCCTCTTCAGCGCCACCAGAACCGAGTCGGCGTTCATCACGAGTCCGCACCGCCCGAAGCGATCCTGTTCGACGAGCTTCTGCCGTACCTTGTTCCAGGACGCGATATCGAGGTCCGCCTTCATGCGGAGGGTGTCGCGTGGCACGCGCGGGCGGCACACGACGTTCGAGTCCTCAACCGCGAAGCGCATCCGCGTCGTCAGCGTGTCGCGCACCGGCAGGATGTCGCCCGTCAGTGATTCGCGGAACTGGAACCCGCGACACACCAGGCTCACCAGCATGGCCGGATCCCACGCCATTTCCATCCCGATCGCGCCGCGCCCGGCCCGGACCTCGACGGGGGCCGTGATCACCAGTTCGTCCGGCGGTTCGAGCACCACGCGCGGCGTACCCGATACCGCGAGCTGCCCCTGCAGATGCGTGATGTGAATCAGCCCCTTGAGCCGGCCGACGCCCATGCGGTCACCCAGAATCTTCATCCGCAGCACCGAATCGACCTTGATCCTCGCCTCGGGCCGAATGTCCACGCGGACGCCCGTCAGGTACCGGTGCGATGCTCGCGCGATCACCCGCGACAGCAATGGGCGGGGGATCACGGCGACCACGTCGTCGTCGGAGCTCGCGACGGCGCGCCATAGTGGATCCTCGTACGCCAGACGCTCCACTCGGGCCCGCAGCGTATCCTCCTCCGCCGACCGCGGGCGGTGGAACCGCAATCGTGGCGCGGCGGCCGCGACGGGAGGCACATCGGGGCGCTCGAGGTTCCACAGGCTGTCCGCCTGCATCGCCGGCTCGCCGTCTTCCAGATCGGGCCGCAGCGCGAGGCTCACCGCGATGCGCTGGTCGAGCGTCGTCACCGCCGACACCCGCACCGAGAGCGACACGCGGCTTTCGGGCACCGAGATGTCCCCGTCGATGCCGGGCAGCAGGATCTCGCGATCGATGCGCAGCGGCAGGAAGATGCGCTGGCGGGTGCGATTCCAGTCCTCGGCCTTCAGGTGTCCAAAGTAGCCTCCCACCGGGCTCAGCCAGCCCTGGAGCCGCCGGCTTCGCGAGCGCCGCGTGCGCACGTCGGTGATCACCAGGCTCGCGCGCAGCGTGCCCGTCGTGGGATCCACGCCGGTGATCGCGACGACGCCCTCGAGCAGCAGGTCCGCGTAGAAAGGCGAATCCTCCTGCCCCGCCACCATCCCGCGGCCGCCGATGCGGACGAGCGCGACCCCCGACTCGAGCCGTACCGTCGCGCTGTCGAGCCGGGCGACGTAGCGGCCTTGCTCGAAGTAGCGCCTCACCGGCAGCGAGCCGTCGATCACGCGCTGGAGGAACGACTCGCGAATCGACAGCAACGCGTCGGTCTGCGGCACAAACGAGCCCTGGCGGACACGGCCGGCGTAGGTGCGCAACGCCGCGAGCCGGCGCTCGTGATGGCTGTGGCCGTTGGCATCGAGCGGAGCGCGCGGCAGCACGCTGACCACGACAATGGCCGCCGCGGTGAACAGGATTACGGCCAGGGCAAACCGTGTACGCGGTCTCATCGGGCAAAGAACTCCACGGACAAGATACCGACGGCTTGTGACGCCATGCTCACCTGAATCGGCCTGATCCGCGATCTACCCACGGCGAGAATATATATGGATTCGCCTGGCCGCCAAGCTCCGATGACATCGAAGGCTCTTGAACGAGGCCGGAGGAATACCCCGAACCTGATGCTGTCAGGCGGCACGGTAAAGAACTACTCTGAACGAATGGGTAACCGCGGAGGATCGGAAGTCGCCGCAATTCGTGGCCTGCATGTGTCGGCAGCGGTGTCACTCGCCTACTACCTGTGGTTCGTTGGCTGTTCCAAGCCGCCGAATCCGATCGTCGCGCGCGCTCATTCCGGGACGATCCTTGGAAACCTTGCCGACACCTGGGCCACCGAGAACCCGACCTTCGGCACCGTCATCGGTTCGACGTACGACCGGGCGATTACTACGTGTAGGGACGGCTGATAATCGGGTCGAGCATGGCGGATTTGGCAGGCAGTGCCCGTCCGATTCTCTCTGCCCTAGACGAGGGCGCCCACCTCCCGGCCTACCAGTCCGTGGGCCGGTAGTCTTTCAGGAACTGCCCCCACACGTGCTCGCCGGTGTTCGTCCCGTCGATGATGGGATCCACGATGCGGGCGGCGCCGTCGACGATGTCGAGTGGCGGGTGAAACCGGTGGTCGACCACCTTGCGCGCGGCGATGTCCGCGGGGTCTTCGTCGGTCACCCAGCCGGTGTCGATGCTGTTCATGTGGATGCCGTCGTGATGGTAGTCGGTGGCCGAGGTCCGCGTCATCATGTTGAGCGCGGCCTTCGCCATGTTCGTGTGCGGATGCCGCGTGGTCTTGGTCCGCCGGTAGAACTGCCCCTCGACCGCCGAGACGTTCACGATGTGCTTGTCGCGGTTCGTGGTGCGCAGCATCAGCGGCTTGAGCCGCGCATTGATGATGAACGGCGCGATCGCGTTGACGAGCTGCACTTCGACCAGCTCGACCGACGGCACTTCGGCCAGCAGCAGCCGCCACGAATTGCGGCCACGCAGGTCGACCTGCTGCAGATCCTGATCGAGGCGCCCCTGCGGGAACAGGTGCTTCTGCGCGACGCGCTCCTCGGCCAGCAGCCGCACCTGCGACAACTCGGCGGCGTGCGTGAGGCCGGCAACGTCCGACAGCGCTGCCGCGGCCGCCTCGGGCACCGCGGTCTCGTCGCCCTCGGGCAGCAGGTGATAGCCACGCAGCCCCTCGTAGGCGCCCAGCAGCTTCCGCACGTGCTCCGGGGAGTCCTGCAGGGCGGCGCGCTCGCCTGCCATCATGTGCTCGTAGAAGTCGGGTGGGCGCCGTACGGTCTGGCACGCATTGTTGATGATGATGTCGAGCCGTTCGCGGGTGGCGACGAGTTGCCGGCAGAATGCCTCGACGCTGGGAGTGTGTCGCAGGTCGAGCCCGAAGATCTCGAGCCGATGCCCCCAGTCGGCGAAGTCGGGCTCCTGGGCGTAGCGCGCCGCCGAGTCGCGCGGGAATCGCGTGGTGACGATCAGGTGCGCACCCGAACGCAGCAGCTTGATCCCGGCCTGATAGCCGATCTTCACCCGGCCGCCCGTCAGCAGCGCGACCTTGCCCGTCAGATCGGCGAGCTCGGTGCGCTTCGTGAAATTGAGCTCGGCGCACGGCGGGCACAGCTGATCGTAGAAGTGATGGATGACCGAATAGTCGGTCTTGCACACGTAGCAGAGCTGCGGCTCGATCGCCTCGCGGAACTCGGGCTCCGGATCGACGTCCACCTGCGAGAAGTCCGGCGGCGGGAATACGTTCGGCGTGTTGAAGACCGGCTGCCGGCGCAGCTTGCGAATGCCGGTGCCGTTGAGCTTCTTTTCGTCGGTGGTCACGCGGCCCACCTTGCTCAGCCGCGCGCGGGCCTTGATCAGCCGGCGGCGCGAGCGATTGTCGGGGCTGTAGACATGGCCCGCGGCCTGAATCAGCCGGGTGCGGTCTTCCGGTGTCAGGTGGGCGAGCAGCGCCCGGTCGGCGACGATCTGCTGGAGCAACTCGGTGGCGGCACGCGCCCGCGCGACGAGGGCCGCGTCATGGTGGGCTTCGGTGGCGGAATCGTTGGGGAAAGTCATCCCTTGAAGGTAGGGCAGCGGCGGGGCGGCTCCAAACGGGGCCGTGGGGGCTGACCCGTCACGGCAGCGGCTCCATTCCCTGCTGAAGTACATCGAGGTACGAGCTGTAGGCATACACGCGCCCGCGCTTGCGGCCCGTGATCTCCCGCACCAGCCCCAGCTGGGTCAGCGCCTTGAGCGAATCCGTGACCGCGGGCACTGATAGTTTCGTTTCGCCCGACAGCCGGGCGATGGTGTTGATTGGCCTGGACAACAGCGCATGATGAATCTGCAATGCGGAGCCCGCGATTCGGCCCACGCCCTGAACCCGGAGTCGATCCTCCCGCGATACTTCGAGCAGCCGGTGGGCCGTCGTCACCGCGGAATTGGCGGTTTCTTCGACACCGGTGGCGAAGAACCTCACCCACTCCTCCCAGTCCCCCTCGACACGCACCCGCTCGAGCAGCTCGTAATATCGATCACGGTTCTGCTTGAGGTAGAGACTGAGGTAGAGCAGGGGTTCACGCAGCAGCCCCTCCGTGCACATCAGCATCGTGATGAGCAATCGTCCCACGCGCCCGTTGCCGTCGAGGAATGGATGGATGGTCTCGAATTGGACGTGCGCGAGCGCGGCCTTGACGAGCGTGGGCGTGCGCCCCCCCTCGTCGTGCAGGAATTGTTCTAGTTGCGCCAGGCATTCCTCGACGTGGTCGTGCGGCGGCGGAACGAAGCGGGCATTACCCGGACGACTGCCCCCGATCCAGTTCTGCGAGCGACGGAACTCGCCCGGCATCTGGTGTTCACCGCGTCCCCGCGAGAGCAGGATTCGATGGAGTTCGCGAATCAGCCGGTTCGAGAGCGGAAAACCTTCCCGAACCCGCGCGAGACCATGTTCCAGAGCCGCAACGTAGTTCGACACTTCGACGACGTCGTCGAACGGAACCCCGGGCGTCTCGTCCAGCTCGAACAGCAACAGATCGGACAAGGACGATTGCGTGCCCTCGATTTGCGAAGACAGCACCGCTTCCTTGCGGACGTAGGCGTACGGAAACAGGTGCTTGTCGGGGAGAGCACCGGACACGCCATCCAGCCTTCCGAGAGCGATGTGGGCTCGATCGAGCCGGGCATTCAGCTCTCCACCCGTTTCGAGCGGTGGAATGGGCGGCAGCGGTTTGGGCAGGAAAGCTCGCACGGTCTCGCCATGGGCAGTTGTCGTAAGGTATTGCCCTGTAAGGCCCCGCTCCACGTGCTCCCCCTTAATTCAGCGTTCCTGAAGATGGAACGCGCTTATTAAGCGTTCGCATCGTATCGCTTAATAAGCGACGAGGGAAGCTGCTCCTTGGAAAGTTACGTCCTTTGGAAGCCAGCGGCTATGTTCTGCCAGTCGACCCATCATTCGACCGTCGGCGAACATTGGAGGCACATGCCGATCCCGACCTTTGATCAGCTCTTCGATCCACTTCTGGCGATCGCATCGACAGGAACCATCACGCGGCGGAGTGCAACGGAGGCAATGGAGCGCCACTTCCACCTCACCGATGAAGAGCGCGCTGCCCGCATTCCCAGCGGTGGATCAACCCTGATTCAGAACCGAACAGGTTGGGCGATGTCGTTCCTGACAAAAGGCGGCTTGATCGCAAAAGTGGCACCCAGAACCTACCGGGCCTCAGCGAAGGCCGCAGAGTTCCGATCGCGACACCCCGACCGAATCACGGTGCATGACTTGCAGACCATCGACGGCTGGGAAGAGGCCTGGCGGTCAATCAAGACCCTCTTGGCCTCGACCAAGTGCTCGTCCAGGCCAAGCGCAACAGCCCGGACAACGTGGTCGATCGGAAGACGATCCAAGCCTTCATCGGTTCGATGTCGGGGCAGGGCGTTACGAAGGGCGTCTTCATCACGACGAGCCATTTCAACGCCAACGCCAAGGAATTCGTAACCCGTGGTTCACAGATCAAGGCTGTACTGATCGATGGCCCCGGGCTTGTCGACCTCATGATGGAACACCGCATCGGAGTCCGCGTCGATCCCAGTGTGGAGGTTCTGTCGCTCGATCAGAACTATTTCAGCGACGAGGACTAGCCTCACCCCCAGGTGTCCTCCGCGCTTTCACCATCGTGAGGATCCCGAGCACCAGCCAAACGAGCCCGATCGGCAGCCAGATCCGGCGCCGCGTGAGGAAACCGGCGATCAGAAACACGCTGCCGGCACCCAGGAAGAACATTCCCGCCAGAGTCATCGCCTTGCCAGACTTGCCCGCCACAGGCGCCCCTCTCGTTCGCGAACGAGGGACGGCGAACTCGTCGCCGTCCCTCGTCGCTGGCTCAACCGATGCCTAGGGCTTGACGGTGAACGCTGCCGATGCGCGCGTCGTGTCCCAGTCTAGGTTCAGCGTGCCCCCCGTGGCCCCGGGGTCTACGCTGATCGTGAATCGCTCCGCAGGTTGCGGCAGCGTGCCCACCTTCATGTCGATCGTATACAGGTCCTTGTCGGCTTTGTGCGCGGTGCCCCACTGGCCGGTTTCGCCGTTGACGATCAGTTTCCAGCCGGTCGGCGTCACCAAGCTCCACAGCGTGTAGAAGCCCGGCGGCACGACGGTGCCGCCGAAGTCGAGCGCCTTGTCGGTCTTGAACTGGGTCGCCGCGTTGGCGCCGGTGCGCCAGACATCGCCGTAGGGAACGATCCCGCCGAAGATCGCGCGCCCGCGCTTCGCGGGCCGGCCGTAATCGATCATCAGCGTCGCGCCGCCGGCGTTCGTGACGTTCACCGTGTCACGCGGCGACAGCATGCCGATTCCGGTGCCCGCCTTCTCGCGATCCGCGAACGCGGCGGCCATGGCATCGACGTCGATCTTGTCCAGACGCTCCACGCTGAACTTCTGCGTTCCCGAAATCGGCAGCACGCCGAGTACATGGCCCGACTTGTCGATGCGGGCATGGTAGACATCCATGTGGTCGTTCCAGACCAGCACCGAGTCCTTGCCCAGCTTGTGCAGGCTGAGCACGTTCAAGGCATCGGCGCCGAGGAAGTACAGCCCCGTGTGCAGACTGTCGCTCTTGCCCTGAGTCAGCTTCATGATCTGGCCTTCGTAGACCGACCACGGGCTCGAGCCCGCGATCACCACCGTTCCCGCCGGCCACGCGAGCACGACGTTCTGCGGAGCCGCACTGCCGGTCTTGATCTGCATGCGCATGGAATCCGGCCCGAACGCGGCGTCGATATTCTGCGTGGGAGTCGTGCTGCCAGGCGGCGTGACGACCATCGTGAACTTGGAAATCGTGCCGTTGGAATAGTCGTAGACGTAGTGACGCCGTAGCACGCGCGGCGCACGGCCGACCTGGTCGACCTCGTTGCGCGACGCGGTGCGCGTGTAGTGCTCCACGGCGGTCGTGTCCTGGCCGAGCCGTGTGAGGAAGTAGCCGGAGTCGTCGGCAAGAGCGGAGTGCGCGGTCAGCGCGACCGCCGCGAACGTGAGGGTGGCGAGAGAAACGCTACGGAGGGTCATCTGTGGCTCCTGGATGGCTGCCGTGAGCTGGAGGGGTTCCGAGACCGGCGGAGACTAACGCTTTCGGGGCTCCGGGCGCGACTCCGACCGGTCCGGAGCGCGCATTTCGGGGTCGACCTCGTGCGGACACGTTGTATTGTTAGCGGATGAGGTCCAACGCCGCGATTCTCGCCGCCGTCGGGTGTCTGGCTGCCCTGGTTCACGGCCCCGCCGCGCGGGCGTACCCGTTCCGGGCGGTGTCGCCCGTCCCCGTCGTGCGCACGCCGATGGATACGGACGGGAACGAGGCGGCCGAGATGGAACGCCAGCAGCAGTACTTCGACACCTGGACCGGCGGCGCCCTCGATCCCGCGGCCCTCCATGCCATGTGGAACGAGGTGCTGGCCCTGCCCTCGGAGCCCCCCGTCTCCGCCCCCGCGCCCTCCGGTGGCGCGACCACCACCACCCTCAACGCGTGGGAACTCGTCGGCCCGCTCTATCAGGTGAACGCCGGCAGCGGATACATGACCGGCCGGGTGCGCGACATCGAAGCGCGCACGACACGGGTGCTCGCGGCATCCGGCGGGCTGTGGCGGTTCAACTTCGGTCCGATCCCGATGTCCGAGAGCGTGCCCAGCACCTGGTTCGGGAGCTTTGCGACCGATCCGACCAACGACAACACCATCGTTCTCGGCACCGGCGAGTACACCCAGGGCGCGGGCACCGGGATCTACAAGACCATCGATGGCGGCGCGACCTGGGCGCACAAGATCACCACGCCCGAGCCCGGGACGGTCATGCGCGTCCGCTGGTCCACGGGAGGCCTGACGCTTCACGCCGCCACGTCCACGGGCTATTACCGTTCCACGGACCGGGGCGAGACCTGGGCGAGGACCGCCGTGGGAGTCTTCACCGACCTGTGCACCGTGAACACCTACGAAAACCTGCTCTACGCCACCCAGGCCAACACCGGATTGTGGCGAACGACCGATGGGGGACTGACCTGGACCCAGTTCACGACCGGCGGAATCCCCTTCACCGGAACCGGCAAGGGCTCGGTGGCCACCATCCTGCCGAGCCGGCTGGGCGCGGTCGAAATCTACGTCGCGTTCTCGGGCGCGGGCGTGTGGCGCTCCATAGATGGCGGCATCAACTGGACGAACATCACGCCGTCACCCGCGATCGGCACCACTGGTTATGGGCCCGTGATCACCGTGTGCCCGAGCGCGCCGAACACCGTGCTCGTCGGCGACGTAGGAGTCCAGCGAACCACCGACGGCGGCACCACGTGGACGCCGCTCGTGACATCGCAACTTCACGCCGACTACCACGTCTTCTCCTGGGACGCCGATGGCATGGGCGTGTGGGCGGGTCACGACGGGGGCTGGTCCCATTCGACGGACCGCGGCCTCACCTGGGACACGTCGGCCAACGTGATGCCCGTGACCCAGTTCTACAACATCGCGTGCGAGCGGAACGAAACGGGCTACATGATCGGCGGATCCCAGGACAATGGGATTTCCTACACGCCCGATGAAGCGCTGTTCTGGACCAATCGCGCCGCCGCGGATGGCGCCGGCGCCTGTATCGATCCGTACAACACGGCCCGCATGTGGGCCCTGGACGGAGAATATGGCGGGAGCTACACGTACCATCGCATGCGCACCGTCGACGGCGGCGCGACCTGGAACGAAGACGACACGGGCATCGACCCCAACACGGAACCGGGCGAGATTCGTACGGACAACGCGTTCAACCCGTGGCTCGTGACATCCGCCGGTCCCTACGTGTACGACTCGACGGACCTGGGCCTGACTTGGACCAAGTCGAACGCGACGGCGTTTCCATACCGGGTGACCGAGCTGACGTCGACGACACGCGTCAGTCCCACTGCCGTGGTGTATGCCTGCGTCGCCAGCTCGGCGCCGGGCCAGCGGCTCTACGTGCGCGACGGCGGCGCGTGGTACGAGCGGTCGGCGGGGCTGCCGGCGGGGACGACGGTGCGGAAGGTGGTGCCGCATCCCTGGTCGGGTAACTACGCCAACGAGGCGTGGGCGCTCATGAACGGCGTTTCGCCCCCGGGGCAGAAGCTCTATCACACGACCAATCGCGGCCTCACGTGGTCCAACATCACCGGCGATCTTCCGAACGTGCCGCTGGGCGACCTGATTCCCGATCCGTACGACACCAGCCAGCTGTTCCTGGGGACCATGCTGGGCTGCTTTCGCTCGACGAACGGCGGCACCCACTGGGAGCGGTGGAACAACGGCCTAACACCCGCGGTGATGGTGACCGAAATGGCCTATATCGACCTGACTCCGTCCTCCGGGCCGTTCTACGTCGTCGCCGGAACCTATGGCCGCTCCGTATGGAAACGCCAGATCACCGGGAGCGACCCGGTCTCGGTGTCGGAACCGGGTCCCCGCCAAGACGGCCTGCGCATGGACCTCGCGCGGAACCCGGTCTCGAGCCGCGCGGCGCTGCAGTTCACTCTTCCCGGTGCGGGTGAAGCTCGCCTGGAGGTCTTCGACATCCGCGGTAGACGTGCCGCGACCGTCCTCGATGCGGTGCTCCCCCGGGGGCCACACACGCAGAGTTTCGACACGGGTGGCTTCGCGCCAGGCGTGTATTTCTGCCGGCTCGAATGCGGGAAACAGTCGGCGATGCTGCGGATGGTCATCACACACTGACCCCGCCACCGTCCTGTCCACGGCCGGCGCCGGCTCCCAGCGCCGGCGGCAACCAGGCCTTCGGCGCCGAACCGCGACCCCGACCGTGATGCTGGTATGGATCGTGCCGATCGGACCCCTGACGGGGCGGTCTCCACATGAAAACGCGACCCCCGCTGCGATGTGTCTCGGAGGCATCCATGAGGAGCGCCAGGTTCCAACGCATGACTTTGCCGCTACTTCTGGCGGTTGGCGGCCTGCTCGCGCCCCGAACTTCCAAGGCTGCCGGCCCGCCGGTTCCGACTACAGGCGGAGCGATTCTTACAATCGACTCGCAGCCAGGGGACACGACCACGGGTGGCGCCGGTCAACCGGCACAATGGCGCACCGAAATGATCGACCTCGGCGGGACCATGCCGGCGCTGCAACTCGGGTCGGACGGTGCCCCACGCGTCGCCTACTTCCACGTCGGCTCGGGCACGCTGCGCTACGCCACCCGCGGTACGGATCGCTGGATCAGCGAGGTCGTTGCGACTGCGATCGAGCCCCGGTCGGGCGAATACCTCGTGCTGGATCGGGCCGATGGCCCGCACATCTTCTACGGCAACAAGACGGGGGAACTGTGGTACGCGACCCGGACCACGCAGGGTTGGACGACGGAACGCGTAGCCGTGGCGGACCGCTGGTACGGGCTCGTGACGGCCGCGATCGACGGCAATGGCCAGCCCCACCTGTTCTACGCCGACAACGATCAACTGCAATACATCACGAAGTCGGCGTCGGGGTGGACCCCGCCTCAGGCGCTGCCTGTCTACTTTCCGAACCCTGTCAGCGTCACGGCGGGTTCCGACGGCAGGCTGCACCTGGGAGTCAATGACGACAGTGATCTCAAGTACGCCGTGCTCGATCGAGGCGTTTGGAAGTTCTCGGCGCCGTTGGCCGAAGGCGGTGGATCCATGGCCGTAGCCGTGGACCGTCGCGATCAGCCGCTCGTCTGCCTTCCGCTCGAGACCGGACTGAGCGTCGGCAGTCAGGACGCATCGGGCTGGAAATTCCAGAGCGTCGACCCGACGGGCGGCCAACCCCTGAACATGGCCGTGGATCACACGCATCGGACGCACCTCATGTACCGCTCGACGGGTATCAAGTACGCCGTGCACAACGGCCAGAAGTGGCTGTTCGAAGTTGTGGCGCCCACCGCACGCGCGGGCTTCATGGTCATCGATGCGCACGATCGGCCCCAGATCGTGTTCGACTCGGACGGCGTTCGCTACGCGGTTCGTACGAAGGCACTGCGAACGAGCGCGGACGTGATCGGGGACAATGCCAGGGATCAGCGACCGATGGATCTGAGTTCGGCCGCGTCGTCGGCCTTGGGGGCTCCGCAGGCCGCGATCGCGCACGCACCGTATACCGGCCCTCGGGTGAATTGACGGTGCCGGGCACGCTCGCGCTCTACGGCGACCAGCGCATCGGCGTGCCCCTGCATGGCCTCACGCCGGTGGTGGGCATGTCCACTGTGCCGTTCGGCTCCTATCTCGACCGTGACGGCGGCGCCCACGCGGGCGGAAGTACCGGGCGTGGTGCGAGCCGGTGTACACGGGGGTGGCGGCAGTTTCGACGAATGGGTCCGCGGTGGCGGGACGGGTTACGGCAGGCGTCTGAGCCCAGAAGCTTCACTCGAATCTTGGAACATTCGATTGCAAACTAGGAACCACGATCGACCTCTGGAGTAACACTGAGTGCAACTTCCAGAGTTTGGGCTGAGGGCCCTCTGTGGGAGCGATTGAATGATCCGAGCCATGACATTGCTGCTCATGCTTGCGATCACGGCGCCGCTCACTTCGACCGCCACCGCTTCGCCGTGGTCGCTGTCGGTGAGCGGCGGCCGCGGAGTCCTCTTTGTCCGGTACTCGAAACCCAACCCTCGCGCCGGCATTCAGGCCGACATCTTTCACTCGGCGAGCAAGTTGGTGGAGTTGGGGCTCCAAGGTAGCTGGTGGGAAGAACTCGGGGTCCAGGGATTCTCCTACGCTCCAGATTTCTCTAACAATCAGCCTGACGACGAGCATCAGCGAGTATTCGCCACAGCCGCACTCGTTCGATTGCATTTGCTCACGAGCTACGGATGGCCCTACCTCGTGGCCGGCGCGGGGGAATACGCGACGGTTCATCGATATCGATATTCCGATCACAGACCCACGTCATCGGTTGAATACGCGCCCGGTCTGAGCGCGGGGATCGGTGTTTCAGGGTCGGGACGACCGAGCCCGCTGTTCGAGGCTCGGTGGCATCGAATCTTCGCCAATACCGACCCCTACGATTCGACGCTGAAGACCACGGATCTCCTGCTGGTGTCGGTTGGCTTCAACTTCAACTGACGCCGCCAAAAGCGCTTGCTTCCACACGCCTGCTCCCGCCTCTGTAGCACCGCAGTGATTCTGTCACCCCTACTCCGCAGTGATTCTGTCATCCCCCGCTTCTGCCATTGCGGGCAGGAGGCTGCGGTCATACGGCTTGCGCCAGGGGTGGTCCTTGGCGGGTGGACGGATTTTGGTGAGCT
>JBBRLX010000025.1:0-64944 GCA_038231135.1 Candidatus Eiseniibacteriota bacterium | reverse complement strand
CTAGTGTTCCGTACTGCAAGTCGTGATAACATGGCTATGGCACCCTACGGGAGGGAACCCATGGCGAATCACCTGCGTTCGATTACGCTCAACGATTCGGACCGGCAGGAGCTCGAGCGACTCCTGCGCGCATCCACTACGCCCTCGGGCCTCGCTCGCCGCGCACGCGCGGTGTTGCTGATGATCGAGGGTCTCCCTGGCGTCGAGGTCGCCCACCGCATCGGCTATACCGTGGTGCAGGTGAGTCGCATCCGTCGCCGGTTTGCCGAAGGCGGTCTGGCCGGCATTCAGGAGCGGCCTCGCTCGGGGCGACCCACCACGATCAGTGCTCGCAAGCGTGCGCAGGTTGTGGCGATGACTCTGAAACGTCCGGCGGCTGGGCATACGCACTGGACCACTCGGGACCTGGCGAATCGCACCGGCATCTCGCACACTACCGTTCACCGGCTGTGGCAGGCCCACGCGCTGCAACCGCACCGGGTGGAGACCTTCAAGTTCACCACCGACCCGCTGGCCGAGGAGAAGATCCACGACATTGTCGGGCTCTACCTCAACCCGCCGAGCAAGGCCGTCGTGCTCAGTCTCGATGAGAAGACACAGATTCAGGCGCTCAATCGCACCCAGCCGATCTTGCCGCTGCGGCCCGGGTTGCCCGCGCGTCAGACGCATGACTACGAACGCAACGGACTGACCAGCTTGTATGCCGCGCTCGAAGTCGCCAGTGGCCGGGTCATCGGCGAGTGCCGCGAACATCACACCGGGCTGGACTTCCTCGCATTCATCAAGCAGGTCGAACGGCGCTATCGCCGACGCGAGTTGCATGTGATCCTCGACAACTCGTCCACGCACTCGACGCCGGCGGTGAAGGACTGGCTGGAGCGCCACCCGCGCGTTCACTTCCACTTCACGCCCACCGGTGCGTCGTGGCTCAACATGGTCGAAGCGTGGTTCGGCATCCTGACGCGCAAGTCTATCCGTCGCGGCTCCTTCAACACCGTGCGCGCCCTGATTCGCCACATTGCCCACTACATCGACCATTGGAATCAGGACTCCACGCCGTTCGTGTGGACCAAAGAGCCTGCTGACATCATCCGCAAGGCCGTCAGGCGTTAACATGACTTCGATTACGGAACACTAGACGCACGTCCGATTGCGATGCGGGGGCCTGAGGAATTCAGGTCCCCGCATCGCGTTGGCGTTTGGCGCCGGCGCCCAACTGGTTCTGGAACCTGTTGACGAGCATGGGACGCGAGCCGAGATGGCACGTTCGCTGCGCAATTCCGAGGGGAAATTGCCTTCGGCTACGTCAGCGCTTCGACGGTTTCGCGGGTCGCGAACGACCCGATGGTGGAACGTCCGAGACCGCACGCGCGGCGTTCGCGCTCAGCAATTCCCGCTCGTATGCCGGCAGCTCGTGCACCGACACCCATACCGACTGCTGCTTCCGGTAGACGTATTCCGGCGGTGACGCCAGCGCGATGCGGTCGCGCACCGGCTTCCACGCGGCTTCGGCGCCGGCCTTGTCTCCCTGTTTCATGAGGGCCGTGCCCAGCACGATGCTCCCGAGATCCGACCACTCGCCCCAGGTGATCGCCCGCCGGGCGTGGAACGCCGCGGAATCGGCGTTGCCCATGGCGAGGATCCGCCAGCCGCGCAGCGCCTCGGCGGTCGGGTGCTCGGGATCGAGCAGCGCAGCGGCGTCGAGCTGGGCGCCCGCGTCCTTCGCGCGACCGGCGAGGATCAGGTCCCGCGCGTAATCGCAGCGCAGGTCCGCGATCCCGGTGCGCATCCGCACGGCGCGCTCGTAGAAGTCGAATGCCTTGTCCCAGTGGCGCTCGAGCGCCTGGGCCGACGCCGCGCCCCATAATGCTTCGGGATTGTCGGACTGATAACCCAGCACCGAATCGAACGCCGCCTGCGCCCGCGCTCCGTCGCCGCCCGTCAGCGCGAGTTTGCCCAGTTCCAGGTTCACGAGATAACGGTCCTCGGCGCGCACGCCGGAGCCGCGCTGCGCGACCAGCACGATCGCCGAATCCAGCCCGCGGCCGCCGTGCCACAGCGCCTCGGCCGCACCCGCAACGATGCCGCCGCTCGTCGGATGCGCGTCGAGGCCGCGATGTGCCGCCTCCACCGCGCCGTCGCGGTCGCCGGTGAGCGCGCGCGCGTAGGCCAGCGACTGCAGCGCCGTCTCCTCGCGCGGGTTCCGCGCCAGCGCCTTGTCGAAGAACGCCAGTGCCGCGTGCGCGTCGCCCTTCTCGACGCGGTCGTTGCCGGCGTTCGTATAGGCCACGGGGTAGCTGGGGCCGACGTCGGTGATCGCCATGTCACGTTCCACCAGCTTCCGCAGGTCGGGGTCGATCGCATCGAGCCGTTCGCGCACGACCTCGCGCGGGTCCCACGCGTCGCGCTTGGGCGAGTACAGCGAATTCGCGCCCTCGGCGAAGTACTCGAACACGCTGCCGCCGGCGTAGCGCGATAAATAGCCGTTCCTGGAAGCGTCGTCGCGCTCCTTCGCGCGCCGGTAGTGCTCCTGGATATCGCGCCCCTGGTCGGCGGTGAGCACGCCGTGCACCTGGTGGGTGAGTTCGTGGAGCACCGTGTTGTAGCGGTCGAAGATCGTGCGCTCGACATCCTCGATGCCGGTCACGGTGTTGAAGCCCCCAGCGCCGCGCACGTCGTCCCACAGTCGCGAGTCGTAGCTGATGCGCGTGTCGCGCAGCGTCTCGAGCCCGGGCGTCTCGGACAGCAGCATCCACAGCGGCTTGATGTAGAAGCTCGAGCCGCCGGCGATCAGCACCGGCACGAACTGCTTCCACGGCGCGACCGACAGCGCCACGCGTTTCTGATGGCGCGGCGACAACGCATGCCAGTTGAGCACGAACGTCTCGATGCCGGGCACCTTCGGCATGGGTGCCGCGGCGAACCGCCGCTCGTAAGCTGCGCGATGGACGTCCACCACGAAGCGCTGGAACTCGAGCGCCTTGGCGAGCGTGGCATGGGCGCGGCCGTATTCGGGGCAGCCGCGCAGCGCGGCGAAGCAGCCGTCGCGCGACGCCTCGAAGCGACCGTCCTCGAAATCGAGCGACGCCAGGCGCACGCGTGCGTCCACCCACCCGCCGTGGGCCTTGACCACCGCCGTGTAGGCGGCACGCGCGCCCGCGCGGTTGCCGCGTGCGAGCAGGCTGTCGGCATGGGCCAGCGCCAGCCGCCCCTCGCCATCGGCGAACGTGGCCGGATAGGCGTTGAACAGTTCTGTATAGTTCTTGCGAGCGTACCCGTTGCCGAGCAGGTAATGAGCGGCATCGGAGTAGGGCTGGACGCGCACGCCCCATTCCGCGGCGGTGATCGCGTTGTCGGTGCGGCCGAGCCGGATCAACGTCTCGGACAGCGCCAGCAGCGCCTCGTCGGTGGCGTCGAGCGCGACGGCGTCACGCTGGCGCGCCAGCGCACCGTCGTAGTCGCGCCGCTTGCCCAGCACCTGGCCCAGCCCGGTGAGCGCCGCGGCCCGCGCCGCGCGCGCGAAGCCCGAATCGTGCGCGGCCTCGGTGCGCTCGAGCGCGCGGGTCCAGCACGATTCCGCCCGGTCGTAGTTCAGCAGGTTGAACGCGAGCCGGCCGGCCGCCAGCAGGTCGGGCAGCGGCGCCGTGGTCCCCGGCGCCACGGACAGCGAGTGAGTAAAGCGATCGACCTGCTCCGCGTCGTCCACGTCGAACAGGTAGATGAACCACAGCGCCCGCGACACGTCGCGCGCGTTCGGCCGCGCGCCGACCGCCTGCGCCAGCGGCTTCGCGGTGGCGAAGTCCTGGCGGGCGAGCGCGACGCGCAGCCGCAGCCACGCGACCTGAGCCGGATCCGCGGCGGCGTGCGACAGACTCGCCGCCGCGTCGTCAATGCGTCCGCACCGGAGCATGGCGCTCACCGTGGCCACGTCGGGCGCCCCCCGATTTGCGGCGGCGCGGGCCGAATCGGCCGCGAATTGCGCGGCCACGGGCGCGAACAGCGTTGCGTCGGTGGTGGCGGCGTGTGCTGCCGGGGCGAAGCTCCCCAACAGCACCGGGACGAGCCACGCGAATGCGAGCGAGCGGCAAAGCGGCGGGGACATGGACATGATGACGAATTCCTCCAGGGGCGACACGCCGTATTTCGTGAGGACTACTTGCTCCTGCGCCGCGCTTTACGCCAGGCCTCGAATTTCCCGAACGGCAGGGCGTTCAGCACGTGCTGCGGCTCGAGCCACGCCCGCCGCGCCGAGAACACGCCGTACTGCATGAACGAGTAGTCGCGCAGGCTGTGGGCGTCGGTGTCGATCACGAACCGCACGCCCTTCTCGCGGGCGAGCTTGGCGTTCACGTCCGACAGGTCGGTGCGGTCGGGCTGGGCGTTGATCTCCATCGCCACGCCGCGCTCGGCGGCAAGCGTGAACACCTGCTCACAGTCGAACTTCGCCGGCTCGCGCACGCCGATGCGCCGCCCGGTGGGATGCCCCATGGCGTGCACGGCGGGGTGGGAGATCGCGCGCAGCACCCGCGCCGTCGCCTGGTCGGCGGGTTGATCGAGCCGCGAGTGCAGCGACACGATCACCCAGTCGAGCAGCGCGAGCGTGTCGTCGTCGAGGTCGAGCGTGCCGTCGGCGAGGATGTCGACCTCGAGCCCGTGCAGCACCTTGATGCCCGGCACCTCCTTCCGAACCGCGGCGATCTCCTCCACGGACTGGCGCACGCGGGCCGCGTCGAAGCCGCGCGCCATCGCCAGCGCCTTCGAGTGATCCGTGATCGCCATGTACGAGTAGCCCAGGTCGCGCGCCGCGCGCACCATGCCGTCGAGCGGCAGCGAGCCGTCGGTGCGGTTCGTGTGCACGTGGAGATCCGCGCGCAGATCGGACACCTCGATAAGCCGCGGCAGCGTGCCTTCGATCGCGTGTTCGATCTCGCCCGACGCCTCGCGCAGCTCGGGTGGGATCCACGCCATGCCCAGCGCCCGGTAGATGTCCTCCTCGGTCCGCCCCGCGACCACGGCGCCATTGCCGGTGAGGCCGTATTCGTTGAGCGACCAGCCCTTGTCGATCGCGATGCGGCGCAGCGCGATGTTGTGCGCCTTGCTGCCGGTGAAGTACAGCAGTGCGGCGCCATAGGATTCGGGCGGGACCCGCCGCAGATCCACCTGCATGCCGTTCGCGAGCCGCACCGACGACTTGGTGTCGCCCTTGCCGAGCACCATCGCCACGTAGGGATGCGTCGTGAACGCGTCCATCACGGCCGCCGCGTCGCCGCCCGTCGCCAGCAGGTCGAGGTCACCCACCGTCTCGCGGCGGCGCCGGAACGACCCCGCAATCTCGACCGCCGTAACGCCCGGCACCTTGCGTACGAACCCGGCGAGGTCGTGCGCCGTCACCCACACCGCGGCGAGCAGCGTGCGCGCGTCCTCGTGCGTGGCGGCGGTGGCGGCGAGCGCCTTCATGATGTTCTGCTCGACGGCCGCGCCGAACTTCGGCAGCGCGCGCACCCTGCCCGCGGCCGCCGCCACTTCGAGGTCCGCGCGATTGCGCACGCCCAGCGTCTCGAACAGCACCTTCACGCGCTTGGGCCCGAGTCCCGGGATCGACGTCAGCGCGAGCACCTCGGCCGGGTACTTGCCGCACACCTCCTCGTACATCGGCGTGGTGCCGGTGGTGACGATGTCGCGGATCTTCTGCGCGAGGTCCTTGCCGATGCCCTTGATGGCCTCGAGCTTCCCCGGCTGCGCCGCGATGTTCGCCATCGGCTCGGGATGGCTCTCGATGATCCGCGCGGCCTCCTGATACGCACGGATGCGGAACGGATTGCCGCCGTCGAGCTCGAGCCCGGTGGCGATCAATCCGAACATCCGGCCGATCTGGTCGTTGGTCATCCTGCCACCCGCTTCAGGAACTGCCGCTCGTCGATCACCGTGAGCCCGAGCCTGGCCGCCTCGTCGAGCTTGGAGCCCGCGCCCGGGCCGGCCACGACCAGCGTCACCCGCCGGGTGATCACGCTCGCGATGCGCGCGCCGGCGGACTCCGCGCGGCGCTGCGCCTCGGGACGGGTCATGGTCTCGAGCGAGCCGGTGAACACCATGATCTCGCCTGCCAGCGGCTGCGGCCCGCGCGGTTTCGCCGGCACCTGCGGCCGGACGCCGGCCTGGAACAGGCGGTCGAGCACCTTGCGCGTGCGGGGGCTCGAGAAGAACCGGTGCACCGCCTCCGCGACCTCGGGGCCGATGCCGTGGATCTCCTGCAGCGCCTCCAGATCGGCCTCGTAGAGCGGCTCGATGCCGCGGTAGTGCTCGGCCAACAGGCCGGCGACGGTGCCGCCCACGTGCTCGATGCCGAGCGCGTACAGAAACCGGTCGAGCCGCGGCCGCTTGCTGGCCTCGAGCGCCGCCATCAGGTTGTCGATCGACTTCTCCGCGAAGCCCTCGAGCGACGCCAGGTCGATCGGCGTGAGGTGGTAGAGGTCGGCGATGTCGCGCACCAGCTTCAAGTCGAGCAGCTGCCGCACGGTCTTGCCGCCGAGGCCGACGATGTCCATGGCCCCGCGCGACACGAAATGATGGATGTGGCCCTCGAGCTGAGCGGGGCAGGCGAGGCCGTTCGTGCACAGGTGATAGGCGCCCTCGCGCTGCACGGGCGCCCCGCACACCGGGCACTTCGCGGGCATCGTGAACGGCTCCGTGCCGCGCGGCCGCCGGTCCACGATCACCTCCACCACCTCGGGGATCACGTCGCCCGCGCGGCGGACCCGCACCGTGTCGCCGACCCGCACGTCCTTGCGCGTAACCTCGTCCTGGTTGTGGAGCGTCGCGCGCGCCACCGTCACTCCCGACACGTTCACCGGCTCGAGCTGCGCCACCGGCGTCAGTTTCCCCGTGCGGCCGACCTGCACCACGATGTCGAGCACACGCGTGATCTCGACCCGCGGCGGGAACTTGTAGGCCACCGCCCAGCGCGGGCTGCGCGAGCGCGCGCCAAGCGTGTGCTGCCAGTCGCGGCGGTTCACCTTGATCACCGCGCCGTCGATCTCGAACTCCAGCGTCTCGCGCCGCGCCTCGAGTGCCGCGTGGAACGCGAACACGTCGTCGAGCCCCGCGCACAACCTGGCCGACCGTTCAACGAGGAACCCCCACGCGCGCAGCACCTCGGTGGCCTGCTGCTGGGTCTCGGGCGCGTGTTCGGCGAACAGGCCTGCGTGCGCGAACACCATCTCGTACGCATAGAAGCTGAGACCGCGCGACGCGGTGATGCGCGGATCGAGCTGGCGCACGGTGCCCGCCGCGGCGTTGCGCGCGTTCGCGAACGGCTCGTCGCCGGCCTCGATCAGCTGCTTGTTCACCTGCTCGAACTCCATGCGCGGGATCAGCGCCTCGCCGCGCACCGAGATCGTGCCCGCGGTGACCGGCGCCTTCGGTTCGCCCGCGGCGCGCTTGCGGAGCCGCAACGGGATCGAGCGGATCGTGCGCAGGTTCTCGGTGATGTCCTCGCCAACCTCGCCGTTGCCGCGGGTCGAGCCGCGCACGAACACGCCGTCCTCGTATACCAGCTCGATCGACAGCCCGTCGAACTTGGGCTCGGCCCAGTATTCGACCGCGTCGAGCTCGAGCCCCTTGCGCACGCGCGCGTCGAACTCGCGCACGTCGTCGGCCGCCATCAGCGAATCGAGCGACGTCATCGGCGCCACGTGCGGCACCTTCTTGAACGCCGTGCGCATCGCCGAGCCCACCCGCAGCGTGGGAGAGTCCGGCAGCTTGAGGTTGGGGAACTCCGTTTCGAGCGCGGTCAGCTCCCGCAACAGCACGTCGTAGTCGGCGTCCGAGATCGTCGGCCGGTCCTCGCCGTAGTAGCGCTGATCGTGCTCCTGAATCTCTCGCGACAGGCGTTCGATGCGCTTGCGGGCGTCGGCTCGGTTCATGGGACGCGGAGAGTATCGACCGTCAGGATTGCGTGCAATGCGCACCGGCAGGCCAACGGTCGCCCGGCCGCCGGGCGCGAATCATTGCCAGGGGTCACGTTTTTCCCCGAGCATTCGAGCCGCCGCGGTTCTATGATCCAGGCGGCGAACGGGCCGCCCCCATCCTGAGTTCCGCCGTCGCGAAACGGGTCCATGGGAGGCGCCAATGCGTCGATTGCTACCCGCCGGGATTGCGTGCGGGCTCGCCATGCTCGGGTGCGCCGGATGGGCCAGCGCCACGGGCGTCAATCTGACCTGGGATGACTGCGGGTCGAGCGGCTCCACCGTCAAGACATTCGCCTGCGATGCGAACACGGGTGCGCCGTTCTCGCTGTACGCCTCGTTCATACCCCCGGGCGGCATCCGGCAGTTCCTTGGCCTGACGGCCGAGTTGGAGATCTTCAGCGGTACCCCGGTGTTCGTCGACTGGTGGGCGCACGGTGCGGGCCGGTGTCGGGGTGTCGGGAACTGTCGACGAGCTTCGACTTCACCGGCGGATCCTCCAGTTGCACGGACTTCTACGCCGGGCTGGCGGCCGGCGGGTTTGCATACGACGTCGGCTTCGGTGACGTCGATCGTGCCCGGCTGCGGGTTTCGGTCGCCGTCCCCATCGACAACCTCGGTCCCGTCGATCCCGGCACGGAATACTATGCATTCCGCGCCAGCATCAATCGCGCGAAGAGCACGGGGGTGGGATCGTGCGCCGGATGCAGTGTCCCGGCCTGCATCGTTCTGAACGAGATTCAGCTGTTCCAGGTGCCCGAGGCGGGGAACGATCCCGAGATCACGGCGGCGGCGGGCTCCAACCACGTCCTGTGGCAGAGCTCGACGACCGGCTGTGCGGCGAGTGCGGGGGGCCGGACGCGCAGCTGGGGTCAGCTCAAGAGTCTCTACCGGTGAGTCGAGCGGTTGCCACGAAACGATCGGGGAGCGCCGGTTCGAACCTCGAGGCGCTCCCCGTCGCTGCCGATGACGCACGCTCCCGCGAGCTCAGCCGCCGCTCACCGCCGGGACGATCGACACCTCGTGCTCGTCGCCGAGCGCGGTCGCGAGGCCGCCGGTGAACCGGATGCTCTCCTCGCCAACGAACACGTTGACGTGCATGCGCACCTCGCCGCGCTCGTCCATCACGCGGTCGCGCACGCCGGGGTAGCGCTCACACAGCCGATCGAGCACGTCGCCGGCCGTCGCCACGTCGCCGTCGAGCTCGACGCGGGCCTTGCCTTGCGTCCAGTCGCGCAGGTAGCCGGGGATGTGGATGACGATCGCCATCAGCGCCTCCGTGTCCCGGCGCGCGCGGACGCCCGCTTCGAACCGGCACGCTTGGGCGCCGCGCGCTTCGGCGCCCGTTTCGGTGCCGCACTCCTGGCTGCCCGTTTCGGCGCCGCACGCTTCGCGGTCCGCTTGGGCGCCGCGCGCTTGGCAGCCCGCTTCGGGGCCGCATGCTTGGCAGCTCGCTTCGGTGCGGCGCGCCTGACAGTCCGCTTCGCCGCCGCCGCCGGCCGCGGCACCCGCACCTTCGCGGGATTGCCGATCACCACCGCCTTCACGCAGATCACCGGCGGCAGGCCGTCGATCACCGTGGTCCATGCGGCGCCGCCGTTCGCGGAGCCGAACACCTTGCCGCTGCGCGTCCCGAAGTAGATGCCCGCGGGGTTGAGGTCGTCCGCGTCCATGGCGTCGCGCAGCACGGTCTCCATCGCGTGCTCCTGCGGCAGGCCGCGCGTCAGCGCCTCCCAGGATGCGCCGGCGTTGCGCGTGCGGTACACCCGCAGCCGCGCGTCGGGCGTCACGCGGAAGCCGTCCGATTCGAGCGGCACGATGTACACGGTCTCGGGATCGTGCGGATGGACGGTCATCGCGAAACCGAAGTCCGACGGCACGCCGTTCGCGATGTCCTGCCACGAGTCGCCGGCGTCCTCGGTGCGATAGAGGCCCCAGTGATTCTGGAGGAACAGCCGCTCGGGCACCGTCGGGTGCTGGACGATCTTGTGGACGCACTGCCCGTATTCCGGATCCTTGTCGGGCAGGAACTCGGCGCGCACGCCGTGATTGCGCGGACTCCACGAGGCGCCGCCGTCGTCGGTGCGATACACGCCGGCCGTCGAGATCGCGACGAAGATGCGGTCGCGATGCACCGGGTCGGGGATGACCGTGTGCAGGCACAGGCCACCCCCGCCGGGCTGCCAGCGAGGGCGCTGCTCGTGATCCCACAGCCCGCGCACCAGCGACCAGCTGTTGCCGGCGTCGCGCGATTCGAACAGCGCCGCCGGCTCGACGCCGCAATACAGCGTGTCGGGCTCCGACTCGCGGCCCGGCACGATCTGCCAGACGCGCTTGAGCGCGGTGTCGGTATCCTCCGGGAACTTCATGGGGATCTGCTCGGGCAGGCTCCATGTGCGGCCGAAGTCGTCGCTGATGTGGAAGATCGGCCCGAAGTGATCGTGTCCACCGCCCGCGAGCAGCCGCCGGCGGCCGCCGCGCTGGTCGAGCGCCAGCGCATAGATCGCCTGGCCCTGGAAGTGGGGACCTCCCACCTGCCACTTCGTGCGCGCCGCGTTCGAGCGCAGCATGAATGCACCCTTCGTGGTGCCGACGAGGAGTACAACGTCGCCGTTGCGCGGGGTGAGCGGCCGTGTCTCTGCCATGCGGTCCTCCAGCTCTGAATGTCGAGTTCGAATGCCCGGCCGTGCGGCCCGGGCGGCTACCAGGCCATCGAAGCGATCGTCACGAACGACGTGTCCTTCTCATCGGAGCGCTCGTAGTGCAGCAGCCGCCCGGCGCCGGGGCTCGCGCACCGCAGCATCGCGTAGGTCGGGGCGAACCCGCAGATGCGCGTGGCATCGTCGTGGCTCGCGATCGCCTGGAACCAGGCGTCGGCATCGCCCGTGCGCGCGGCTTCGATCGCCTCGCGATCGATCGCCTCGATCTCGGTGTGCGCCGTCTCGTCGACGGGCGGGTCGCCGAAGCGCGGCCCCACGTGCGACAGGTCGACGCCGGCGAGGTACAGGGTGCGGCCGCCGAACTGCTGCTCCGCCGCTCGCACCGCCTCGATCAGCGCCTCGAACTCCTTCGAATCTCGCGGCGTCTGCTGCGCGTCGAGCAGCGTGTGGAAGCCGCCGCACAGGATCGGCACGATCTTCACGCGGTCGCCCAGGCGGTGGCGCAGGTACACCGCCTGGAACTCGATCGAGTGCTCGTCGCGGTGTGCGAGCTCCGAGCGGTAGGCGGCGTCGCCCAATCGCTCGGCGACCGCGTCCACGAACCGGGTGTCGCAATCGACGCGGCCGAGCGGCGTCTCGAAATGCTTGCGGGTGAGCGCCACGAAGTCGCCGACCAGCGAATGGCCGGTGCCGAACACCACGACCCGCAGCGGCTCCGGGGACGCATCGAGCTCGAGAAACGCACGTGCCATCGCCGGGCCCGCCCGGCGGGGGTCCAGGTGCGGCGCCATCAGCCCGCGGAGCACGCCGGCCGGCGCCGCGGTCGCAGCCGCATCCAACGGCGCCGTCGCCGCCTCGGCGCGCCAGCCCTCCGCGGTCGCGAACTGCGCGTCGAGAAACGCGCGCAGCTCCGTGGGGTCGGCGGGATAGGACTGGCCGGCGAACGCGGCCGGGCGGATCTCGAGCGGGTGATAGGCGTCGCGCAGCTCCTGGTACACCTGTTCGAACCGCGGCGATTCGAGCATCAGCATGTCGTCGAGTTTCGCGACGAAGTCGCGCACCATGTTCGCCACCCGCAGATCCTTGCTCTCGCGCATCAGCGCGGCGGTGAGGTCGGTGAGCGAGTTGGTGCCGTCGAACAACTGCAACAGCGCCAGCGAATCCATGCCCAGCACCGGCTGCCCGGCGATCACGCCGAGCGGATCCTGCACCAGCAGCATCTCGCGCTGGCCGTCGGAGATCGGCATCAGGATCAGCGGGCGGAGCCTGGGATATTCCGGCACGTCCTGGTCGGTGTGCTTCATGACGCCCGGCGGCAGGATGATGCGGGAGGTCGTGGCGCCGGCGTGCTTGTCGGCGCCCTCGAGCGGCAGCTCGCGCGCGGGATCGGCGCCGCCACCCGGCAGCACGATCCGCGATCCCTGCGTCGCCTCCGGCTCGGATCCGGGGACGATCAGGCGCCGTGGTGCATCTTCGGATTTGGGCATGATTGGCTCGAGGCTCGGGGGCTCCGGCAGGAGAGTGCGCAGCAGGGCTGCGATGCCGGGAGTCTAGCGGTCCATGGAACCAACCCTCAAGCGAGGGACGCGTCCCCTGAAAGCACGAACGAGCGGCGGATCTCTCCGCCGCTCGTCGCCGGAGTCACGGCTCCGGAGGTTCGGGGGTGAGCCGCCGTTATTCGGCCCCCCCTGCAGTTGCCTGGAGCGCGGCCCTGGAGTATCCGCGCGCTCGAATACAATGCATGCACGATGCCAAGCGGTGTGGCTGCTACTGGCCGGCGGTGAGCACCAGCGTGAGCGGAGCCGTGACGCCCTCGCCCTTCACGTTGTAGGACGTCCCCAGCGAGTCGGCGTAGCTCGTGAGTCCGGGAGTCGCCGACGGGCTGGCCGCCGCCACCGTGCGGTCCTCCCAGGCCACGGCGCTGCCGGTGCCCTGGGTAAACGGATTCTTGAACACGGAGCCGCTGCTGGGAAGCAGAGCCGCGACCTGGGTCGCGGTGCCGGCATAGGCGCCATCGTTCTGCACGCCGTAGTCCTCCGCGGAGAGCTGGAACGTATGCATGTTCGACTTGGTGCTGCCTTCCTTGGCGCGTGTCTGCATCGCGACGAAATTGGGGATCGCGATGGCCGCGAGGATTCCGATGATGACGACCACGATCATCAACTCGATGAGCGTAAAGCCCTGCTGATGGCGGCGCATTTATGACCTCGTGGAGGGGGCGTGACGTTGTCGTCGCGGTCACCTAATTGGCCGCGCTCCTACGATCACGACCTCAGGGCACGCGCCATGCCACAGCCCCACAAGCCTGCAATTCGTTCGGGTGCCGCGCCAAGCGATGCGGCCTGCGCGTTTCAGATCGACCGGGGCCATGCAGCCTGCGACACGGCGCCCGGGAATGCGCGCTTATTGCCCGCAGTTCAGGACCAGCGAGAACGGCGCATTCTTGCCCTGGCCCTTGATGTTGTAGGTGGTGCCGGCAGCCGAATCCGCGTAGCTCGTGATGCCCGCCTTGGTCGAGGGCAACCCCGCAAACGACGGACGATCCTCCCAGGCGTTACCGTCCCCGGTCGAGTTGTCGAACGTGTTGTGGAAGTTGGGCGGCAGTGCCGCCCCGACGGCCGAAGCGAGGTCGGGATAGGTGCCGTTGTTCTGCACGCCGTAGTCCTCGGTCATCATCTGGAACGTGTGCATGTTCGACTTGGTGGCGCCTTCCTTGGCCCGGGCCTGCATGGAGACGTAGTTCGGAATGGCGATTGCGGCGAGAATGCCGATGATCACCACCACGATCATCAACTCAATGAGCGTGAATCCTCGAGGGCAACCCTTCATTTCGACTCCACAAAGATGCGAGGGGACCGTCCTGAGCCTGCTGTTCGGGGGCTGAACCTGCAAGCCGGATGCCATGGTAGGTTTCGGCCCGTAAACCAAATCCATGAGGGATATCGGATTTTTCCGCGCAAGTTGCCCCGCCGAGGATCCCGCGTGACGGACGCGCACGAAATCGTGCATTCTGCCGTGATTCGTGCGAAACGCCCGTGGCTGCGGGCGGGTTCGTGAAGTCGCGCGGTTCGGCACGAAACTCGATGGGAGCGGGAGGGAAGCAGGGCTGTCCCCTGGTCTCCATCATGTCGATGAGGTATCCGTGAATCCTTCCAGCGGCGGCGTGACTCCGCAATCGATCGAGGCGCGCATCGGCGGGGGAATCATGCTCACCGGTCGCGCGTGGCTGAGCGATGCGCCGCGCGCGGTGGTGGCGATGGTGCATGGCATCGGCGAGCATTCGGGGCGTTACGCCGCGCTGGCCTCGGATCTGGTGCGCTCGCGATTCAGCGTCGTGGCGCTCGACCTGCCGGGGCACGGCGGCTCGCCCGGCCCGCGCGGGGACATGCCGTCGTGGACCGCGGTCCGCGACCAGATGGTGCCGGCGATGTTCGCGGCGCCGCTGGCGTTTCCCGGCCAGCCCGAGCGGCTGGCGCGCGTACTGCTGGGACACAGCATGGGCGGACTCATGGCGCTCGATTTCGCGCTCGCCCACCCGCGCGAGCTGACGGCCGTGGTCGCATCGGCGCCGGCGCTCGCGAGCGCAATGCCGCCGTGGTGGAAACTCGCGCTCGCGAACTGCGCGCGGGTCACGTCGCCGTCGCTGGGGTTCCCGACCGGACTCGACACCAATGGCGAGGGCGGGATCTCCCGCGATCCCGAGGTGCTGCGCCAGCGGGACGCCGACCGGCTCGTGCACGACCGCATCAGCCCTCGGTTGTATTTCGATTTCGCCGAAGCGCGCCAGCGCGTAATGCGGGATGCACGCCGTCTGCAGGTGCCGGCGCTCATTCTGCACGGCGACGCGGACAAGATGGTGTTCCCCGAGGGATCGGCCGCATTCGCCGCCGCCGCCCCGAAGGGATTCGCGACGCGGATCGACTATCCCGGCGGCTGGCACGAGGTGTTCAACGACCTCGGCCGCGAGCAGGTGATCGCCGACGTGGTGCGGTGGCTCGAGGGCGTGCTTCGCGCGTGATCAGCCGCGTCACCGCCTCGCGCCAGCGCGCGTACTCGCGCTCCCGCCAGGCCTTGGGCCGCCGCGGCCGGAACACCCGCTCCACCCGCCGCGCCGCGGCGAGCTCGCGCTGCGAGCTCCAGAATCCCACCGCGAGACCCGCCAGCAATCCCGCGCCGAGCGCAGTGGTCTCGATCACCCGCGGCCGCGCGATCGGGATGCCGAGCACGTCGGCCTGGATCTGCATCAGGAGGTCGTTGGCGACCGCACCGCCGTCGACCTTGAGCAATTTCACACGTGAGCCCGCATCCTGTGCCATGGCTTCGACCAGATCGCGGCTCTGGAACGCCAGCGACTCGAGCGCGGCCCGCACCAGCTGCGCCCGCGTGGTGCCGCGGGTCAGGCCGAAGATCGCGCCGCGCACGTCGGGTCGCCAGTAGGGCGCGCCCAGGCCGGCGAACGCGGGCACCATCACCACGCCGCCCGAATCGGGGGTGGAGCGCGCGAGCGTCTCGCTGTCGGCGGCGCACGCGAGCAGCCCGAGCCCGTCGCGCAGCCATTGGATTGCCGCGCCGGCGACGAACACGCTGCCCTCGAGCGCATAGGCCGGCCCGCCCGCCGGGCCGCACGCCACGGTGGTCAGGAGGCCGGCGCGCGAGGCGACCGGAGCGTCGCCGGTGTGGAGCAGCAGGAAACATCCGGTGCCGTAGGTGTTCTTGGACGCGCCGGCGGTGACGCAGCCCTGTCCGAACAGCGCCGCCTGCTGATCGCCCGCGACCCCGGTGATCGGGATGCCGTCGGGCAGCCCGCGCACGCCGCGCGTGACCCCGAACGCGCCGCTCGACGGCCGCACCTCGGGTAGCATCGCCCGCGGCACGCCGAACCGGTCGAGCAGCGACGCGTCCCACGCCCGCCGCCGCAGGTGGTAGAGCAGCGTGCGCGACGCGTTCGTGGGATCGGTGGCGTGCACGGCGCCGCGCGTGAGCTGCCACAGCAGCCACGAATCGACGGTGCCGAACGCCAGCTCGCCGCGCGCGGCCGCGGTGCGCCGCCCGCGCCGGGCGCTCAGCAGCCACTCGAGCTTGGTGGCCGAGAAGTAGGGATCGAGCACCAGCCCGGTGCGGCGGCGCACGCCGGCTTCCAGTCCCTGGCGGCGTAGCGCCGCACAGCGGTCGGCGGTGCGCCGGTCCTGCCACACGATCGCGGGCGCCACCGGCGTGCCGGTGCGCCGGTTCCACACCAGCGTGGTCTCGCGCTGGTTCGTGATGCCGATCGCGGCCAGCCGCGAGGCCGCGATGCCGGCCGCGGCGAGCGCCGCGCGGGTCGCGCGCTCCACGCTCGTCCAGATCTCGCCGCCCTGGTGCTCGACCCAGCCGGGACGCGGGAAGTGCTGCGGCAGCTCGGCGTAGCCGCGGCCGCGCACCGCGCCGCGCACGTCGAGCACCATCACGGTGGTGCCGGTGGTGCCCTGGTCGATCGCGAGCACGTAGGACGCGCGCCGCACGCCGCGGATGGCTGCCATGCTCACACTCCTTCGTCGTGCGCCGACTGTTGCAGGAGCGATTCCTCCTCCCACAGCGAGGCGTCGTAGGCCTGGAATTCCTGCTGCTGGCGCGCGGCGCTCCAGCCCAGCCGCTGCGCCATGCGTTGCGCGATGCGCGTGGCCGCGGCGCGCCCGCGATCCGGCTCGAGCCACAGCAGGCTGCGGCGCCGCACCACGTCGCCGACCCGCCGCGCGAACTCGTGTTCCACGGCGAAGTCCGCGAGCCGGTCGATCGTCGCGTCCGCGGCCAGCGGGGCCGGCAGCGGGTCGGCGGGGTCGAGGAGCGGTCGCCCGGCCCGCCCGAGCCGCGCCGCCGCGGCGGTGAGCGCATGCCGCGCGATCACGCGGAACGTCGTGTACTTGCCGCCGGCCACGGTGAACATGCCGTGCTCCTCGATCACCCGGTCCTCGCGCGACGCGCTGCCCACGTCGTTCTGCGACGCGAGCAGCGGCCGCAGCCCCGACAGCACCGCGAGCGGCGGCAGGTGCGCCGCCTCGGGCAGCGCGCGGCGCAGCGACTCCCGCAAATAGCGCACCTCGTCGAGCGTGGCGCGCCACGCCCCGGCCGGGGGCGGTGACGGCACCTCGACCTCGGTGGTTCCCACCAGCGACCGGCGGCCGAACGGCACCACGAAGAACACCCGGCCGTCGAGATGCGAGGTGAGCAGCAGCCCGTGGCTGCGGGTGAGCGCCGGAAACACCAGGTGCACGCCGCGCGACGGCCGCAGCAGCGGGGCGGGGTCGGGCCGCCCCGGCGCCAGCGCGCCCAGCAGCCGGGTGCGCACCAGGTCCGTCCACGGGCCGGTGGCGTTGACGATCACGCGCGCCCGCACCGTGACGCCTTTGCCATCGAGCGCGTCACGCGCCGTGATGTCGTAGCTGGCGTCCCCGGTCGGCCGGGCGCCGATGGCCTCGGTATAGGTGAGGATGTGCGCGCCATGGGCGGCGGCGTCGCGGGCCACCGCCACCGCGAGCCGGCCATCGTCCATCACGCCGTCGGAATAGATGCCGGCGCCGCGCAGCGCCTCGGGCGCCAGCACGGGTTCGAGCGCCAGCGCCTCGCGGCGGCGCACCATCGAATGGCGCGAGAACCGCTCGGTGCCGGCGAACGCGTCGTAGATCATGAGGCCGGCGCGGAGCCGGAGCGGCCCCCGCCGGTCGCCGCGGTAGAGCGGCACCAGGAACCGGCGCGGCTCGGCCAGCCGCGGCGCCATGCGGATCACCTGCGCGCGTTGCTGCAGCGACTCGCGCACCAGCGTGAACCGCCCGTGCTCGAGATACCGCAGGCCCCCGTGCAGCATGTGGCTGCTGGCGCTGCTCGTGCCCGAGGCGAGGTCGCCCTGTTCGAGCACCGTCACGGTCAGGCCGTTGCGGGCGGCGAGCCGCGCGATGGCGAGCCCGGTGATGCCGCCGCCCAGCACGACGAGATCGGAAGTCGTCACGGGGTCGCGGTCGCGGTTCGGTCCCGGCGCACGCCAGACAGCAAGCGTCCATCCATGGTGGTGCCCTCCCTGAAATTCGGCCCGCGGGCGGCCGGCCCCCAAGGCCCGCTACGGCTTGTGCGTCGCCTGCGAGTCGGCCGGAGCCGTCATCGAACGCGTCGGCGCCATCCTCGCGGCGTGCGGGGCGGCGACGCGCACCCAGTTGAGATCCCAGTCCCACGGCACGAACGTGTCGATCACGTGCTGCGGCTTGGCGGCGAGCGCCGCGTGCAGCGAATCGGGCGCGAACCGTTCGACGAATTCGTAGGTCTTCGAGGGCCCGCCGAAGTCGCCTTCGGACCAGCTCAGCAGCGAGCTGGCCGCCACCCGGTGCAGCACCGGATCCCACTGGAGGTGCCGCGGGCTGGCGAGCGCGTCGCGGCACGCCTGGTCGAGCTGCGCGTCGAGCGATTCGGGCAGGAACGCGCGCGGCTGGAGCGGCGGGCTGCCGATCGCGCCGTTCACGAGCGCGAAGTGGGCGCGCGGGTCGAGGGTCCTGGGCGGCGGCGCCGGTTTGGCGCCCGGACCCGGTGCCGGATACCCGTCGAACACGAACGTCCGCTCGAACGAGTTGAGGGAGTAGTCCGTGGTGCCGATCCGCGCGACCACCACGTCGAAGAACGGCACGGCGTTCACGCGGATGTCCCGGACGCTCTGCCACGGCACGCCAAAGATCCCCTTGGCCCGCATCTGGGCGCTCACGTGGCCCGACACGAAGTTCTCGGTGACGAGCTGGATCACGAGCATGTTGTAGGCGTTGATCGCCCACGCATGGCGGTGTTTCACGTCGAGCCTCGCCGGATTCACCGGCAGCAGCTGGGCGCGGACGTCCTCGAACTTCTGGGCCCGGATGGGATTCGTGAACAGCCCGTAATAGTCCATGCGCGTTTCGAGCGGCGCCCCGGGCGACGAAACGACCCTGAGGTACGCGTCGAGCAGCTCCTGGTAACCGGAATAGTCCGGCGCCGCGGGATTGACCGCGGCCGGCGCGGTCGTCGCGGGCTGCGGCGGGGCCGCCGCCTTGCGGCCGAGCGCCGCCGACGCCGGGGGGAGCGCTGCGGTGGCCAGCGTGGGCACGGCGGGAACGGCGACAGCGAGGGCGGTCGCGAGGACCACGTTGGCGAGCAGCGGCATGTCGAGAATTCTCCGGGTCGATCGGCTAGGGATGGGAACGGCGCTCGGCTCCGGCCGGCTCCAGCACTGCGTTCAGCGGACGGTGAGCGCCCGCGAATCCGGGCTCCACGCGCGCGGGCGTGGTGGCACCCAGCTCGGCGATCGGCTCCACCGTGACGAATGCATTGTAATCCGGTTCGCCCGACACCGGGTCGAATCGGCGTGAAATCAGCACGTTGGTCTCGGGCCAGTAGGCCTGCAGGTGGCGCTCCTTCATGGCCGCCCGGCGGGTGATCCCGGTCCAGCTGCCGGTGTCGGAGCGCAGCAGGATCGGCTGCCCGTCCCGCACGCCGAGCCGGTCGGCGTCCGTGGAGCTCATCAGCACATCGCGCCGGTCGGGGCTGCCCATCAGGGCGTCGCGCGAGCCGTAGGTGATGCTGTTGAACTGCTTGCCGCGGCGGGTGGTGAGCAGGAACCGGCCCTCGGGGATCACGGTGTCGGGAATCGACACGACGGTGAACCGCGCGCGTCCTCCCGGCATGCGCGCGAAGCCGTCCTCGAACAGCCGCGCGCCGCCCCATTGCACCCATTGCCCTTCGCGCTCGAGCCGCTCGACGCCGGCGTAGGTCGGAATCGCCCGCGCCATCTCGGCGCGAATCTCGGCGGGGCCGCTCCAGCCCAGCGCCGCGGCCAGCGCCGGCCGCGCGGCGAGCGCCAGGTCCACCGGGATGCGCCATTCGGGCCGCGCCTCCGCGATGCGCGGGCCGGGGATCTCGGGCGTGTAGCGGATGCGGCGCTCGGTGCTCGTGGCGGTGCCGCCGCCGGGCGTCTCGTAGCGGGTCTGGGCCGGCAGCAGCAGCACCGTGGCTCCCTCCATCACCGACGCGGTGTTGAGCACGATGTCCTGGTGGATGCGCACCGGCACGCGCGCGAGCGCCTCGTGCATGTACGCGCGGTCGGGCATGGTCTCGAGCAGATTGCCGCCGAGCGAGTACAGCATGTCGATCTCGCCGCGATGCGCGGCCTCCACCATCTGCAGCGTGCGGTGGCCGCGCCACCCGGGCAGCGGATGGCCCCACAGCGCCTCGAACCGCGCGCGGTCGGCGTCGTTCGCAACCTCGAAGCCGCCGGGATACTTGTCGGGATCGACCCCGCACTCGCCGCCGCCCTGCACGCCGGAATGCCCGCGGATCGGCAGGATGCCGCACTTCTCGCGTCCCAGCATGCCGCGCGCGAGCGCCACGTTCACCAGCGCCTTCACGTTCTCGACGCCGAACCGGTGCTGGGTGAGCCCCATGCTGTAGACGAACACGCAGGTGCGGGCGGTCGCGAGCTGCGACGCGAACCGCAGCATGTCGTCGCGCGTCTGCCCGGCCGCGCGCTCGAGCGGTTCCCACGCCAGCGCCGCGACGTGCGCGCGCACCTCGTCGAACCCCGCCGTGCGTTGCGCCACGAACGCGTCGTCGAGCCAGTCGCGCTCCACCAGGTGTTTGAGCGCGCCGTTCAGGAACGCCACGTCGCCGCCGACCGCCACCTGGAAGAAGTCGTCCATGATGCGGGTGCCGAACACGGCGCTGCGCAGGTCGCTCGGCACCCAGTAGCGCTCGAGCCCCGGCTCGCGCATCGGGTTCACCACGATCACGCGCGTGCCCTGGCGCTTGGCGTAGCACAGGTACTTGGTGGTCACGGGCTGGTTGTTCGACAGGTGCGAGCCGAGGATCACGACGAGGTCGCTGCCGATCAGGTCCGTGAGCGAACACGTGGGCGCCGGGATCCCGAGCGTGTCCTTGAGACCGGCTACGCTCGCGGCGTGGCACAGCCGGGCGCACAGGTCGACGTGATTCGAGCCCAGCAGCCGCGCCACCTTCTGGAACGCGTAGTACGTCTCGTTCACGATGCCGCGCGACGTGGCGAAGAACCCCATGCGCTCGCCCGGCAGCTCGCGCAGCGCGTCGCCCGCGATCGCCAGCGCCTCGTCCCACGACAGCCGGTGCAGGCGGTCGTCGCCGGCGCGGTGGATCATCGGGTAGGGGAGGCGTCCGAGCAGGCGCAGTTGCTCGTTGGTGCGGGCTCGCAACGCCGCCATGCTGTGGAGCTCGGCGTCGGGGATCGGCCCCATCGTGTTCAAGCGCAGAAGCTTGAGCCGGGTCATGCACAGGTGCACGCCCGAGATCACGTCGTCGCGGAGCCCGCGCGGGCCGAGCGAACAGCCGTCACACACGCCATGATTGAGGATGCGCCAGGCGTAGGGCAGGTTGTCGCGGTTCTCCCACGCGATGCCGAGCATCTCCAGAAATGGGCGCGGCCGGGGGTGCCGCCGGGGTCCGAACGGCAGGAGATCGCGGAAGCGAAACCTGCCGCGGCTGGTGGTCAGGGGTGAGGATCCCACGTACTAAGCTTATCCCGGCTTGGCGGGCAAGACCAGTCTGGGCGCCTGAGTTGCGGTGACCCTCGGGGTGAGATTCCTCCGGCGGGGTCTTGAGCAGCGATGCCGTTCGGGGTGAGATTCCTCCGGCGGGGACGCTTCGGCCCCGCCCTCCTGGCGGGTCCTCGCTACTCGCGCAGCGCTCCGTGCATCCCTGCACTCCCGCGCTGCGCTCGGTCCCCGCCTCCGGGAACCTCACCCCGAACGGCATCGCGGCACGTGGCTGCCTGTTGGATCGGGTGGCACTCCCGCAGGGCTCGGTCCCCGGCCTCCGGAACATCACCCCGATCTTCACCGCGGGGCGCCGCACTACGGTGTCCGGATCACGCGGCGGGCCTTGGAGGCCTCGCGTTCCGTGAGGTTGCTAGGGCGTGGCGGCCAGAATTCTGCGGGCTTCGGCGGCTACGGCGTTGTGGGGGTCGGTGATGGCGGTGAGGGCGGTCAGTTCGGCGCGGGCGCGGGCGGGCTGGCCCAGGGCCTCCAGCACTCTTGCGTACTCGAGCCGCAGGCCGGGATCGACCGGGCGTACGCGGCGTGCGGCGAGGGCCCGCTCGATCACGGCCTGGGCGCGGTCGTCGAGGCCCAGCGACCTCGCGCACACGCTGTAGACCATGCACGCGGAGTCATCCTCGGGATGCATCGCCAGCGTGGCGAGTGCGAACCGTGACGCGGCCTCGTAGCGGCCGGAGCGTGCGAGCATCACCGACATCTGCTCTGCGAACCGGCGCACGTGCTCGTCGTACACGGGCGACAGGCTGCGCACCCAGGGCGGAGTCCAATCGCCGTCGGTGGTGTCCGGCGCGGTGGGGGTTTCGGGACCCTGGGGGGGTCCGAGCGCGCGCCCGAGCACGCTGGCAAGCGACAGCGAGTCGCGGGCGCCGCGGGCGCCGGCGCGGTGGCTGGCGGCCCCTGAGGCTCCGACGTAGGACGCGTCCACTCCCGGCATGCTGTCGTCCGCGGCCGGGGCGGGCGCCTCCGCGGCGGGTGCGGGAGCGTGCGGCGGGGGCGCGAGGATGCGTCCGGCCAGCGCGCGGTAGCCGTTGGGGACGCTGTTCGACCACCACAGCGAATCGAGCGCCCCGCGCGCCTCGACGGCCGAACGGAAGTGGGAGCCGATGCGATACACACGGATCTCGGGCCCCTCGACGGCGCCATGGGGCGCGAACCGCACCACCACCTCGCACGTCGCGTCGAGCAACCGGTAGAGCGCGCACTCGACAGGATAGCGGCGCGGCTCGAGCTCGAACGGCGCGCGCACCGCGCCGCTCGTCATCACGTAGTCGCACGCCGTGTACAGCCGCGGATCGTAGAACGCCTGCGCCAGGTCGGAAGCGTTCGGGAACACCTCGATCTCGCGCGGCGCGCGGCGTTCGGGCTGGAGCAGGTTCACGATCCGCCCGGCCGCGGGCGGGGGCAGGGTCACCACGCCGTAGGTGCGCAGCGAGGTGATGCCGCTGCGGGCGTCGGGCGAGGCGAGCCGGTACTCGGGCGCCGACTGGGCGTCCAGCACCTGCGACTCCGAGTACAGCCGGGCGCTGTAGTCCTCCTGCACCATCACGTCGCCCGGGCGCAGGAACCGCTCGCTCCAGCGGCGCGCCTCGAGGTTCGTGGTGTCGGAGCCGATCCACGCGGCGTGCAGCCCGGCGACCAGGTTGGGCCCGGCGGTCGTGGCGAGCAGCAGCGCGAGCATCACGCGCCGCACCGAGCGGCGGAACGGGCTCACCGCGAAGTGCAGCGTCGCCGCTCCCAGCACGGCACCCACCGCGATCAGCGGCAGCATCGCGGGCTCGGCGGCGCCGCGCGCGATCGACGCGCCGATGCCGAACGCGGCGAATGCCAGCCACAACACGATCGTGGTCACGCGTCGCCGCGCGTCGGCGAACACCAGGCCGAGCGAGCCCACCACCAGCAGCACCATCGGACCGCCGAGATTCGCGGCCAGCGCCGCGGACTGCGCCGCGAAGCGGTGGGGCGACAGCCCGGTCGCGAAGCCGTCGGCTGCGTGCAGCGCGAGGAATCCGAAGTCGCGCCCGAACGCGTGCGGATCGAGCACCGCATACGGCGTGGTGACGACGAACGTGGCCGCCATCGCCGCGACCGCGAAGCCCAGCACCATGGCGCCGCGGCCGGGGGCGCCGCGGACCTCGCGCCGCCATACGACCCACATCAGCGGCAACGCCAGCATCAGGCCGGGGTACTCGGCGCCCGCCGCCAGGCCGGCGAGCAGCGCGGCCCCCGCGAGCCGCCGCAAGCCGCCGCGCTCGTACCAGCGGATCATGCGCTCCAGCGCCCACAACGCGAGCGCCGCCATCACGGTGTCCGTCGCGATCGAGCGCGACATCACGAGCATGGTCGGCGCGCACGCCACGAGCAATCCCGCCAGCAGCCCCGCGCCGGAATGCAGCCGGCGGCCGAGCCGGTATGCGGCGACCACGGCGAACGCGTCGCACACGATGCCCACCATGCGGGCCACCACCACCATGAACGATGGATCGACCTGGAACGTGACGAGGTAGTCGGCGTAGGAGTGCCAGAATCCCAGCACGGCGCCGGCGCCGTACACGACCTGCTGCAGCACGAAGTGGAGGTAGATCGTGAGCGACGGATGCAGAAACGAATGCGGGTTCCAGTCGACGGCCCCGGTGGCGGCATCGCGCAGCGCCAGCGCGGCGCGCAGCGGCTCGGCGGGCTCGAGGAAGTCGGGGAGGCCGTGCCGGATGTGCCACAGGCGCACGACCAGCGCCAGGAACACGAGCCCGGGAACGAAGAACGGCTCGACGTGTCGAACCGGATCGGGGGAGCCGGCCGGTCGCTCGGACTGCACGGGAATCTCCTGCGAGTGGGTCGGTGGATCGCGCCTGCCGCCGGGCAGCCTCGAGGCCCGGGGCTCCGCTCCCGGTTTTCGGCAGGAACCGCGGGGAAGTGGAGGCGGAATCCGCATTCGGATCCCGGATTGGCGCCGCGGCTCCTGGCCGGTAATGTGCCGCCCTCAGGGAGGAACCGTGAAAGCCAGACAAGCCCTGCTGCTGATCCTCGTATTGCTCGCCGCCGCCGGCTACTCGATGTGGCAGCGGCTGCACGCGGCGTTGCCGGCGGGGGCGCCGGGCGCCGGGACCGCGGCCGAGGCGGGGCGGGCGGTGCCCGAGGCGGGCTCCGGGACTGCGGCCGGCTCGGGTTCGCAAGCGGGCGCCGGTTCCGCCCGGTCCGGCGCCACCCGCTACGGTGCGGCGATCGGCTTCCGCAGTCGCGAGCGACTTGCGGAGCACTTCGCCAAGCACGGCGCCGAGTTCGGCGCGCGCTCGGCGGACGACTACCTCGCGCTGGCCCAGCGGCTGCGCGATGCGCCCGCGGGTGTCGAGATCCTCGAGGCGTCGCGCGGCGACGGGGTGATCACGCGCTTCGACCGGAGCAGCGGCGCGTTCCTGGCGTTCGACGACGACGGCACGATCCGCACGTTCTTCCGCCCCAACCAGGGCGAGAGCTACTTCCGGCGGCAGCTCGCCCGGTCCCACTGACACCTGGAGGAATACTTGAGCTCGGATGCTGTGATCCGGTTCCTGCGCGCACGAGGCTGCCCCGAGGACGTGGTGACCGCAGGTCTCGAGGGCCGGGTTGCCGACTGGGAGCGCACGGTGGATCAGGTGCGCCATGGTTACCCGCTGGGGCTCGACGACTACCTGAACGACATGGACAACCGCCAGCTCCTGGAGGAGCTGATCGCGCTGATTCCGGAGGAGGTCCCGACGGTTGCGCTCACCCGCATCGAGAAGGCGGACCGCGCGATGAAGGAACTGCTGGCGCCCTCCGACGAATGCATCTGGGGCGACGCCATCGCCGAGCTCGAGGGCTGGACCGCGGCGGACACCTGGTGGTACTTCCATCTGCCGAGGAGCCCCGGGGCGCAGATGCGCGAGGAGCTCGAGGAGCTGTGATCACCCGCACGAGGAGTCGCACATGAACTACCGATCGCTCGGCCACACCGGCCTGCGAGTGTCCGAGCTGTCGCTCGGCTCGTGGACGACCTATGGCGGCTCCGTGACCGAGGCCGACGCGATCGGCATCGTCCGGCGCGCGTTCGAACTCGGCGTGAACCTGTTCGACACCGCCGACGTGTACGTGCGCGGCGGCGCCGAGACCGTGCTCGGCAAGGCACTCGAGACGCTGCCGCGCGAGCAGATCGTGGTCGCGACCAAGTGCATGGGCCGCGTGTGGGACGGGCCGCTCGGCGGCGGGCTGTCGCGCAAGCACATCTTCGACGCGATGGACAAGAGCCTCGTGCGGCTGCGCGTCGACTACGTCGATCTCTACCAGCTCCACGCGCCCGATCCGAACACGCCGATCGAGGAGACGCTGCGCGCGTTCGAGGACCTGGTGCGGGCGGGGAAGACGCGCTACGTGGGGTTCTCGAACTTCGACCGCGACCCCAGGCTGCTCGCGCGCGCCGTGGCCCACCAGCGCGCGCGGGGCTGGGATCCGTTCATCTCGAGCCAGCCGCGCTACAACGTGCTCGAGCCGCGCATCGAGACCGAGCACATGAAGTTCGTCGCGAAGCACGGCATCGGCATCATCTGCTATTCGCCGCTGCTGCAGGGCGTGCTCACGAACAAGTACGCCGGCATGACGATCCCCGCGGGCTCCCGCGGCTCGGGCTCGTTCAAGCACTTCCTCGAGGCCGAGCAGGCGCTGACGCCCGCGAACGTGGCCGCCGCCGAGCGGTTCGCGGCGTGGGTGGCGAAGCACACCTCCGCGACGCCGTCGCAGGTCGCGCTGGCGTGGGTGCTGCGGCGACCGGAGATCTCGAGCGCGATCATCGGCGCGACGTCGACCGCCCAGCTCGAGGAGAACCTCGCCGCGATCGACCTCAAGCTGTCGCCGGCGCAGTGGGCCGACATGGAGCGCGCCACGCGGGGTGCGGCGACGAAGGCAGCGTCACGACCCAAACGCGCGAAGCGCAGTAAAGCGCGTTCGAGATAGCGCACTGCGCTTCGCCAGGGGATCAGCGGTAGCGGCGCTTGATCTCGCCCCAGGTGGCGTGGGTGACGGCGGTCGTGCGGGCGCTGAACTTCTGCACGCGAAAGTTGTCGCGATCGCCGACATAGATCTCGAAGTTCGGCGAGATCGCGATGTTCACCGGGAACTCGAACTGCCCGGGTGCCTTGCCGAACGTGCCGAACATGCCGATGTAGCTGCCGGAATCGGTGAACATCTCCACGCGGTTCGACTGCGTGTCCACGACGTACACCGTGCGATCGGGGTCGATCGCGATGCCGGTGGGCCCGGCCGGACCTGGGAACTGCCCGGGCCCCGGGCCCTGTGAGCCGAACGACGTCAGGTAGGTGCCGTCGTGCGCGAACTTCACGATGCGGTGGTGGTTCTGGTCCGACACGTAGAGATTGCCGTCGGGGTCGACCGCCACGCCGAACGGATGATCGAGCGCTCCCGGTGCGCCGACCGTGTCGCCGATCTGCGCGAGGAACACGCCGTCGGGCGTGAACCGCTGCAGCCGGCTGTTGAGCTGGTCGACGACGATCACGTTGCCGTCGGGTTCGACCTCGACATCGCTGGGAGCATGGAACTGCGCGGTGTCCACGCCGAACTGCCCGAATTGCTGTTCCGGCGAGCCGGACGCGTCTTCGCGCTCGACGACGTGGCCCTTGTAGTCCGTGAGGAACACCCGGCTGTGCGTGTCGATCGCGATTCCCACTGGCTGCGACAGGTCCGAGGCGATCCAATCGAACTGATAGCTGCCGTCGGGAGCGAACGCCTGGACGCGTCGCCGGTTGGAGTCGACGACATAGACGTCGCCGTTGGGAGCCACGGCGATTCCCGCGATGCGCGCAAAGCCTCCCGGGCCGCTCGTGGAGTCGCCCCAGGCGCGCAGGAACACGGGTGTGCTGGCCCGGACGGCGGCGGGCATCAGGACGAGCAGGGCGAGTACGGCGAACGTCGGGGCCAACCGGGCGATGGCGTGGTGGAGCGGCTTCATCGGTGCGATCCTCGGTGCGTCGATGCGGTGCGATGGTCTCAGGCTTGCGTCGTCGTCATCCCGGGAAGAATGACCTCGACCTCGGCGGGATCCATCTCCTCTTCGGGCGTGTGGACCTTTGCGACCAGCGTGTAGACGGCCGGGACCACGAACAGCGTGAACATCGTTCCGATCACCATGCCGCTGACCAGCGAGATTCCGATGCTGTTCCGCGCTCCGGCTCCCGGGCCGCGCGCGAAGATCAGCGGCAGGTGGCCGAACACCGTGGCGGCGGTCGTCATCAGGATTGGCCGCAATCGCGTGCCGGCGGCTTCGACCACGGCCTTCGCCTTGTCGAGACCGGTCGACTGCAGATGGTTCGCGAACTGCACGATCAGGATGCCGTTCTTCGCCACCAGGCCCACCAGCGTGATCAGGCCGACCTGGCTGTAGATGTTGAGCGACGTGAAGCCCAGGAACATGAACATCAGCGCGCCCGAGACCGCGAGCGGCGCCGAGCCCGCCAGGATCACGAATGGATCCCGGAAGCTCTCGAACTGCGCCGCGAGCACGAGGAAGATCAGGATCCCCGACAGGAGGAAGATGCCGAGGAACTTGCCGCCCTCGGTGCGCAGCTGGCGCGACTCGCCGGCGTAATCGATCGTGTAGCCGCTCGGCAGCGACCGCTTCGCCTCGGTCTCGAGGAACCCCAGCGCCTTCTCCAGCGACACGCCCGGGGGGATGACCGCCTGGATGCGGACCGCGTTCAGCTGCTGGAAGCGCTTGAGCTCGCGCGGCTGCGTACTGGTCTTGATCGAGGCGAACGTCGACAGCGGCACCAGCGTGCCGTGCGGCCCCGTCACGTACAGGGATTGCAGCTGCTCGGACGTCAGGCGTTCGCTGCGCTGGATTTGCGGGATCACCTTGTAGCTGCGGCCCTGGATGCTGAAGCGATTGACGAAATTGCCGCCCAGCATCGTCGACAGGTCGCGTCCCACGGTGCTCAGATCGACGCCGAGCGAGCGCACCTTGTCGCGATCCAGCACGACCTCGGCCTGCGGCTGGTCGTACTTGAGATCGGTATCGACGTACATGAACATGCCGCTGGCGTAGGCCTTGCCCACCATCTGGTTCGCGATCGCGATCAACTGCTCGGGCTCGGCGGTCGAGGCGATCACGAGGTCGACCGGGAAGCTGCCGCCGCCGGGCAGCGACGGCGGCGTGAGCGCGATCGCCCGGATGCCCGGGATCTTCGAGAACGCGCCCCCGACCTGCACCTGCAATTGCGCGGTACTGCGCTTGCGCTCCTTCCACGGCGTCGTGACCATGCCGGCGAACCCGCCGCCCGGCGTCGTGATCTGGAACGTGTTCTTGGTCTCCGGGAACGAATGGAACACCTTGTAGATCTGGGACGCGAACAGCGTGGTCTGGTCCAGGGTGGCGTTCGGCGCCGCCTGTACGATGCCGAACACCACGCTCTGGTCCTCCGCAGGCGCCAGCTCGCGCTGCGTGAACATGTAGAACGGAATGATCAGCAGCACCACGATGACCCACAGCGTCAGGACCACCGCGCGATTCCCGAGCGTTCCTTGCAGCATGCGCATGTACAGCCCGCGCAGCCGGTCGAACTGCCGGTTGATATGCCCCGCGAACCCGCGCATGTCGTCGCCCGCCCGCAGCAGGCGCGAACCCATCATCGGCGACAACGTGAGCGCCACAATACCCGAGACGAAGACCGCGCCTGCGAGCGTAAACGCGAACTCCCGGAACAGCGCCCCCGTCAGGCCGCCCTGAATCGCGAGCGGCGTGTAAACGGCCGCCAGCGTGATCGTCATGGCGATGATCGGTCCGGCCAGCTCCCGCGCCGCCAGCAGCGACGCGTTGAGCGGGGACTCGCCCAGGTGCACGTGGCGCTCGATGTTCTCGACCATGACGATCGCGTCGTCCACCACGAGCCCCACCGACAGCACGATCGCGAGCAGCGTCAGCAGGTTGATCGTGAACCCGGCGGTCTGCATCAGGAACACGGCGCCGATCAACGAGATCGGAATTGCGACGACCGGGATGATCAGCCCGCGCACCGAGCCGAGGAACAGGAAGATCACGAGCATGACGATCAACAGCGTCTCGGTGAGGGTCTTGAGCACCTCGTGGATGGAGTCCTGGATGTAGATCGTCGAGTCGTACGGAATACCGGCGGTCATGCCCACCGGCAGCTGGGCCTGGATCTCCTTCATTGCCTCGCGAACACGCTTGATGACTTCGAGCGAATTCGACGTCACCCAGATGCCCATGAACGTTGCGGTCTGGCCATTGAACTGCACCTGGGAGTTGTAGTCCTCCGCGCCCAGCTCGACGTCGGCGATTTCGCCGAGCCTCACGACGTCGCTGCCGTTCTGCTTGACGACGAGCTGGCGGAACTCCTCGGGCGTCTTGAGATCGGTGTTCGCGACCAGGTTCACCGACGTCATCGAACCCTTGGTGGCGCCGAGTGCCGATAGCGAGTTGTTCGCCGCCAGCGCGTTCCACACCTGGGACGGCGCGAGGCCGAGCGCCGCCATCCGGTCGGGCTTGAGCCAGATGCGCATGGCGAACGTGCGGCCGCCGAGGATGTCGGCGCGCTGCACGCCGCTGACCGCACTCAGCTTCGGCTGCACGACGCGCGTCAGGTAATCGCTGATCTGGCTCTGGTCGAGATCCTTGGACGAGAACCCGAGGTACATGGCGGCGAACTGCGCGTCGGCCGTCTGGACCTGGATGATCGGGGCCTGCGCCTCCGGCGGGAGGTCGTTGCGCACCTGCGCCACCTTCGACTGAATCTGGGTGAGCGCGGCGTTGGTGTCGTAGTTGAGCTTCAGGTGCACGGTGATCGTGCTGACGCTCTGGGCGCTCGACGACTCGACGTAGTCGATGCCGTCGGCGCTCGCGATCACGCGCTCGAGCGGCGACGTGATGAAGCCGCGCACGAGATCCGCATTGGCGCCGACGTACACCGTGCTCACCGTCACCACGGCCACGTCGGTGCGGGGGAACTGGCGGACGGACAGCGACCGGATCGACTGCAGACCCGCGATCAGGATCAGCAGGTTGACGACGATGGCCAGGACGGGTCGCCGGATGAACAGATCGGTGAACTTCATCAGCTGTCCGCCGGCTTCGGGGTCAGGCTGTTCGACGGCTGGACCTTGTTGTCGACGACCACGGCCGCCCCGGTGCGCAGCTTGAACACGCCGGAGCTCACGACCTCCTGTCCGGCGTGGAGGCCGTCGATCACGGCGACCTGATCGCCCTGGGCGCGGCCGAGCTTCACGAACTGCTGCCGCACGCCCTGGTAGCTCTTGCCGTCGGGGCCCTTGACCTGCTCGATGATGAACACGGAGTTGCCATACGGCGCGTAGTTGATCGCCGACGCCGGCACCGAGATCGTCGGAACGCTCCTGCCGACCAGCACCTGGACGGTGACATACATGCCGGCCCGCATCAGCCCGTGCGGATTGTGGAACGTCGCCTGCACGTCGACGTTGCGCGTGGCGTCCGCGACCACTGGATTGACGGTCGTGACGCGGCCGGTGAATCGGCCCTTCGCTCCGCTATCCGCGCTCGCGACCACGATGGCCCCCGGCCCGATCGCCGCGGCGGCCTGCTGCGGCACCGAGAAATTCACGTACATCGGATCCGGCGCCTGCAGCGGGACGATCGGGTCGCCGCTCTGAACGTACTGCCCGGGATTGACGAGGCGGATTCCGGTCAGCCCCGAGAACGGCGCGCGGATCGTCTTGCGGCCGATTGCCGCCGTGCTCTGCTGGACCTGTGCGTCGGCCTGCTTGGAAACCGCCGAAGCCTGGTCGAAATCCGACTGGGAAATGGCCTTGGTCGCGAACAGCTTGGTCGCGCGGTCGAGATTGTTCTTCGCGAGGGCCTGCTGCGCTTCGGCCGCGGCGAGTTGCGCCCGTTCCTGCCGGGTATCGAGGGTCACCAGCACCTTGCCCTGTTCCACATGCGCGCCGGACGTGAACTCGACCTTGTCGATCACGCCCGGGAGGTCGGCGGACAGCGTGACACCCTTCACCGGGGCCACACTGCCCACGGCGTCGAGCGAGGTCGGCCACTCGTGGATACCGGCCACGACGCTGGTCACCGTCTCGGGGGGCGGGTGGTAGAGCTTGCCGCCGGCGATCGCGGCCTGGATCTGCGTGAACTTGACGAAGCCAAGGGCGGCCACGACAAGCAGGACGCCCGCCAACATCCACAGCATGGGCCTGCGCATGAAATTGCTTCCTCCCGAAGCCGGTATCGTTCTGGATGGGAATTGAAGAGGATAGGATGCGCGGCGGCAGCCGGCGATTCCACGGTGTTGAGTCGGGAACGGGTTTCGCGCCGCCACCTTACTCGACACAGGCGGCGGGAGCGAGCGCCCGAGGGGTGGAGATTCGGCGGGGCAAACAATGTGCGCCCGGTCGGCGCGCCTGCCCCTGAAACAAAACGGGAACGGCGCCGGCATCGAGCCGGCGCCGTGGGCGCCTACCGCCTGTTCGGAGCGTGCCTACCGGCGGGGAGGGCGGGCGAACCCCAGCTCGCCGTGCTCCCGGTCCCACAGCCTGGACCGGCGGATGTCGATGCCCAGCGCCTGCAGCCCCGACGCGTATTCGTAGCGCAGGATCAGCTGGTCGGATGCCATGCGGGCCGCCTGGAACTCGACCTGGTTCACCGGATCGTGCCGGCGATCGCCCCAGCCCGTGCCGGGATTCGACTGGGCGGTGGGCGCATCCTGACGGCCACCGTTGAGGTAGCCCACCTGCGGCTGGGCACTCTTCGCGAGGTTGTCCGCGCCGTTGTCCGCCGACGGCGCGGGCGCCGCGCTTTCGGGCGCATAATTGCCGCGTTCGTCACGCGCGGGGGCCGGCGCTGCAATCTGGCGCCGGAACAGGCCGAGCCATGGCTGCGACTCGCGGAACGCCAGCACGCGGATCCAGCCCATGTCGCCATTCGCCTGGCCCGTACGCTCGGCGTACGACCGGGTCTCGTCGACGAACACGAACCGGCGGATGTCGTCGAGCGACGTGCGCCAGCCGCGAATCGTCGCGGTCTCGTAGGGGTCGAGCACGTACATCGGTTCGGTGCGGTTCAACCGCGACTTCTCGCCGTTCACGACGTTGAGGCCGTCGACCGCGAGCAGCACGCCGACGCGCTCGCCGCTGGTGTTGTGGACGACCAGCGAGTAGTTGGTGCCGGAGAACGCCTGGAAGTAGTGGCGGTCGTAGGTGCCGGGGCGGAAGTAGAGCGGTGCCGTCGCACCATCGACCTGAACCTGCACTTCGACGAGGCTGCCGTCGGCCGACGGGTGGCTGCTGGTGTTGCGGGTGCGCAGCACGTAGTCGTCGGCGTGGGCGGAGGCGCTCAACGCGAGTCCGGCGGAGAGAGCGAGCAGTCCCGCGAGGGCGCGGGCCGGGCGAAGCGTGGTGCGGGGGTTCATGACTTCCTCCTCTAGGAGTTGCTGCGGGTTCGATGGGCTGCCGGGCGGTAGCGCATGAAATACGCCACCGCCGGCCGGCTATTCCAGGGGGGTCCAAAATCCGCGCCAATGCCTTGAAAACACGGGACCGGCGGGGCCGGCCGCTGTCCGCGAGCCGGCACGAACACCGGACATTGGGGCGGCCGCGCCGCACCTCGATGCGCCGTCACGCCGTGCCGTGCTAGCATGCCCCGGCCATGACCACCCTCCAGCGCATCCTCGTCGTGTTCGCCGCCCTGACCGTGCTCGGCGGTTGCCACAACGAGCCCGGCACGGTCAACACGCCGGACAGCATCCGCCGGGCTCCGGAATCGGCGACGCTCGGCGGCCTGGGGTTCACGCTCGACGGCGAGGCGTGGCGGAACCAGATGCCCGGTCCGACGTCGAATGACGCCGGGCTGCTGCTGACCGTGCGGCTGCGCACCGTCGACAACTCGCCGATGCCGGCGTCGGTGGAGGCCGACACGGCGTGGGTGGTGAACGGCGGCCGGGCGTGGCAGGTGAAGCTCGAGGAGCTGCAGCGCGACCCGCTCGGCACCTCGTTCGAGTCGCACGCCCAGCACGGCCCGCGCTGGAATCCCGAAACCGCGATCGACATCGTGGTCTCGATCCACGACGGCCTCGGCAACCGCGCGCTGATCGGCGTGAGGGAACGCACGGTTCAGACCGCGAGCTGACGCGCCTCGCGGCCGTCGCCGCGCAGGCAGCACCCGTGCCGTTTGTCCGACACGCCGCGCGCCGCGTCTGATGCCACGCCCACCTCTTCGAAGGCCGTCGCCATGACTGCAGTCGTTCCGCGCTCCGCCGATTTCCGTGCCCTGATCCGCCTCGCCGCCCCGATGATGGTGGTGCAGGTCGGGCTGATGATGATGGGCGTGGTCGACACCGTGTTCGTGGGGCACGTGTCCGCCACCGAGCTGGCCGCGGCGTCGCTCGGCAACCTGTACTTCTTCTCGCTCACGATCCTCGGCCTGGGCACGCTGATGGCGATCGATCCCGTGGTGTCGCAGGCCATGGGCGCGCGCGATGCCGGGGCGGTGACGCGCGGCTTCCAGCGCGGGCTCGTGGTGGCGGTGCTGATCAGCGTCCCCGCGACGCTGCTGTGCCTGCCGGTGGGGTTCGTGCTCCAGGCCTTGCGCCAGCCGGCCGCGGTGGTCCCGCGCGCGGCCGGCTTCGTGCTGGTGTCCGCGCCCGGCATGCTGCCAATGCTGCTGTTCATCATGCTGCGTCAGACGCTCCAGGCCATGAAGCGGATGCGCGCGATCGTGATCACGATCGTGGCCGCGAACCTGGTGAACGCCGCGCTCAACACCATATTCGTGTTCGGCCGGTTCGGGGTGCCGCCGATGGGCGCCCTGGGCGCGGCGCTGTCGAGCACGCTGGGCCGGGTGTTCATGCTGGCGATGCTGCTTGCGCTGTCGTGGCGCGACCTGCTCCCGCACTTCCGGCCGTGGCTGCGCGAATCGAGCGAGCCAGGTCCGGTGCTGCGCATGCTGCGCCTGGGACTGCCGATCGGGTTCCAGTACGCCCTCGAGTTCGGCGCGTTCGCGGTGATCGCGCTGCTCGCCGGCTGGTTCGGCGCCGAGGCGATGGGCGGCCACCAGATCGCGCTCAACCTGGCATCGCTCACGTTCATGGCGCCGCTCGGCATGGGCAGCGCCGCGGCCGTGCTGGTGGGGCACGCGGTCGGCAGCGGCGACGCGGCCGGCGCGCGGCGGATCGCCGGCGCCGCGCTGATCTTCGGCGGCGCGTTCATGGCCGTCAGTGCGCTCGTGCTGCGCACGATCCCGGGACTGTTCGCCGGCCTCTATACGACGGTGCCGGGCGTACTCGCCGTGGCGACCGCGCTGATCCCGATCGCCGGCGTGTTCCAGATCTTCGACGGCCTGCAGGTGGTGTCGGCGGGCGTGCTGCGCGGCGTCGGCGACACGCGCGGGCCGCTGATCGTCAACGTGCTCGGGTTCTGGCTGATCGGCATGCCGGTGAGCCTGTGGTGCGGCTTCCACCAGCACCTGGGCGTCGTCGGACTGTGGTGGGGCTTCGTCGCCGCGCTGATGGCGGTGGCGCTGTTCCTGCTGCTACGCGTGCGGAACCGGTTGAGCGGGGATCTGACGCGGATACAGTTGGATCATGTGCCGGCGGGGTGAGGTGCGGTCAGGGCATCGCGGTGATCCCGGTTCGGACATCGCGGTGTGCCCGGCCCGTACCGGCCTCGACCACGGCATTGAGTGGCCCTCCTCGGACCACCGATGATGCTCGCGATCTGTAACCCATGTGCCCGGTCTGTACCCACGATTTAACTTGACGACCTAATGAGGCGGCAATCGACGCCTCACCACGCTCGCCCCATTGGGCGCCTGTCGCCGTTCAGGCTGCGTACGGCGGCCTCGATCACCTCCGGACGCGAAAATCTCGCGACCCTTCGCTCCATGCGCTCCCACGAGATCCTCGAGCGCGAAATCAGGCGCCATTAGATTGAGCTGAAGAGCCCCCGCTCACCTAATTCTCGTGAGCGACCCATGACCTGGTATTCGCTGTCGCATCTCGCTGACGCTGATATTGATCGTGAACTGCCGGTGAAATTCGCCCGGGTTTCTCGCAACGCGGCCGAGGCGCTCGCCTGGCTGGCCGAGTTCGATGCGCGCCGGCGGTACCTGCCGGCGGCGCATCCTTCGATGCATTCCTATTGCGTGCATGAGATGACCATGGAGCCGGACCCGGCTTTCAAGCTCATCCGCGTGGCGCGCACGGCGTGGAAGTTCCCGGCCCTGCGCCGAACAGGCCCCGGGGCCTGTTAAGTTGACATCTGCGCAACAGGCCCCGGGGCCCGTTGAGACGTCGGGGCACCCGGCCCTGGAGTCGGAGTTGTTCGCGCAACAGAAGCGGGCGACCACAGCGGAAGCGAAAGCCCGGGTCACGAATCCGGAATACGACGTGATTCCCTGGCTGCGTCGCCTCGGCTTCCGTGCCGAGAAGGCACGACGTGCGGCGGAACATTGCGAGACGCTGGAGGATGCTTCACTCGAGGAGCGCGTTCGGGCCGCGCTGGCCTTCCTCGGTTGGAATTCAGCTCGCCGCGGTCGGCGAGACTCGAACCCCCCCGGCTCCTCGGCAGCCGAGAGCGGTTCGCGGAGCATGGATAATCTGCGATCCAGAGCGACCGAGCACACGGACGCGGTCATTCACAGTCTGTGATCGACCTACCAGGCCATCACGCTATACCCCGCGTCGACCATCAGGACCTCGCCCGTGATCCCGCTCGCGAGATCCGACAGCAGGAACAGCCCGGCCTTGCCGACTTCGTCTTTCGTGATATTGCGCTTGAGTGGCGCCTTCTCGGCGTGCTTCTTGAGCATGTCGGTGAAGCCGTGGATGCCGCGCGCGGCGAGCGTGCTCACGGGGCCCGCCGAGATCGCGTTCACCCGGATGTTCCTGGGGCCCAGCTCGTAGGCGAGTTGCCGCGTGGCCTGCTCCAGCACGGCCTTGGCGCTGCCCATCACGTTGTACGACGGCACGGCGCGCTCGGCGGCGAGGTAGGTCAGGCTCACGATGCTCGCGCCGCGCTGCTCCAGCAGCGGCAGCATGCGGTTCGTCACGTTGAGCAGCGAGTAGGCGCTGACCTCGAGCGCGATCTGGAACCCTTCGCGCGGCGTTCCGACGAACGTGCCCTCGAGATCCTCCTTGCGCGCGAACGCGACACCGTGCACCAGCATGTCGAGCGAGCCCCAGCGCTCGGTGAGCGCCGCCCTCACTGCGTCGATCGTCGCGTCGTTCGTGACGTCGCACTCCAGCAGCGTCACGTCGCCGAGTGGCTTCGCCAGCTCCTCGACCATCGACTTGAGCCGCTCGCCCTGGTAGGTCAGGCACAGGCCTGCGCCAGCCTGGTGCAGGTGCTGTGCGATCGCCCACGACAGGCTGCGGTGGTTGGCCACGCCCATCACGAGCGCATGCTTGCCGGTCAGGTCGATGCTGTACATGCGGCTCCTTTCGTGGCGGCTCACGCTGCCTTCTGCTTCTCCCACACGCGGATCGGCAGGATGATGACCTGCACGCCCGCGAACTGCAGCCGCCGCTGGATCGAGAACGCGGTCTCGTGATGCAGCGTGCGTGTGAACAGGTTCTCGCGCTGGAACACGAGCTGCCCGGCGAACACCACTGGCCGGCGGAATTCCTTCGTGAGGTCGAGGCACATGCCTTCGAGCTCCTGGATCAGGTCGGTGCCGAGCGTGAACCGGTACTCGGAGTAATACCCCATGCGCTGGGCGAGATTCACGTACTTCTCGAGATCGGCGCGCACCTTGTTCTCGAGCGCCTCCACCTCGTGCACGCCCTTGAACTGACCCGAGTCGACGAGGCCCACCGAGCAGAACACGATGTTCTTGAAGTGCTTGGGTAGCATGCGCTGGATCGACAGCACGGTGTGGATGCCGAGCCCGGCATAGTTCTCGACGAGCACGATCGCGGTGGGGCCGTCGGACGACAGCTCGGGCAGCGTCTTGGGCTCGGGCAGCGGCAGGTTCATCAGCACGTCGTCGAGCGACGTCAGCAAATGCGCCACGCGGTGGTAGTGGCCGCGCACCATGAAGCAGAATCCGACGAATGCACCGGTCGCGAGCAGCGTGACCCAGCCGCCCTCCTCGAACTTCAGCACGGTCGTGATCACGAGGATGCCGGCGGTCACGATCGTGCCGGTGGTCGCGATCGCCAGCCGGCGCCGCCAGTGCGGCGCGGTCGAGCGTACCTGAATCCAGTGGCGGATCATGCCGAGCTGGGTGAGCGTGAACGTGAGGAACACGTTGATCGAGTACATGACCAGCAGCAGGCGCACGGAGCCCCGCGTGTAGGCCAGCATCAGCGCGGCGGCGATGCCGAGCGCCAGCACGCCGTTCTGCGTGACGAGCCGCTCCGACAGGTGGTTGAAGCGCGTGGGCACCCACTTGTCGACCGCCATCGCCGCCAGCGTGCGCGGGCCGGCCACGAACCCGGTCTGGGCGGCGACGAACAGCAGCGCGCCCTCCGAGATCAGCGTGAACCAGGTGACGCCGGTGCCGATGTCGAGGCCGCCGATCTTCCAGTTCGCCGTCACGACCGACCACAGCGTGGCGTTCAGCGTCTTGCCCGCCTCGTGGTGCACGTCGTTGAGCAGGTAGCACAGCAGGATGCCGCCGGCGGTGAATGCCAGCGAGATCGCCATGTAGAGCATGGTGCGCTTGCCGGTCTCGACGCGCGGCTCGCGCAGGATCTCGGTGCTGTTGCTCACCGCCTCGATGCCGGTGAACGACGCCCCGCCGAGCGAGAACGCGCGCAGGAAGATCAGGATCACGCCCAGCAGGCCCAGCTCGTTCACGGCCGTGCTGGTGTCGTGCAGCGTGTCGGCGGCGAGCGTGTGGAAGCTCGCGGTGTGTCCGAAGATGCCGAACCCGATCAGCACCACGTGGGCGAGCAGGAAGCTCGCGAAGATCGGCGTCAGCACCACGATCGATTCCTTGATGCCGCGCACGTTCATGCCGGTGAGCACGCCGACGACGAGGAACTCGGCCAGCAGCTTGAACGGCATCAGCGTGTGCGGCAGGAACGAGAAGATCGCGTCGCACCCGGAGGCGACCGACGTAACGATCGTGAGGATGTAGTCGACGACCAGCGCCCCGCCCGATACCACGCCCGGGATTGGTCCCAGCAGCTGGGTCGCGACGAGGTAGCCGCCGCCGCCGCTGGGGAACAGCTCGATGATGTAGCTGTAGGAGGCCGAGATCAGGAATACGGTGGCCACGATCGCCACGCCGAGGTAGATGGCGAGGTGTCGGTGCTGGCCCAGTTGCAAAAACGCCTCTTCGGGGCCGTAGCAGGACGACGACAGCCCGTCCGAACCAAGACCAACCCAGGCGAAGAAGGCGATCAGTGCAAGCGTATGGTGGATGCGGGGATCGAGGACGTTCTTCGGGCCACCGAGCAGGATCCCACGCAAGCGTTGGAGCACGGCCACGGAATGTAGGGGGCGCCGGAGGGCGAAATCAAGTCGATGCAAAATTTGGGCTTTGCGCGGGAGGCTTCGGCGGGAGCCCAGGCGATTCCGGCGTCCGGCCGAATCGCCCGGCCGGCGCTGGTGCGATTCCCGCTCCGCCGCTACCGTCGTGGCCTATGACCGCGCCCCTGATCCGGCTCGCCCTCGAGGTCGTGGCCTGCGAACGCTGCCCGCGGCTGCGCGCCTATTGCGCGGAAGTGGCGCGGGCGAAGAAGCGCGAATTCCGCGACTGGGAGTACTGGGGACGCCCGGTGCCCGGGTTCGGCGATCCAGAGGCCCGGCTCATGATCGTCGGTCTCGCCCCGGCCGCCCACGGCGCGAACCGCACCGGGCGCATGTTCACCGGGGATTCGAGCGGCGACTGGCTGTACGAGGCGCTGCATCACTACGGCTTCGCCAACCAGCCCACGTCACGGTCGCGCGACGACGGGCTCGCGCTGACCGACTGCTACATCGGCGCGTCGGCGCGCTGCGCGCCGCCCGGGAACCGGCCGCTGCCCGGGGAACTCGACCACTGCCAGCCGTGGCTCGAGCGCGAGATCGAACTGCTGACGCGGGTCCAGGTGGTCGTGACGCTCGGCCGCATCGCGCACGAGCGCTGGCTCCGGGCGGCGGGGCTGTGGTCGCGGCTCACACCCCGCGAGCGCCCGGCATTCGGGCACGCCGTCGAATCCATGCTGCCCGGCGGCCGGCGCGTGATCGCGTCCTATCACCCGAGCCGCCAGAACACGAACACCGGGCTGCTGACGCGGCCGATGTGGCATGCGGTGTTCGCGCGCGCGCGCGCGGTCGTCGACGGTTCGGCGGTCAGGCCGCGGAGCTAGGCACCCCGGAAAGCGCCGCGAGCCACCATGGCCGTCATCGAACCAACTCCGAAGTTCGCATGGAAGCGCGGAGCATGGCACGGGTGCGCGAAGTGGCGGGCGGCGCTGGTGTCGCGCGCCGGCGCGCGGCTAGACTCGGGGAATGCCTGCCTCGCGCACACGGTCCCGGGACCGGCGCACGCCGCAATCCATACCTCCGGCAACCCCGCAACCGCGCACAGCCATGGCGCCGGCCGCCGTGTCCGTGGTGCCGCCTGCGATCCGGTGGGGGCTGCGCGCCGTCATACTGCTCGCGCCCGTCGTGGTGGCGATGGTGTGGTCGGGAGCGCAGCTCGCCCGCAACGGCGAATTCGGATTCCCGATGGACGATCCCTACATCCACTTCCAGTTCGCGCGGAATCTGTCGACCGGTCACGGATTCGCGTTCAATCCGGACGTCGCCACGCCCGGCGCCACGAGCCCGCTGTGGGTGGTGCTGCTGGCACTGGGGCACCTGACGGGCGTGCCGCTCGAGCCGCTGGCGATCGGGCTCGGGGTGCTGTTCGCCGGCGGCACCGCGCTGCTCACGTTCGAGACCGCGCTCACCGCCGGGCTGCCGCTCGCACTCGCCACGTGCGCCGGGCTCGCGACCGGCATCGCCGGCCGCTTGATCTGGGCGTCGCTGTCGGGGATGGAGATCACGCTCGCAACGTTGCTGTTCCTGCTGCTGGTGCGCCTGCAGCAATCGCGGCTCGCGGGGCCACGACGCGGGTTCGCGCTCGGCATCGTCGCCGGTCTCGCCGCCACCGCGCGCCCCGAGATGACACTGCTCGGGCCACTCGCGTTCGCCGTCGAGGCGTGGCGGCTCGCCCGCGGGGGCGCCGGGCGCAGGGCGCTGGCGGAGTTGCTGCCGCTCGCCGCCGCGTTCGTCGCCGTGCTGCTGCCGTATTCAGTGTTCTGTTACACCACCACCGGCCGCTGGCTGCCCAACACGTACTACGCCAAGGGCGTGATCGCGCGCGCGAGCGACGTCCATCTCGCGCACTTCCGCGCCACGTACTTCCCGGTGATGTACCAGGTGGCCTATCACGACAATCTCGCGTTCGCATTGCTGCTGATTCCGGGATTCGTGATGTGGCTGCGGAATCGGGCGCGGCGCGACGCGTGGCTGGTGGCGCTGTGGCCGCTCGCGTTCTGGGCGTATTCGATGGTGGTGTTCCCGCGGCACTTCAGCGTGTCGCGGTACACGATCCCGCTGATCCCGGCGTTTGCGCTGGTGTCGATGGAGCCGCTGGCCTGGGCGATCGGGCGCGCGGGATCGGCGGGGGTGCGCCGCTGGGCCGCCGTGGCCGCGGCGGTGGCGCTCACGCTCGCCGGCCTGCGCAGCACCGCCGAATACGAGCCGGTGTTCCTGTCGAACGTCGACAACATCCTGTCGATGCAGGTCCGCATGGGCCGCTGGGTCGCGGAGCACCTGCCGTCCGGCGCGCGGGTCGCCACCAATGACGTCGGCGCGATCACCTACTTTGGCGGGCGGTTCTGCATCGACACCGTGGGGCTCGTGAGCTCGGACGCGATCACGCACATGCTCGCGTGGTGGCGGACGCACGGCCGGGTATTCCCCGAGGATGCGCTGCCGTCGTACTTCCGTACGGCGAAGCCCGACTACTGCATCCTGTTCCCCGCGTGGTATCCGAACCTCACACGCGCGCCGTGGCTGAAATACCTCGGTGAGTTCGACTATCCCAACAACACCGGCGGCGGCGACCGGCTGGTGGCGTATCGCGTGATCGGCACGCCCGTCGGTCCGCTGGACGCCGAAGCCGCGCCGCCCGCGGTGGTGGCGCACCCGTTGCACTGAGGATCCGGGGGCTTGACGCGACGCGCGAGCGGGTACAAGGTGCCTGAGACATCTTCCGGGTGCCCGCAACGTGTGGGGTAACAGGGAAGAGGGGTGCAAAACCCCCGCGGTCCCGCCACTGTGAAGGGCTGATGAGTCTGTCACCACGGATCGCCGTTGCGATCGGGAAGGTGCCGGACGAGCAGCAGGCGGAGCTCGACGAGTCGCGAACGCCGATGCGTTCACGGATCGCCGGACTCCGCAGGCCCTGAGCCAGGAGACCTGCCCGGAAGCCATTCGCCCGACGCTTCGAGAGAGAGCGTCGCGTGCGGAACGGCGTCCCATTCGGGCCCTTTCGTTCGCGATCTCCAGGCGAGCGGCAGGGCCCGTTCGATGGGCGCGCGCGAGACGCTCCGGTCGATCGAAACGATCGGAACCCTGATCGTGTCCGGTGGCATCTTCATTCGGTGGCTGTGTGTGTGCGTGGCGGCGTGGCTGCTGCTTGCAGCGCCCGCGCATGCAGACGCCACAGCCGACAGCGTGGCCGCCATTCACGCCGCCGGCGACTCCGTGCTCGTGCTGCCCGAGGTGCGTGTCGATCGCGATCGCGCCGGCAGCGACCTCCGCTCGCGGCCGCCCACCACGTTCGTGTCGCAGCTCGCCACGAGCCGGCCGGGCCACGCCGCGCAGTCGGTGGGCGAGACGCTCGCCGAGGCCGCGGGCGTTCGCGTGCTCCAGTACGGCGGCCTCGGCGCGTTCAGCACCGTGTCCATGCGCGGCACGCCGGCGTCCCAGACGGCGCTGCTGATGGATGGCGAACCGCTGCAGAGCGCCGCACGCTCCACGGTGAGCCTGTCCGACGTGCCGGCCGAGGCGGTCGAGCGCATCGAGGTGTTCCGCGGCGCGGCGCCGCTCGCGTTCGGCATGCCGTCGCCCGCGGGCGCCGTGAATCTCGTGACGCTGCCCGACCTGCAGGGGATCGACGCACGCGTCGCGCGCGGCTCGTACGATACGTGGGAGGGCCGGGTGCGCGGCGGCGGCGCGCGCGGTCCGGTCGCGGTGGCGCTCAATGCCGGCTATCAGGGCTCGCGCGGCGACTACCGGTTCTTCGACGACAACGGCACGCCGTTCAACTCCGCCGATGACAGCATCACGACGCGCATCAACAACCGCTACGACGCCTCGCACGCGCTGGGCTCGCTGACCTGGAGCATGCTCCAAGGTGTGCGCCTGCGCGTGCGGGAGACCTGGTTCCGCGCGGCGCAGGGCGTGCCGGGGCTCGGCGTCGTGCAGGCGGCGACCGCGCGCCACACGCTCGAGCGGTCGACGTCACGGCTCGAACTCGAGCGCGATGCCGCACGCGCGTGGCCGGCGCTGCGGCTCGACGGCTCGCTGCGCCGCGAGCGCGCGCGGTTCCGCGACCTCCAGGGCGAGCTGGGGCTCGGGCGCTGGAGCACCGACGACCGGTTCGCGGGCGAACGCGGCGGCGCCGAGCTGGCGTGGCCGGCGGTGCCGCTCGGGCGCACGTTCTCCGCGACGCCGTGGGAGGCGTCGATCCGCGGCAGCGGCGACGTCCGCAGCGACCGCGCGCAACCCACGAACGCCGCCGGCGCCTACGCCGATCCGCCGCGCAGCGTGCGTGCGGCGCACGGCGCGGCGCTGGCGCTCGAGCTGCGGGCCCCCGGTGGCCGCGGCACGCTGTACGCGGCGCGCCGCTGGGACCGCGTCACCGACCGGCTGCACGGCCTCACGACGTTCGGCACGCCGCGCGCGATCGACGTCACGCGCGAGACCGCGTCGCCGCAGCTCGGCGCGCGCGTGGCGCTGCGCTACGGGCTCGAGGCGCGCGGCAACTGGACCGACGCCGTGCGGCTGCCGGACTTCTCGGAGCTGTTCGGCGACGCCGGCAACGTGTACGGCAACCTGCAGCTCGTCCCCGAGCGCACGCGCTCGTGGGATGCAGGCCTTGCGCTGCGCCGCACGTTCGGCGCCGCCGCCGCGCGCGCCGAGTGGGCGCACTTCCGCACCCGCGCCGACGACCTCATCCTGTTCCTGCCCGCCGGTCCGGGCGTGAAGGCGATGAACGTCGACCGCGCGCGCATCGCAGGCGACGAGCTGGAAGTCGAGGCCGGGCCGCTCGCCGCGCTCACGCTGTGGCTGTCGTGGACGCGGCAGTCCGCCACCGACGCGAGCCTCACCGGGCCGTGGAGCGGCAAGCGCCTGCCCGCGCTGCCCGGCACCCAGCTCGACGCGCGCGTGTCGTTCACGCGCGGCGCGTTCGGCGGCTACGCCGGCGTGTTCCACCTCGGCCCCAACGATCTCGATCGCTACAACCGCATGCACGTGCCGGCGCGCACGCTGTCGAGCGCCGGCATCACGTGGTCGCCGGCTCCGGCGCTGCACGTCACGCTCGAGGGCCGCAACCTCGGCGACGTGCGCGCCACCGATGTCGCCGGGTTCCCGCTGCCCGGCCGAATGCTGTCCGTCGCGGTCGATACGCAACGGCCGCGGAGTCATCCCTGAGGAGGAGTGCTCGCATGAACGTTCGCGCCCTGATCCCCGCCCTCGCCGTCGTCTGGATTGCGGCCCAGTCACCGCCCGCGCGCGCCGCGCAGTCGCACGGCTACGTCGTGACCACCGACTTCTCCACCGGCGGGCTCAGCGCGGTGACGCTGGCCACGCACGCCGTGGCGCAGGACGTGGCGTCGGTCTACAAGGATGCGCGCGTGCGCTGGTTCGGCGGCCTGCTCTACGTCGTGAACCGGCTCGGCCAGGACAACATCCAGGTGATCGATCCCGCCGCCGGTTTCGCCACGGTGAAGCAGTTCTCCACCGGCAACGGCTCGAACCCGTACGACATCGCCGTGGTGTCGCCGACGCGGGCGTACGTGGCGCTGTATCACTCCGCCCGGATGCTGATCGTGAATCCATCGACGGGTGCCCAGCTCGGGAGCATCGACCTGTCGATGTTCGCCGACGCGGACGGCCTGCCCGAGCCCGATCACATCGCGCGCTACGGTCGCTGGCTGCTGGTGTCGCTGCAGCGCATCGACGAGAACCACGGTTTCCAGCCCACCGACTCGAGTCTCGTCGCGGTGATCGACGCGGTCGCGGACACGGTGGTGGACGTGGATCCCGCGCTGCCCGGCAAGCAGGCAATTCTGCTGTCGCGCACGAATCCCTCGACCGCGTTCGCCTGGGATCCGGTGGGCCGCGTGTTCTACCTGGGCTGCGTGGGGGCCTATGGCGTGCTCGACGGCGGCGTCGTGAAGATCGACCCCGCCACGTTCAAGGATATGGGGGTCGCGATCACCGAGGCTGCGCTGGGCGGCGACATCGCGGACGTCGAATGGCACACCGCGACGCATGGCTACGCGATCGTCACCGATGCGAGCTTCAACGCCTCGCTCGTCACCTGGAATCCCGCGACGGGAGCGAAGCTCGCGACCGTGTTCGGCCCGAACGGCGGCCTCGCCGATTGCGCGCTCGACGACCGTGGCGAGTTGTACCTGTGCGACAATTCGTTCTCGACGCCGGGCCTGCGGGTGTTTTCCACCGCCACCGACGCGCCGCTCGCGGGCCCGCTCCCGACCGGGCTGCCGCCGAACTCGATCGTGTTCGACGCCTATGCGGGCGATGCGCTCGACGCGCCCGCCCCCGAGGCGTCCATCGCATTCGCGGCGCCCGAACCCAACCCCGCTTCCGAGCGCGTGACGCTGCGGCTCACGCAGCGGCTGCCCGGGCGTTCCACGCTCGAAGCCTATGACCTGGCGGGGCGCCGGCTGCGCATTTGGGCCAACGAGGGGGTCGGAACGCTCCCTGTGACATGGGATTTGCGGGATGCATCGGGAATCCGGGTGAAGCCCGGCGTGTATCTGCTACGGGCCAGGGTGGATGGAAACAAATTCATGAGACGCGTGATCGTGCTGTAGAAAAACTGAATCGATCGCATCCCCTCGCATCCAAGTTCCTCGCGCGCGCCGGGTTTTTCAGCATGCCTTTTCACGATCCCGGCGCGCGCACCCTCAGCTCAACGAAACGACGCGGCCCTCGGGGACCGCGTCGTTTCGTTGCGGCCCGCGCCCGGCCCATGATCTGTAGCGGGTGATGCGCGCACGCCGCCGCCGGGCACGATCCGCGCATCTCGTTTTCATCATTGCGCGTAGCAGCCATCGCCACTACGGTTCGCCCGCACCACGACGTTTCGTCGATACCTCATGGGAGGTGCTGGGATGATCCCGAGCCGCAATCCCCGATCGCGCATGATGGCAACGCTGTCCGTCGCGGCGCTGGTGTCCCTGGCCGCGCTGGCACACGCGCAGGACGCCGGCACGGCGCAGTCGCGCATGGCACGCGTGAAGGCCGCGGAGAGCACCGCCACGCGGGCGCCGGTGGGGGGCACGCCACGGAGTCCCGTGAGCGGCGCCACCGCTCCCGGCGCCGCGGCGCCCGGAGCCTCGCGTGTCGTGCAGGGCGGCGCTGCCGCGGGCGTGCCGACGAGCGCCGCGCCCGCGTCGGGCGATACGACGGCTGCATCCGCAGCGACGACCGGAGCCCCCGACACCTCCGGCACGATTCACGGCGACCCGCTCGCCGAAGTGCGCGCGACCTTCACGCCCGAGAATCGGGCGTACTGGACGACGAACGTCGCGCTCGACGTGTTCGGAATCGTGTTCGAGATCGTCGTCGCGCTGGTCCTGCTGTTCGGCCGGGTCTCGGCGCGCATTCGCGACTTCGCGAACGCCCGGGCGCGCGGGCGCTACCTTCGCATGCTGATCTATTTCACGATCTACTCGCTGCTCAGCTTTGTGATCGCGTTCCCGCTGTCGTGGTATCAGGGTTTCGCGCTCGAGCACCAGTACCACCTGTCGACCCAGACGTTCGCCAAATGGTTCATCGACGCGCTCAAGGACCAGGGCATCGGCATCGTGTTCTTCGGCGTCGTTCCGCTGGTGATGCTGGCGTACCTGGCGATCGAGAAGTATCGCCGATGGTGGATCGCGCTCGCGATCGGATCGGTGCCGGTCGTGGTGATCGCCACGTTGATCCAGCCGATCGTGATCGATCCGATGTTCAACAAGTTCACGCCGCTCCACGATCAGGTGCTCAAGGCCCAGATCCTGGCGCTCGCCGCGAAGGCCGGCATCCCGAGCCGCAAGGTGTACGAGGTCGACAAGAGCGCCCAGACCGTCAAGTACAACGCGTACGTGACCGGCTTCGGGGCGTCACAGCGCATCGTGCTGTGGGACACGACGCTCAAGGGCATGAAGACCGACGAGATCCTGTACGTAATGGGCCACGAGATGGGCCACTACCGGCTCCATCACATCTGGAAGGGCATCGTTTACAACGCGTTGTTGGCGTTTGCGCTGTTCTTCGGCGCCGGCGTGTTCATGACGTGGGCGGTGAAGCGGTGGGGCGAGCGCTGGGGATTCCACGAGCTGCACGACATCGCGTCGATCCCGTTATTCGGGCTGGCGCTCACCCTGGTGAGCCTCATCGCGCAGCCGGGGGTGAACGCCTATACGCGCAGCGTCGAGCACGAGGCCGACGCATTCGGACTCGAGGTCACTCACACGAACGACGCCGCGGCTCGCGCGTTCATCAAGCTCGGCTCCCAGAACAAGTCGAACCCCGAACCGCCCGTCGTGCTCGAGTGGTTCGAGTACACCCATCCTCCGCTCTACGATCGCGTGAAGTTCGCGATCGAGTATCACCCGTGGACGGAAGGGAAGCCGAACAAGTACTTCAAGCCGTGAGGGTTTGTCCCACAGCGAGTCGCTATATCAATGCGTCGAGTGCGCTGCCCGCGCCTGTCGCAGTGGCTCGCCGAGCTGGTTCAGGAGTGCCGCCGTGCCGCGCTCGCGCGACGTCGCGTCGACCGTGCCATCGTAGAACGACACCTGTTCGGAGACACACGAAACGCCGCGGCCGATGGGGGCCGCGGCGTTTCGATCGGTGAATCCCGACTACCCGATGACGACGACTCTCCGTACCACCTGACCGCCAGGCGTGGCGAGCCTTGCGAGGTACACGCCGGGAGGCGCCAGGACGCCGCGGTCGTCGAGCAGGTTCCAGCCATGGACGTAGTGGCCGGCGGCGAGCGTGGTGTTCATGAGCGTGCGCACCCGGCGGCCCTGGAGATCGAGGATCTCGAGACGCGCGAGGCCGGCCTGGGGCAGCGCGAAGTCGAAGCGGGTGAGGCCACGCGTCGGGTTCGGGCTGGGCGCCGCGAGCTCGAGGTAGTGCGGCAGCGGTACGCCGCCGACCGCGACCGGGGTTGGCTGTGCGGCGGGGTTGAAGATCACGATGCGCAGCGAATCGAACGCCATGCCGTCGAAGTTGCCGCCGCCGTCGGAACGGCCGCGGAACCGGAAGTTCACGTGGGTGCGCCCCGGGCCCGACCACGGCGACAGGTCCGCGATCTCGGCCTTCCAGTTGCGGCGGTTGCCGCAGTAGAGCGGCAGCCCAACGGCCTGCGAAGGGGCGATGCCGCTGCCGGGCGTGGTGCCGGTGGCGTTGAGCTGGGTCCAGCTCGAGGTGACCGTGCTGTCGAACGTCGCTTCCACCGCGCCCGCATCGTAGTCCTGCTCGAATTCCCACTTGGCGTCGTACAGCGCGTAGGCGTGCACGCCGGTCGACAGGTTGAGCCGCAGCTTGAGCATCAGCCGTTCGTCGGCGCTGATGGGGTAGTCGTTGACGCCGTCTTCCGCGAAGTAGCGGCTCGGATGCGCGGGGTCGTTCTGCACCACGCTCCACGCGGACGAGCCGGGCAGCGAGGTCCAGTTGGCGAGGCCCGCCGAGGCGCCGTCGCTGAACAGCACGGTCGGGGTGCCCGCGAGCGCCACGATGGTGTCGCGGCCGAAGCCCGCGGATGACGTGAACAGCACCTCGAAGCGCATCCGGCGCCCCGGCGTGACCGAGTCGTCGAGCGCCACCTGGAACGTCCCGGCGCCGATCGGGGCCACCGTGGTGCGCGGGCCGGCGTCGGGATAGCTCACGGTGCCGTTCAGCACGTGCGCACCGGTGTCCAGCGCCGTGAGCGTGCCTGTCATGGCGCCGGTGGCGCCACGCGCGCCGAGATTGCGCGCCTTCACCACCACGTTCGTGAGCCGGCCGGCGTTCATCGCGCCTTCCAGCAGCGTGACCCCGTCCTCGATCACGTAGGGTCCGGCGATCGCCGCCACCACGTAGCACGACCGCAGCATCTTCTGCGCGAGCGGGGTGATGCGCGACGGCGGCGGCCAGAAGCCGCCGTCGGCGTCGCTGCCGATCTCCGGCGTCCACGTGAATGCGCGGGGCTTGGCGAGCGTGTCGCCGTAGGTCCAGTCGTTGAAGTCGCCGTTCACCTCGTAGAGGATGTGCGGCGCAGAACCCGACAGCAGCGCATTGTCGCGCGTGAGTTCGTCGCTCCACTCGGTGAACGCGGCGTTGTCGAGCGTGGGGGCGGTGGTGTAGCCCCACGGATGGATCAGCAGGTCGCTGTAGGTATGGAACGAGAACCCGGTGACCGGCTTGAGCGAGGACACCAGGTCACGCTGGACCTGCGTTTCGGCCTCGGAGAATGGCGACGGGCCGCGATAGGTGTCGGTGGTCGAGTCCGGGCTGGACCCGACGTTGTTGAGGCCCCAGTCCACGCCGAAGTTGCGGTTGAGGTCCACGCCGTCGGTGCCGGCGTCGAACACCCCGTTGTGATTGTTGTCGCGCGTGTTCTTGCGCCAGAACCCGAACGTGGATCCGCCGCTGCCGCTGTAAATCGCCTCATTCACCGCGTAGCCGTCGGGGTTCACGAGCGGCACGATGTACAGCACGCGATGGTCGAGCAGCCACGTCGCGAGCGGATCGGAGCCGTATTTCGCCAGCACGTCGTCGACGTAGTAGAACAACGCCTGCATGCCCTCGGGCTCACGGACGTGGGTGAGCGCGTTGTAGAACACCACGGGCCGCGTGTCGGGACCGCCGATGGCCTTCGTGATGCGCAGCCCCCAGATCGGCCGGCCCTCGCGCGAATAGCCGACGGTGTCGACCTTGTCCGCGACCAGGCTCTGCGTGTCGCTCGCCACCAGCTGGTCGAGCTTCATCTTGATCTCGGCCGCGGTCCAGTAGCCGCCCATCGAGCCCGAGCCGAACGGCGGCAGCGACTGGATCGTGAAGCGGCCGTCGGAGCTCGTGGCGCTCAGCACGCGGGTCGACGGCGGCGCCGTGCGCGCGTCGAGCTCGAGTCGCGAGCGCCGCGCCGCGGTCGCGCCGGGATCGGCGTCGAGCACGCGGGGTGAGACGCCGAGCCGCGCGATGCGTTCCGCGTCGATCGGAGACAGCAGCACGTCGGCGCTGCCGGCGTGCTCGGAGACCACGTCGAGCCCGGCGCGCAGCAGCGTGCCCAGATCGATGCCCGGCCGGAAGTCGATGGCGACGAGCTGCGGGCGCTGGGCCGCGTAGGAGGCGGCCGCCGCAGCCGCCGAACTGGCGGGAGCGGGCAGGATCGCCGTGACGTCCGTGGCGCGGGACGCGGCCGTTCCGAGCGCCGGAACTGACAGGGCCGCAACCACCCCGGCCAACAGGGCCGGCAGCAGGCGGGAGGCGTGATTTCGGCTGGAAACGAGGCGATCGAGTCGAGTTTTCATGGTACCGGAAAGTCTATCACGCGCCCGGGAAATCCGGTGATTTTCGCCCAGGACAGGCCGTGTAAGGGCGTGCAAGGCGCACGGCGCAGCGGGATTTCGCGCAATCGGCAGGAACGCGCGATCCGCCCGCGCGGTTTGCCGGGTTCCGCCCGGGAATACCTAGTGTCCCGTGCCGTTCCCCAGCGTCCGTCCCAGGAACTCCATGACCACGTGCTGGGACTCGCCGATCGGAATCTGGTGCTGCGCGGCGGCCGAGAAGTGCGACTCGACCGTGGCGCCCGTGCGCTTCTCGAGCGCCGCCACGAGCGCATGCGCCTGGGCCGGCGGCGCCACCGGGTCCTGTTCGCCGTGCAGCACCAGCACCTGAGCGCGCATCTTCGCCGCCGACAGGATCGGCGACCGCGCCCGCCACGCGGCGCTGTCGGAGCCCGCTTCGGCCACGATCGAATCGCGGAACGCCGCCACCGAGGTGCCGCGATACGCCGCCCACAGGTCGTAGATCCCCGACTGCAGCACGATCGCCTTCAAATCTGGCCGGCGGGCGCCCAGCGACGCCACGACGCCGGCGCCGCGCGACTGTCCCCAGGCCGCGAGCCGCGTGGAATCAACGCCCTCGGCCCGTTTCAGCGCGTCGAGCGCGCGCGACGCGCCGGTCACGCTCGCCGGGCCCATCAGATCGGGCGCGCCGTCGGACTGCCCGTAGCCGGGCACGCTCACGACCGCGACTGTGTAGCCCCGCGACGCGATCTGGCGCGCGACGCGAATCGAGTGGCGCGCATCGGTGCCTTCGCCCGGCACGAGCAGGATGCCCGGAGGCGACACCGTGCCGCCGAGGGCGGGCACGATCACGTACTCCACGCGGCTGCCGTCGGCGCCCGCGAACTGCGACGCATAGGTTTTCGACGCGCCGGGCACCGCCTCGACCGTGGTGTCGAGCGCCACCGTAGTGCCGTCGGCCCGGTGCGCGAACAGGTGAAAGACGAGCCGCGCGTGTTCCGATACGGCGGGGCCGCTGTAGTCGATCAGCGAGCTGTCACCGGCCGGGATGCTGTGCACGATCTGGACCAGGGGCGTCAGGGACACGCGAGACGTGCGCACGCCGTGCGTGCGGCCAGGATCGAGATCCTCGACGTCGCAGTACAGGCTGTCGAGGTAGAGCCCGACCCTGCCGGGATTCGTGATGTGGAGCGTCTCCGCCCAGCCGAAGTCGGCGCCGGTTTCGATCTGAGTCGTCTCGGGCACCAGGCCCGGCGCTTCATCGGGAACCGCGGGGACGGCCGCTCCCTTGTGCCCATGGGCAGCAGGGCTCGCGCCCGCAGGTTTCGTGGCCGCGGCGGCGTTGACGGCATGGGCCGCCGGAAAGGCGAACAGTATCATCACGATGGCGATCGATCGAAGCGTCATGGTCCGCTCTCCCAGGGGGCGCAACGAGGGCACCGCAGCCTCCTATGCTAGCATGCGTCCCCCGCCGCGCTTGTGCGCGCTTCGTCAGTTTCCCGGTTCCCCGCTTTATCGAGGACTTCCGTGATCGACCCCCCATGGCCAGCCCCCATGTCCGCCGCCGCGAACCCGCACAGCACCGCGGCGCCCCGGCTCGCGTGGCTGTTCGACATCGACGGCACACTGCTGCTGACCGATGGCGCGTCGCGCGAGGCGTTCGCGGGAGCGGTGGCCGACGTGATGGGCGTCAACGCCAACCTCAAGAGCATCCCGTTCGCCGGACGGACGGAGCTGTTGATCTATGCGGACATCCTGAAGCAGGTCGGCAAGCGTCCTGAGGACGTGGATGAGGCGCGATTCTGGAGCGCCGTGTTCGAGCACATGCGGGCGTTGCTGCATCCCGGCCGCGGCTGGCTGCTGCCGGGCGTGACCGAACTGCTCGACGCGATCGCCGCCGAGCCCGGCTGGAGGCTCGGGTTGCTCACCGGCAACATGACCGGCATGGCCGAGATCAAGCTCGCGCGGTTCGGCATCGGCTCGCGATTCGCGTTCGGCGCATTCGGGCAGGAGGCCGTGGATCGCAACGCGCTCGCGTGCCTCGCCGTGACCCGCGTGGCGTATTCCTTCGGGCTGCCGCCGCACCGCTGCATCGTGGTGGGCGACACCGAGCACGACATCGAGTGCGCGCGGGCCGCGGGCGCCCGCGTCGTGGCGGTGGGCACGGGCTCGACCCGCCGCGCCGACCTGGAGCGCCACGCGCCCGATCTGGCGCTCGACAACCTCGCGGACTTCGCGTCGCTGCTGGAGTGGGCACGCGGAGTGTCGCGGTCGTAGCGGGTCTACCTATCCGCCTTTGGCGTACAGCTCCTGGGCCCTGCGATACGCGGTCGTCATGAACTCGAGCGCCTCGTCGAGATTCACCGCCACCGGAGCGCCCGGGAAATCGGCGCGCAGCGCATCGACGGGGCGGTACAGCACCGGGTAATCGCAGCTCTTGAGCAGCGAGCGGTCGTTGAGGCTGTCGCCCATCGCCGCCACCTGGAACCCCGCGCTCTTGAACCCCGACACGATGCGTTCCTTCTGGCCGCGGATGCGCAGCTTGAAGCCCTTGAGCATGCCATTCGCATCCAGTTCGAACTGGTTCGCGAACAGGCTGTGGCCGCCGAGCTTCTGGATCAGCGGCTCCGACAGCTCGTGGAACGTGTCCGAGATGATCACCACCTGCCCCATTTTCCGCAGGCACGCGAGGAAGTCCCGGGAGCCCAGGTAGGGCTCGACGCCATGGGAGACGGACTGGAGGTCCTTGAGCGTGAGGTGCCGCTCCCGGCTCGCCGCGACCCGCTGGTGCATCAGTTCCGAGAAGTCGCCGGTGTCGCGGGTGGTCATCGACAAAGCTGGCAAGTCGAAGTGGGACCCAAGGATGGGCCAGATTTCCGGGGCAAGAACACCTTCGAGATCGAGGGCAAAGATCATAGTCGGACAAGCGTATCACACGAGCCGGGGCGGGTTGTCCGATGTTAGGTGTCCGGTGCCGTACGACGAAATAATTAAGGTTGAATAGCTTGTCTGCCGAAATTATAATGGTGGGATGACTGCTTCATCGAACGTTGATCACAAGCTCGATTCGCGCGACCGGAAGATCCTCGCGCTCGTTCAGAAGGACGCCAAGATGCCGCAGGCGGAGATCGCCCGGCGGGTCGGACTCTCGACCGCGTCCGTGAACGAACGGCTCCGGAAGCTCGAGCAATCGGGCGTCATTCAGCGCTACGTCGCGCACGTGAACGCCGCCGCCGTCGGCGCGTCCGTCACCGCGTTCATCGAGGTGTTCATCGAACACCCGCGCTACGAGCCCGCGTTCATCGAGCAGGTGATGCGGCTCGACGAGGTGCTCGAGTGCCATCACGTCACCGGCGAGTTCTCGCTGCTGCTCAAGGTGCGCGTGCACGACATGACCGGGCTGCAACATTTGCTGCTCCGCCAGCTCAACGCCCACGAGGGCATCCGCCAGACCCGCACCGTCATGGTGCTGTCGACCATCAAGGAACACACGTTCATTCCGACTGCGGCCGAAGGAGACGAAGCATGACGAGGAATCCCATCACCCCCGGCCAGGTCCATGCGACGCTCGCGCGCCACATGCTGGCGGACGGCTACGACATCGTGCTCGACCTCGAGAAGAGCCAGGGCCGCCGGCTGTACGATTCACGCGGCGGGCGGACGTTCCTCGACATGTTCTCGTGTTTCGCCACGTTCCCGCTCGGCATCAATCATCCGAAGCTGCAGGATCCCGCGTTCCTCGCGCGCCTCACGCGCGCGGCGGCGACGAACCCCACGAACTCGGACGTCTACACCGTCGAGATGGCGGAGTTCGTCGACACGTTCGCGCGGCGCACGATGACGCAGTATCTGCCGTACACCTTCTTCGTGGCGGGCGGTGCCTTGGGCGTGGAGAACGCGCTCAAGGCCGCGTTCGACTGGAAGGTGCGCAAGAACTTCCGCAGCGGCGCCGTGGCCGAGAAGGGCCACCAGGTGCTGCACTTCACGGACGCGTTCCATGGCCGCTCGGGCTACACGCTGTCGCTGACCAACACCGCTGACCCGCGCAAGTACGAATACTTCCCCAAGTTCGACTGGCCGCGCGTCGCGAGCCCGTACCTGCGATTCCCCGTCGACGCCGCTGAGACCGCGCGCGTGATGCTCGCCGAGCGGGCGTCGCTGGACGCGATCAAGGCCGCGTTCCGCGAGCGCAAGGACGATATCGCGTGCATCATCCTCGAGCCCATCCAGGCCGAGGGCGGCGATCATCACTTCCGCCCCGAGTTCCTGCGCGCGCTGCGAGACGTGGCACACGAGAACGACGCGCTGCTGGTGTTCGACGAAGTCCAGACCGGCATGGGCATCACCGGCAGGATGTGGGCGCACATGCACTGGGACGTGCAGCCCGACCTGCTCGCGTTCGGCAAGAAGACCCAGGTGTGCGGCATGCTCGGCGGCCCCAGGCTCGACGACGAGCCGGAGAACGTGTTCCACACCAAGAGCCGCGTGAACTCGACCTGGGGCGGCAACCTGGTCGACATGGTGCGCTGCCAGCGGTTCCTCGAGATCATGGAGGAGGATCGGCTGGTGGAGAACGCCGCCACGGCGGGGGCGCATCTGCTGACGGGCCTGCACCAGCTCGCGGCCGCTCGGCCTGAATTGCTGTTGAACCCGCGCGGACTGGGTCTCATGTGCGCGATCGACTTCGCCGATGCGGCACTGCGCAACGCGGCGATCGTCAAGGCCTACCAGCTCGGCATGATCATCCTGCCGTGCGGCACGCACAGCATCCGGTTCCGCCCGCCGCTCGACGTGACGACTGCCGAACTGGACGAGGCGGTCGGGATTCTCGCGAAGGCGGTGGATGCGAGCATGGCGTCGGCATAGGAGAAGGGGCGGCGGCCCGCTGGCCGCGTACACACTGCGAACGGCGCACGCTGTCGAGCGGGGCGCCGTTCGCGTTCATGCCGGGAGGCGCCCGCCTCAATTCGACGGCGGCGCCAACCGTTGCGGCTCGAAGACTCCGGGCGCGTTGAGCAACCCGGCAATGCGGTAGGTGAAACCGAGCGTGAACGCGTAGTCCCGTTCGAAACGACTCGCGTCGTGCTGTTGGACGCCTCCCACGCTTAGGTCGATGCTCCACGAATCCTCGAGCCAGTAACCGAGCGCCGCGTTGTACGTCACCTGCCAGGCAGGCACCGTGCCCGAGTCGTCGAGGCCGGACTCGAATACGGACTGGACGGCGTTCACCGCCGCGAGCCATCGATCGGCCATCACATACGCCACCTGCGCCTGGGATGTGCCGAAGATCGCCTGGAGTCGCCGGCTGAAGTTCGCCTGCGAGATCACGTCCGCCTGCCAACGCATGCCGACCGGGCGATGGTATTCGATAACGGCGCCCACCTGGGTTTCATCGGAGCGAAACACACTCCGCTGATCGAACTGCTGCTCGGTCGAGGCCACCAGCGAATCGCCCTGATAGAGCCGGTTCCGGCTCCTCACGTGAGCCTTGTCGTAGCGCCACGACATGAACCCTCCGAAGCTCGGGCCGGCGAAGAAACCCGTCCTGCGCTGTAACGCCAGGCCCACACCGGGATCCAGGATCCGCAGCGCGGATTACGCGTCGAGGGACTCGCCCGCGAGCGAGCCATTCTCGCGCAGGATGCGCTCGACCTCGCGCCAGAAGTGCTTGCCCGGATAATCGTGAACCAATCCGAAATCACCCTGCATCGAGAACAGCTTCGCCAGCTGCCGGATCGCGTCGCGACTCAGGCGGCGCTTCAATGCGCCGGTGCGGAGCAGCCGCTGCTCGAGCACTTGGGTCTGGTACACGCTCGTGGCGTCCCTGACCCGCCCGACGCCGACGGAGATGGATCCGCTCAAGTTCTGGTTATTGCTGTTGTCGTGCATGTTCGCGTTGAAGACCGTGCGTAACGGTCCGAATCCCGCGCGCGATCGGAATCGTACCCTCGGTTCAGCAGGGTGCTGAGGATGCCGCTGATCGTGCTTTGATGAGATTCGACACCGGGAAGGTTCTGCAGCGATGAGTGCCCGTTCGCGCCGCCGTTGAGCCCCCACGACGTCCACGAATGCGTGGGGATGCGAAAGTCGGCATATGGATCGTCGTCGGCGCGGGAGGTGGTGAACGCGGCGGCGGCGAGTAATAGAACGAGGACCATCGTGCATTGAGGGGTTTTCATGCGGTGCTCCGATGATGGGCCAGTGCCCGGGGCAGCCGAAGCCAACCACAGGGCGTCCGTGAGCCGCAAGGATTATCGGGGCCATTTGGGAGACGCGCCGTGGACCGCTAAGCTCGGCGGCCCGCCTTTACGGAGATTGACATGACCCAATCGACGCCCGTTTCCGTTCCATCACCCCGACCCAGGTTCCGCGCCTCCGCCGTCGTGGTGCTGGTGCGTGGCCCCGTTGGCGAGACCGAGGTCTACTGGGTGCGGCGCAGCGACCTGGTGTCGTACATGCCCGGCTTTCATGCATTCGTGGGCGGTGGCGTGAATGCCGACGACGCCGCGATCGCCGCCGCCATGATCGACAACGGCGACGGCGGTGCGGCCAGCGCCGACGGCTTCGACGCCGGCGCTCTGCGCATCCTCGAGGCGTGCGCGATCCGCGAGACCTTCGAAGAGACCGGCGTGCTGCTGGGCGCCGTGTCGTCGGGCGACCACGACCTGCCGAATGTGCGCGGTCGCGTGCTTGCCGGCGCCGCCGCGTTCGCGGCGCCCGAGCACGGCTGGCACTTTCGCGCAGGCGCGCTGCGCTACATCGGACGCTGGACCACGCCGCCGTTTTCGATCGCACGGCACGACTCGGCGTTCTTCATGGCGGAAGCGCCCGAAGGCCAGGAGCCCTCGATCATTCCCGGCGAGCTGGCGAGCGGCGAGTGGATCCTGCCATCCGCGGCGCTCGACCTGTGGCAGCGCGGCGACGCCGCGTTTGCCGCACCCGTGCTGCAGGTGCTGATCGAGCTCGACCACGCGAACCGCAGCAACCTGTCGCCGTTCGATGACGCATTGATCGAGCGCCTGCGCACCGCGCCTCAGCGCGCCGGCCAACCCGTGCGTCGCATCGAGCTCAAGTGGGGCATCGTCCTGCATCCCACGAAGACCCGGCCGCTACCGCCCGCGACGCACACCAACACCTACCTCGTCGGCGATCGCGAGATGGCGCTGATCGACCCGGGCAGCGACGAGCCCGCCGAGCTCGAGTCGCTGTATGCCGTGATCGACGCGCTCGCCGTCGACGGTCGCACGCTCGCCGCGATCCTGCTGACGCACCACCATTCCGACCACACCGCCGGCTACCACGCCGTACGCGCCCGCTACCAGGTGCCCGTGATGGCGCATGCGCTCAACCATGCGGCGCGCCCCGATCGCACGCTCGCGGACGGCGACATCGTGCCGCTGGTATCCGCCAGGCGCGACTGGAGCCTGCGAGCGATCGCGACACCCGGCCACACCCGTGACCACCTGTGCTTCTACCACGCCGGCACGCGCTCGCTCATGACCGGCGACCTGATTCCCGGCGGCTCCGGCACCGTGATCATCGATCCCCCCGACGGCGACATGGGCGAATACCTGGCGTCGCTCCGCGGGCTGCTCGCGGAGCCGATCGACGCGCTGTTCCCCGGCCACGGCTCGCCACAGGGCGCCGCGCACCGGCGGATCCGCGCGTTGATCGAGCATCGCGAGGCTCGCGAGGCGAAGGTGCTCGCCGCGCTCGCCGATCGGCCGTCGACGCTGCAGGAGCTGGTCGCACGCGTGTACGCCGATACGCCGCGCGACCTGTGGTCCTACGCCGAGCGTTCACTGCTCGCGCATCTCATGCATCTCGAGAGCGAGGGTAAGGCGATGCGAGTTGGCGAGGGGTGGAGAAGCGCGGGCGCGTGACCCCAAAGCAGAACGGGGGACCGCCGAAACGGTCCCCCCGCTGCGCTCAACTTGCCGGCCGGGCGGCGACTAGTGATTCTGGTTCGGATACCCGCCGTACACTCCGGTGCCGCGAATTCCGCGACCGTCGTTCCCACGGGTGTCATTCCGCCACTGGCCATTGCGGTTGGACTTCCACTGCCGCCAGTGCCCCGCGCGGTTGTCATAACGGAACGCGCCGAGCTGCCGACCGGTGCGGATGTCGATCTGGAGAATAACGATCCGGCTGTCCATGTTGCCGTCAGCATCCTTGAAGTCGCTGATGTAGTCGGAGCGCCGGCCGCTGCTCGGGTCCTGATAGTAGTAGGTGCGACGCGACGACCAGCTATTGCGGTGATTGCGGTCATCACGATTGTAGTTGTGCCCGTACTTGCCGTTATCGGCGGGGCGGTAGGTGCCGGACTGCTGCTGCGTCCCGTTGTCGCGCGAATCGCCGCGCGAGCCCTGCGTACCACGGGAATCGGGACTGTCGCCGTTGCGATCCCGCGAGTCCGCGGACGCCATGGGAGCCATCGCCGCGAGGGCCAGCGTGCCGAACAACAGGGCGGTGAAGAGGCGTTGAGTCTTCATGACGATCCTCCATGTGAGGGTAGTGCTGCATTTCGATGCTGCTGCCGTGCGAACTGGGTATACGCAGGGATGGGGCCATTCGACGTCAGTCCCGCGTCAACGCTGCAAGCCGCGTGGGGGCGGTCAGTTCCACCCGCTTGCCGCCGGCGGGGCTCGGGTTCATACGCGCGAGGGGCGCCGTGGAGAGCACGTTCGGCGTCGAGTGACGCGCCGTCGCGACGTTTGAGTTTGCCCTGGCAGTATCCCGCGAAGGTGCTGTGCACGGCGTGACGGCGCGCGGAACAGTGGCCCTCCAAAACAAAACGGGGGACCGTTGGAACGGTCCCCCTGCTGCGCTGCGATGAACCTGGATCTGCGCAGCCTGCCTGGCGGCGACTACCGATTGTCGCTCGGATATCCGCCGTACACTCCGGCGCCGCGAACGTCGAAGCCACCGTTGTTCCACGAGACGCCGCCCGTCCACGACCGCCAGTGCCCCGCACGATTGTCGTAGCGGTATGCACACAGTTGCTGCCCGGTACGGATGTCGATCTGCAGAATGACCATCGATGGGTCCGCGTTGCCGTCGCGGTCCTTGAAGTCGCTGATGTAGTTCGAACGCCGGCCGCTGCTCGGGTCTTCGTAGTAGTAGGTGCGTCCCGAAGTCCAGCTGCCACGATTACCCCGGTCGTCGCGATCGTAGTTGCCACCGTAGCCGCTGCGATCGTCCTGGCGATACTGCCAGGTATCGGGCGAACTCTTGCCGCGCGAATCGTTGCCGCGCGAGCCCTGGCCCTGCCAGTTGTGCGAGTCCGAATTGTTGTTGCCGTTGTTGTTGCCGTTCCAGCTCGAGTTGTTGCCGTGGCCATGCGAGTTCCCGCGATTGTGCGAGTCCGCGGAAGCGATCGGCGCCATCGCCGCGAGGGCCAGCGTGCCGAACAACAGGGCGGTGAAGATTCGTTGAGTCTTCATGATGTTCCTCCGATGCGTTGGTGTCGTGCGCTTCGTGCTGCGGTTACGTGGAGGGGTAATGCAGAGTCGGTGCCACCCAACGTAAGCCGCACGTAAACGCTGGAACCTGTGTGTGCGTGGCAGCTTCCAGCGGCGCTACGTGCGCGGGGTCAGAGTTCACACGTTGCGTTGATGCGCCGGCGCCACGTGTGATGCGGCGCGGCGCGGCGCTCGTTCGCGCGTGGTTGCGCGGCGGCGCCTGCGGTTGACCCCAACGTCACGCTGGCCGAGACTTCGCGACTCGCTGATCGCCGCTGCTGCGCGCGGACACGCGTTGAACCCCGTACAACGGAAGGACGAACCCAGGTGACCGATGAGGCGCGGAGCGCGTGGCCGTGTGTGCCGGAATCACCACGGAGCCAGCCCCGATGAATCCCGCCTATGCGCTCGCCGTGCTCGCGTCGGGCATCTACGGCACCGCCGACTTCCTCGGCGGCTACGCCTCGCGCCGCATCTCGGCGCTCACCGTGACGTTCGCTGCAGGTGCGGTGGGACTCCTCAGCCTGGGCGTCGCGCTCATCTTCGTGCGCGGCACGCCCGTGCCCCAGGATTACCTGTGGGGAGCCGCGGCCGGCGTGAGTGGCGGCCTCGGCGTGGCGCTGCTCTACCGCGCCTACGCCATCGGCCCCGTGAGCGTCGCCGCCCCCGTGATCTCGGTGGTGGCGCTCGCGATGCCCGTGATCGCCGGCGTGGCGCTCGGCGAGCGGCCGTCGCCATTGGCGCTCGGCGGCATCGTGCTCGCCGTCGCGTCGTTCCCACTGCTCGCGCACAGCCATGAAGCCGGCGCGCCCCGCGCCGCGCACGGACCCGTGCTGTTGATCTCGGTGACATCGGGATTGCTGGTCGGCGGATTCCTGGTGCTGATTGCGCGGGTATCGCCAGGTAGTGGTCTCGCGTCGCTGTTCGTCGCGCGGCTCGCCACGGTGACGCTGTTCGCAATCATCCTCGCCGTGCGGCGCGAGCCGTTCGTGCCCGCCCCCGGCGCCATGCAGTCGACGCTGCTCGCCGGCCTGCTCGATTCGTTCGCGAACGTGGCCTACGTCGTCGCCGTGCATCGGGCCGCGCTGGCGATCGTGGGCACGATCGTATCGCTGTCGCCCGCGACCACCGTGCTGCTCGCGCGCGCCATGCTGTGCGAACGCTGGACCCCGCATCAGCGCGCCGGGCTGGCGTTCGCAACCGCGGCGATCGTATGCGTGTCGGTCGGATGAGGGCGTTCGCGCGGGGCCGCGGGGCGGTGCGTCGATGAGCCGCCACGTCGCTGTGATCGGCGCTGGCGCCGCCGGGCTCACCGCCGCGATCCGTGCCGCCGAGGCCGGGGCACGGGTGACGCTGCTCAACGCACATCCCAAGGTCGGGCTCAAGATCCTGATGTCGGGCGGCACGCGCTGCAACGTGACCCACGCCACGGTGACCGAGCGCGACTTCAACGCCGGCTCGCGGCCATTCGTGGCGCGCGTGCTGCGCGCGTTCACGGTGGAGCAGACGCTGGCGTGGTTCGCAGCGTTGGGCGTCGAACTCAAGCTCGAGGACACCGGCAAGTACTTCCCGGTGAGCGATGACGCGCAGACGGTGCTGGATGCGATGTTGGGGGCTGCGTCGCGCGCCGGGGTTTCGGTGCGTTGCGGGGCGCGAGTTGTGCAACTGGAGCGGCGCGGGTCTGGCGATGGCTTTCGGCTGGGCATTCAGAACGTGCGCGATGGCGCGGCGTTCCTGGAGGTGAGTGCTGTCGGGCGCTCACATTGGGAGCCGTCGGCCGTTGAGCCCGACGAGTGGCTCGAGGCGGATGCGGCGGTGATGGCGACGGGGGGCCTGTCATTCCCGCGCACCGGCAGCGACGGCACCGGCTACTCGCTGCTCGAGTCGCTCGGCCACAGCTTGGAGTCCACGACGCCCGCGCTGACGCCGCTTGCGGCCGAGGATCCGCTGTGCCGCGTCGCGCAGGGCGTGACGCTCGACGCGGAGTTGTCGCTGTGGCGCGGAGACGCGCGATTAATCGCGGTGCGCGGATCGTTCCTGATTGCGCATTTCGGATATTCGGGTCCGGTGTCGCTGGATCTGTCGCGGCACTATCTGCGGGCCGGGCTGGAAGCCGGGGCATCTGCTGCGCCGCTGCGCGTGACGGCGAGCTTCGTGCCCGGCATCGACCGCACGGCGCTCAACGCCGCGTGGCTGGCCGCAGCCGGAATGGAGTCGCGCGCGACCGTGCGGCGGTTTCTGGCGTCGATGCTGCCCGACCGGCTCGGCATGGAGCTGGCGAAGGAAGCAGGAGTTCATCCGGCGACGGCGCTGAGCCAGGTGCCGAAGGCGGCGCGCGCGGCGTTAATGGTTCAGCTGACTGCGCGACCTCTGCCGGTCAACGGCACGCTCGGCTATGAGAAGGCCGAAGTCACCGCGGGCGGCGTGCGGCTGTCGGAAGTGAATCCGAGCACGCTGGAATCGCGCGTGGCTCCGGGGGTGTTCCTGTGCGGCGAGGTGCTGGATGTCGAGGGGCGGCTGGGGGGATTCAACTTCCAGTGGGCGTGGTCATCCGGAACCGTTTCGGGTAGATGGCTGGACGCCTAGTCTCATAAGTGAGACCATGAATCGTGATCGTCATCCTGAAACCGTGCCGCAAAGAGATCGAGGCGTTCCCAGAGGAGATACGCGGCGATCTGGCCGACGCGCTGGCCCGGCTCGATGCGGGGCTGATGCTCTCGCTTCCGCTGTCTCGCCCAATGCCCGCGATCGGACGCGGCGTCCACGAGCTCAGGTTGAAGGATCGATCAGGGGTGTATCGGGTGGTGTACGTTTTGGGCACTCGCGGGCTAGTCTACGTGCTCCACGCGTTCAAGAAGACCACGCAGGCGACATCGGCGCGTAACCTGGAGTTGGCGCGAACGCGTCTTGAGGAGGTTCGATCATGAAGAGGGTGAGCAGGACTTCTCCGGCGCGCTTGGCAAGACAGCTGGGCATCCCGAAGAGCCGTGGGATCGAGGCCGTGCTCAAGGCGCAGCTCATTGCGGCGATTGTTCGCGAAGTTAGCCGCCGCGGACTCACTCACGCGGAAGTGGCGACCCGCTCCGGGCTGTCTCGAAGCGCGGTGACGGGTATTCTCTCGGGCAGTCTTCAGAAGGTGACCGTCGACCGGGTCCTTCGCCTCCTCGAGGCGGTTGGACTCGAGGCGAGCGTCAGGGTAAGACGGGCGGCTTGATTCGAGGACCTAGAAACATGAGAAGTGCTAAGAGGGGGCAATTGGGTGCGCCACGGCCCCTGCATCGTCCGTGGGCCGAACGACGAGCGCTACGAGGTCGGCGAATACGTCGACGGGCAGCGCGATGGTGTGTGGCGTCACTGGGGGCCGAGCCAGACGAACGAACGACGATACGATCACGGGAAGTACGACCGAGAGTTCGCCGGGAAGGTCGGCTATCCCGACAGCGTGACCATCGACTTCTGCAACTGCCGGGTGCAAGCCGGTTTCACCTACCAATCGATGGGCTCCAGTTGGTGGCGCCTGCGCGGGCTGAAAGGCGACACCTGCATCGTGGCACTCGGTCACGAAATCGAGGGCGGTTATCCGCCGACGTCGATCTATCACGTTCCACGCACGCTCGGTCGCATCACGCTTCCTAAGGCGACTCAGCGGTGGAGAGTGATCGCTCCGTATTTCGTGGGAGTCGAAGGCGAGGGCGGCAATCTGCTGTTTGATTTGCGACGATGAATTGGCTGCGACGCGTCACCTCGCCTGGTCCACGGCGGGATCCGGGCGTGCCGTTGACCTCCCGCCACTGTGCCAGGATTGTGCGAGAACTATCGGCGAACAACGACCATTTTCGGTCTCCACTGGTCGTGACCGATGCGCGGATCTTCTCCACTGGAAGTTGAATGCTGGCTCAGGCGCGAGACCACGTGTCGCGATAGAGCACTACAGTTTCCCGGCCATTGAATCGAGACCGTTACGGGAAGGCATGCACCAGTTCGCCAGAATCGTTGCCCTCATCGCACTCTTCTCGAGGTGCGCCATATCGACCTCCCGAGCCGAAAGTGCTCCGCCGGGCCCTCCAAGCCTTGGTGGCAGGTCGCAGAGGATCAGCGCCTTCACGGGGTTCCAAGTCTGGGGGATTGATGACGGAAGGACCGTCAAGAAACTTGGTCTTGAGCTGAAGGCCCTGTACGTCCTCCGCGACCGGCCCCATCGCCTGTCGACGATTCCGTACGGAGACTCTTGGGGCGTGGGCAGGGCGGATATCTCGCCAACCGGCGATGCCGTCGCCTACGGGATGTTCGGCGTAGGCAACAGGGACAGCGGGCAAGTCATTGTCGCTGATACGGCTGGCCGCATCATCGCGACCTTCCCGCGCGCTGTGTCCTTTCGTTGGAATGGAGACGGCACCCTCCTGGCGGTGGGCTACTCTCACGAAGATGTTAGGACGGGATACGACGACCTCGGCGAACGCAGGGCCCAAGGCGACAGCGTAGTGATCTGGCGTCGTTCCGATCGCCGCAGTCGAAGCTATCGCCTAACCCCGATGACTATGGAGTGGGGAGGCCGGGACACGCTCTATCTCGGCTATCCCGGAAGAGTCGACGCCCTTGATTCGAGAACCGGCAAAGTCGCCCCGACCAGCCATCACTGGGCCGCAGTTTCGCCCGATGCCGAATACTCTCTCCTTAGGGACGAAGTCCAATCGAGCGGCTTCCGGTGCATCGAGGAAACAACCGGCTTGCAGGTGTCGGGCTGCCTTCTCCAGGGAATCGGGTTCCACGTCAGCTCCACCGACAACTACCTCTCGGAGCCATTCTGGATTCGAACCCCTGGCGCCGAACATCTCCTTTGTGTCTCTGCCTGTCAGGGCTACTGGGGCACAGCGGGACAAACGAGTTGCAGGAGCGCGATCCTCAATCCACGAACCCTGGAAGTCGTTCAGTCGTTCAGCGGGAAAGTAGTCGCCCAGGCGAACGACGGGAGATCGCTCGTCGTCTTGCGTGGCGACAGTCTCTCTTTTCTCGACGTCAATCCGACAGAAAAACGACCGAAACACGGCCCCGCCGTCAGCGTGAAGGTCGAGGTTCAGGAGTGGGGAGGAGAGCCCTACTATCCGCCCCCGCCGAGCCCTCCCAAGCGGACCTGGACCTACGAGGTCTCGGAGGGAGATTGGCTGCCCTCGCACACGTACGAGGGCTCATGCGACAAGGTTTTCCAGGTCAAACAAGTGCTCGGCCGGGATAGCGTCCTCGTCAGCGTTCCTGCGAAGGCTTTCACTGACGGCAGAACCACTGCCATCATCACGCGCACTCCGATCACTCTGCGCACCGCCTCCATGGATGCCGGCTACGACGTCTCGTTGTCGGTGGTGCCGCGAGAGTGAGCGTGTTGCCGTGCGTGTTCGCATGGAGTCAATGCCATTCTTCGTTGAAACATGACGGCTCGATTCATCAGGCCGCAGCCTGACGCTTCGTGATGCCCAGCTCTCGCTGAAGTGCCGCGCGCAGCGCGGGCAGGTGCTTCATCCCGCGCACGCGTCGCAGTCGTG
>JBBRLX010000024.1:0-66405 GCA_038231135.1 Candidatus Eiseniibacteriota bacterium | reverse complement strand
GCCGAGGCGGCGCGTTGAAGGCGTTCAAGCTCTCGCCGATCGGCGGCGGAGACTCGGATGGATCGCAGATGATTGGCCATGGGTTCCCTCCCGGAGGATGCCATAGCCATATTATCACAATTTCAGACTCACGACACTAGATCGTCGGTACGCAGGCAAATATCAATCGAGTGGATCACACCTGCGTCGAATGCGGACTCAACACGAGGGGTGGTCATGTCGGCCGCCGTCGCCTAGATTCCAAGTGGACCGAGGAGGACCAAACGCTGCCTCAGAACCTGAAGAACGAGGCCCCACGGTACGGGTTGATTCCGCTTCGCAATCTGGCCCTGGCCGGCTCCGCTCCCCGGACCTGGCGGATCGGTGGGCAATTGGAATCCGCGTATATTGCCGCCGTCATCGTTGGGATCGCCGAACGCCCAAGCTGCTACTACCGGCGAACCCCCACGATAGGAAGCGGGTGCCGCAAACGCGGCAAAGCACAACATCGCGAGCAGGAAGGTTCTCGCGGCAAATCGCACGCGAACGCGTCGCGATGGACGGCCCCCGATGGTCATGAGGGCTAGTGTATAGGAGCCGCCAAATTGAAGTCAATTGCTAGATTCAACCAATAAATTGCGGGCGAATCTAAGCGGCCGCCTGCCCCGACTACCGCTGAGTTGCTGTGGGTGTTGTAGTCATCCGCCACGCGCATTACGGATGCAGGCGGGCCGCCAACCAGGGCGCGGCGACACCCATCGCAATGCCAACCCCTGCAACACGCCACAGGATGTCACCAAAGTGGCGGACACGCGGCACGACGCTCCAACCCAGCAACAGCGCGACTCCGAGTGTTGCAAGCGTAGGTCCTAGTTTCAGAGTGTAGGACCAAACGCAGCCCGTGATGAGGAGTGACATCACCAGCCACACCGGCCACCAACGATTGGGGCTCTCGACTTGATTGTTCATGAGCCTCACCAATTCATAGCGCAGTTAACGGCTGAAATGAACCCGCAGAATCCAAGAACACCCATTAGCACTTCCGGAACCTCCGCGATGAACACCAGCTTCAGGGGCTGGGAGTTGCCAACGCCAAGCCCCCACCATGAAGTCGCACAGGTAAATAGCGATGCATTGAAGCAGCGAATATATCGGTTGAGACCAGAGTTTGGATCTGTGACGACGTCCCATCCATCCGAATCCGTTACTGGATAGCGATGTACCCGCGGCTAGCCGCCACTTGCATGGCCTTTTGCACAGCAGGCATTTGACGCGCAACGCTCAAGATCTGCGCTTCCGAGTATCCGCTACCCACCGGCAGGCCATCGACACCCCCGGCATAGTGACCGTTATACGCTTCGTCTCCTGTAGGCTTGCGCCTTGGATTGGCTTCGCACGGGACCGTAAGAGTAGCGAGCAGGAGTAGGCCGAGAGTGATTCGCATGACGGGACAGGGTTGAGTGTCGTCAAGCTGCGATTGAGGAATGACTCCGCATCCAATCCTTCCGGGGGCACTCGTCCATCAGAGTCCCGACGCGGTCGAACTTCGCCGGGGCTCTCCCCCCTACGCCTTCGCCATCCCCATCCGCTCCAGCAACTCCTCGCGCACCAGCGACGGCGGCAGCGCGCCCACGCTCAGCAGCGCCTCGTGGAACCGGAACAGGTCGAACCGCTCACCGAGCAGCGCCCTGGCCTCGTCGCGCAGCTTGCAGATCTCGAGCATGCCGGTCAGGTAGCTGAGCGGCTGCGTGGGCGAGAGCATGTAGCGCTTCACTTCGCTCTCGGCGATCGCCGGCTCGAGCATCGCCTCCTCCACTAGGAACGCCACGGCTTCGGCGAACGTCATGCGGCCCGACTGGAGCCGCACGTCGATCACCACGCGACACGCCCGCCACAGCAGGTCCTTGAGCTGGAACAGCCGCATCGAGGGGTCGGTGAAGTAGCCCTGCTCGCGCATCATCTCCGCGCAGTACATCGCCCAGCCCTGGGCGAACAGGTCGTCGTAGGCAAGCTGCCGCAGGCGCGATCCTGCGCGATTCGCGTGGCCGGTCTGCAGGTGCCGCCCGGGGTAGGCCTCGTGCAGCACCACCAGCGGAATCGCGGCGTGGCTGTGTTGCTGGAGCTGGCGCTCCTGCGCCTCCTTCGATCGCGACAGGTCGACCGGCGTGACGAAAAAGTAGCCGGTCTGATCGGCGTCGAACGGCGCCGCCGGCAGGTACGCGGCGAACGGAGTGAACGCCCGCTCGAACACCGGAGTGTCGATGATCTCGAGCGCGGTGCTCGCGACCGGCGCGATATTGCGGTCGCGCACGAAGCGCAGCGCGCGCTCGGTCTCGCGCACGTACGTATCGCGCAGGACGGAACGGTCCGGATGGTTCTCGCGCGCGATCTCGATCTGCTCGCGCCAGCTCCTGTTCGGCTGGATGCGGCGCGCCTCCTCGTCGAGCTGGCGGGACGTGCGCTCGATGGTCTCGACGCCCAGCCGGTCGAGCGCGTCGACGTCGGTGTCGAGCAGGTGCTCGTGGCGCAGCTTGGCGTTCATCGCCTCGGCGCCGATGCCCAGCGTGCCGCCGGAGCGCGGCAGCAGCTCGGTCTCGAGTCGCTGCTGATAGGTCAGGAATCCGGCGCGCGCCCGCTCCGACGCGAACTCGATGCGCTCGGCTTCGCCGGGGAACGTGCGGCGCAGGGCGCGCGTTACCTCGTCCACGAAGCCGGGGCCGGTGATCGTGATCTCGAGCGCGGTCCTCGCAACCACCTCGGGCACCGGCACCAGGTTGCGCCATGCGCCTTCGAGGTATTCCGGAATCGCGACCAGCCGGTCGAGGATCGATTCCTTGCGCTCTTCGAGCGGAGCGAACGGGCGCGCGAGCAGCATGAACACGCCGCGCAGCGCGCGCTCCGGGTAGCGCGCCGGGTTCAGCGCGTGCACGCGCAACTCCTCGATCTCGGTCCGCAGCGCCCATACCCGGGTCTCGAGGTAGGCCAGGTCGACGCGCTGGGCGCCGCTCAACCGGTCGCGATCCGAGACGGTGCGTAGCCGCCGCTCAAAGTCACGCAGCCATGAGACGCGGGTCTGGATGCCTTCGGGCGAGTCGTCGGGGAGACAGCGATCGTAGTCGTGGATGCCGACGCCGGTCGCCGCCACGGGATCGTGGCGAAACGACAGCTCGACGAATTCCTCGCTCAACGCGGACAGACTACGCGGCGCTTCGGGCATGGCTCGACTCCATCACGGCCGCTTGCGCGGCGATCCGCGGGCCGGCAGGCCGCAAACGCATGAACAGGGTTTCGTACCAGCTCGAGGGCCGAACGAATACTGCGACGGCCCGAAGTATAGGAGTGGGTTCCGGGGTGGTCAACGGCCGCGGGCGCCCGCCGCGTCAGGCGAAGTCCAGCTCCTCGAACCAGTTCCGGCGCGGCGGCCGGGGCGTGCATAGCGACTTCAGAATCTCCCCCATCGTGATCACGTCCAGCAGGTTGTGGTGGAACACCGGCACCAGCCGGTAGGGATCGCCGCGGCGCACGAAATCGTGGTACAGCGACGGCACCTCGGCGCTCGGCACGTCGCCCGAGCGCCGGCGCCTGCACACATGGCGTTCGAGCGTCTGGAGTTTGCAATCGGGCAGCTCGAGCTTCCAGCGGCGCCGCGACGGATGCAGCAGGTCCACGTGCTTCGGCGGCAACTCGAGCTTCACGCCGTGCACCGCCGCCCGCCCTAAGAGGAACGGCGCGTCGTAGGACTTGCCGTTGAACGTGACCAGCGTCTCGAACCCGCGCGCCGCCTCGTGCAGCGCCCCGATCAGCGTCGCCTCCTCGCCGTAGTGGCGCGCAAAATACTGGCGCAACACGAAGTCGGTGCCGTTCCAGTGCATCGTCCCGGCGAGGAACACCGGGCTCGCCGCGAGGCCACCGGTCTCGAGGTCGAGGAACCACGCGCGACCGAGCCCGCCGGCCACGAGCGCCGCCAGGTCCTCCTCGTCCTCCGGCGGAGTCTGAAGCAGTCCCCAGTCGAGCTCGGGCCGCTCCATCTCGGAGCGCAGCCGCTCGTGCACGTAGACCGCGCCCCGCTCGTCGCGCCATTCGCCGCCCGGCAGGAACTCCTCGAGCCGGCCGGCGTCGGCGGCGGGCGCGGGCTCGCCGAGCCACCACGAGCGCCGCCGGGGGCCGCGCGGCGCCGTTCCGGGCGGAGTGGGTTCGAGCTCGGACTCCGCCGCGCCGTCGGCGGGAATCTCGGGGACTGCATCGACCGCACGCCGGATGCGGGCCAGCCCCGCGAGCCGGTCGCGCAGCAGATCGGAGCCGAGCATCAGCCGCGCTCCCGCCCGGACGGGTGGTGCGCGCGGACGACGACGCGGGCACCGGAGCGCATCGTCACTCCGGCCGCGTCGCGAGCATCACGAGCCGGCGGCTCTCGGCCTGGTAATCGCTGCGATCGGCGCCGCCCCACACCGAGCGCACCTCGAGGCCCTGCCGGGCGAGCAGCGCCGTCAGCTCGGCGCACGTATACGTACGCAACTCGAACAATTTGATCGCGTGCGGGGCGCCCGCCTCGATCAGCGTCAGCCGCGAGATCACGCGCGAGCGCTTCACGTCGAACGTGACCTCCTCCATCACCAGCGAGCCGTCCTCGCGCTGGTCCCAGGTGCGCTGCTGCGGATGGATCAGCATCCGTTCGCGGTTCGCGAGGTCGAGCAGCAGCCGGCCGCCGGGTGCCAGACTCGCCGCGATGCGCGCGAGCACCTGCTCGTTCTCGGGGTCCGAGAAATATCCGAACGACGTGAAGAACGAATACACGCCGGCGAATTCACGATCGAACGGCAGTGTACGCATGTCGTCTTCGAGCCAGCGCACGTCGGCGCCGGCGATCTGCGCCTCGGCGGCCGCGCGCTCGAGATAGCGCGGATTGAAATCGACTCCGGTCACCCGGTACCCGCGCTTCGCCATGCCAATCGCATGGCGGCCCAGGCCGCACGCCAGGTCGAGCACCGGCGCTCCCGGAGCCAGCGCCAACGCCCCCGCGATGAACTCCACGTCGGCCGCGGTGTTCTCGGGCGTGAACGTCGAATGGTAGATGCGCAGGTAGTCGTCGTCGAAAAACGTTACGGGCCACTCGGGTTGGGCATGCGTCGCCATGGGGTCAGGCCTCGAGCCAGTGTCGTAGCAAAGCCAGCGCGGCCGGCTTGCCGGGGATCTCGCGCGCGTGGCCGAGATCGGGATCCTGTTGCTGGGCGGGACGCAGGATCGGCAGCCCGACGCACGACGGGCAGCCCGTGTCGCACGGGCAGCCTTCGACGTGTTCGAGCGCCGCCAGCGCCAGCTCGTCGAGCCGCGTGTAGCCCTGCTCGGCAAAACCGAGTCCGCCCGGATATCGGTCGAACATGAACAGCGCCGGCCGGCCGAGATTCGACGAGTCGATCATGCCGCCGAGGTCGGCCGGGTCGCACATGCTGAGCATCGACAGCAGCGTGGTGAACAGGTTGCGCACGCCCGACAGCCCCTCGACGGGGTTGAGCCCGCGCCGCGCCACCGCGCGCCACGTGTCCTCGTTGGGCGCGAACCAGAACCCGGTCGTCTCGAGCGTGAGCCGCGGCAACTCGAGCGGGTGATAGCCGATCGCGTCGATCGAGTGGAACCGGATCTTCTTCATCGCGATCGTCTGCCACGAGTAGGTGACCTCGCCGAACCGCACCGACTCGGTATGCCACACACGCTGCTCCAGCTCGCGCCGCACGCGGATGTTGAAGTCGAGCACCGGCTGCGTGTAGTAGTCGACCTCGCGCGGCTCGACGTAGGCGATCTTCTGCGCCAGGTCGAGCTCGCGCACGAAGCAGGTCTCGCCCTCGTGCAGGTAGATCGCCTCCGGGTACACCAGCTCGAGCGCGCTGATCGCGTCGACGTTGCCCATCACCGCGTTGTCCTGCTTCGCGTTCACGATCGTGAAGGTGTCGTCCGAGATCGTGCGCAGGTTGACGCGCGCCGACGGGAAGTCGGTGCGCGCCCAGTACGAGCGGCCGTCGATCGTCTTCGTCTCGCCCGATTCATCGAGCGCGCTCAGGATCGCGGGCGTCTGCGGGCCGAACGCCGCCGCGTCGGCGGGCGAGATCGGCAGCTCGTACGCCGCGCACGCGAGCTGCTGCGCGAGGATGTAGGGATTGTGCGGGTCGATCACCGCGGCCTCGGGTGAGCGGCCGAAGAAGTAGTCGGGGTGCCGCATCAGGTACTGGTCGACGGTCTCGTTGTAGGCGACCAGCAGCGCCAGCGCCGAGCCGCCCTTGCGGCCCGCGCGGCCGGCCTGCTGCCACGCGCTCGCGAGCGTGGACGGCGCGCCGATCATCACCACCGCGTCGAGTCCGCCGATGTCGACGCCCAGCTCGAGCGCGTTCGTGCTCACCACGCCGCGCAGTTCGCCCGAGAACAGGGCGCGCTCGATCGCGCGGCGTTCCTCGGGCAGATAGCCGCCGCGATAGGGCTTGATGCGGTCCGCCAGCCTGGGCGCCAGGTGTTCGAGTTTCTCGCGCGCGTAGCGGTACACCAGCTCCGCCGCCACCCGCGACTTGGTGAACGCCAGCGCCTGGGCGCCGCCCGCGACCAGCCCCGCGAACAACTCGCAGCCCTCGCCGTTCGACGACCGCCGCTCGACGCGCGCGTCGTCCGTGTACGGCGGATTCCAGAACACGAACTGCTTCTCGCCGCGCGGAGCTCCGTCGTCGTCGATGACCCGCACGGAGCGGCCGACCAGCGACTGCGCCAGCTCGCCCGGGTTACGGATCGTGGCGCTGCACAGCACGTAGCGGAAGTCGCCGCCCACGTGCGCGACCACGCGCTCGAGGCGGCGGAACACGTTCGCGACGTGGGAGCCGAAGATGCCGCGGTAGGCGTGCATCTCGTCGACCACGACGTATTTGAGATTGCGGAAGAACCGTCCCCAGCGCGCGTGCGCCGGCAGGATGCCCTGGTGCAGCATGTCGGGGTTCGACAGGATCACGTTGGCGTCGTCACGCAACTTGCGGCGCGTGGTCGCCTGGGTGTCGCCGTCGTAGACGCCGGCCACCACGTGGCGCAGCAGTTCGGAATGCGTGCCGGTGAGCCGCGCGAGCCCCTGCAGCTGATCCTGGGCGAGTGCCTTGGTGGGGAACAGGTAGAGCGCCGTCGCCTCGGAGTCCTGCAACAGCGCCTCGAGCACCGGGACGTGGTAGCACAGGCTCTTGCCGCTCGCGGTGCCGGTGACGATCACCGTGTCCTCGCGCGCCCGCAGCGCGTCGATCGCCTGCGCCTGGTGCGTATAGAGCCGCTCGATGCCCTGCGCCGCGAGCGCCGCGGCCACCGGCGCGGCGAGCGGCGTTTCGCACTCGGCGTGGCGCGCCGGACGGGCGGGCAGCGTGTGCCAGTGGGCGATCGCGCCACGATTCTCGGGGCGCGCGGCGTACGCGGTGAGCCAGTCCGAGAGCGGCGCCGGCGACGTGGTGTCGAAGGCTGCTTCCGTGCCTTCGGAGTCGGTCGCGAGCGGGAGTTCCGGGCCCACGGGCATGGATTCGCCCGGGCGCGATCCGTCGCGCTTCATGAAACGAGTCGGGGGTGCGTGCATGGATGCTTCCCTGCAGTCCGCGCGCATGGCGGCCTGCCGTGGTCCTGGAGCGCTCGGGACGCTCGACGAGCTTCGAAGTATAGCGAGCGAGCTGGCGACGGTAAACCAGACGTGCCCCGGGGAACTCTGGCGCCGAAGACTTTTCCGGACGCCGGCATGGAAAGGCTAGGATTGCGGACCTATCCTTATGACCTTCCCACGAACCTCCCGGAGTCCGACGATGTCAGGTCCTGTGCGCCGCGCCGCTTCGCTCCTCGCTCTATGCTGTATCGCCGCCGCCGCGGGGCCGGAGGCGGTAGCGCGCGCGGCACCCACGGCGCCGGCGCATCGCGCCGCGCGGACTTCGCCTGTCGCCGCAGGGGCCGTGCGCACCGAGCCCGCCGGCGGCGTTCGCTTCTCCCCCGCTGACCTGCTCGACGATCTCCGCATCGCCCACGACGCGCTCGAGGAAGGCCATCCCGGCGTTCACCGGTTCACCTCCAGGGCCGCGTTCGACAGCGCGTTCGACGGCGCGGCGCGCAAGCTCGACCGGCCGATGGATGCGTGGGAGTTCTATCGAGTGCTGCAGCCGGCGGTGGCGGTGATCCACTGCGGACATACCTCGGCCGTGCTGCCCGAGTCGCTCCAGACCGCCGTGAACGCCACGATTCCGCTGCTGCCTCTGCAGATTCGCGTGATCGGCCGGCGCGCGTACGTGTACCGGGACCTCGCCACGACGGACCGCCGGCTCGCGGGCCGCGAGCTGTTGTCCGTCAATGGCATCGGAACGCCGTACATCCTGGACACGTTCTTCGCCGGGCTGCCGCGCGACGGCGGCGTGGCCACGTCGCATGCGTGGCGGCTCACCGGCTGGCGATTCGGCGGGAATCTGGTCCGGTACTATGGGATGCGGTCGCCGTTCACCCTCGAGCTGGCGCGCATGAATGGTGGCCCGGACGAGAACGTCATGCTGGAGGGCCGCGTGCTGCCCGCGCTCGACAGCCTGCTCGCGCAACGGTATCCCGGCGACGCGGCGCCCAAAACGCCGGCGGACCTGGAGTTCCTGGACGGCGGTGCCATCGCCCGGCTGCGGATCCGGGAGTTCGGCGGCGCGATGGACGATTCGGGCATGGTGCCGCTCGGCGGCTTCATCGACGCCGCGTTCGATTCCATCCACGACCGCGGCTCGAAGGCGTTGATCCTCGATCTGCGCGGGAACAGCGGCGGCAAGGACGAGCTGGGCAAGCGACTGCTGTCGCATCTCGTCGATCACCCGTTCGACTACTACCAGGACCTGGTGATCAACAAACTCTCGTTCTCGTTCGGCCGCTACGCGGACCACGACTCGATCCCGCCCGATATCGTCGAGCGGCGCGCGGATGGCAAGTATCACTTCGTCACGCATCCCAACTGGGGCCGCCAGCAGCCCGCCGCGACGCATTTCGACGGGAAGCTGATCGTGCTCGAGAACGGCGCGAGCTTCTCGACCACCTGCGAATTCCTGTCGCACATCTACGACCTGAAGCGCGCGACGATCGTCGGCGAAGAATCGGGCGGCGCCTACGTCGGTAACACTTCGGGATACACCATCACGGTCACGTTGCCGCACAGCCGCACGCAGCTGCGGCTGCCGCTCACCCGCTACGACCTGGCGCTCACCCGCCCGGGTGACCCGGCGCGCGGCATTCCACCGGACGTATCGATCAAGGCCACGATCGCGGATCTCATGGCGGGGGCGGACCGCGACTGGAACGTCGCGCTGGCACTGGCGCGCGGCGCGACACGGCAAAGCGAGGGCGCGGGGGACGACGTCGGGCGCTGATGCGCCATCACCGCCGGCGGCGGTGGTGCCCGGACTTCCTCGTGTGGACCGGCCGCCGCGGCTCCGGCAGTTCCGGTCCCGGCGCGAGATGCCGCGCGAGCCAGTCGGCCACGGCGCCGCGCACCTCGGGCGGCTGATGCCACTCCGCGGGTGTCACCGACGAGCCCGGGCCCGCGATGTCCGCAGGGCGCAGCAACTCGTGATCGAGCCCCGGAAACACGCGGGTGCTCACGTCAGAGCTGCCGGTGCCGAACGCCGCCGCGAGACTCGGTGCGTCCGATGCCGGCACCGCGTCGTCCTCTGCGCCCTGCAGCAGCAGCACCGGCGCGCGCACCCGCCGCGCGGTTCCGAGCGGATCGTAGCCGGCGAAGTAGCGCGTCCACGGATCGCCCGCCGCCTTCCGTTCCCAGGCCGCGAGCCGGCCGGCGTACGCGGTATCGCGGCCGGCGTGGCCGAGGAGGGTACTGTCCTCATCGGCGGCGCGGCGGAGCTGCCACTTCATCAGCTCGCGTCCGGTGCGGTTCGGCGCACCCAGCAGCACCAGCCCCGCGAGTTCGGGATCGTCGGCCGCGATGAGCGCCGCGATCGAGGCGCCTTCGCCCATTCCGACGAGGCCCAGCTTGCGCGACAGCACGTCGGGCCTGGCCATGAGGAACGCGAGCGCGGCGCGCACGTCGACCGAGCGTTCGTACGTCGTCATGGTGTCGATCGAGCCCGTCGACGCTCCCACGCCGCGGTCGTCGAGCCTTAGCACGGCGATGCCGCGGCGGCCGAGCGTGTCGGCGAGGTCGTAGAACGGCCGGAACGCGCCGCGGCCGTCGGCGGCGTTGCGGTCCTGGCGGCCGGCGTCGCTGATCAGCACCACCACCGGGTGGCGCCGCCGGCCGTCACGCGGCACCGTGAACGTGCCGGCAAGCGAGAACGTGCCGGTGGTGCGCACGCCCACTTCCTCGGCGGAGTAGGGCGCGCCGGGCGGCGGCAGGTAGCGCGCGGGATCGAGCGCGAGCGCGGGGCGAGCACCAACCATGAACACCGCGAGCCCGAGCAGCGCGGCCGGGACCCGCGCGGTCCCCGTCATTCCACCGAGCGCGCGACCGTCTGGATGTTGTTGATCACCCAGTCGTCGCCGCGGGGCTCGAACGTGACCCGGTACGCCTCCTGCCCGCCGCGGAAGATCCGCAGCTCGGACCCGGCGTCCTCGGTGGCGGGCGCGATGCGCCAGGTTCCGCGCGAATGGTCGAACTGATACTGCGTCGCGAGCTGGATGAGCGACGGATCGCTGACGAGCGTCTGCGCCCGCGCGAGGTCCGACTGCATCGCGTCCACGAAGCTCACGAACGTGGCATAGGTCGACGGCACGTCGCGATCGGCGACGCGATGGAAGCCGTCCGCCTGCCAGCGGAACCGATGCTCCTTCAGCACGTGGGGACAGGTGTTGCACTCGTCCCAGCCCCTGGGCGTGTGAAACGTGCGGGTCACCAGATCGGTGGCGGAGTCGGACGGCGCTTCGAATGCGCCGGTGCCGAAGCCGCCGAGCGAATCGGGACCGAGCGTCTGGACGATTTTCCACTTCGTGTCGCGCGGCCGCCGCGACCAGGCAAACAGCAACGGCTCCTGGCGGCCGAGGCGCGACCGGCCGAACAGCGCCGCAGCGCGCAGCGGGGCGCCGTGGGTCAGGGAGTCGCTCCCGCCCGCGGACACCATGCCGAGCAGCCGCATGTTGCGGCCCTCGACCTCCTGGGAGCGCACGAGTGCGCCGTCGCACCAGTAGAGCGCGGGCCACGAGCCGCGGCCGGGATCGGCACGCACGAACACGTTCACCATCATTCCGCAGGGGCCGCCGGCGGTTTCGACGCCGACGCCGAGCGAATCGAGCAGTTCCCCGGCCCGCGCCACCCAGTCATGCGGCGGGCGCCCGCGCAGATCCTCGCGGACGGCGCGCAACGTGAGCGTCGCCGCGCCGGCATCGTCGCTCTGCGCATCCCAGGCCTGCTCCGCCGCATGCAGCAGTTGCGTGGTGGAATCCCCACCGGCCGCCGCGACGGGGCCGGTGGTGTCGCGCTGCATCAGCGTGGTCTTGCGCGTGCAACCTGTCGCCAGCGCCAACAGCACGATGACCGTGAGCAGCCACGCCCCCCGCTCGACCGTCGCGCGCATCAGTGGGCGCGCCGGGCGGGACGGTGTGGTGCCTGAGCGGGATGGTGTGAACCCGCGGCGGGGTGCGTCGAGGTCGCGGCGGGCCCCGGCAGCGGCGTCGGGTTGGGTCCGGTGGAGATCGCAGCGTGCTTCCAGCTCTTGAGGATCCATCGGCCGTCCTTTTGAGTGAACCTCACGACATAGTGCTCGACTCCGCGAGGCCCGCGGAACCGGAACTGCAACCATTCGGGCCAGTGCTGGTTCTCGCCTCCCTCGAGCAGCCACGTGCCGGGCGAGTGGCGCGTCCCCCAGCCCATGCCGAGCGCGGTCCCGAGCAGTGCGGGATCGTCGAGCAGCCGGGCCGCGGCTTCGCGATTGTGCGAGATGAGCAGGTGCACGAACAACATGAAGATCGAATAGGGCGCGGGCACCATGCGGCTGTCGTGGAGCTGGAATCCCAGGCCGCCACGCTCGGTGTAGATACGCTCGATCACGCGACTCGGGCAACTGGTGCAGGCTTCGAACAGCGTGTCGGGCGCGGCGGGTGACCAGGTGACGAGTTCGGGCAGGCCATCGCCGTTCACGTCCTCGAACGAGACGGTGTGAGCGTTCGCGAGATCCGGACCCTCGCCCTCGTACTGGCCCGGCTGCCAGATGCCGCCGTCGGCGCTCAGCCGGAATAGGAAGAACCGGTGCGTGCCGTCGCGGCCGCGATCGGCGATCGCCCATTCGTAAGGCGCCGCCTGATTGTCGTTCCACCACACCTTCATGATCGGATCGAGCCCGCCGCGCATCTCGACGCCCTGCTCGAACAACCGGGTGCCGCGGAACCAGTACATGAAGCCCATCGCGCTCGCGCTGGTGCGGAACGGATTCCGCACCACCAGCAGCGCGAAGGCCGGGAGCTTGTCGTCGAGCACCACCTCGGTGTCGAACCCCAGCGAGTCGAGGGCACTCTCGATCGTGCGCGCCTCGGGCATGTGATCCCGGCCCAGTCCCTGGAACCAGCGCATCGCGATCGACCCGACGCGGTTGTACGGTTCGATCGTCACCGAATCGATGGGATCGGTCGCCTGCTCGCGGAACATCACCCGGGCTGCGGTGGACCACGTCTGCAACGAGTCGAACGAGGCCGGCGTCCACGGCCGCACTCCCGGGGCCGCGGCATGGGCCGGCGCGAACGCGCCCGCACCCGCCACGACCACCGCCAGCAACCCGACCACGACCCGACGAACGGACTTCATCGATGCCTCCCAGCCGTACGCGCCCTCGCGAGGGGAGGTGTGGGAACGTAGTAGTAGATGCGAAACCCGGTGCCGAACACCAGTGGGTTATAGACGATCTGCGTGCCGGATCGAAACGTGTAATCGTGGAACTGCGGGTAGCGGCGCACCCGCGCCTGAATCTGCGCGGCCAGCAGATCCGACTGGAACGCCATGTTCCCGTCCGCGTCCTTGAATCCGTCGGCGAGCGGCGGGTCGGCGGCCGGCGGCGTGGCAAACGACGGGTTGCAGGGAATCCATGGCTGGGAAATCTCCCATACCTGGGGGAACGTGCGTGCGGGATCGATGCGCGAACTGGTCTGGAGCCGCAGCTTCGCACCCGCGACCACGAGGCCGGAGTCGACGCCGCTGAAGTCGAACTGGGTCTCGGGTCCGTAGCTCGCGCCGCTTGTCACGGTGGCACAGCGCCACACCCGGAAATTCTTGTCCCAGGTGCCGTTGTTGCCGACGGTCAGCGTGAGCGAATCGATCGCGGTCGCGTCGTGCACGTCGAAGCGCCACACCGGCCCCGTGCTCTCGTCGCCGGTATCCTCATTCTGGACCCGCACCTTCCAGTACCAGGGCGTCCCCGGGTCCCAGTGGATCGTCGGCAGGTACCACGAGCGGACGAGGTCCTCGGTATGAGCCGCTCCGGCCGCCACCTGCGACGAATCCGTGCCGACGTACAGGCGATACTGGATGGGACCCGCCGAGGTCTCCGTGGAATCCCACAGCAGCGGCTCCATCGGCGAGCGCCCCGTGGCCCCCGCCCCCGGCACCGGCGTCTCGATCCGCCGCACCGACAGCGTGGTGAACTGCCAGAAGAACGTGTCCTTGAATCCGTGCCCCGCCCGGGTGCGCACGCGCGGTGTGATCTCGATCGTGTGGGTGCGGCGGATGTCGAGCGGCTGCCGCGGCCGGAGCACCACGCGTCGTGCAGTGTCGACGAGCGCGACGTCGATGGGAATCCGTCGCGTGTCGATCTTGAGATAGATGTTCGTCGTGTTCACGGTCGTGGAATCGAGCGGCTCGTCGAAGCGCGCCCAGATCGCGGTGTCGTAGTCGATCTTCCCGGATCGCGCCGCGGGGAACACGCCGGTGACGTGCGGCGGCAGCAGGACCGCCATATCCGGGGCGACCACCTTCGCCTTGCGGCCGCATCCCGCGCCGAGCGCCAGCGCTACGACGATGGCGAGGCCCGCAGCCATGGCACGCCCGGGCGCCGCGAGTCGCGCGCCGCTCATCGGATCACCACGAACCGGCCGACCTGGTGCCCCAGGGACGAGTCGACCGTGAACAGGTAGATGCCCGACTCGACCTCCTGGCCGTTGCGCGACACCAGATTCCAGGCCGCCTCGCCGTCGCCGTTCGTGCCGTCGTGATCGATCATCGCGACGAAGTCGCCCGCGACCGTCCAGATCTTGATCGTGCACCGGGCCCGCGGCAGGCCCATGAAATCCAGGTGCCGCGTGAGCGGATCGCCGAGCACCTCCGGGCGCTGCCACGCCTCCCGCGCGCGGAACGGATTCGGCACCACCCACACGCTGCGCGTGTCGCGCGCGTTGGAGCGTGGCTGCACCAGTTCCTGGAACGCCGGCGTGAACGGGCTCTCGAGCCGTTCGGTGCGGAACAGCCCCTGGCCCTCGTCGATGTCGCGCTCGAGCACGGTGGTGACGACGTAGCCATAGTCGAAGCCGTTCAGCACATTGGAGTCCCGCACCACGTAGCGCCCGATCGGGTACAGCTTGCGCTCGTAGAGGATGCGCTCGTAGTCGAGCGTCGAGTCGGTGATCGCGGCGAGCGCGGCCTCGCTGTTGCGTGTCGTGAATCCGTAGGCGCCGACCAGCGCCCAGTCGGCGTCCGGCGGCAGCAGCGACGTGCGGTGGCGCCAGTCGGACAACCGGTAGACCCGGTAGCCCGCGAACCTGAGGCCCTGGAGCCCGGACAATCCGGCCGCGTTCAGGATCTCTCCGCGATTGTTCCATTCGAGCGTCATCTCGTGGTCGCCGGGAATCAGCTTGATGTCGGGCGGCACCGGCAGCTCGCCCGGGTCGGCCCAGTACTGGCGGGTGTCGAGGCCCAGGATTCCCGTGCAGACCTTGCAGTCGGCATCGGTCCACAGGCATCGGTCGGCGGGATAGAGAATCGGCCGCGGCGGCGGTGGCGGGTCACCGGGCAGCTTGCTCGAACAATCCGGATCCCAGTACAGCGCCACGCCCGGCGGCGCCTGGATGCACACCTCGTGGCCGTTGATGCCGGAGATGCCGTAGTTGTAGTCCTGGGGCCAGCGGGACGACGTGGAGTCGGGGATCAGGTTCACCATCCGGCCATGCTCGAGCACGGCGGCGTTCGCCATCAAGGGCCCGATGCTGTCGGGATCGAGCGTCGCGACGAGCGCCACGTCGAAGTCGAGACTCTGCCCCGGCGCCAGCGTCGCGAACGGCCCGCACGACACCAGCACCACGTAGTCGTCCGGAGTTGTCGTGACCGCGTTGGGATACCGGCCCGCGAGCGCTTCGTAGCGATCCTTGTCCACCGCCGGCGGGCCGCCCTGGCCGGGAATCTTGCCGTTGGCGAACACTGCCGAGCGGAACGACTCCGTGGCCGGCGCCCGCGCCAGGTCCGCGACGGGCGTGATGTAGGCGAGCGGGTCCGTGGTGTGGTGCAGCGGCACCACGGCGACGTGCGGCAGTCTCGGGTCGACGTCGTCCTCGAGCACCGGCAGCGTCTGTGAGAGCGTGGTGATGCACGGGGGCACCGGGGGGCATGGCGCCGGTGTGCCGCACGAGTAGACGCCGCCGACGGTGACCGAGTCGATCCCCTCGAATACGCCGCGGGTGAAGCTGACCTGTCGGATGCGATCGTTCAGGTGGCCGGCCCGGTCGTTGCGGTCGCGCGAGTCGAGATCCGCCAGCAATCCGATCCGCACCTGGCGCAGCGTCTCGTTGCCGCGGTTCGTGATGTGGAACGACAGCCCCGCGATGCCTTCGTAGCCCGGAGCGCTCCAAGCATACGCCTCCTGATGCACGGCGAGCCCCAGCGGAACGTGGTTCTCGTTGCCCTCGTAGGGGGACACGACGGACTCCGGACGGTAGTCGCTGTATTCCGCCGTCATGGTCTGCTGGGCGAACAAGCCGAGATCCTCGTCGATCTCGCCGTCGCCGTCGTCGTCGATCCCGTTCAATTGCTCCTCGTCGATGCGACCGTCGCCATCGTCGTCGACGCCCCGCTGCGTGCCCGGGGTGCCAAAGTTCACGACACGCACGCGATCGGCGGGATCGAGCGACGGGCGCCACTCGAGTTCCGGGCCGCCGGACACCCGGGTCTCGCCCCGTGCGTTGACGGCGCCGACCCACAGCTCTGCGTGGTTCAGCGCCTCGGCGCCCGACCCGGGATGGATCTCGAACGACGGGTCGAATGACAGGCCCTTGTCGAGGAATGCGTTGCCGATGATGCCGACGTTCGTCACCCGCAGCGCAAACCCGCCGGCACGCAGCACGGGCCCGCGGTCTTCGATGTCGAGGAACGCCTGCGCGTTGCGGACGCGGGCGCAGCCTGCCAGGAGGCTGAGGCAGAGAACGGCGCGAAACGATCGGAATCGCAGGGCGGGGGACATCCCGGATGGTGCGTCGTGGGGAGACGGTGGGGGGATTTGGGCAATTCTAGGGGGATGCACGGCCGGGCGGCAAACCGGAGATGGCGTGAATGGGCGGCCGCACGGGACGGGGGTGCTATCGGGGCCGGGTGATTTCTCGGGATCCCAGGGTCCTCCGGAACGTCCACAAACCAGATTCGATTGGCTCCGCGGGCGTTGCGGCGCTTAAACTCCGCCACGGCCAGCGCGGAAACGGGTTTTCTCGTGGAGGTGGGGATGGAGGGATTTCCGGAGTGCCGCAAGTGCAACGACGGCGTGCTGCTGCCGCTGTCGGACTACGGGCGTGACGGTGCGCCCATCAACTACAAGGCGTGGGTGTGCAGCAATCCGGCGTGCGGCTTCAACGTCCGCATCGACAACGGCGAGATCAGCCTGGGGCGCACGATCGGGATTTCGTCCAAGTGACCAAGCCCCGCCACGCGGCATCGCGATCCGGCCATGGCTGTGGGTGCGCAGGAGCATGATCCGCGCGATCGTGTTCGATCTCGACAACACGCTGGTCGATTTCATGAAGATGAAGGCCGACGCGGTGACCGCCGCGATCGACGGCATGATCGACGCCGGTCTCGACCTGCCCCGCGAGGCGGTGCGCACCCGCATCGACGCCATCTACCAGGAGCAGGGACTCGAGTTCCAGAAGGTGTTCGATCAGCTGCTCGAGAGCGAGCTCGGGCACATCGACCCCAAGATCCTCGCGTCTGGAATCGTCGCGTACCGCCGGGCCCGCGAGTCGGCGCTGGTGCTCTACCCTCACGCTCAGATGACGCTGCTCGAGCTCGCGAAGCGCGGCATCCGGCTCGGGGTGGTGTCGGACGCGCCGCAGGCCCAGGTGTGGCTGCGGCTGTGCTCGCTGTCGCTGCAGCACGTGTTCGACGCCGTCGTGACGTTCGACGACACGCGCGAACGCAAGCCGCATCCGGCGCCGTTCCGTCGCGTGCTCCAGCAGCTCGAGGTCGAGCCGCACGACGCGCTGATGGTCGGCGACTGGGCGGAGCGCGACGTGGTGGGCGGCAGGAGTCTCGGGATGAAGACGGCGTTCGCCCGCTATGGCGACACGTTCGACACCCAGCACTCCGGCGCCGACTACGACATCGACGACATTTTCGAACTGGTGGCGATCGTGGACGAGCTGGGCAGCCAGACCAAGAACATCCGATGAAGCGGCGGCGGCGGCCTCAAGAGCGGCCGCCGGCGTCCGAGGCAGGCCCGGGTACCGGAGGGTTCATGTCCGAAGGGAAAGTGAAGTCGGCGAAGGTCAAGGTTCACCAGGCGCCGGACGGCACCGGCGGCATCGACGGTCAGTTCCACGTGTACATCTTCGACACCGTGCAGAAGTCGTTCCTGCCTGGACGCACCTTCGACAACGTGGAGAAGGCGGTGTCGTTCACGCGCCACGAGCAGGAGCGTATCTACCTCGAGCAGGAGGCCGATCCGGCGCTGTTCGATCTGCCGTTCATCTCGGCGGATTCCGACCTGATCGCGCGCGTGGAACGCGACGCCGAATATCGCACCGGGCTGCAGCGCGAACTGACGACGGAAGCCCGCGCCCGCGCGCGCCGGCGCTGACGCCCGTGACCCGGATTCACCCGGCGCGCCGCGCGTGAGACTCGTCACCGCGGCGGAAATGCAGGCGCTCGACCGCGCCACCATCGCGGGCGGCGTGCCCGGCCTGGAGCTGATGCGCCGCGCCGGCCTCGGCGTCGCCGACGCGCTGGAGCGGCACTACGGACCGGTGCTCGGGTTTCGCGTGCTGGCCCTGTGCGGCACCGGGAACAACGGCGGCGACGGGTTCGTGGCGGCGCGCGAGCTGCGGGCGCGCGGCGCGGACGTGCTCGCCGGCATCCTCGGCGACCCCGCGCGCATCGGCGGCGACGCCCGCGCGCACCTCGAGGCGCTGGTCGCGGCCGGCGTCGAACCGATCGCGATCGCGGACGAGGCCGCGCTCGAACGGCTGCTGCTGAGCCGCGACCGCTTCGATTTCGCGCTCGACGCGCTGCTGGGCACGGGCGCCCGCGGCGTGCCCGAGGGAATGATCGCAGCCGGCGTGCAGGCGCTGCGTGACCTCGACGACGCCGGCACTCACGTGGTGGCGGTCGACCTGCCCACGGGCGTGAACGCCGACACCGGCGAGATCGCGCGGCGCACGGTGCGCGCCGACCTCACCACCACGTTCGGCTGCGCCAAGCGTGGCCACTGGCTGTATCCCGCACGCGCGTTCGTGGGGGCACTCGAGATCACCGACATCGGACTCGTGCCTTTGGCGGGCGACGGCGACGATCCCGCGCGCTGGACCGAGATCGCGACGCCGCCCGAAATGGCGGCGCTGCTGCCGCGCCGCGCGCCACGCGCCCACAAGAACTCCGTGGGTCGCCTGCTGGTGGTGGGTGGGGCGCCGGGGCTCACCGGCGCCGCCGTGCTGGCGAGCCGCGCCGCGAGCCGCACCGGCGCCGGCACCGTCACCACGGCGGTGCCCAGGGGACTGCACGACGTGTTCGAGACCCAGCTCCTGGAAGAGATGACGCTGCCGCTCGCGGACGGGCCGGGACGCACGCTCAGCCTCGCGGCGCTCGGCGGGCTGCTCGCGCACGCGCTGCGCGCGGACGCGGTCACGATCGGCTCCGGGCTGTCGCGCGATTTCGAAACGGCGGAGCTGGTGAGGCGCTTCGCGGCCCGCGTGTCGCAGCCGCTGGTGATCGATGCCGACGGCCTCAACGCGTTCGCCGGCCGGCCCGACCAGCTCGCGGCGGGCGCCGCGCGCGACGCCGGCGCCGCGGCCGTGCTGCGCATCATCACGCCGCACATCGGCGAGATGCAGCGCCTGAGCGGGCGCGATCCGGCGGCGATCGAACTCCACCGCATCGACGTCGCCCGCGAATGTGCCGCCCAGTGGAACGTGGTGGTGGTGCTCAAGGGCGCGCCGACCGTGACCGCCCATCCGCACGGGCACGTCACGGTGAACGCCACCGGCAACCCGGGCCTCGCCACCGCCGGCACGGGCGACGTGCTGTGCGGGGCGATCGGCGCGCTGGCCGCGCAGGGCATGCCGCCCTACGACGCGGCGCGGCTCGGCGTGTTCCTGCACGGCATGGCCGGCGATCTGGTGGCGGCGCAGTTCGGGCAGCAGGGCATGACCGCGGGCGACGTGGCGGGGCGGCTGCCGCGCGCGACGTTCGCGCTCACGCGGTTGCGCGACGCGGCGCTGGGGCACGGGCGCGGCTGATCAATCCTCGATCTGGGGCGCGTCCATGGTGTCCTCGTGGCGCACCCACTTCACGTGGCCCTTCTCGTCGATGCGCCTGAGGAAGCCCTGGCGGATCAGCGCCTCGCTGCCGTTCATGATGAACACCACATCCATGAACAGCGTGGTGTCGGACTCCTCGTCCACGATGCGCAGGTCCAGCGCCCGGCTCTGCTCGAGGAACTCGTCGAAATCCGTGATCCGGCTCTCCCGCGAGCCCAGGTGGAGCTCGAAGAAGTTCCGCACGTTCTCGTAGCCGGGGGCCGCCGCGAAGTGATAGTAGGTGCGGGGCCAGTGAATGTCGTCGGGCGTGAGCGTACCCAGCTCGGTGCTGCCGGCGAACAGTCGCAGACTCATTCATGCTCCTCGTTGAAAACACCGACGGCCCGCGCACCGTCGAGGCGCGCGGGCCGGGTTCCCGGGCGACTCGGCCTACCCGAGGCGGCTGTTGGCGTCGATTAGGTGCGGCGAGAGCTTCGCCAGCAACTGCGGCTTGGGATAGGCGCCGATCAATGTTTCCACGACCTTCCCGTCTTTGAACACCAGCAGCGTGGGAATGCTGCGCACGTTGTACTTGATCGAGACTTCCTGATTCTCGTCGACGTTCACTTTGACCACTTTCAAGCGGCCTGTGTACTCGGTCGCGATCTCCTCGACTGCGGGTGCAATCGCGCGGCAGGGACCGCACCATTCTGCCCAGAAATCGACGAGGACCGGAACCTTCGACTGCACCACCTCGGCCTCGAAGTTCTGTTCGGTCACAGCCACGGCGTTGCCCATCGAAACACCTCCTGAACGTCCTCGCGGGGATGAACTGCCAACTCGTTGGGATTCCTTTGGTCGCGACCGCTGTGGTGCCCTGGGTCGCGACCCCTTAGGATGCCACAGGGGCCGTTTCGGTCCGGCGGGATCTGGTAGCCTGCGAGCATAGAAACCCCTAACTCCAGCGTCAACCAGAAGCTGCGTCCGCTCGTCCCTTAGTCCCCAAGCCGGGGGCCCGGCGGGTCCCAAGGAACGTCCAAGGTTCGTCATGATCCCGCTGCGCGATGAAAACCCCACCCGGACCACGCCCTACGTCACCCGGGCCCTGATCGCCGTCAACTGCGGGGTGTTCCTGTACGAGCTGCTGCTGGGGCCGGATCTCAAGCAGTTCATGATGACCTGGGGGCTCGTGCCGCAGCGCATCACCGCCGCGTTCGTGACCGGGGACGAACCGGTGACGGCGGGGCTCGTCACGTTGTTCACGTCCATGTTCCTCCACGGCGGCTGGGCCCACGTGCTCGGCAACATGTGGTACCTGATGATCTTCGGCGACAACGTCGAGGACCTGCTCGGCCATGGCCGCTACCTGCTGTTCTATCTGGTCGGCGGCCTGTTCGCCGGACTCGTCCACTATTTCTCGAACACCATCTCGCCGCTGCCGACCCTGGGTGCGAGCGGCGCGATCGCATGCGTGCTGGGCGCCTACGTGGTGGCGTTTCCCGGCACCCGGGTGACCACGTTGATTCCGTTCTTCCCGTTCTTCCAGATCGCGTCGATCCGCGCTTCGATCGTGCTCGGGTTCTGGTTCGTGATCCAGTTCTTCAGCGGCGCGCTGTCGCTGGCGTGGTCGGCGCAGGGCGGCACGGCGTGGTTCGCGCACATCGGCGGCTTCGCGTTCGGCTGGGTCGCGATGAAGATCCGGCAGCGCGGGTCCCCCGAACCCCGCTGGATCGGCTGAGAACGCTGGGCTAGCATCGACGCCCCACCCTCACCCCTCCCGGAGACCCTGTGCGAAGTGATCTCGATCGACTGATGAAGGACCGCGGGCTCGCCGGCATGGTGGTGTTCGCGAACGACCGCTACTGCCCCGCGCTCTACTACGCCGTGGGCCGCAAGTTCCACCGCGCGATCTATCTGCGGTCTGCCGACGGCCGGGCGCACCTGGTCGTGGATCCGATGGAGCGCGACGACGCGGTGAAGACGGGCGTCGAGTATTCGACGCTATCGCAGCACCGCTGGATGCAGCGCGTCGACGAGCTGGGCTCGGCGGCGGGCCACGCGGATCTGATCGCGGAGCTGCTCGCCACGATGGGCATGCGGGGGCCGATCGCGTTCTTCGGCGACCTCGAAGCGGGGTTCGCCTACGCGCTGCTGCAGGAGCTGCTGCAGCGCGCCGATGGCATCACGCTCGATCGCACGCTGCCCGACCTGCTGGCGGTCGCCCGCGCCACGAAGGATGCCGACGAGCTCGCCGCGATCCGCCGCGCCTCGGACTCGGTGGTGCGCGCCTACGGCGCACTGCGCGGGCACCTCGCGGGACTCACGCGTGACGGCGATCATTTCCGCAACGGCCAGGGTCCGGTGACGCTGGGGCAGCTGCGCACGCTGCTGCACCGCGAGTTCCTCGCCGACGGGCTCGAGGGCGGCGAGAGCATCGTGTCGCAGGGCCGCGACGCCGGCGTGCCGCACAACCGTGGCGACGACGCCGAGCTGTTGCGCGCCGGCGCGCCGGTGATCGTCGACATCTTCCCGGGCGAGGCGGGCGGCGGCTACCACAGCGACTTCACCCGCACGTTCTGCATGGGACGCGCGCCGGATGCGCTGCGCAAGCTCTACGACGACTGCGACGCCGCGTTCCGCACCGTGATGGATTCGCTCGCGACCGGCGAGCGCTGCCGCGTCTACCAGGAACGGACCTGCGACGTGTTCGAGGCGCGCGGCCACGAGACGGTGCGCTCCCGGCCGGGGCTCGAGGAGGGCTACGTGCACGGCCTCGGCCACGGCGTGGGGCTCGCGGTGCACGAGGCGCCGCGGCTGGGCGGGCCGCCGAGCAACGTGCAGGTGCTCGAGCCGGGCATGGTGGTGACGATCGAGCCGGGTCTCTACTACCCGTCGCGCGGGCTCGGCGTGCGCATCGAGGATCTGGTGGTGATGCGGGCCGACGGCGGCTACGACAACTACACTCCCGCGCCCTACGACCTCGAAATCGAGCCGCGCGCGTGAAGCCGAAGCACTTCGACATCGTCCATCCGCCCGAATCGGAGCGCGCTGTGCTGGTCGGTCACTCGGGCCGTGCCGGCCGCGACAGCTCGCTGCTCGACCGCTCGATGGACGAGCTGGCGCTGCTGGCCGACACCGCGGGCGCTACCGTGACGGGGCGCATCACCCAGCGGCGCGGCACGATCCATCCCGCGACGTTCATCGGCAAGGGCAAGGTCGAGGAGGTGAAGGCGCTGGCGGCCGACCACGACGCGCACGTCGTGATCTTCGACGACGATCTGTCGCCCGCCCAGATCCGCAACCTCGAGAAGCTGCTCGATCGCAAGGTGATCGATCGCTCGGAGCTGATCCTCGACATCTTTTCGCGGCGCGCGCGCTCGCGCGAGTCGCGCCTGCAGGTGGAGCTGGCGCAACTCGAGTACATGCTGCCGCGGCTCACCGGCATGTGGAAGCACCTCGAGCGGCAGGCCGGCGGCATCGGCACCCGCGGCCCCGGCGAGACCCAGCTCGAGACCGACCGCCGGCTGGTGCGCGAGCGCATCGCGCGGCTCAAGGGCGAGCTCGAGAGCGTGGAGCGCGAGCGCGAGACTCAGCGCCGTCGGCGGCGGCGGGAATTCCGGGCGGCGCTGGTGGGGTACACGAACGCCGGGAAGAGCACGCTGTTCAACGCCCTCACGCGCTCGCAGGTGTTCGTCGAGGACCGGCTGTTCGCGACGCTCGACGCGACCACGCGCCAGATGGTGAGCCCTGACCGCCAGGTCGCCCTGCTGACCGACACCGTGGGTTTCATCCGCAAGCTCCCGCATCATCTCGTCGCCTCGTTCCACAGCACGCTCGTCGAGGCGATCGAAGCCGACCTGCTGCTGCACGTGGTGGACGCCGCCGACCCTGATTTCCGCCGGCAGATGATCGCGGTCGAGGCGGTGCTCGAGAAGATCCTCGTCACTCCGCGCCCGACCACGCTGGTGTTCAACAAGATCGACCTGCTCCCCGACGAGATGCTCGCCGCCGGCTTGAGGGCCGAGTACCCCGGCTGCCACGTGGTCAGCGCCCGCACCGGCCAGGGCCTCGACGGATTACGCGCGGAAATCTGGGGCCTTGCCGCCGCCGAGACCGCCTCGAAGCACTGACCCGGCTGGTTGATTCAGCGGCCGGAGTCACGCCAGGCAATAACCTCCTCCAGCGTCGCATCGTTTTGCTTCGCCCGCATGCGGCGCGCGTAGGCCGGGTCGACGCCGTGGTCGCGGGCCTGAATCAGCCGGTCGAGCGGCGCCTTCGGGAACCCGGCCTTGGCCATGCCGGACGCGTAGTCGGCGTCGACGCCGTGGTCGCGCGCCTCGATCAGCCGGTCGAGCGGCACCTTGCGGAATCCGGCGTCCGCCATGCCGGACACGTAGCCGGGGTCGACGCCGTGATCGCGCGCGCGCCGCAAATCGTCGATGGGCTCGGCGCCGTAGCCGTACTCCTTCATCGCCTGCAGGTAGTCGCCCGTGACGCCGTGATCGCGCAGCGTGATCTGCTCCTCGAGCGTCAGATTCCGGTTGCCGGGTTTGCGATACGCGGCGAGGAACTCGCCGCTCACCCCGTGGTCGCGGGCGCGCATCAACAATTCGAACGGCACCTTCCGGTAGCCGGCCGCCGCCAGCTCGCGGACGAAGTCCGGATCCACGCCATGGTCGCGCGCGCGCACCAGGTCCGCGAGCGCGCCGAGGCGGTAGCCCTGGTCGCCGAGGCCGCGGACGAACTCGCGATCCACGCCATGCCCGGCCATGGTGACGAGCGCGGTGACGCGCGGGGCCGGATAGCCCTCGGCGGCGAGTTCGTCGAGCAGCGGGAGCCCGAGGTCGGCGACCGCCAGCCGCACCTGCTGGTCCTCGGTCGGAACGCCGATCCCGCGGCGGTCGAGCTCGGCGGCGAACGCCGGATCGAGCGACAGCTCGAACGTGCCGGCGCCGGTGCCGCCGTCGATCGTGCCGCGGCAGACGAACGCGCCGGCATCGCGGCGCACGCGAAATTCGACCGGGTGGGCGCCGGGGGCGAGATCGGTGGCGGTGAGTCCGAGGCGGGACAGCTCGACGTCGCGGCCCCCCCACAGTTCGGAGTGCCCGCGCACTCCGCGGCGCAGCGACAGGCGCAGGCTGCCGGCGCCGTCGCCGGCGTCGAGCAGCCACTGGCCGCGCAGCGCGACGTAATCGGGGGTGGCGGGGGTGAGCGCGAAGGCGATCGCGCCCACGCCAAGGCAGGCGATCGTGGCGAACGCGGCAATTCGAATTCGGTCGCGGGACGTCATGGTGGGACTCCAGGGTTGGGGCTCGAATGGCCCGGCAGCGTCGGTGCCTGGGAGTTGGACCCGGGTGGGGCGTCAATGGTTGGAACGCCCGGCACAGATTCGGCGTTGATACCCCCGTCGGGTATGCTGGCGCAATGACTGCCTCCTCCGGGACCGAGCTGCGCACGCTGCGCTTCGGCCACAGTCCCGACGCCGACGACGCCTACATGTTCTACGGTTTCCACACCGGCCGCGCCCGGATCCAGGGCTGCAACGTGGAGCACGTGCTCGAGGACATCCAGAGCCTCAACCGCCGCGCGGTCGAACGCGCCGACCTCGAGATCACCGCGGTGTCCGCGCACGCGTACGCGTTCGTCGCCGACCGCTACGCCGTGCTGGCCTGCGGCGCCTCGATGGGATTCGGCTACGGTCCGGTGGTGGTGGCGCGCACGGCGCGCACGCTCGACTCGCTGCGCGGGAAACGGGTCGCGATTCCGGGGCCGCTCACGACGGCGGCGCTGTTGCTGCGGCTCGAGTGCCCGGACGCGGTGCCGGTCGAGGTGATGTTCGACCGGATTCCGGCGGCGGTGCTCGCGGGTGAGGTCGAGGCGGGCGTCATCATCCACGAGAGCCAGCTCACGTACGTCGAGGAAGGCCTCGTCAAGGTGCTCGATTTCGGCGAGCTGTGGCGCGACCGGGACGGGCTGCCGGTGCCGCTCGGCCTCGACATCGTGCGCCGCGACCTCGGCCCCGAGCTGATGCGCGCGATCAGCGTCGGATTCCGCGCCAGCATCGAGGCGGCGCACGCCGACGAGGACGCGGCGCTCGCCTATGCGCTCCAGTTCGGGCGCGGGCTCGACACCGGCAACGGCCGGAAGTTCGTGCACATGTACGTGAACGAGCGGACGCTCGACATGGGCGAACTCGGCCGGCGCGCGCTCGAGACGCTGTACGCGCGGGCGGCCGCCATCGGCGCGGTGAAGCGGGGGCCGGGCGTCGAAGTCGTGTAACCGGGCCCGGTGCACACCGGCCCTGAATGCAGCATCACACGCGAGTGCGGAGCCACTCCCGTGCGGCGGCCATCTCCTCGGGCGTCACCATGTGCGCGCCCGCGTGCCAGTGGAACGTGACCTCGGCTCCCGCGCGCTCTAGCAGTGCGCCGAGCTCCCGCGTGCCGTCGGGAGTCGCCACCGGGTCGAGCCGGCCCGCGCCGATGAACACCGGCGTGCCGGGCAGGGCGGGCAGCGGGTCAGGCACGAACGGCACCATGGGACTCAGCAGCACGGCGGCGCGGAACAGGTCCGGCCGCAGCAGCATCAGTCCCGCGGCGATGTTCGCGCCGTTCGAGAATCCCACCGCCACGACGTGCGCTGGATCGAACCCGTAGCGCTCCGCCGCCGCCGTCACGAAGTCGCCGAGCTCCTGGGCGCGGGCCTTGAGGTCGGGCACGTCGAACACGCCTTCGGCGATCCGGCGGAAGAACCGGGCCATGCCGTTCTCGGTCACCTTGCCGCGCGGGCTCAACAATGCCGCGCGCTCGTGGAGCATCCTGCCCAGCGACAGCAGGTCGGTCTCGTCGCCACCCGTGCCGTGCAGTAGCAACAGCGTGGTCCGGTCGGGGATGTCGTGCGACGGCACCCAGCGATGGATGAAGCCAGGGTCGTGGTCGGTCAAGGGCGGGTTCCGGTTGGGGTCGGTCAGCGGCTTCGCCCGCTATTCATACCGCAGCGACTCGATCGGATCGAGCGACGCCGCGCGACGCGCGGGCCACACGCCGAACACGATGCCCACGAGCCCCGCGAACAGGAACGCGACGATCACCGACGACAATCCCACTTCAGCGTTCCAGTGGAACGTGTTCTTGAGCAGCACCGCGGTGCCGCTGCCGAGCCCGACCCCGATCACGCCTCCCAGCAGGCACAGCACCAGAGCCTCGATCAGGAACTGCGTCATCACGTTCTTGCGGGTCGCGCCGAGCGCCTTGCGAATGCCGATTTCGCGGGTGCGCTCGGTGACGGACACCAGCATGATGTTCATGATGCCGATGCCGCCGACGAGCAGGCTCACCGCCGCGATGCCGGCGAGCAGCAGCGTGAACACCTGGGTGGTCTCGCCGAGCGTGGCGAGGAAGTCCGACTGGTTGCGGATCGAGAAATCGTCGTCCTGGCCGGTGCGCAACCTGTGCTCGCGGCGCAGGATCTTCTGGATCTCGGCCATGGTAACCGGGATCTCGTCCTCGGACGGCGACAGCACGCTGACCGTGCGCAGGCGGTCGTTGCCCATCAGCCGGTAGCGGGCGGTCTGGATCGGCACCAGCACCTGGTCGTCGGGGTTCGAGAACCCGCCCGACGCGCTCTTCGAAGCCAGCACGCCCACGACATCGAACTGCACGCCGCTGATCCGCACCGGCTCGCCGACGATCGCCTCGGGCGACGCGAGGTTCAGGTCCTGCAGCACCTGCCAGCCCAGCACGGCGACGCGCCGGCGCCCGGCGTCCTCGGCGCGCGAGAACATCCGCCCACCCGCGATCTGGAACTTGCGCACGTCGATGTAGTTCGCGGAGGTGCCGGTGATCGTGGTGTTGGTGTTGCGATTCTCGTACTGCACCTGCAGCTGCCGGGACATCTCGGGCTGCACCGCCAGCACGTGCGAGGCGCCGTTTTCGATCGCCGCCGCGTCGTCGATCGTGAGTGGCGCGCGATCGGTCGCGGACGCGATCCGGCCGACACGCGCCTGCCCCGGAACGACCGTGAGCAGCGTGGTGCCGAGCGCCGAGATGCGGTCCTTGACCGACTGCTGCGCTCCACGTCCGAGCGCGACCATCGCAATGACGGACGCGATGCCGATCACGATGCCGAGCATGGTGAGGAACGATCGCAGCTTGTTGGCGCGCAGCGCTTCGACCGCGACGACGATCGTTTCGTCGATTTGCATCATCAGCGACCGGCGCCCCCGCCGGGGCGCCCGCCGCCACCACCACCGGGCCCACCACGGCCGCCGGCGGCGGGGGCGCCGGGCATGCCGTTGCCCATTCGCTGGCGGAGTTGCGCCTGGTCGTCCTTCCGGCGCGCCTGCAGTTCGGCGACGCTGAGCAGCGCGACCTGGTCGCCCTCCTGGAGCCCGCTCAGCACCTCGGAATAGTCGAAATCGGAAACGCCGGTGCGCACCAGGCGCGGCTCGAGCCCATTCGTGGTCTTGACGAACGCGACCTGCGCGCGGTTGCGGCCGCCACCGCCGCCCGCCGCACCCCCGGCGCCCATCGGTCCACCGCCGCCGGCGCCGCCCGCGCCGCCGAAACCCTGACCCGCGCCGCCGCCATTCCGCCAGCGCCCACGGCCACCGCCACCGCCACCACCCGCCATGGCGCGGCCGCCCGAGTCACTCCCCGCGCCGCGATTCCAGCCACGGCCGCCGCCACCCGCGAAGCCGTTCGCGCCGCCACCGCCACCTGGGCCGCCGCCATCACGATGGCCGCCACGGCCACCGCCGCCGGCGAAGCCCGCACCCGCACCCGCTCCATCCGGGCCCGACGCGCGCCCGAGCCGCCCGGCGGCGCGTGCCGAGTCGCCCGCGGCGCCGGCCATCGCGGCCATGCGGGTCTGGATCTGGCGCTGCACGTCGGCCTGCACGGAATCCGGGTTCATGCCCAGCGCCACCGCGACGGTCGGGATCTCGCGTGCCGTACGCAGCGCGTCCACGGGCACGGCGAGCACGTTGTCGCGCTCGGCGATCAGCATCGCCACCTGGCCGTTCATGCCGGGCAGCAGCAGGCCGCCCTCGTTCGGAATCGACACCAGCACCGGGAACATGGTCACCGACTGCTGGATCACCGCCTGCGGCTCGATCTTCTCGACCGTGCCGTTGAACGGCCGCTGCGGGAACGCGTCGACCGTGACGGTCGCGCTCTGGCCCGGGCGCACGCTGCCGATGTCGGTCTCGCTCACCAGCGCGCGCATGCGGATGCGGTTGAGGTCCGCCATGGTGAGCAGCGTGGTGCCGCCGCTCACCGACGTGGTGGCCGACGCGATCACCTGGCCCACCGTGACCGTCTGCGAGAGCACGGTGCCGGCCACGGGCGCGCGCACGGTGGCGTCCGCGAGGCGCTGGCGCGCGCTGTCGAGATCAGTGCGGGCCTTGACCAGCGCCGCCTGCGAATTCGCGTAGTCGAGGGTCGCAGCCTCGTGCTCGGGCGCGGTGATGATGCCCTGCGTGAACAGGTCGTCGGCGCGCTTCTTCTGGGCCAGCGAGATGTCGGTCTTGGACTGCGCGGCCCGCAGTGTCGCGACCGTCTGATCGTATTGATTCTGCACGTCGACCTTGTCGATCTGCGCGAGCAGATCGCCGGCCTTCACCACCGAGCCGACCTGCACGGGCATCTTGAGGATCTGGCCCGACGCCTTCGATTTCACTTCGACCAGGTCGATGGGCTCGACGGTGCCGGTCGCCTCGATCGTGACGGTGATCGTGCGCCGCGCCACGGCCTCGGTCTGCACGGCGCTGGTGGTCACGCGCCGGCTGGCGGCGTTGCGCACCACGACGACGGCCACCACCACAGCGGCCACCACGGCCGCGATCACGTACCACTGCCTCGACGACGGCTTCACCGGTCCCTCCCGTTCCACGACGAATCGCTTCCGCCGGCGTGCAGGCGCCTCACAGCGACCTCCCCGCCAGCGCTTCGAGCTGCGCCCGCGCCACCCGCTGGTCGTAGCGGGCCCGGATCAGGTCCCGCCGGGCCTGGTCGAGCTGCGTCTGGGACGTGAGCACGTCGAGCAGCGTCGACCCGCCGACCGCATAGCGCTGCTGCTGCACGCGCAGGTCCTCGATCCCCGCCAGCACCGACGCCGTCTGCAAGTCCACGCGCTCGCGGGCCGACCGCCAGGCGCCGAGCGCCGTCGCGAGATTCAGCCGCGCCGCGAGTTGCGCGTCGCGCAGTTCGGCCGCCGCGTTGTCGGCGGCGACGTCCAGGTCGGTGCGCTGCTCCTCGCGCTGCAGCTGATTGAACAGCGGCAGCGACACGGACAGCCGCAGCGCCCCCGAGTAGGTGAACGGGTCACCGCTCGGAAACAGCGCGTCGCCAACCGCGTTGCCGTTGCGCGAATAGCTCGTGGTGAGCGTCGGCAGGTATCCCGACCAGCTGCCGCGCCGGGACGCGCGGGCGGCATCCAAATTCGCCTGGGCCTCCGCCACGGCCGGACCGTGCTCGACGAGCGTGCGCAGCGCGGGTTCGTCGAGCGGCAGCTCCGGCGGCCCCAGGGTGTCGGTCTCGGCGGCGGTGACGAGCTGGGTCGAGCCGATCAGCTGCGACAGCGCCGCGTTCGCGATCATTCGCGAGGTGCGGGCCTCGGTCACCGCGATCCGCGCGTTCCGCACCTGGATCTCCGCGCGCAGCGAGTCCGAGCGGGTCACCGTGCGCGCAAGCACCCGTGCCGTCGACGAGCGCAGGTCCAGCTCGGCCTGTTCGAGCTGTGTCCGCGCGGCGGACTCGGACTCGCGCGCCGCGAGCACGTTGAAGAACTGCTGCTTGGCGTCGAGCACCGCGGCGTAGCGCGCCGTGGTCTCGTGCACCCGCGCCGCGCCCGCGCTCGCGCGGGCCTGCTGCAGGTCGAAGATGCGGCGGCCGCCATCGAACAGGTCGACGCTGGCGTTGAGGCCCATCGCGTACGACCAGGGCTGGGGCGGCAGCGTGATCACCTGCCCGTTCTCGATGCGGGTACGCGCGCCCGACGGCAGCTGCCGGGTGCCCCCGGCGCTGACGGTCAACGACGGGATGAACGCCGCGTACGCCGAGCGCACGGCCGCGTTGCGCGTGCGGGTCTGGCCCTGCGCCTGGATCACCTGGGTGGCGTTGTGTTCCGCGAGCTCGACGACACGGGTGAGCGGGATCGGCACCGCGCCGTCATCGGGAGCGGTGGTGGTGTCCGGTGCGGTTCCCTGCGCGGCGGCCACACCCGCGTTCAGCAGCAGAGACGCGAGCAGCAGTTGGAATCGAAGCACCGTGGGAATCTCCGGAGTCCTTTGAGGGCTCGCGAACGCGTTTGCGTCGCGGTTGTCCGTTGGATGGGGCATCGGAGCATAACGGTTGCGAAGTCATCGCGCCCGCTGCCGGCCGTGGGTTTTCGTCAGCCGGGCGACGGAATCCTTGACGGTTCTTGACGATAACGGCGGCGGAATACCGGTAGAATGGGCGGTCCCCTCATTCGGCCTACCCGGGTTATTCATCATGGAATCCGCTTCGATCCAGAAACAGCCCGCTCCGCGCCAGCGCATTCTGCTGGTCGACGACGATACCGAGCTGTGCGATCTCGTGTCCGAGTTCCTGCAGCGCGAGGGCTTCGAAGTCACCACCACCACCGAGCCCCTCGAGGGGCTCGAGGTCGCGATCTCCGGCCGGTACGATCTCGTGGTGCTCGACGTGATGCTGCCGCGCCTCAACGGTTTCGAGGTGTTGCGCCGGCTGCGGGCCCGCTGTGACGTTCCGGTCCTGATGCTCACCGCCCGGGGCGACGACGTCGACCGCATCGTCGGGCTCGAGATGGGCGCCGACGACTACCTGGCGAAGCCGTTCCAGCCGCGCGAGCTGGTGGCGCGTATCCGCGCCATCCTGCGGCGGGTCGGGACCGCGGAGTCCACGGACGATCGGGATCGGCCGGTGCTGGTCCGGATCGAGGACCTGGTGCTCGATCCCGGCACGCGCGAGACGCGCCGGGCGGGCGAGGCGGTGCCGCTGACTTCGGTCGAGTTCGACATGCTCGCCGAGCTGCTGCGGCGGGCCGGCCGCATCGTGGGGCGTGAGGAGCTGTCGCGTGCGGTGCTGGGACGGCCGTTCGTGCCGTTCGATCGCAGCGTCGACATGCACGTGAGCAATCTGCGCAGAAAGCTCGGCCCCCATCCGGGCGGCGGGGACCGCATCAAGACCGTGCGCGGCTCGGGCTATCTCTACGTGCGCGCCGGCGAGCAGTCGGCGGAGGTCTGATGCGCTCGTTGTTCGTCAAGATCTTCCTGTGGTTCTGGGGCGCGGTCGCGCTGCTGATCCTCGGCATCGCGGGCGCGCAGAGCCTGTCGTGGTGGACGGGCGGCATCCGGATCCCCGAGCGCAATTCCTATTCGATGTACGCGGTGCTCGCGACCGACGCGTGGGAACGCGACGGATCCGCCGGGCTGGCGGCGTTCCTGAACCAGCTCTACCGCAACACCGGCGCCAGGTCCTACCTGCTCGACGGCCGGGACTCGCCGCTCGGCGGCTCGAAACCGCCGGTCGAGGTACTGCAGGCGGGACGGACGGCGCTCGCGACCCATAGGCTCGAGGTGCACACCGGGCTCGCGGTGCCGGTCATCGCGCGGCCGGTGCAGGGCGCGCGCGGCCGCTACGTGTTCGCGACCGAGGCGCGCAAGGGTCCGCCGCCGATCCTGCGCGTGTTCCGAGGCAACCAATGGCTGCTGCTGCTCGTCGCCGTGCTCACCGCCGGACTGGTGTGTTACGCGCTGGCGCGGCACCTGACGGCCCCGATGGTGCGGCTGGCGCATGCCGCCCGGCGTCTGGCCGCGGGCGACCTGTCCGCGCGCACCGGCATGTCGAGCGCCGGCGGCGACGAGCTCGCGGAGCTGGGACGGGACTTCGACCTCATGGCGGAACGGCTCGAGGAGGCCATGGGATCGCAGCGCCGGCTGCTGCGGGACATCTCGCACGAGCTGCGGTCGCCGCTGGCCCGCATGAACGTCGCGCTCGGCATCGCGCGCCAGCGCCATACGCTCCCCGACGAGGTGCTCGACCGCATCGAGCTCGAGAGCGAGCGCCTGAGCTCCCTGATCGGTCAGCTGCTGACGCTCAGCCGGTTCGAAGCCGGCGACACCGCGATGCGCCGGGAGGCGGTGGCGCTCGCGCCGCTGGTACGGCGGGTCGCCGACGACGCGCAGTTCGAGGCGCGCGCGCGGCAGCGCGACGTGCGCGTGGTGCGCTGCGATTCGGCCGAACTCGCGGGCCAGACCGAACTGATCGAGAGCGCGGTCGAGAACGTGGTGCGGAACGCGGTCCGCCACACGCCGGAGGGCCGCGCAGTCGAGATCTCGCTCGAGCGCTCCGAAGTGGGGGGCGACGCCAGGGCGGTGGTGCGGGTGCGCGATCACGGCCCCGGGGTGCCCGAGGACGAGCTGCCGCGGCTGTTCCGTCCGTTTCACCGGGTCGGCGACGCGCGCGACCGGCAGACCGGCGGCACCGGCCTCGGGCTCGCGATCACCGAGCGCGCGGTCCGACTGCACGGTGGGTCCGTGGTGGCGAGCAACGCCCCCGGCGGCGGCCTGCTCGTGGAGCTGTGGTTGCCGCTGACCGACCCGGGGGAACCTGAGCCCGAACAACAAACCGCCATTGCGGGCGCCTGAAACAGCCGTTTACGGCGTTTCGGGCTCGTACAGGTGCTCCAAGAGCTTCGACACCTCGCGGGCGTCCCTGACCGACCAGCGCTCGGCGAACTGCTGGTGCACGCCGGCGACCTCGTCCTCCATGCGGTTCAACAGATCGAGCCCGTCGGGCGTGATGCGGGTGATCGACAGCCGCAGATCGTCGCCTGACCGCGTGCGCGCCACCAGACCCTCCTTCGCCAGCCGGTCGATCAGCCGGGTCACGTCCGGTGCGCGCTCGAGCATGCGCACGGCGATCTCGCAGCGGGGGTAGCCATCCGGCAGCGCCCCGCGCAGGATGCGCAGCACGTTGTACTGGGCCTCCGTGATCGCGTGGTTCGCGCACACCCGGTCCATCGCGGCCCGGACGTGCGCGGACGCCACCAGCAGATTGAGCATCGCCTCGTGATGCGGACCCTCGAATTTGGTCTGCTTGAGCCTGCGCTTGAGAGCATTCCCCATGACCCTTTGGATACGCCAGGGGGAAAGGTGTTGCAACACATTTTCGGGCGGGCGGGCGGGACGGGCGGATCGTGCCCGTGGCCGGCCGTCTTCAGGCCGCGCCCTGGGGTTGTTCGAGCAGGCCGGGCGAGCCGCCGCCACCCGGGGGGTTCCGCCGGTTTACCTGAGAATCGCGATGCGACGGGTCAGCGTGACGTCGCCCGCCCGGACGCGGGCCAGATAGAGCCCGGGGGGCAGCGCGCGACCCGCCGCGCTCGTGCCGGGCCACATCAGCGGCCAGCGGCCCGCCGCCAGTTGCCGCTGCGGCGCCCGCCACATCTCGCGACCGAGCAGATCGTAGACCACGAATGCGATCGCAGCCGGGCGCGGCAGTGCGAGGTCGAACGCGATCGCGCCGTGCGTCGGGTTGGGCCGCGCCTGCGAGAGTTCCAGCACGCGGGGGATGCCCGGGCCACCCGCGTCCGCGGGCCCCAGCCGGGTCTCGAACGAGTCGACGGCCGCCAGCGTCCGGTTTCCCGCGAGATCGATCGCCGCCAGCCGCCAGTAATACGCGGCGCCGGGCGTGAGGCCCTGGAGCTGCATGGCCTGCGTCGTGTCGGGCGCGTTCGGGGCGGTCACCGAGTCGCCGAGTGCGAGCGTGCGGCCGTAATAGATCACGCCGATCGTCGGCTCGTCGGTCCGCCAGCGGATCCAGGAGAACACCGCGTACGGCTCTGCCGCCGGAAGCCCGACGAAGCTCGGGGCCCGGTGGTCGTTGCCCGAACCGGGAATCGCCACCGTCTGCAGCATCGCGGCGTTGTCGAGCTCGAGCGTCTCGTACACCTGGCCCAGCGTGTCCGCGACGAGCCGCAGCGTATGCACGCCGGTGGCGATCGGCGCCGGCAGGTTCGCGGTGAGCGTCATGCTGCTCCGCGCGAACAGCAGCGTGTCGCCCTGCATCGCTGCCCTGCCGTCCAGGCTCAGCAGCCAGCGGAACCGGGGTGAGCGCGCGCCACCCGTGTTTTGGATCGTGAACCGGCACGAGGCCGGGACTCCGGCCAGCAGCGGATCGGGGGTGACGGTCAGCGGGGAACACGTCAGGTTGATGTCGGGGTAGACAGGCGCACTCACCGCGTCCTCGAGGCCGCCCGAGTCGGTGACCCGCAGGTTCACCTGGAAGAACACCCCGGTGCCGTCGTCGTGATTGATCATCACGAAGGAATCCTGCGGCCGGTTGCTCGAGAACCACGCCGGATGAATGTGATTGTTGTGATGCAGGTCCACCGTCCACTGCACTGCGAGCGCAGTATCCTGGGCATCGAACGACGCGGATCGCAGGTGCACGGTGTCGCCCTCGGCCGCGAACGTCAGCGCGGCCGGCGAGTCGATGACCGCGGTGGGCTCGGTGTTGACGCCGCTGAAGATCGTGCCGCCGCCGAAGTCCTCGAGCTGCGAGCCGGTGGCGCCCGCGAGGTCGATGCCGATCGAGCCGCCGTTGGCCACGAGCGCCCAGTTCCGGAGCGACACCTCGCCGATCTTGTCGGCGTTGCGGAACACCTGCAGCACGCCGTCGGAATACGCCCGGGCGCCGAACCGGTCCCCGTTCTGGAACGCTGCGGGAAACGTGCCGCGGTTCTTCCAGCCCGGGCCCGGCTGGTACGTCGACACTTCGATCGTCGACAGGGTCGCGTCGTAGCGCACCTCGATACCGCCGCTCGTGAACGTCTTCGACTGGATCTTGAGCAGCAGGCTGTAACGCTTGCAGGCGGGCGCGATCGTGCGCAGCGTCACGAAGGCTTCCTGATCGGGGCCGAACGCCGCCCCGCTCCAGACCCCCGACGGCGACGGCGGTCCGTTCTGGGTGAGCGCGCTGTCCCGGACCACCATCGCGGCGATGTTGTCCGACCAGGCAGGCCCCAATGGACCATCCGCCTGATTGAACGAATCGAGGACCGGGGCGGCCGGAAACGCCCGGGGCCCGGACAACCGCACGTGCACCGTGCCCCGCCCGGCGGCGCCCAGCGAATCCGTGACCGTCAGCACGACGTCGTACGAGCCCCCCGCCTTGAATTCGTGGGCTGGAGCGGGATCGATCGAACTCCCGCCGTCGTCGAAGTCCCACAACCAGGTCAGCGGCTGGCCTTCCGGATCGCGGCTCCCCGCACTCGAGAACTGCATGATGAGGGGAGCGCGGCCCGAATCGGGAACGGCGGACGCGACCACCACGGGTGGCAGGTTCGCGGGTCCCTGATAGCGGATCCTCCGGACTTCGCCGACTTCGATCGAGACGTAACAGATGTCGCCGGTCACCGGATTCACCGCGAAATCGACCGGGCTCTGCATGAAATCGCCGAACGTCTCGAGCGCGGTCAGGTGATCGAGCGAATCGAAGGTGGCCGCCTTGAGCCAGTTCGCCCCGAAGTCCGCGAAGAAGTACCGGCCGTGGTACCGGGCGGGATAGCGGTCCCCGGTATAGAACACGCCGCCCATCGAACAGTTGCCGATGAATCCCGGCGGATTGCCCAGCGACCGGTCCTGATGGGTCCACGACACCGTCGGAAACTTCAACTCGCCGCGATTGTCGGAGCCGCCCAGCGTCGCGCAGGAATGGCTCGCGGGCTTCGCCATCTGGTATCCCGGGTTTTCGCCGGGCCCTTCGTAGCACGGCCAGCCGAAATTGGCGCCGGCGGTCGCCGCGACGTCCAACTCCTCCCACGTGAGCCAGCCGACGTCCCCGATGTAGAGCGTGCCGGGGCTGCCCTCCTCGGGATCGGAGCCGCCGGTGTTCGGGCGCACCGCGAACCGGAACGGATTGCGCAGGCCGTACTCCCACACGCGCGAGCGCGCGGACGTGGGATCGCCGTCGAAATACGGATTGCTCGGGAGCCCGTGACCCGTGGCGGGATCGATTCTCAGGATTTTTCCGCACAGGCTGAACAGGTCCTGCGAGCGGAATGCCCCGATATCTTCGTCGATGGGGGTGCGACCGGGACCGAAGCTCTGCGGGTGGTACTTGCCCGGATCGACGGTGCCGGCGTCGCCGCCCTCGCCGATCGACACGAGCAGCGTGCCGTCCTCGCCGAATCTCAGGGATCCCACGGTATGCGAGCCCGCGGTCGCGACGGGCCCGTGCGCCCAATCGGCGCCCATGAGCACCGTCCGCGTCCCGGGATCCAGCGTGTTCGTGTCGCGGGAGCCCATCTCGTAGCGCACGAGCCGGCCGAACCCGTGGTCCTCGATGTCGATGCCGTTGCTATCGGGATCGACGGTGTACAGCAGGTAAATGAAGTGATTCTGGAAGTATTGCGGATCGACGGCGACGCTCATCAGGCCGAAATCGTAAGGATTCAGCACTTCCTTCTCTTCGGACCAGATGGGCGTCTGCTGCTTGATGCCGTTCTCGACCAGGTAGAGCCGGCCGCGCTTCTCCCCGACGAGCAGCCGGCCATCGGGAAGGAACGCCATGCACGTAGGGCTCGTAAATCCGAGATTGGGACCGAGGCTCTCGACGACGAACCCGGGTGGCACGGACACGCTGCCGGTGCCGGACGCGACGAGGCCGTCATCGGCGCCGCCCGGCGACGCCGCCAGGCAGGCGGCGATCACCAGCACGGCCATGGTGGCGGTGATTGAAGATCGTGTCAGCAGGAGCCTCGAAGATGGCGTGGGCGGCCGGGGGATGGTTTCAGCTGCGATAATTGTACAGGATTTGCAACGTTTCCCCGCGTAAAACAACCGTGCCCTACGGCCTGGCTGTCATCCGGATGGGCGCGATTCGTCTTATGAAAACTTGTTCACCCATTCGCACGGCGTCGCCGAGCGCGCGTGCTAGCGGGGCATCACGAGCGGGTCGGCGGGCGCCTCACCGTCGAGCTGTGCCGGGTATTCCGCGGGCAATTCGCGCAGGCTCTCGACGAACAGCGGCACGTCGTCACCCAGCGTGGCGAGGGCGGACGGCCCGTCGGCGACGCGCAGGATGTGATACTCGGTGTCACGCTGGGCGGGTGTGAACCCCGCCTCGCGGATCAGCGTTTCGATTTCGGCGATCGTGGTCTTGTTGTGGTGTCCGGTCGCGAGGTGAACGTTCTCCTCGAACAGCGTGCCCCCGAAATCGTCGGCGCCGAAATGCAGCGCCACCTGCCCCGTCTTCTTGCCCTCGCTGAACCAGGTCGCCTGAATGTGATCGAAGTTGTCGAGGTACAGCCGTGACGCCGCCAGCACCCGGCAGTAGCGCGACGACCCGGCAATGTGCGGCACGCGCGACTCCATCGGCGTGTTGCCGCGCTTGTAGCTCCACGGCACGAACGCCGTGAATCCGCGGGTCTCGTCCTGCAGCGCGCGGATGTAGTCCCAGTGCTCGACGATTTCCGCGTCGGTTTCGACGTGCCCGTACATCATGGTGGCCGTCGAGCGCATGCCCACCGCGTGTGCGGTGCGATGCACGTCGAGCCACGCCTCGGGTCCGCCCTTCTTGATCGAGATGCGCCGGCGCACCCGCGTCGCGAGGATTTCCGCGCCGCCGCCGGGCAGCGTGCGCTGCCCAGCCTCGTACAGCGCCTCGAGCACTCCGCGCATCGACAGGCCGCTCACCGCCATCATCTGGTGGATTTCGGGGGCCGAGAAGAAATGCGGCGTGATGTGCGGATACCGCCGCCGCGCCTCGCGCACGATCGTGGGGTAGAACTCCCATGGAATCTCGGGATTGAGTCCCCCCTGCAGCAGCACGGTGGTGGCGCCCAGCCGGTCGGCCCGCTCCATCATGTCCATCACCGCCGCGACGTCGTGGGTATAACCGTCGCCCGTGGCCGAGCCCGGCTTCCGGTAGAACGCACAGAAGTGGCAGTCCACGGTGCAGTAGTTCGTGTAGTTGGGGTTCGTGTCGATCACGTAGGTGACGGTCCCGGGATCGGTGCGCCGCGCGCGCACCTCCTGCGCCAGCGCGCCGAGGTCCGGCAGCGGGGTCTCGGTGAGGAGCTGGACGCCCTCGGCGGACGTGAGCCGCTCGCCGCGACGCACTTTGGATTCGATCGTGGACCACATCGGGAAGGCTCCTGAGTCACGTGACGGGACCGGGGAAGTGGTGAGCGTACACCGCCGTCGGATCGTGCGTCGAGCCAGTGCCCGTGCGGCGACGCTGCCGTCCAGCGCTGAATTCGGCGTACGCGGTGTGATAGCGTCCGGCCGCGTTCTGCGATGCCCCCTCAATCCAACGTGATTCGCAGCGCAGGGTTTGGGAGGACCCCCGAGATGGAGGTGATCGTCGCGATCTCGAATTCGGTGGCGCGGGTCACGCTCGACCGGCCGCCGCTGAACGTGATCGATCTGCCGTTCGCCACGGCACTCGCGAACGAGGTCGAGGCGCTGGCGCCTCGGGACGGGCTGAACGCCGTGGTGCTCGAAGCGCGTGGCCGTGCGTTCAGCGCGGGCGTCGACGTGCGCGACCATCTGCCCGACCGCGGCGCGGCGATGATCGTGGAGTTCCATCGCGCCTGCCTCGCGCTGTGGAACCTTCCGGTCCCGGTGCTCGCGCGCGTCCACGGCCCGGCGCTCGGCGGCGGCGCCGAGCTGACCCTGGTATGCGATGTCGTGCACGCCTCGGATTTGGCGACGTTCGGGTTCCCCGAGATCCGGCTCGGCGTGTTCCCTCCGGTCGCCGCGGCGATGCTGGCGCGGGTGATCCCGCCCCACGCGGCCGCGGAGTTGATGCTCGGCGGCCGCACGGTGGACGCCGCCGAGGCGTACCGGCTGGGCCTCGTGACCCGGCTCGCTCCGGCGGCCGGGCTCGATGCCATGGTCGAGGCGCAGCTGCATGACTGGCGCGCGCTCAGCGCATCGTCACTCAAGGTCACGAAGCAGGCGATGCGACGCGCCGGGACGGACGGCGTCCCGGGCTCAATCGCCATCGCGGAGCGGATCTATCTCGAGCGCCTGCTGCACGACGCCGACGCCGTGGAGGGACTGCAGGCGTTCCTCGACAAGCGCCCGCCACGCTGGAGAGCCGACCGACGGCCCTAGCCCTCCGATCGGTCAAGCGCACGAGAAAACCGGCGGCAGGAGGAACCCCGCCGCCGGTGCCCGGCAATTTGTCACATGCGCCGCGCGCGAGCGCGACGCCAGCCCTCACCAGATCTCGGCGCGCACGCTCGCGTCGCGGACCATCGGGGCGCCGGCCTTGCAGCTGAACGCCTTCGCGAACTCGGTGAAGTTCGACAGCGGACCATTCACGCGGAACGGCGCCGGCGAATGCGGGTCGGTCAGCGTGCGCAGGCGCTCGACCTCGGGGCGGATCTTGCGCCGCCAGCTCTGGGCGTAGCCCAGGAAGAACAGTTGCTCGGGCGTGAAGCCGCCGATCGAGTCGCGCGGCTTGCCCTGCATCGAGCGCTGGAACGCGTAGTACGCGATCGTGATGCCGCCCAGGTCCGCCAGGTTCTCGCCCAGCGTGAGCTGGCCGTTGACGTGCAGCGTATCCAGGGCGACGTAGCCATTGTACTGCTGCACCACTCGCTGCGCGCGTTCGTCGAACTTCTTCGAGTCGTCCGTGGTCCACCAGTCCTTGAGATTGCCGACGGCGTCGTACTGGCGGCCTTCGTCGTCGAAGCCGTGCGTCATCTCGTGGCCGATCACCATGCCGATCGAGCCGTAGTTCACCGCGTCCGGCGCGTTCGGGTCGAACTGCGGGGGCATCAGGATGCCCGCGGGGAACACGATCTCGTTGATCGACGGGTTGTAGTAGGCGTTCACCGTCGGCGGCGACATGCCCCATTCCGTGCGGTCGACGGGCTTGCCGATCTGGGCATTCTCGCGGGCCGCCTCGAATGCCTGCGCGCCGCGCAGATTCGTATAGGCCGGCGCGGTGGCGTCGGCGACCAGCGCCGAGTAGTCGCGCCACTTGTCGGGATAGCCGATCTTCTTGAGCACCACGTCGAGCTTCTTGACCGCCTGCTGCTTGGTGGCGTCGCTCATCCAGTCGCGGGTGAGGATGCGCTCGCGCAGCGTGGCCTGCAGGTTGTTGACCATCTCCAGCATCTTGGCCTTGGACGAGGGCGGGAACATCATGTCGACGTACGCCTTGCCGAGCGCCTCGCCCATCGCGTTGTCCAGCGCGCCCGCGACGCGCTTCCAGCGCGGCAGCGGCACCAGCTGGCCGGTCAGCTTGGAATTGAACCGGAACGACTCGTCGAAGAACGCCTGGCTCAGCCACGGCCCGGCGCCGCGGATCACGTTGGCCGACAGATAGACCTTCCAGTCGTCGAGCGACGTGGTCGAGACGAGGTTGCCGATCTGCCGCACGAACGCCGGCTGCGACACGTCGAGCTGGGCGTCCGGCTTCGCGAGCGACGGCACGCCGGACTCGGTGAAGAACGCCCCCCAGTCGACGGACGGCGCGAGCAGGCCGAGTTGCTTCACCGTCATCTTGTGATAGATCGCCTTGGGATCGCGCTGCGCCACCCGCGTCATCGACGAATCGGCGAGCGCGGTCTCGATGCGCATCACGGTCTGGGCATTGGCGTCGGCCTGGGCGTCGGCCACGCCGGCGAGCCGGAACAGCCGGCCCAGATGCGCCACGTACTCCCGGCGCAGCGTGTCCGACTTGGGGTCGTTCTTGAAGTAGTAGTCACGGTCCGGCAGCCCGAGCCCCGCCTGATAGATCTGTCCGATGTTCATGGTGCTCTGCTTGGGATCCGCCTCCGGGCCGAAGCGCAGCGGCGCCGACCGGCCGTCGCGCTGGAACTTCGCGAACATCTTGCGCAGCTCGACCTTCGATTGGATGGCCTTGATCGCCGCCAGTTCGGCCGCGATCGGCTGGGCGCCGTCCTTGTCGGCGCGCACCGAGTCCATCGTCGTGACGTACAGGATGCCGAGCTTCTGCAGCGCCGGATCCTGCCCGCCCTCGGCCGCCTGGCGCGTGCTCTCGAGCACCTTGTAGAGCGCGTCCTGATTGCGGTCGAACATCTCGCGGCCCGCGCCGATCACCGTGTAGGCGGCAGGCATCGTCGCCGTGTCCAGCCACTTCCCGTTGGCATAGCGGTAGAAATCGGTGCATGGATCCACGCTCGTGTCCATGAAGTCCTTGTTGATGCCCGGGTTCTGGGCATGCGCGGCCCGGACTACGAGCATGAGCGTTGCGAGCATGGCGAGCGTGAGCGCCAGGGCGGTCACGAATCGCAGACGGGTGCCGGGGGTCGCGACGTGCACGCGCGCGACTCCATTGGTTCCATGATGACGCATGAGACTCCTCGGGAGAGTGGGTTCCGAATGCCGGGGAAAGACGGGGGAGGCTACGGGAACCCACCGGCGCCCCGGCCCGAATCCGACGAATGCGGCTGATTCGTCCACGGGCGGGGATCCGGCCCTGCGGGGGCCTCAGCCGAGCCCGATCTCCCGGACGAGCTGGCAGTGGTGGCGGGTATGCGCCGCCTGCACCCGCAGCACCTCGGGCAGCGTGTAGTGCCAGCGGAACGACACGAGCGGGTTCGGGATCCACAACTGATCACGCTCCTCGGGCGACAACCGCTCCAGCAACGCCCGGAACCGCGCGGATTCGCCGCGCAGCCGTGCGAGCGTGGCCCGCCGGTCGGGCTCGGACAGCGGCAGGCCGCGCACGGGTGAGCGCCCGCCGCGCGGAAATTTCGCGCCGGTCAGCAGCCGCACGATCAGACGCTGCAGGAATCCGCGGTGCGGACGGGGCGGCGCCGGGCCGTCCTCGATCCGGCGCTCCGCCTGTTCGAGCGCATCCGCGAACGTCCCGAGCAGGATGGCCACATGCTCGGCATGCTGCCCGGCCGTCCACTTGCCGGGCCGCGACGCGGTCCACTGACCCCTGGCCCGGTCGAGCAGGTCCGCGAACTCGCGAACCGACTCCTCGAGATCCACGAGCAACTCCGGCGTGTGCGCGCCGTCGAGCTTCGGCCGAGCCATGTTCGCGTTCCTTCTCGGCCGCAAGTTCGTCGCGGCCTACTTATCCCCGCCGAGCAGGTCGCCGAGGCCGCCGAGGATCGAGCCTTCCTCCTTGCGGCGCCCGCCGGTTTGCGGCGCGGCCGCATAGATCCGGCCCGCGAGCCGGCTGAACGGCAGCGACTGCAGCCACACCTTGCCCGGGCCGCGCAGCGTGGCGAAGAACAACCCCTCGCCGCCGAACAGCGCGCTCTTCAAGCCACCGACCATCTGGATGTCGTAGGTGACGGTCGGTTGCAGCGCCACGAGGCAGCCGGTGTCGACCCGGAGCATCTCGCCGGCCGCGAGCGTGCGTTCCTCGTGCGCGCCCCCGGCGTGGACGAACACCCAGCCGTCTCCCTGCAGGCGCTCCATGACGAACCCCTCCCCGCCGAACAGGCCGGCGCCGAACCGCCGGTTGAACGCGATACCGAGCGATACGCCCTTCGCGGCGCACAGGAACGAGTCCTTCTGGCAGATCAGCTCGCCGCCGATCGTGGCGAGGTTGATCGGCTCGATGCGGCCCGGATACGGTGCTGCGAACGCCGCCTTCTTCTTGCCGGTGCCCTGGTTGTGGAACACCGTCATGAACAGCGACTCGCCGATCAAGAGCCGCTTGCCGGCGCCGAGCAGCGCGTCCATGAACCCCTTCGACTGACCCGAGCCGTCGCCGAAGATCGTATCCATCTGGATGCCGTCTTCGATGTACATCATGTTGCCGGCCTCCGCGACGACCGCCTCACCCGGGTCGAGTTCGATCTTCACGAACTGCATGTCGTCACCGACGATCTCGTAATCGATCTCGTGCATGGTCATGGCGGGCTCCTTGCGGTGGGGAGTCGGTCGCGGCGGCCTGCGGGTTTGGGAGATCCGAACGGAACCCTAGTCCGCGGACAGCAATTCGTGATGCCGGAGCAGGTCCTCGTAGCGCGTCAGTCCGGCGAGGTCCTCGGGGCCGAAACGGTAATGGAACCTACGCAGGTAGGCTTCCATTTGTTCCGCGCTCCAGCCCGGCTGCATGCACTGGCGCGCCACGGCCGGCAGGTCGCCGAGCCCTGCCGCGAGCGACGCGTCGAGGAACTGGCGCATGTCGTCCTTGAGCTCGTCCGGCAGGCTGCTGCGCACCGCCCACACGGCGTAGACGAACGACAGGCCGGTCCACTCGAGCCAGTCGGCGCCGAGATCGAGCGTGTGCGTAAAGCCCTCGGGCCGCGCGTTGCGCATGCGCATCGCCTGGTCGCCGATCACGAGCAGCGCGTCGGCCTGCCCCGGCTCGAGCCCGCGGATATAGCGGACGCCCTCGAGCCCGCGGCGCACCGTCAGCAGCAGCTTGAGCAGCCGGATCGACGTCGAGGTTTCGGGAGTCACCGAGATCAGCGAGTGCTCGAGCGCCGCCGCCGGCCGCCGCGAGAACAGCAGCACCGACTGCACCGATCCCCGCGCCGCCACGCCGAACGGCCCGACCATCTCGAACCGGTCGCGCAGCCGCAGGAAGTCGCCCGCAGCCATAAGTCCCAGATCCACGGTGCCGGCCTCGGCCTCGCGTCCCAACTCGCGCGGCACCAGGTTGCGCACTGCGAACGGGGCGTCCTGCCACAGCGAATAGAACGGCGCCGCGTTCGCGTACGGGATGCGCGCGGCGACCAGCGTGCCAATGGGTCTGGAGACGGGAGTCACGGTGAAACCCTACACCGGGTGCGCGGGAGGCGTCGAATGGCGGTGGGCGCAGCCGGCGGCAACGAAATCACAACGTTCCGCGGAGGTCCATCATCGCGAACTCACACGACTGCCGGGGCGAGCGCCGAGTTCTTCGAACACTGGCAGGGACGGGGTCAGATACAGCGCCTTCACCTGGCCCATGCTCGACGTTTTCTCTGGCAACACTCTCAGGCGCGGATCGGGATCGAACCCACCACCGAGCGTCTCGTCATCCCACTGGTCGATGAACCACCGCAGCGAGTCCGGACCGCTGTGCGCGAGTCCCGCAGGCCAGGTCGCGGCATCCCCGCGTACCACAAAGAACCGCGACACGCCGGTCACTTGGAAATCGGGAGTATCGAATCGAAGCAGCGTCTGGGCGGCAATCTCCTTGTGGAACCGGGAAGAGCCCTGCCGGCTGTCGGAGAGCACGATCAAGTTCTGATCGAATGTGAGTGCGATGAACACCGGTGGCGGCTCCGTGAGGGTCCCCCGCACGAACGCCGCGCCTGCAAACGCGAGCTCCTGGTCACGGCTGAGTGCGCGGTGCACGAATGCGTTGCCCACGGAATCGTTGGGCACGAAAAAGAACCGGTAATCATCCGTGAACACGGTGCGGTAAGTCAGCGTGTCGCGGTGGTTCCAGCACCATTCGAGCGTGCGGATCACACCCACCGGCGAATCCGGTGCCGGCGGTCGGCTGACCTGCGCGGGCCGCGGGCCGAGCAGATCGAACCAGCCCGGGCCCGTCGAACGGCAACCCGACGCGCTCGCAAGGCACAGCACGGCCAGGCACAGAATTCGGCGCGGGTGTGATGTCATGATGTTCCTCGCGAGCGCGCCGGGACGTCAGCGCACCGCCGTGAGTTCTACGGTCTCCCGCGGGTACTCGCGCACCGTCCGGTAGAGCGCGTCGCGCTGCACCGGGATCTTGCCGGCCTCGCGGATCGTCTGCACCATCGACGCCTCGGCCATTCCCACCGGACTCTTGGCGAGCGCCGCGTGCGCGATCTTCTCGTTGCCGATGGTGCCGTCCATGTCGCTCGCGCCGAAGCTGAGGCCGAGCCCGGCGGTGTCCTGCCCCAGCATCACCCAGTAGCTCTTCACGTGGGGCACGTTGTCGAACACCAGTCGCGAGATCGCGAGCGTCTTGAGATCCTCGACCGCCGACGCCTGGCGCCGCACGAGCCCGGTGGTGCCGGGCTGGAACGCGAGCGGGATGAATGCGAAGAACCCGGGGGCGGCGGTTTCGAGCTCGCGCAGCAGGATCAGGTGGTGGATCCGCTCGGCGCGCGTTTCGATGTGGCCGTAGAGCAGCGTCGCGTTGGTCGGAATGCCGAGCCGGTGCGCGATGGCGTGGATGTCGAGCCAGCGCTGCGCGCCGATCTTCTGGTGGAAGATCTCGCGGCGCACGCGCTCGCTGAACACTTCGGCGCCACCGCCGGGCAGCGCGTCGAGACCGGCGGCCCTCAGCTCCGTGAGCACCCATTCCGCCGGCTGCTTCGTGAGCCGGCAGAAGAAATCGATCTCGACCGCGGTGTACGCCTTGACGCTCAGGTTCGGGCGCTTCTGCTTGATCCAGCGAATGATGTCGAGGTAGTCGTCGAACCGCCATTTGTTGTGGAGCCCGCCGACGATATGGATCTCGGCGATCTCGGGATCGACGTGCGCCAGAATCTGGTCCTTCGTCATCGTGTAGGCGCCCTCGGCGCCGGGCTTCCTGGCGTAGTCGCAGAACTTGCAGCTCAGCACGCACACGTTCGTGGGATTGAGCTGGCGATTCACGGTGAAATACACGTGGTCGCCATGGCGGTCGCGGGCGAACGCGTTCGCGAGCCGGCCGAGCTCCATGAGCGGGGCGTCGTAGAGCCTCAGCCCGTCCTCCTGATCCAGCGATTCGCCGGCGAGCAGGCGGTGCTGAGCCAGAGCCACGGCGGGATCGCGCAGCTCGAGTTCGGACACGTGGGACATGATTGCGACTCCAGTCGGAGGGGTGGGAATTCAGCGGGGATTATAGGGGTCGAACGCGGGCTGAACAACGTCGCCGGTTCCGTCACCGCGTGACAGCCACCCGCCGCGTCGCGACCTCGCCCCGGCTCGAGATGCGAACCAGATAGATCCCGGGCGCAAGGGCGTGGGGTGTCTCGAGGTACTCGGAGTGAACGCCGCCCGCGCCGAGCACGGCGCGCCGGGCGATGCACCGTCCGGACACGTCCAGCAACTCGAGCAGGCCGCCGCGGCCGGCGGGAAGCGTGTAGCGCACGTCGATCGGGCCGAGCGAGGGGTTCGGGCTCACGCCGTCGATGCGGAGCGCGACATCGCGCGCGCCATTCTCAACTGCCAGCGGGAAAGACCACTGCAGCAACCACACCTCGCCGGTCCCGTGAAACAACATCATTCGATCGTCCCCGAAATCGCAGACCGCCGCATTGTTTCCAGAACCGGGGGGCGTTCCGTCCGGCGCGAGCTGGCTCCATGCGGGGGGTCCGTTCAGCGACAACGACCAGACGTCCGCGGCTGAGCCGGTCCCCCCGAACACTACCATTCGTTGCCGGCTGTCATCGACGATCGAGGTGTGCCCCTCACGCTCGGGGGGCGGCGGGCCCGTGGGGCTGAGCTGGACCCATTGCAGTTGCGGGCGCAGCTCGAGTGCCCACACATCGTTCAGCAGCGTGCCATCGGCGCCGCGGCCTCCGAACACGATCATTCGATCACCTGTCGGGTCGTAGACCGCCGTGTGACCGCTGCGTGGTGCAGGCCACGGACCCGCGTGCGGGACGGCCGACCATGTCGGCGGACCGCCCAGCGAGAGCAGGAACACGTCGTCGAACGTGGTGTTGCCGCCGCTCAGCAACCACGGCTTGTCTGTACCGCCGAACACGATCATCCGATGGGCGATCGGATCGTAGATGGCCGAATGACTGCGACGTGGCGATGGCGGCGTGCCCGCGGCATCGAGCAGCGACCAGGTCCACTGGGAGTTCGCGTCCACCCCGAACACCCACAGCTCGTCGGTGACAGGGTTGGCGCCGTAGACGTGATCCCCGCCGAACACGACCATGCGGTCGTAGTCCGCGTCATAGATGGCCGAGTGATCGCCCACCGCCGGTCCTGGGGCCATCGGGATGGAGGACTGGCCGTTGAGCGCGACGCGGCACCCTTCCGCGGAAGGACTGGGATCCACGCCGTTTGTCGTGAAGCCGCCAAAGACAAAGGCCTCGAGGGTCGGTCTCGAGACCGCCGTGAGCCCGCCACCCGAGGCATCGAACGGGGCCGAACCCGCCTGAATCCAGGTTCCGTCGCTGCCACTCGCCGATCGCGAAGTCGATGGGATGAACGCGGCGAGCAGGCAGGCGGCCAGAGCGACTGCACACCGACTGCGAAAGCTTGGGACTGGACGGTTCATGGCGGCCCCCCTGGCAGTCTCGAGGCCGCGCGAACCTGGCCTCGAGTGCGTTCTAAGGATACTCCAGCGCCCATCGGCCGCAACCTCTCGCACAACCTGATCGTGCCGCAGCTCCCGGGGCCGCACGGGTCCGACGACGCAACTATTTGCGCCCGTGCCGGTTCTGGGGCCAACCCCTCAGGCGTTCCGCCGTAACGGGCGAAAAAACTCCGTACGAAACCGCCCGGTTTCGGGGTATCGTTAAAGGGCTTTCCCCGGCACTCCCCCCGCCCCGACGACCGAGTTCGATCCGTTACCCGCTTCGGAGACTGTCCCTCCATGAGCCGAACCCTGTTGCGTTTGCTCGTCGTGGCCGTGTTGTTGTGCGGCGCCACGGGCGCGTTCGCGAGACTCAACGGACCACCGCGGGGCGTCACGGGCGCATGGTCCGTGGGCGGCAAGGCGTCCGAGGTCAACTGCCAGTACTGCCACGATCCATCGCAGCAACCGCTCAACGATCCCAGCGGACAGCTCGAAATTCTCGATCTGCCCGAGCAGTTCGACATCTCGACCGACTATCCGGTACGGGTGCGCCTCGCACACACCTGGAGTCCGCTGCCGGTCGATTCCCTGCATTGGGGATTCCAGATGACGGCGGTGCGGTCGGACTCCGGCACCGGCTACGGCACGTTCATCCCGAGCCCCGGCAACCAGATCGCCACGACTTCCGCGATCCCCTTTGATCCGAGCCGCAAGTACATCGAACACAATGCGAGCGGCGCCCACACCGGAGACCTGGGTCCGGTCGAATGGAACTTCATATGGCACTCGCCCGACTATCCGGCCGGCAAAGTGTATTTCTTCGCGGCCGGCAACTCCGCGAACGGTGACTTTCTCAGCAGCCACGACTGGATCTTCACCGCCGCCGACAGCATGACGTTCGTCAACGCCGCAGTGACCGAGTTGATCCGCGACCGCACGGTGTTTTCGCGGCCGTGGCCCAATCCCTCGCACGGCCGCACCGAGCTGCACTTCTCGATCGCCAAACCCGGCATCGTGGAGCTCTCACTCTACGACCTCACCGGCCGGCGCATCCGCACTTTGACCTACGGCGTCCGCGCCGCGGGCCGCGGCAGCGCCGTGTGGGACGGCCGCAACGACGCCGGCGTCCGAGTGCCCAACGGTCTGTACTTCGCCCGCCTCGCAGCCCCCGGCGCGCTACCTGCGGTGCATAAGATCACGCTGATGCGATAGCGGTCGCCGCGGGCAAACAGAAACGCCGGAGTGAGAATGCGCTCCGGCGTTTCGCATTTCCCCACCCGGTCAAGAGCAGAGAACTCCTACAAGTTGAAATAGTAGGACACCTTCGCCAGGAAGATGTTGTTCGCGTCCGCCTTCAACAGTCGGCGCGTGTTCTGGCCGAGGTTGAATTCGCCCTGGTCCTCGTTGTCGGTGCGCTCCTGGGTCCATACCAGATAGAGCGTCGATCCCGGGACGTATTCCCAGCGCAGCACGGCGTTACCGCGCAGCGACTTGAAATTGAGGTCGGGCCGGGCGATCGCCGTGATCGGGCCGGGGCCGTCGGGATCGACCTGGCCGGTCGCGGGATCGAACGTGGTGTTCGATCCGTAGTGGCGGAACGCATACGACCTCGGGAATGCCAGCTCCTTGTAGTCGGTGTACCTGCCCGACGAGATCAGCGGCTGCGCGAACAACTGCACGCTGAGGTTCGGCGTGAACGAGCAGTTGAGCCGCAGATTCGCCGACACGGTCGTCTGGTCGAGATTCGCGAACACGTAGCGCGCCCCGAACGTGTCGGTGGCGGACGCGTCCTGGAACGTCGTCACGTATTGCGCGGTCGACTTCACCTTCTCGTAGCCGGGGCCGACGCTGAATACCAGGTTCGATACCGGCTTCCACTCCACGGCCGGGAACACGTTCCAGTTCAAAGCCGCGGCTTCGGGCTGGGTGTAGCTGTATCCGCTGATCGAGTAGAACAGCATGTCTTTGTTGTCGGTGTCGAAGTACATCGTGGCTTCGTAGCCCGGCTTGTTCTTCATCAGCGGCCCGCCGCGCGTGAGGCGGTTCGTGATCGTCTCCGGGTTGTAGGCGACGCTGTAGTTCCAGCTGTAGTTGTTGTAGAACTCGGTCGAGCCCGCCGCGTATCCGCCGCCCCAGATCGGATTGCCGGCGAAGTCCCAGGATTCGAACACCGCCCCCATCACATCCTGGTACTTGCGCCACTTCGTCGTGTTCGTCCACTTGTAGCCGGCGCCCACGTGTGAATTGATCACGTCCGAGCGCGTCTGGAATCCGACGTCGGACACGTCGAACCTGGGATCCATGAACCCGACCGCCGCGTTCAGGAACGACTTCCCCTTCTGCTTGTTCAGGTAATACCGGCTGCCGAAGCCGGTGAGCGAGGTCGCGTTCGGGTCGAACGTGACCTCGGGCGCGTCGGGGCGCTGGAAGTAGTGCCGCGAGCTCTGCTGCAGGGCACTGATCCGCGCCTGGGTTCCCTGGACGTACGACATCGCCGACCAGCCCGAGATCACCCATTCCTGGTTCTTGTCGAGGAACGTCCACCCGTCGAATCCGGACATCACGGACTGATGGTTGAGCTGGTCCTCGAGGCCCGGGCCGTCGAACTGGCGCTGGGCCACGGTGCCCATCAGGCCGAATCCCCGCTGGCGGTTCTTGAACTCGCGCAGCCCGCGCATCACACCGTAGTAGGTAAGCGGCTCGATCTCGGCGTCGTTGCGGAACCCGCCGGTTTCCAGGTGCGCCTGTTCGCGCGCGGTGACCGCGTTCAGCGAGCCGAAGTTCCACGCGCTGCCGATCTTGCCCGTGAGCTTCGCGGCGCCGAGAATCGTGGTGCCGACGGGTACGTCGCTGAACTCCGCGTCGGGCACGCCGCCCTGCGGCGCGCGGCCGATGCGGCGGCTGTAGAAGAACGTCGGCTGCGGCCAGTTGAAGCCCCAGTAGTCCGACGCTCCCTGCTGACCGAAGTCGAAGATCGACGAATTCTCGACGAAGAACGGCCGCTTCTCCTGGAAGAACGATTCCACGTCGCTGAGGTTGACGACCGCCGGGTCCACTTCGACCTGTCCGAAATCGGGGTTCACGGTGGCGTTGAGCGTGAGCCCACTGCCGATCCCCATGCGCAGGTCGCCGCCGCCCGCCGGCTCCATGCGGGTGCCCTGATGGAACGGGTCGTGCGGCGCGTGCTGGAGCATCTCGGCCTTGTTCGTCAGGTAGGGCAGCACCTCGATCGAGCGCCGCGGCGTCGCCGACAGCCCGACGAGATGCGGGAAGCGGGATACGAAGCCGCTGGCGTTCTTGCGCCGGATCACCACGTTGTCCTGTTCGGCCGAGCGCTGGATGAAGCGGCCGAAATTGATCCCCCACACGGACGTGTCGCGGAACCGCAGCTGCGAAAACGGGATGCGGAGCTCGGCCGTCCAGCCCTGCCTGTCGATCTTCGCGTGCCCCTCCCACACTCCGTCCCACGAGTCGTCGCTCCAGTCGTCGTTCGTCAGTGTGCCGTCGAACAGCGTGCCCGCGGCGTTGATCTGGAAGTAATACCCGCTGCGCTGATCGTGATAGGGATCGAGATACACGGTGAACTTGTCGGCCGGCACGCCCACGTCGCGTCGCGACAGCCGGGCGATGATCGAGTCCGGCGCCGTGTCGTACATGCGAGCGCCGACGTAGATCGCATCGTCGTCGAACAGCACCCGCACCTCGGTGCGCTGGCTGGGCCGGCCGTTCTCGACCGGATCCCGCATGATGAACGTGGTCTCCACGGGCGCCGATTGCCACGCGGCTTCGCTCAACGTGCCGTCGACCGTGACGCTCGACGGAGTACGAACGGCACGGACTTCCATGGCGGACGCGCCGGCGGCGTGTGCCGAGGAATCCACAAGCGCGGATGCGGCGGCCAGGATCAATGAACATACGCATGGCAGCATGGGGGAGCTCCTTGCCATATCGAACACGCAACAATGGATGCCTGCGATTGGACAAATCTACGTGTCAAAAGGTTGGGGGGTTTCGGCGCGGCCGACGCCATCGGACGAACGCGGAGGCGTCCGCGCCCGTGGCCGGAATGGCTACGTTCGGCGGGCGGGTGTGCTGTGCCGCGGCAGGATCACGCGGCGCCCTCGAGCTTCAGCGCGACAGTTCGACCGCGAGTTCGGCGGCGAGGCGCGCGTTGTTCACCAGCAGCGCCCGGTTCGCCGCCACGCTCGCGCCACCGGTAAGGACGCGCATCCGTTCGAGCAGGAACGGCGTCACGTCGCGCCCGCGCATGCCGCCCGTCGCGGCGTCCGCGAGTGCCGTCGCCAGCGAGCGCTCGTACAGCTCGCGCGGCAGTTCGTCGGCTGCGGGAATCGGATTCGTCACCAGCACGCCCGTCCCGAGCCCCAGCTCGAATTGCGCGCGCACGGCCGCCGCCAGCGCCGGCACGTCGTCGCAGCGCCGGTCGACGCGAAGCCCACTGTCGCGCCGATAGAACGCGGGGAACCGGTCGGTCTGGAATCCCAGCACCGGCACGCCGAGCGTTTCGAGCCGCTCCACGGTCATCGGCAGATCGAGGATCGCCTTGGCGCCCGCGCACACCACCGCCACCGGCCAGCGCGCGAGGGCGACGAGGTCGGCGGACACGTCGCCCGTCGCGGCGGAGTCGCGATGCACGCCCCCGATGCCGCCGGTGGCGAACACCGGAATGCCGGCGCGCGCGGCGACGAACAGTGTGGCCGCCACGGTCGTGGACCCGGAGCCTCCGGCCGCGACGTGCGCCGCGAAATTGCCGAGGTTGAGCTTCGTGACGCCGGGCGCGGCGGCGAGCCGGCCGAGTTCGGCGCCGGACATGCCCACGTGCACCTGGCCCGCGAGCACGCCGATCGTGGCCGGCACCGCCCCCGCGCGCTCCACAACGCGTTCCAGCTCGAGCGCGACCGCCACGCCCTCGGGCGCCGGCAGGCCATGCGTGACGAGCGTGGTCTCGAGCGCGACGACCGGCCGGCGGGCGGCCAGTGCGGCGGCGACGGAGTCGGCGACGAGCAGGCGATCGAGCATTCTGCGACACTAAGCGAAATGGACCGCATGCGGTATTCCACGATCGCCCATCAGGGCCATCGGATCCTGAGTCCACTCGCGCCCGCGACGGCCGACGCGATCGTGGATGCGCTCGCGCTCGCACCCGGAGCCCCGGTGCTCGACGTGGGCTGCGGCAAGGCTGAGATGCTGATCCGCGCGATCGAGCGCCACGGCGCGACGGGCACCGGCGTGGATCCCAACGCCGCGTTCCTGGCTGACGCGCGCGCGCAGGCGGAGCGCCGCGTTCCACCGGGCGCGCTCGAGCTCGTCGGCGGTCGCTGGGAGGATGCCGCCTTCGAGCCGGGGCGCTTCGCGGCCGCGCTATGCATCGGCGCCACGCACGCGTTCGGCCACCTCACGGATGCGTTGCGCGAACTCACAAGCTGCGTGCGACCCGGCGGTCGCATCGCCGCGGGGGACGGGTACTGGAAGCGCGAGCCGGATCCCGAATACCTTGCCGTGCTCGGCAGCGGCGCGGACGAGTTAACGACCCACGCCGCGAATCTCGCCACGGGAGTGTCGCTGGGGCTCGTGCCGCGGGGGTCGTTCGCCAGCACCGACGCCGAATGGGACGCGTACGAGCATCCCTACGCCGCGGCCGTCGAACGATTCGCCGCGGAGCACCCGGACGATCCGGACCGCGACGCGATGCTCGCCCGGATCGGCGCGTGGCGCGCCGCATACGAGCGGTGGGGCCGCGACACGCTGGGATTCGGCGTCTACGTGTACGAGGTCCCCGGCCCAGCGGCTGGCATGGGGCGTGCAGTACGCACGAATTCGGTAGGCGATTGGTAATTGGGTGTACTATGCCGGACGCGGCGCTGGAACGGCTTCTCCGTGGCGCGCAACGACATGGCGTCTCTGCGTCCACCGTGTACGTGTGTCGCCGGCTGCGGCGTCCCGGCAGCCGGATCCATTGCGTGCGCTGTAAGAAGTGCAAGGATTGCCGTATGGTGGTCGCTTGCGGAAATTGGCCCCAGCCCCTGGAGGCATCAATGTCACCAATCCGTCGCGTCACAACACTGTTCGCCACACTGTTCCTCGTCGCCGCCGTGTCCTCATGCGCCAAGAAGACGGAAACGACCGAGAACACCTCGGCCACCCCCGCCGGTCCCGACACCTCGACGAGTGCCACTCCGGCGCCGGCCACGACCATGACCGATGGCAACATTGCCGCGATCGTGGTCGCCGCCAACGATGTCGACGTCAAGGCCGGTGAGCTGGCCAAGTCGACGTCGAAGAATTCGAAGGTGAAGGCGTTCGCCGAGCAGATGATCACGGACCACACGTCGGTCAACAAGCAGGCGTCCGACCTGGCGAAGCGTGTCAATCTGACACCCGAGGACAACGAGGCGAGCAAGCAGCTCAAGTCGAATGGCGACGCGATGCGGGATACGCTCAAGACTCGTAAGGGCGCCGAATTCGACAAGGCCTACATCGACAACGAGGTGGCGTATCACGAAGCCGTGCTGAGCATGATCGACAACACGCTCATCCCGGGCGCCCAGAATGCCGACCTCAAGTCACTGCTCCAGAACGTGCGCCCGGCGTTCGCCGCGCATCTCGAGCACGCGAAGCAGGTTCAGCAGTCGCTGGCCACCAAGTAGTCGAATACCGAATCCGATGAACCGGACCGGCGCGCGAATCCAAACCCAGCGCGCCGGTCCAGTTGTTTGCGCCGGAGTTCCGGCTCTGGCGTTCGTCGTGTTGCTGCTGTCCGGCTGCTCCGCGACCGCTCATCCGCACGCCGCTCTCCACCAGGTCCGGATCGCGCAGTTCAAGTTCGTTCCCCCGGCGCTCCAGGTGGCCCCCGGTGACACCGTCGAGTGGTCGAACCAGGACATCCTGCCCCACACCACGACCGCCACGAGCGGGCACTGGGATTCCGGTTCGGTCGCGCCCGGCGCGACCTGGCGGCAGGTGATGACGCAGCGCGGCGTCGAGTCCTATGCGTGCCGGTTTCACCCGACGATGCTGGGGTCGATCGAAGTCCGGTAGTCAGGCTCAGCGACCGAACCACTCCTCGCGTCGCAGTTCCGCAGCTCCCGGCGTCGCCGAGATCAGGCCCCGCGCGCCCCAGTCTCCGATTGCGTAACTCGCGCACACCACGCCCTGCTGGAGCGAGCGGTCCATGTCGCCGTGGCTCAGCCAGCCGGCGAGGAAGCCGCCCGCGAACGCGTCGCCCGCCCCGGTCGTGTCGATCACGCGATACGCGCGCGCCTGCCATGGCCACTCGCGTCCGGTCATGCGATCGAACAGCGTGCCCCCGGCGGCGCCGCGCTTGAGGATCAGAAACCGCGGCCGGCCGGGCGCGAGGTCGCGCTCCCAATCGCGCAGTTCTACTGCAGCATCGCACTCATCCTCGCTGGGAAGGAATGCGTCCGCATGAGCCAGCGCGTCCCGCCAGGCCGGCAGCGTCGCGCGGTCCACGGCGGCGTTCGGATCGAGCGAAACGAACGGCGGCCGCCCGTCGGCCGCGGACCACCCTGCGAGGTCTTCGACCAGCTCCCGCTGGCGCTCGATCGGCATCGGCGCCAGGTGGAACGCCCGCGCGGCGCGCCACGCCGAGGGCACGTCCGCCGTCGTCGGGGACACCTCGAAGTGCGTGGGGCCATTGAGGTGATGAATTACCCGTCGCGTGCCCGGCTCGTAGAGCAGCCACGTGCGCACACCGGGCCGGCCGAGTGGCCGCACGCCGGCCAGGTCGACGCCGCGCGCCGCCAGCGCATCGAGCGCCGTCAGCGGATAGTCGCTGCCCGCGATCGTGACGAGGCCCACCGCCAGTCCCCACAGCCGGGCCGCCAGCGCCGAGTACAGCATCGCGCCGCCCGGCTCGCACAGCAGCGTGCGGCCGTCCGGCAGCACGATGTCGTCGACCAGCAGATTGCCGAGGAACACCAGGTCCGGCGTCACCGCGCGGGCGCGAGACTCGCGAATGCCCCGGCGACCGCGCGCACGCGGTCCGGGTCGAGGCCGTTGGACCAGACGCCGTCCCGCTTCACCGACGAACCCACGATGAACCCGTCGGCATGCGGGAACTTCGCCAGATTTTCGGGAGTGACGCCGGAGCCGACGAACACCGGCACGTTCACCGCCGCCGCGACCGAGCGCACATCGGCGGAGTCGGTCTCGCGGCCGGTCGCGGTGCCGGTCACGATCACGCCGTCGGCGAGGAAGAACTCCGCGGCGCGCGCGGTGTCGGCGAGGCTGACGTCGGCGGTGATGGCGTGGGACGAATGCTTCTTCTTGATGTCGGCGAACACCCGTACGTGCTCCGCGTCGATCCGGTCGCGGTAACGCAGCAGCGTGCCCGCGTCACTGTCCATCGTGCCCTCGTCGGCGACGTGCGCGAACACGAAGCCCTCGGCACGCACGAAGCACGCCCCGCACGCCAGCGCCACCGCGATCGCCGCCTCGTTGGCGCCCGCCAGCACCTGGACGCCGAGCGGCAGCGACACCGCGCGGCGCACCTCGTAGCCCACCACCGCCATCGCCGCGACCGTCTCAGGCCCGGCGACGCGATTGAGGTACGGGCGGTCGTGCATGTTCTCGATCGCCAGCGCATGGAACCCGGCGTCGCGGTAGATGCGCGCCTCTTCGACGGCGCGGGAGATGATCGCGTCGAGATCCAGGTTGTGCGCCGGGCTGCCGGGCAGGGCGCCCAGGTGCAGCATGCCGATCAGCGCGCGCGACGTCCCAAACAGCGAGTGGGTGAGGTTGTGGCGGTCCATGGGGCGAAGGTAATGCCCGGGGTGGGGGCGGCACCAGTCGGGGGGGTGGAAATGCCCCGCTCTGGCAATCGTGGGAAGTTTCCGTGTGCGAGCTCTAGCCCTTGCATGTCTCGGCCGAAAACTCGACTCTATCCCCCCGGGGGGATGTGGGGCGCGCATCGCAGAAGGCATCTGCATGGCAGCCAGGACCACCCGTCCAGGAGGTCTGAAATGCGGAAGTTCGTTCTTGGGATCGTCGTCCTGGCGCTCCTCGCCACAGGTGGCTATACGGTGTTCGCGTCAAACCAAAGCAGCACGTCCTGCAAGTCTCCCGTGAGTGCCGCGACGGCGAGCTCTTGTGCCAGCTCGTGCAGCTCGCCCTCCGCCGCCGCTGCATCCGTAGCCCCGCGAGGGAATCTCACCGGGCACTTTGATCCCGCCATGTCCGGCATGTGCCGTTTTTCATGTGCCACGAAGCTCAAGTACAACGCCAGGAATGTGCTGGCGCAGCCGGGGGCGCAGCCAGGGAAGCTCACCCGGTGCCCCGTCAGCGGTGTGGTGTTCGCCGTCGACGCGAACCGCCCGCATGTGCGCATCGCTGGCAACGAGTACGTGACCTGCTGTGACCACTGCGTCGCGAAGCTGAAGAAGGATCCTCGTCATTACCTGAAGGTGTGAGAATTCCGTCATGAAGGAACGGAGCGGCGTCGACCTCGAGGGCCACGACACACCTACCGTGCGAGCTGCCGACTCTACCAAGACCATGATGGCCACTTTGTCTCGAAATTCAGGAAGCGGGACGTTCGCTCCGACGAGTTGGCCCTCTTGTTCTCAACGCGCGGAATGCTTCAGTCTCCATCCGCCCACCACCCATCGACCGCCCGAATCACCTCCGGCAGATTCTCGACCGGCTCGGGGTAACCCGTCTTCCACGTCGCATCGATGCCCAGCGGGCCGCGCACCGCGACCCAGGCGCCGCGCGACTCGGTCGCCGCGGCCACGATGTCGCGCGCGCAGTCGAATCGCGTGAAGACCCCCCAGAGCAGGAGTTCATCGTTTTCGAGCGGCACGTCGGGACTGACGGCGACGATCAACCGTACGCCGGCGTACTCGGGCCGCCGGATCAGCCGCTCGACGAGCGCGCGCCCGTCGTCACGGGTCTGCACCACCAGCATCGCGCCCCATGCCAGGCGGTGCGTGAGCACGCCGGACTCGAACGCGCGCGGGTCGGGCACCGACAGGGGCACGGCGGCGGCGGCCGCCCCCGGCCCCGCCGGATCGGCGGCGTCACGGCGCTGCGCGTCGAGCACCATCTTGCTGCCGAGGTTCATGGTGTAGCTCGTGAAGTCGAGCGTGTCGAGCGGCACGCCCGGGATCAGCATGAAGTCCTCGGCGGGATCGAAGTTCGCGGCGATCGCGTGGAACACCGCGGCGCGGTCGCGGGGATTCACGTCGGGGTCGACGAGCACGATCGCCTTGGTCAGCGACAACTGGCCGGTGCCCAAGAGCCCGAGCGCGGTCTTCTTCGCCTCGCGGGCGAACCGGTTCTGGACTGCCACCACGAGCAGGTTGTGGAACCCGGCTTCGAAGTACGCCCACAGATCGACGATCTCGGGATGGATCACCTTGAGCACCCCGGTGAACATGTCCTGCACAGCCTCGCCCATGAACTTGTCCTCCTGGGGCGGCTTGCCGACGACGCTGGCCTGGAACACGGGCCGGCGGCGATGGGTGATGTCGCGCACGTGGAACACCGGGAACGGCGCCGCGTGCGAGTAGTGCCCGAAGTGATCGCCGAACGGACCTTCCTGCCGCCGCTCGTGCGCGGGCACCTCGCCTTCGATCACGAACTCGGCGTCGGCCAGCACGTCCATCGCGATCGTGCGCCCGCGCGCGAGCCGCGTGGGCGAGCCGCGCAGGAACCCGGCGAACGCCAGCTCGTCGATGCCCTCGGGCAGCGGCGCCACGGCCGCGAGCAGCGTGGCCGGATCGGCGCCGACGTGCAGCGCGACTTCGAGGCCGTGGCCGCGCTGCTCGGCGGCGTGATAGTGGAACCCGCCGCCCTTGCCGATCTGCCAGTGCATGCCGGTGGTCGAGCGGTCGTACACGTGGATCCGGTAGATTCCGAGGTTGCGCGTGTGCGTAACGGGATGCTCGGTGAGCACCAGCGGGAACGTCACGAACCGGCCGCCGTCGCCGGGCCAAAGCTTTAGGATCGGCAGCGGTTCGAGATCAGCGCCCATGGACTCGGCCTGGGAGGGCGCGGCGCCGGTGCGCGCGGGTCGCATCGCCAGCACGCGGCCCCCGCTGCCGCGCAGCTTCCACAGGTCCGCGAGCCGGCGCGGCGGCACGGCGTGCAGCAGGCTCTCCAACTCGGCGCCCACCGCGGCCGGCGTACGGCCGAGCGCCCATTCGATGCGGCGCCGCGCGGCGAGCACGTTCACGGCCAGCGGAAACCGCGAGCCGCGCACGCGCTCGAACAGCAGCGCCGGGCCCTCGGCTTTGGCCTCGCGGCACGCGATCTCGGTGACCTCGTAGCGCCAGTCGACCTCGCGGGTGACGCGCTTGAGATCGCCGCGACGTTCCAGCTCCTGGAGGAACGCCGACAGCGAGCGGGCGCCGGTCACTCCAGCTCGCCCTCGCGCCAGCCGTCGCCCGCGGGCTCGCCCAGCACGCCCAGCAACTTGTCGGTGAACGCCGCGATCACGTCGTCCACCGTTTGCGGGCCGCCATACCAGGGCGGCGACACCGGCATGATCACCACGCCCTCGCGCGACAGCGTGTGCATGTTGGCGAGCGCGATCGTCGACAGCGGAGTCTCGCGCACGCACAGCACCAGCCGCATGCGCTCCTTGAGCGCCACGGCCGCGGCGCGCGTGACGAGGGTGTCGGCGATGCCAACCGCGATCTTCGCCAGCGTGGACACGCTGCACGGCACGATCACGAACGCGTCGAACCGGTTGGAGCCCGACGCGAACGGCGCGGCGAGATCGGCGTCCGCGAACACCCGCTTCACGTGGGGTTCGAGGTCCGAGGGCTTGAGGCCGGTCTCGCTCTGCAGCACGTGCCGCGCCCAGTCGGAGATCACGAGAAACTTCTCGCCGGGGCAGCGCTTCACGAACTCGACGCCGAACGCGGCGCCCGAGGCGCCGGTCATGCCGATCAGGTAGCGGGCCATCAGAACCCCCCCGCGAGGCGCGCGGCGAGCACCGCGGCCAGCACGACGAACCCCACCCACACGTTGACCTTGAAGAACGCGAGATCGACGTCCTCGGCCCAGCGCTGCTCGAGCCACAGCAGCATGCCCGCCACGGCGAGCAGCACGCTGACGAGCGCAGCCGCCCCCGCGAGGCCCCAGGCGAATGCGCCGCGCGCCGCCGGATCGGGCAGAATCTGGCGGAGCAGCACCGACAGCACCCCGCCCGCGAGGGAGGCGAACGCCAGCACGTGTAGCACCGCCGACACCCGGAGCGCGCGGCGGCGGCCGAGCCATGCGACCATCGAGTGGACGCCATGGGCGCGATCGAACGTTTCGTCGAGCGTCGCGTAAATGATGTCGAAGCCGCTCACCCACAGCCACGCGAACGCCGCGAGCCACAGTGCCGCGCCGGGATGCTCGAGCCCGGGATGCGCGGCCGCGTATCCCGCGAGCGGCGCCAGCGCGAGTGCTACGCCCACGCCGAAGTGGCACAGCGGGGTCCAGCGCTTGAGGTAGGGATAGAGCGCGAACACGGCGAGCGGAATCGGCGCCACCTTCAGGTACCAGGGCCCGAGCGCGGCACACGCCGCGAGGTAGGCCGCGGCGCTCACCGCCAGCAGCGCCACCGCCTCGCCGAGCCGCATCGTGCCTGACGGCAGTTCGCGCACGCGGGTGCGCGGGTTCAGCGCGTCGAGCCGGCGGTCGACGAGCCGGTTGAGCGCCATGGCCGCGGTGCGGGCGCCGACCGCCGCGATCGCGACGAGCGCCCAGCGCCGGCCGGTGACCGCGCGGCCGGGCGCGCTGAACACACCGGCGAGGATCAGCGGCAGCGAGAACAGCGTGTGCTCGAACCGCACGAACGACGCATAGGCGCGCAGCCGCGCGGGCGGGGCCATCGGGACAGTGGAGAGTGCCATGGAGGCCGCGAGTCTACAGTCTGGCGAGCATCACGTGCACCACGCTGCGCAGCATGTCGGGATAGACCCCGGCGCGCCGCGCATGGCCGTTGATCACGATCGACGGCACCTCGATCAGCTTGAGCTGGTTCGCCAGCCCGACCTCGCGGCCCAGCCGCGCGCGCGCGCTGCCGTCCGCGAGCGCCGCCTTGACGCGCGCCGGGTCGAGACCGATCTCGGCCAGCCGCGGCTCGACGTTCGCGCGGGTCACCTGCGGCTGCGACAGATGGTGATACAGGAAATCATGGTACTCCCAGAACCGGCCCTGCATCGCCGCGGCCTCGCCGACCTCGGCGAGCCAGCACGCGTCCTCGTGCACGTTCTCCTTGATGCCGGGATTGCACAGCGAGCTCACCGGCGACTGGAGGAACACCACGCGGATCCTGCCCGGCAGCTCGCGCCGCAGGCGCTCGACGTTTGCCGACAGCGCGCGGCAGTAATGGCACTGGAAATCGCCCGCCACGACGATCGTCACGGGCGCTGAGTCGGGGCCGCGCGACGGCAGCCCGGCGAAGCGCGCCATGTCGATCTCCGGCGGGCGCGTGGTCTTGTCGAGGAACTCGAGCGTCTCCTCGCGCGCGAACTGTCGCGTCTCGGCGAGCGGCCGCCACACCCACACCGTCGCGGCCGCGATCGCCCCGGCCACGCCCAGCGCGATCGCGATCTTAGCGGGCGAACGCCACGCGAGGGCGAGCGCCTTGAGATCGGGCGGCGCGCCGATGCGTTGCTCGAGCCGCCAGAACGCCACGAGCAGCAGCAGATTGATGGCGTAGGTGGCGACACAGTTGAGGCAGATCGAGCCGATCTGGGTCACCATCACCCACGCGAGCCACGCATCGAAGATCACCGCGGTCAGCGCGAGCAGCGTCCCCAGCGACGCGGCCGCCGCGCGCTCGGCGGGCCGCAGCACCAGCGCTCCCAGCGCGAGCCCGAGCGTAACGAAGTAGAACGCCAGCCCCCAGAACGCGACGGGCATCCCGAGCAGCCACGACGACGGGTCCGCCGCGACCCGGCCGCAGTCGAACTGCCCCGATCCGCCGCAGAACAAGCCGCGCGCCAGATCGCCCTGCGTGACGGCCAGATGCTCGCGCACCAGGAACGCGGCCACCCCCGCGCCCGCCAGCGCGAGCACCAGCGCCACGAGCGCCGCGGCCCGCCCGCGGGGGGTGGCTCCGGCAGCCGGTGCGCCGGTCGCAGGACCGGGGGCGTCACCCGCATCGACCGGAGCGCCCGCGGCGGAGATCGGTGCGCCGGCGGGAGTCGGAGCGCCCGGCAGTGGATTCGGCGGTTCGGTCATGGGCGGGACTCCGCGAGCTCGAAGCGTGAGCGTTTGGCGCCACGATGGAGGTCGAGCGATTCCCCCTCGCGCGCGATCCGGCGCACGACGAGCGCCGCGTGTCCGAAGAACAGCCGGGTGAGCTCGGCGTCCGATGCGCGCGACATCGCGTGGACGTCGCCCGCGCCCCCCGTGAATTCCAGCTCGAACGCGGCCGCCGCCACCGTGCGGCCCGCGACATGCCACGGCGAATGCCCGAAGTTGAGGCGGCAGGTACCGTGTCCGAACCGCCATTCCCCATGGAGCGCGGCGTCGAGCTCCACGGCGTTGCGGTCGGCGATGAACAGGGGTGCGCTGCAATCGAGATAGACGATCGATCGTGGCGGCAGGCGGTCGATCACGGTGACGCCGTCGTGGTAGGCGAGCCCGACCGACCGGGACTGCGGCTGCGGGCGCGGTCGCTCGCCCATCACGAGCTGCAGGCCATCGACCGGGGCGTCGTTCAGGTTCACGATCCACAGGTTCGAATCGCGGTAGGCCAGCACGACGCCCTGCAGCAGGCTGAGCCGCTCGAGCACCGCGCCCGCGGTTGCGCTCCACACGTCGGGGGCTCCGCGCAGCCGGCGCATCGCCTGTTCGAATTCCACGGTCACGCCGCGCGGGCCGGGCTCGGCGAACCGGCTCAGGTGCTGCCGGGTGAGACACAGCCCGTTCTCGTGCGACAGCATCGCGAGCGCCTCGGGACTGGTGCATTCCTCGAGCCTGCGGTCGGTGATCGTGAACCAGCCGCGCACGTAGGGTTTCGCGGTCTCGAAATACGGCATCGACGGATTCACCCCGAGCGTGTTGATGCGCGGGGTGCGGAACAGCCGCAGGAACTGCACCCGCTCGCGGCACACGTCGCCCCAGAAGTACCGGCTGCCAGGATCCTCCCCCGAGCACTGGTGCCCGGCGGCGAGCACGTTCATCAGCGACCGCAGCGGGCCTCCGGCGATCGCCCGCTGCTGCCAGTACAGGTTCTCGACGTTCTTCGCATGGCTCAGGTAGACGGGACTGCGCACGCCCAGCTCGCGCTCCAGCCGGTCGAACGCGGCGACCGTGCGGGCCCGGGAGTTGTTGCCCGCCGAGGCCCCATGGAGCGCCAGCTCGAACCCCTGCCGCGCGAGGCCGGCGCAATAGTCGCGATACGCCGCCTCGTCCAGCGTGACCCCGCGCAATGCCGAGTCCGGCAGCGGCGGCCGGCCGCAGCGTGAGTCGGGCGCGAACGCCCACACCGTCTTCGTGGTGCGGAGTCCCGCCGCAGCCAGGAAGTCGTAGACGAGCCGCACCGATTCGAGCGTGGCGCCGTCGGTGTCGTCAACGATCGCGAACGCGCCGCGATAGGGGTGCGGCGTCCACGACATCTGCACCGGGATCATCGGCGCACTCCCCACACCAGCGTGGTGGCGCCGAGCCGCCGCACCAGCGGCAACGCCTCGGCCAGCCGTTCGAGCCCGCGCCCCGCCGGCAGCAGTGCGGGCGGCAGCGTCTTGAACACCCACATGAAACGCCGCACGCCCATCACCTGGAAACCCGCCGCCGTGAGCCCGTCCGTGAGGTCGCGCTCGGTGATCGGATGATGATAGCGGTAGGGATGGTACGTGCCGCGGTCGTCCGCGGCCTCGGGATAGCACGAGGACGGCAGCATTCGCCGGAGCGCGGGCCAGTGCGTGAGCAGCACCTTCGCCAGCTCGATCGGCGAATGGGCGTTCGGCGTCGACATCGCGATCGTGCCGCCGGGCTTGAGCACGCGCGCCGCCTCGGCGAGCACCCGGGGGCGGTCGGGGCGGAACACGTGTTCCATCATCTCCACCGACGCCACGGCGTCGAACGTCCGGTCGGGAAACGGCAGCGCGCCCGCATTGCCCTGCACCAGCGCGAACCGCCGGTCGCGGTTGAGGCTGCGCTGCGCCCACTGCAACTGGTCGAGGCCCAGATCGATGCCGGTCACCCGCGCCCCCGCATGGGCGGCCCAGTAAGGACCGAACGCCCAGCCCGGACCCAGATCGAGCAACCGGCCGCCGGGCCGGAACCCCGAATGCTCGAACACTTCACGAATCCGCCGCACGATCATGTGGCGCCGGACGGGCGAGCCGAGATACCAGTGCTCGACCAGATAGGGCAGCGCCGTGCGGTCGGCGATCTCGGGTTCGGGGACCGCGCCGAGCGGCGAGCGGCGAGCGGACGTCATGCCGGGCCGGCTGGCCGTTCCGGCCGGGGAGCGGGCGTCATGCCGGCTCCGCGGGCCGCTGCCGCGCCGCCCGCATCACGCCGTGCTGCGATAGCCATACGCCCGCGAGCACCAGCAGCGTCGACACCACGAATCCCGCGGGCAGGGATTCGCCGAGGAACATCCACGCCATCGCGACCGTCACCAGCGGCTGGAGGTTCGTCAGCAGGGCGACCGATGCCGGCTTCAGATACTGGAGCCCCCAGAACCAGATCACGTAATTGACGCCCGAGGTCAGCCACGCGAGATAGAACAGTCCGCTCCAGGCGGGCAGCGAGATCCGCCCCGGATGGAAGTCGCGCAGCGACCAGAGCCCGAGCGGGAGGAACACCAGCGTGCCCGCGAGCAGCGCTTCGGAGGTGACCACCAGCGGGCCATAGCGCCGGGTGACGTCGCGGCCGAGCACCAAGTAGAGCGACCACGCGATGACGGCCGCGAAGATCACGAGATCACCGCGCACCGAATGCGGATCGAAGTGCAGGCCACGCTGGAGCAGCAGCGTCAGCACCCCCGCGAACGCCAGCGCCACCCCCGCGAGCACCAACCATCCCGGCCGCACGTCGGCGCCAAGCCCGAACAGCAGCACGAACGCGGGCGTGAGCGCGTAGAGCAGCGCCGCGTGCGAGGCGCTCGCCCACTGCATGCCGACCAGGAACAGACACTGGTTGAGCGGGACGGCGAGGATTCCGAGCAGCAGGATGCGGCCGCGATCCTGGCGCCGGATGCGCACGTTGGGCTGCAGCCAGCGCGTCAGCGGCCACAATGCGCCGGCGGCGAGCACGAATCGCAACATGGAGAGCGGCAGCGCCGGGAACTCGGTCAGGGTGCGGCGGGCGACGAGGAACGTGCCGCTCGACAGGAGCAGGTTGAGCGCCAGCGCCGGCAACAGCAGAGCGGGGCGCCGGCGGTCCGCGGGGGGTGAGGCGTTCGGAATCGTTTCGAGGGACGCGAGCGATGATCGCATGAAACGCAGACAGTACTACGCTCGCGTCCCCGACCGACAAGGTGGCGGAGGTGGAATCACTTCGGCCAACCGGCCCCCGATTGCGATCAACCTCCGCGAAACCGGTCCGCCGCCCCCTGTCTTGTCGTGGCGAGATCAACGTCGATCTCGCAGGAGCATCATCGCAATCGACGGACCACGCCGTGGCGAACTGCGCGAGTTCATCGGAACCGCTTGCGAATCCACGCCCAACCGCGAATCGATGTGACTTGGGTGATGGCGCGGGCGGCTGCCATGGCGACCACCGCGGTTCCGGCGGCGACCCGCCGTGGACACCCCAGTTTACCCGGGGAAACCCGCGCCTGACGCACTGCACACGCGTGCAGCACATTTAGGGACTCGGGTTTCAGAGACATGAGGACACGAAAACCGCCCGACTCTGTTGGGCGGCACGCTCGGCGACGCGATGGGGTCGCGCAATGCTGGGTGTGGGCTGATCGCGACGTTGCTGGCGACGATCGTCGTCGCGCGATCCGACGCGGGACGGCGCGACAGCGGTTCGTGACCAATTGAGGCTCCAGCGCCTGGGCATCCTCGCTAGTGATCTCGAAACGACCGCGCTAGCATGCGGCGGAAATCCGACCCGGCACCCCGGAGAACCAATGGCCGCGAAGTCCTCCCGCACGCTGCACCCCGAAGACGAAATCTCCCACTATCGCATCGTCGGACCGCTGGGGGTGGGCGGCATGGGCGAGGTGTATCTCGCCCAGGACCGGTCGCTCGGCCGCAACGTGGCGCTCAAGATTCTGCCGCCCGACCTGGTGCGCAGCGAGGAGCGCGTCCGCCGCTTCGTGCTCGAAGCCAAGTCGGCGTCGTCGCTCAGCCATCCCAACATCGTGACGATCTACGAGATCGGGCACGACACGGTGCGTTCGGCAAGCGACGCGGATTCTAACCCGGTGCACTTCATCTCGATGGAGCTCGTGAGCGGCAAGACGCTCTCGACGCTCATCCATGAAGACCACGCCGACCTGCGCACCCTGATCGGCTGGCTCGCCCAGGCGGCCGACGGTATCGCCAAGGCGCACGCGGCCGGCATCGTCCACCGCGATCTCAAGCCGGGCAACATCATGGTCACGAGCGACGGCTTCGCCAAGGTGCTCGACTTCGGCCTCGCCAAGCTCACGGAG